>JAXEWB010000063.1:0-94300 GCA_034114085.1 Sphaerochaetaceae bacterium | reverse complement strand
TTTGAAGCAGCGGGAATCTCATGCGAGTTCGTGCAGGACAACCAGAGCAAGAGCCGCAAGGGAGTGCTGCGGGGCTTGCATTTTCAAAAGGTTCACCAGCAAGCTAAGCTGGTACGGGTCATCAAGGGTGAGGTGTACGATGTGGCGGTTGATCTCCGCAGGGGAAGCCCGACATGGGGCCGGTATATAGGCGTGACGCTCAGCGACAAGAACCGGAAGCAGTTTTTCATCCCCAAGGGCTTCGCCCATGGATTCCTTGTGTTGAGCGAAGAGGCCGAGTTCGTCTACAAGTGCGATGAGCTATACCATCCCGAGGAAGAAGGTGGAATCCCATGGAACGACCCCGCGGTCGGAGTTCGGTGGCCGTTGGATGGGATTGGCGAACCATGTCTGAGTGAGAAGGACAGGAGATATGGTCATCTTGTAGATTGCTTCCTATGATTGTACAGCAGTCGTTTAGCTTTGTCTAACAGGATCAATGCCGAAGGCAGGACAAACAATGTCGATAACGTGGTAACGATCAACGCGAACGACATGAGAAGTCCGAAATATTGAATTGGCGTATAACTTGCAAACAGAAGCATAAGCATTCCAGAAACTATGGATATAGTGGTTAAGATGATTGGTCTTCCCGTTTCTTCTATGGTTTTTGAAAGAAGCTGTTCAATTTTCATGTCTTTGTTGAACTTCTCATTGTTCCGGTATCTCAATATGAAATGTATTGCGTCATCGATTCCTACCCCGATGGTGATACTGGAAAATCCTATGGTCACGATATCAAAGGAAATATTGAATACCCACATGAAGATATAATTTCCCATTACACCGACAAGAATGGGGATCAACGAGCATATTCCCAGTTTGAAGGAACGGAATGCGATGACGACCAGAACAAATACAAATATGAACGACAACCAAGTCGAAACATTCTGGTCATGCATGAGCAACTCACTGCCATGCAGATTGTCAGAGGCGAAACACCAAATTCGCGAACTTGTACCTTCTGGCAGGAGATACCTGTAGGCGTCAAGTGTTTCCTCAATACGCTTTGCGCTTGCATTGGTCTGCAAATCCTGCTCCGCTGAATCAAAGTTCCTCATGGACAAGGTAATTTGCGAGGCATCGTCATTCATCAGGATTTCCAAGACGTTAGCACCAAGTTGGGCATTGACCAAGCGGAGCGTTCGCGAAAGTAAATTGATCAACGCAGGGCTATCCGGAATTCCATTTTCTCCATTGTATACTTTATTGAGAAAACTGACATACTGGGACAACGAGAGTATCTGAACGATATCCTTGCAATCCTGTAGGACCGTTTCTTCAAAAATATATACTTTCTGCAAGTTCTCAGGTTGCAGGAAAAAGTTCTTTTCATTGTTCGGCGCATTGATCGTAAAATAATAAGGATCCGTCCCGCCCAGCGTTCTGGCGAAGAAAACAGAATCCTGTACCAGTGTATCTTCCTGTGGAAAATACGACATATAATTGGAATTAAAATCGATCCTGTCCTTTACAAAGAGAAATCCACCAAAAATCAACAGCACAATCAGAAGGAATACATACCAGTATTTCGGAATCATCCCGCTCAACATACGTACGGATTTTGTGAGAAGTCCCTGTTTGTAGATTGTCATCTGTCGTTGTTTTGGCGCAGGTGTGAAACTCAGTACGGCCGGTAAATACGTTAACGACAGTATGACGCAATACAGGATGCCTATGGAGACTGTGAGTCCGAATTCTCTGAAAGCCGGCGAATCGGACAACAACATGCTGAGAAAACCAACGATAGTGGTAAGACAGGCGAATATGATTGTTTTCGCAATTTTAGCCTCCGCTTGGTAGATATGGGTTTTATCAGACTGCCCCTTGGTATGCGCCGCATAGTATTCGCTGATCATATGTATGCTGTAGGAGCTCCCTAGGACGAGGACCAGACAGGGGGTTAAAATAGTAATGAGGGATAAGGAGTAATGTAGTTTGACCATCGTTCCCAACACCCAGATAATACCAAGTATCGCTACGGAAAACGGCATGAACACTGCCCGGATTGATCTAAAGGAAAAATAGCAGGTTATCAATATAATGACAAAGCAGAGAATCAGGAGGGTGAAGAGATCCTTGTTGAGGTAATGCATGACGCGGTCATTGATGAACCCTCCGCCAATGACATGCACGTCCGCTCGTTCCTTGATGGGGTCGAGATATGATACTAATTCATCCAAACGTCCAGATGACAGTCCGCCCTGCATTTGATAATAGATCAGTACGGTCTTTCCATCTTCTGAATAAAGATAGTTTCTCGCGATGTCATCGTTCAACATTCGAGTTTTGAGAACTTGAACTTCCTGTTCAGTCCAAGGGAGGTCGCTGGAGTGGGGGCTCATTGGAATAATCGCCAATCGTGTCCCTTTCTTCTCAACGGTGACAAAATCGAAGGGAGAAAGACATGGCCCGATGTCAGGTTGGGATTGCAGCAACTGTTTCGTATTGTAAATTGTTGTCAACAAATCTGGGTCGAACAAATTTTCTGAATGTACCAGAATCGCCATGCCATCTCCGAATTCCGCATGGATTTCCGGAGCATCCAAAGTGGACGATTCCTGCGGTGGGCTGACGATTTTGGTGTCATTGGTTGGGGGCTCGCTTGCGGCTGTGAGGGAAATACTGGCCACGGTTGACTCGGTCTGTATCTGCAAGGGTGCCGGCTGCTGAGTATCCACAGGTTGCCGTGATGTATCGTCCGCAGGCTTCATAATGGAACTTTTCGTCTCCCCGTTGGATGGTGTCTGTACAAATTCCGTAGGAGGTGCCACAGCCAACAGTGCGCTGTAATCGGCTGAAATCGATAAGTTTCTCATCTGGTATCCAAAGTAGAGGGTGATGAGAAGTATAATGGTGAGAGTAAGAATCCTGTGACGGGAGATCGCTGAAAAAAAACGTTGCAATATAGTTCCAATCTGTTTCATAGAGGTACTATAGATTGAATTATTGGTCGATACAAGCTATTATTTTCACTATATATAGCTGGTTTGATAAAAATATACAGGTTGGTAACAAGATGTTGCTCAAAAAAAATGCTTGGCTCGAAAACTGTCATGATTCACTTTTTCAACTTGTCTTGATGACGAATTGTTTTCTTTCTTTCCTGCAAGGGTACGAGAGGACTTTTATATATGCGGCATATGTGCTGATTCCGATTTCTCTTGTCATCTGGCTTTTTGGAAAACCTTGGAAAAATTATAGGAATTCATTGCTGAACACCCTGCAATGGGTTCTGCTGGGCATTATTCTTTTTACTACATTGTTACATCGTGATTTTGGCATGTGGAGCGCCATGACGCTCAGTAGTTCTGTTCTTTTTTTTCTATCAATAGCCTTTCAACCGCGTTCGGCGGAGAAACGACTTCTGAATTTTCAGAGACTTAGTGACTGGAGTCTGTTGTGTATCAGTTGCATCAGCCTTTTGTCTTTGATTGGTGGATATGTAAGTCATTGGCCGGGGATGGTGATTGACAATCGTCTATTTGGAATAACGATAAGTCCGAATTCGTTGGGGGGCATGAGCATGCTCGCCATAATGCTTGGAATAATAGCTCTGACGAGTTTCAACAACGTACAATGGAAAAAATGGTTGATATGTTTTTCTTTTCTTCTGAATGGTTGTGCCTTGTTGCTGACTAACTCTCGATCAAGTTTATTGGCATTGATTGTATTTTTTGCGGGGTTTGCCTTGTATTGTTTTTTGACAAAAATCAGGCTTGGCCGATTTGTAAAGATATTTGTATTACTTGCAGTGGTTGTCTGTCTGATATTTCTCGTTGTACGGGTTTTCTTTTCTCGCGGATCTACTGTCAGTAGCATATCCGATAATTACTCCCTTTTTTGGATATTGGACAAGCTCAGTACTGGAAGAATGCTTCTTTGGCAAGTGGGGATGGAAATAGTGCAAGGGAATGTGTTGTTCGGTATCTCCGAGCAGGCTGTCCACGAAGGGCTTGTCGCATTGCGGGGCGCGGATATCAGTAGTTTGCACAATGTATTCGTCGATACGCTGGTACATCATGGTATTATCGCTCTATCTGTATTTATCATAATTATTTGCATGGTTTTTTATTTGTGTGTCAAAGGAATGTTGATGAAAGGAAAAATTCGAGACCTTGCGGTGATGATCGGATTGCTTTTTATGGGATGCCTTCTTACGAATCTATTGGAAACTACGATTCTATACTCGTATTTCCCAAGTAGTTTTCTGTTTTTCATTTGTATCGGTCTATTCGATTCGTTACGGGATTTTGATGGAACCTCTGAAAATGCCGCGGGAAATTGATTTCGTCATTCCTTGGGTAGATGGCAACGATCCTGATTGGCAGCGGGAATTCAACCGATACAAAGTCGCTATCGGTGGAGAACCTGTCGATATCAGTCCTACTCGCTATTTGGATTGGGAGCTTCTGCCTTTTCTGTTTCGCGGGATTGAAAAGTTCGCGCCTTGGGTGCGAACGGTTCATTTCGTGACCAATGGACAGCTGCCCCCATGGTTGAATTGTTCTTGTCCGAGGCTTCATTGCGTCGCCCACTCCGAATTTATGTCACCAGAGTCCCTTCCGACGTTCAGCTCTCATCCTATTGAGCTTCAACTGCACAAGATTCCTGGTCTGGCAGAGCAGTTTGTATATTTCAACGATGACATTTTCTTGCTCAGACCGATTGAGCCATCGTTTTTCTTCCAAGATGGCAAGCGAGTTGACATGGCTTGTGAGGAACGGTTGTTGCATTTCCATAAAGGTATCATGGAACAAATCGATGCCAATAATTTGTATGAGCTCAATCGGTGCTTTCCACAGAAAAGACAATGTATTGAACAAAATAGGGAAAAGTGGGGGATGCATCCAGGTAAAGGATGGCTGGCGAACCATTGCTGGCGGCGTAGCGATGCATTCGCTGGTTTTACCATTGACCATCTCGCGCTTGCCTTGACAAAGCAACTATATGAAACGGTGTGGGAGAATTGTGGTGATACGCTAGAGGCGACGATACGAAGGAAGTTTCGCTCGCCGTATGACGTCAATAGCTGGTTGTTACGGTATTGGAGTTTTGCTTCAGGGAATTTTTATCCAGCGGAAAAACTGATGGGCAAGTACTATGATATGAAGGATGGTAAGAACTCCTCCTTGATCAAAGCTATACGACGGCAGGAATATCCTCTTGTCTGCGCCAATGATACAAGACGCTATCGCCATTTCGAGCAGTTAAAATCAACCTTGAAAAATGTATTTGAGGAAATATTGCCTGATGCTTCGTCTTTTGAAAAGTAAAACCCTATCTGGCTGTCCTGCCTATGTACTCGACGAACGTCGTCTGCGCTTTTTCCAGTGAAAAGTCCTGAAGTATCGTTCTGATGCCGGCTTCCGCAAGCTGTATCCGGAACATGGGAAACTCCAGCAATCGAATCACCTGTTCCGCCAATAAGTCTGGACGTTGGATTGGTACGATACAAGAGTTGTCTTCGTGCGAGATGGCTTGGTATCCTCCATTTCTTGTGCAGATGACCGCACAACCACAGGCCATGGCTTCTGCGATAGTCAATCCGAATCCTTCCGTCCAACTAGTTCCTAGAAAAATCGCGGCCTTGTTGTACAGAAGCCTCAGTTGTTTCTTTGTCGGGGACCTATAGTAGGAAATCCATTTGGGAAGTTTTGATGGACGCATGCAAGTTCCGAAACTGCAGACATGAATGTCTGGATACTTTGCATGTACGACTTCCAATGCTGCTATGGCATCGGAAGTTCCTTTTATCCGCAATGATGAACTCATAAAAAGAATCGACTTTGGTTCTCGTTGGTTGGGCAGAATATCCAGACCGAATTCTTCGGTATCGATTCCATTGGGAATATATGTCGCTTGTTCCCCCTCTGCAGCTATTTTTTCCATGAGCCATGGAGAAATGGCAATCTTGTGCATTGGGTAATGATATGTGGACAACAGGAAATCTTCCGCAACGTCCCAACATTCGTAGCCTTGAATGAAATAATACTTCACCGCGGAAGTGGCGGCGAATCGCTGTATTGAATAAGCCGTCATGACGGCCGTGGCGATATATATATCAGCCTTTGGAAGATTTTCTTTTGTAATATGCGTCAGATTTAACGATTTGATCTGTTGGTTCAATGGAAACCATTTTTGGTGAAGACATCCCATCCGTTGCAACTGTCCGACTATCCACAGCCCCATGCGCAGTGGGCGTGGTATAGTGGTAGATAACCCTTTTGACGGCAAAACCGAATGCACGATAGTAACAATATAGCCATTTTGAGATAAAGCGTTCGCATATTGATACGTAACTTTATATCCGCCTACAGGAGAGATGTTTTCTCCCGGCAATAGAATGCAGATGCTTTTTTGTTTCAAATTGACTTCCTCATAGTCCTGTATATGGCACATATCCAGCATTTCTACTATAATGACTTTCACGTTTGGAGTACATACTTCATATATATCAGATACAGGTTTTGGGAGATAGATGAAGAAAGAGGACTACGCAAGAATTTTGAATTCTTCTAAAAATATGATAACCGCCACTGTGTGTCAGATTGCAGTCGCGGTTCTTGGTATAGTTGAGCGGTCGGTATTCATCAACAATCTTTCCGAAGAGTATCTTGGTCTGAGTATCTTGTTCTCAAGTCTTCTTGCGGTGCTTTCCATATCAGAGCTGGGTTTGGGTTCCGCCATGGCGTTTTGCTTGTATTCTCCGTTGGCTGGTAGAGAAGAGGGGAAAATACGAGCGTTGTTGCGTTTTATGGCGACGGCCTATCGATGGATAGGCTTGCTAATCTTGGTTCTGGGCTTTGCATTGATTCCTTTTTTGCCGTTGGTGTCAAAAACGACAATCCCCATGGGGGATGTACGGTTGTACTATCTCATCTATCTTTTGGGTGTCGCCATTGGTTATTTTTTCTCCTATTCTGCGGTACTTGTGGAAGCTGACCAGAAACAATACATCAATACAATTGTCATCAATACAATTCAAATCCTACAAAGTCTGATCCAGATGTATGTTCTCATCAAAACTCAGAATTTTCTTATCTATACAATAGTCTTTGCTTGCGGCAATATTCTGCGTTATGTGATCATTCAGGTCGTCACCCACAGAATCTATCCTTTTATCCGAAGGATTGACAGGACCGCCGACAGGCTTGATTCTGGGACAAAACAACTGATAGGAAAAAACATCAAGGCTCTTGTAATCCATAAAATCGGCGGAACTGTCATAGGCAGTAGCGATAGTATCATGATATCGACATTGCTTGGTATGGGGATACTCGGCATGTATTCCAACTATCAGTTGTTGCTGGTAGGAATTTCTTCCGGGGTAGCCATTATTTATTCTTCCATGAATGCGAGCATTGGAAATATCTGCGCACTTGAGAAGCCTGAAATCAGCTATGACTGGTTCATGCGGATCAATACCTATTATTCTTTGCTGATTGGTGCGTTATGTACCGTATTGGCTGTCTGTCTCAATCCCTTGATGTCTGTTCTGTTTCCTTCTGCCAAACAATTCCCACAGTTGACAGTAATTCTGCTAGCTTGCAGCAATTATTTTACCTATATGAGAAAGATTGTCACGACTTTTGAAGATGCCTATGGCTTATTTTGGTATGACCGATATAAATCGATTGTCGAGATCGTCATTAACATAGTGGGATCTATTGTCTTGAGTTATTGGTTTGGCCTTGATGGAATCATTATCGGTACAATTTTGAGTACTTTGTTGGTTTGTGCTTGGGTTGAACCTGTAGTGGTATTCAGATATGGTTTCCGAAGAAGCTTGGCTAGGTATGTTTTCAATTATATCAGGTCTTTTGCGGTCTTTCTGATAGCGACTGTTTTGGGAAGTCTCGTTTGTTCTTCGGTGGATGGAGAGGGGCTTTTTTCTTTGGTCGTGAAGATAGTGTTGTGCTTGTTTGTCTATTGCATTCTGACTGTAGTCTTTGCTCCAAAAACTGTATACAATATGCTGCATAAAAGACGGATGGACATCGTATGAGAACTATGTATTATGTCACAGTTGACAGATTGAAGGAATTAGAGCCAGAGTGGAACCGTCTTGTTCTGTTTCAGTCCGCTTTTCAGCAGTACTCGTGGTACGCCTTGATGGTCAAGGACTGGAAGCGATCGCGGCTCGTGTACCGGTTGACGCATTCCGTCCGTTTCTATGTCTTGTCGGTAAACGAAAAAATCGAATGCATCCTTCCCGTCTCCTACTGCCGTTTCTGGGGAAATGCCCATGTCTATGGACACCAGTGGTCGGATTACGTGGATATTGTCGGCGGTACAGATTGTTCTGTTGAGGATTTGTCCTGGTTCCTCTCGTCGGTCTTGAAATCCCTCCATAAAAAGAAATTGCTGGCAGAATTCCTGCCGGTGGATTCTCGATTGATTTCTGCGGAGGAACCAGCTCTGCACATAGAAAAAAGAATTATGGTCGGAAATGGCTATGGGGATGAATTCGGCTGTTACGTTCTGGACCGCCCCGAATCTTTTGACGCCTATCTCCAGTCACAGGGAAAGCACTTTTGCAAGAATTACAAATGGCGGATGAACAAGATACAAAAGAACGGCTTGTCCTGCGAAGTCGCCGTCCACAGGGAATCCGATGCCTTGGCGGATGCTACCGACAACCTGTATCGCGCAAGGAAGATCGTAAAGAACGGTAAGTTCAACATATTCTTCCTCAACGTGTTTCATTATCTGTTCATTTCCCGTTTTCCCGATTACCAGATTGTAACCGATGCCAAACACTTGAATGAAAAGGGGTTTTTGCTGACGTTGCACATGAATGGGGAGCTGGCCGCTTTCGGGTATGCGCTTCCATCGGACGGCGCCAGGACGCTGTATCTTCTTCAGACTACGTTTAATCCTGTATATGCGGACTATTCTCCCGCCGTAGTCATGTTCACGGAATTGATTCGTGAATGGGTGGAAGGAGTGTATGCGGACAGCGCCTATGAGCATTTTGATTTTACCAGGGGGGCTGAGAACTACAAGAAGCAGCTTGGCGCGACGAAACGGGAACTGTACAAAGTAACGATAAGGAAATAGGCGATGCTTGCATTGATCGTGGCTCCCCATCCCGATGATGAACTCTTGGTGGCTGGTCCACTCGTTTCCCGGATGCTGGAACGTGGGGATTCCATACATGTCCTGTATATGACCAACGGCGACAATCTTGCCTTGGATTTCCCCAGAAGATTGACAGAATCGGTAGCTTGTTGCCAGATGCTGGGCATCCCTGAATGCAATGTCCATTTCCTCGGATACGGCGACGGCTGGAAAGGCTCTCATATCTATGAGAACCGCAAAGGAACTTGTGTATCCGCCGTTGGCAGGAGCGAGACCTATGGTCTTGCCGGTCATCCCGAATACTGTTATGTAAAGCATGGCGTGCACCATGCCTATACACGCGAGAATTGGAAGGGCGACGTAGCGGAAATACTTGACGAACTGCGCCCGGACATCATCTTTTGCGTTGACTATGATCATCATCCAGATCATCGTGCAACCTCTTTGATACTCGAAGAGGTGATAGGGGAGAAGCTCCATCGTACCGACAATACATGGATTCCGATAGTCCTGAAGACCTTTGTATACGCCGGGCGTTGGGAAGGGCTTGATGACTACTGGGCTTGGCGAGAAACCCTTCCGCCCCAAAAGGGCAGGTGCAATCTCCTCGATTATGAATTGGACGTTCCTTATTACGCTTGGTCTGACCGGTTGCGTTTTTCCGTTCCTGATGATTTTCTCACGGCTGACATACGGCGGAACAGGATGTTCGCTTTGGGCGCTTGCCATGCTTCCCAGATTTTTCGTTGGTACATTCCGAGAATCTGCAATACGGATTGCGTCTATTGGCTACGGAGGACGGACAACCTGTTGTTCAATGCGGATATTACCGCTACTTCCGGGGATGCCCGGAAGATATGTGACTTCAAGTTTATAGATGCATCCGATGTATCACGATGGCGTGTCCCAACCGAACATGCTTTCGATAACCACCTCTGGATTCCTGACGCTTCTGACGGTCGGAAGGCTATTACCGTTTTATTCAGGCGACCCGTTTCCATATCAACATGCGTACTGTACTTCAACGCTGATTCCCAAAGTCATTTTCGCCGTGTCCTGGTATCTCTGTATAGCAAAAATATATTGCAAAAATCTCTGTCGGTTGATATTGGTGCTGCGGAGGCGAGAAAATCTGTCGTTTTTCCCCTTGCGGTGGATATTACGTCGATGACGCTGGCTGTAACCGATTCCTATGGCTCTTCGCCGGGCCTTTGTGAGCTGGAAGTGTTTGAATCTGAAGCGAGTCCGGATATTTATTCCATGCTGCCTTGGCCATATCCGGAGAATTCATCATCCTACTTGGAACAAGCATGCGAACGCAGCCCCCATCTTCCTCTGTCCTATAGGGTGCATCGATGGCTGTTCCACCTGTACCGAAATTGCAAAGTGCTGCATAGCGTAATATTTCGGAAGCATAAATAAAAAGACGGAGCTTGCCATATCGGAAGCTCCATCTGATTTCGTGAAATAATCCTGTACTGTCCATCTTCAGGCTGGAAATGACGTTACCGCTTCTTCCCGCCTTTCTTGAACGCTCCCGCCCCATACGGTTTTTTGCTGCCGCTGGCGTTGTCTCGTCCCTTGCTGGACCTATTGTACAAACCATGGGATTTCTTCGCGCCCCGTCCGCCGGATGGACCACGGTCCTCCTTGTAGCTGTCACGATAGGAACCGCCGTCAAAATCGTCATTGGTATCGCGTCCGTACGGCTGCCAATCATCCTCTCTACGGCTTGAACGTCCGGCATAGCCGCTTGAGCGGCGGGGACGGTCGTCATAACGGGGGCGATCGTCGCTCCGACCGAAATCCGGCTGCCTGTCGCGTGGATAACGTTCTCTTCCGCCTTCCCTGTCATAGTCCCTGTCCCGGCGCTTGAACGAAGTCCGTCCTGAAAGGTTCTTGCCATTCGGATTGTCCGGCTTGGCCCTGGTGACTATCGGTTTTCCTTCGGGAGAGGTCTCCTCTGTGAATTTGCGGAGGATCATCTCGGCGACCTGGAACGGGGCGGTGACGAAAGAGAACTCGTCCAGCACCTCGACACCATGGAGGTCATGGTCTTCCGCCCCTGTCTGCTGGATGATATAGTCGAGCAGCATCCGTTTGTCGAGACCGTCCTTACGCCCCTTCGCGATGAACAGACGGGTAAAGCCATGTTCGTCCAAATCGGAAGCTCCCCTGCGGGACTCCCTCCTGTCCGCAAAGGAATCGTCGCCCTTCCTATCCCTGTCGCGATCCCTGTCCCGGTCGCGCCGCTGCGGACCGATAGGGCGGTATTGGGACACGTCCAGGTCATTCTTGTAGGCGTCGTTGAGCAACGCCGCCACGACCTCCGCGGGCTCCCTGCCTTCCAGCAGCTCCCCGGCCATCGGCAAGAACGTCTCGGTGTCGTCAGAAGCGAGAATTAGATTCACTTTGTTGAATATCCTAGCGCGTTTGACTTCGATGATTTCGCTCGCCTCAGGAATTGACTCCTTGCGGATATCCGTTTTGGCCACTCGTTTGATGAAGGTAAACTTGCGGAACTCCTGGGGAGTGATGAACGTAATCGCGGTTCCCATCTTTCCCGCCCGGCCTGTGCGTCCCACGCGGTGGATGTACGCCTCGGGATCCTGGGGGATGGAGTAGTTGATGACATGGGTGAGGTCCTGGATGTCGATACCTCTGGCCGCGACGTCGGTAGCCACCACGATGCTGATGAGATGTTCCTTCATCTTGTGGAGGATCAGCTCACGCTGTTTCTGAGAAAGGTCGCCATGAAGCGCCTCTGCGTTGTAGCCGCGTTCCATCAGGCGGCGGCCTATTTCATCACACTGAACCTTCGTGCGGCAGAAAATCAGCCCATAGAAGCTCTCTTCCATGTCGATGATGCGGCACAGCGCCTCCAGTTTGTCCGACTCGCGGACCTCAAAATAAATCTGGTCGGTCAGGACGCTGGTCATGGTATCCTGCTTGACCCGAACCAGCTGGTAGTTTCGCATGAACTGCTCCGCCAGGCGGAGGATGGGATCGGGCATGGTGGCGGAGAAGCAGAGCATCCGCTTGTCTTCCGGAGTCTTTGACAGGATCGCCTCGATATCTTCGATGAATCCCATGTCAAGCATTTCGTCGGCTTCGTCCAGTACGGCGAACTTGAGGTTCTCCAGACGGAGCGTTCCTCGGTCAAGGTGGTCGAGAACGCGTCCCGGCGTCCCTACCACTACCTGCACGCCTCTCTTGAGCTTGCGGAGCTGAAGCTCCATGGACGCGCCCCCGTAGACCGCCGCGACTTCAATATGGCGGTCGCCCTTCAGTGAATCGATTTCTTCCGCCACCTGGACGGCAAGCTCTCTGGTCGGAGCGAGGATCAGGGCTTGGACGGCCCTGTCGTCGGGATCGACGATTTCAAGGATCGGGAGGCCGAATGCGGCGGTCTTTCCAGTTCCCGTCTGGGCTTGCCCTACGACGTCAACCTGTTCCTTCAACAAGAGGGGGATGCATTCTTTCTGTATCTGCGTCGGTTCTTCAAAGCCCTTCTTTTCAAGGGCGGCGATGGTCTGTTCGGAAAGTCCTAATTCCGAAAAATGTGATAAATCTGGCATGTAACTCCTACAAATGTATCTTTTCTTGATTTTCTAGACATGACTGACAAGGCTTCATACGATAAGCCGCGGTGTGCAAACCGGAAGGTGTCATGTCGGTTGTACACGGGGCAATCTTCCGTGTTGTGGAAAACCAGAAACACCTGCTATACGGATTACAGAACAGTAGCTCGGATAAGCCATGATATGTGTCCAGCGATGGATACGGCTTGCAGTCTATCGAATTCATGCCTCTATGACAAGTACAGAAAAGCTTGTTGTGTAAAGAAAAATGAAAAACAATCCCATCCGCGGTATTTGACCAAGGAATGGAGACGTTCTGCGAGTACCGATTGTGGAATTCTGTCTTGAGGATGAAAGGGGAAGGAGCATGACGCGGCGTGTTTGCTTTTGTCATGCCCCCCTTCAAGAGTGTTGAAGTTTTGCGCTATCTCTATTCAACATCACGCTTCACAACGTTCTTGTTTGTCGTGGCCGTCCGTTGTCCGGTCGCATCCGGGTTCAGCCGAAGAATGAGAACGACACGAATATCGAAGAAAGCAGGGACGCGACCAAGGACACAACGGTGATCTGGGTATTGATCGACGGACCCGCAGTATCTTTGAAGGGATCGCCCACGGTGTCTCCGATGACTGCCGCCTTATGGGCTTGGCTCCCTTTGCCTCCGACATTTCCCGATTCCACATATTTCTTTGAGTTGTCCCAAAGCCCTCCCGCGTTCGACATGAAAAGCGCGAGCAGCAGGCCGCTGACTATGTTGCCCAATAGAAAACCTCCAATCGCCAGCGGACCGCCGATAAAACCGACGATCAAGGTCGCGATGATCGTCATCAGCCCCGCGGGAATCAGCTCTTGCAGCGCTCCCGTCGTGGCGATGTCTATGCACCGGTCGTATTCCGGCTTTACTCCCGCCTTGCCTTCCCTCAGTCCCTTGATGGTATTGAATTGCCTGTGGATTTCCGCCACCATCCGCTGGGCGTTCCTATCCACGCCGAGAATCAGCATGGCGGAAAATACGGCGGGGATGGCCGCACCGATGAGAATGCCGAAAAATACGGTGGGGGCCATGATATCGAAGCCTGTGATCAGCGGTTTGCCTGCCGCCGCCAATGCGGCGTTCGCCTCTGACATGAACGCTCCCAGTAGGGAAATGACGGTCAGGCCTGCGGCGCCGATGGAAAATCCTTTTGTAACGGCCTTGACGGTGTTGCCGGCACTGTCAAGTTCGTCCGCGATACGAATCGTTTCTTCTCCAAGGTTTCCCATCTCCGCCAATCCCCGGGCGTTGTCTACGATAGGGCCGTAGGCATCGTTGGAAATAATCATGCCGACGATTGAAAGCATTCCGACCGCCGCCATCGATATGCCGAAGATCGCATAGCCGTCTCCCATGGGTTCGCACAATTTATAGGCGACCAATGCGGAGACCGCGATTCCGATCATTGCCGGCATCGCGGAGATGAAGCCATAGGAAACGCCCGAAAGAACGGTGAACGCCGGCCCTGAAGCTGATGCCTGCGCTACTTTCGCGACGATCGGCTTGGTATCGTCAGTGAAGTAATCGGTCGTGATCCCTATGATTACCCCCACGAGCAATCCTGTCGCGGACGCTCCCCAGATACGCCAGGAGAAACCGTTGAAACAGGCTGTCGCAATCGCCGTCAGCGCCAGGAACACCGCGGTCGTAACATATGTGGAAGAATTGAGCGCACGGGTGGGGCTGCCGTTTTTGCCGATGCGTGCGGTAGCGATACCGACGATTGACGCAAGCAACCCGAGAATCGCATAGCAGAAGATCATGGATATGTTCGCGAAGTTTCCTCCCGAAAGCGATTGCGCGATCACCAGCGCCGAGGCCATCGCAGCGACGTTGGAATCGAACAGATCAGCTCCCATGCCCGCGACGTCCCCTACGTTGTCGCCCACGTTGTCGGCGATTACCGCCGGATTTCGGGGGTCATCTTCCGGTATGCCGAGTTCGACCTTTCCTGTCAGGTCTGCCGATACATCCGCGGTCTTTGTGAATATTCCGCCGCCCGCCTTCGCGAACAGCGCCAGTGAACTTGCTCCAAAGGAGAACCCCAGCAGAACCGTGGTGTCCCCGGTAAGCATCAGAACCGCGGCGACGCCGAACAGGGAACAACCGACGACCAACAGTCCCATGACGGCTCCTCCGCGGAATCCAACTAGGAACGCGGGCTTGATGCCCTTCTGCGCGCTTTCCGCGGTCCGGGAATTTGACAGCGTTGCAACGAGGATGCCTATTTTTCCAGCTATGGCCGACAGGACGGTACCCGCCAGATAAGAGAGGGCCATCGCTAGATTCCGCAGTACGTCACCTTTCCATATCGGGGAGGGGAGAAGTATGAAGAGGACTGTTGCCGCTATACCTGCGAATATCGCCAATATTTTATACTCTCTGCGCATGAAAGTATTTGCGCCCTCTTTGATGAGTGCGGATACTTCTGCGATCTTCGCGTTTTGCATTTGTTGCCGTTTGACCCACAGATACAGATATGCCGCAAACGCAAACGCTACAATGGCAGTCAGAAACGACAGGCCATAAAACAGAGACAACCGATCTTCCATACGAGAAACCTCTCTTTCTCCAAAAGATTATCAAACCAAGGGATGGCTCTGTTTCTATACGGAGGACCGCTGTCCATACCAGCCCGTATGCGCCTGTTTCAATTTCCATGTTCTTGCCATGGACGGAAACGGATCGGGAAACCTATAAAAAAGAGACACCAACACCATCAAGTGTTCCGTCTCTCTTCTTATTGCTCGACAAAAGCGCCTATCGGATAGTCACGCAGACAGACTTTCATTTCCGTAGCAATCAAAAGTAAATCAAATTTCTGTACGAAACTTGATGACAGACTCCACCACTTACTTTGATTTGCTCCACAATATGATGAATCGAGGCGTTCCGTCAATCTTGAATGGCGCATGATCCATGCGTCCTGATATTTCCTAGCTTTTTTATAACCATGATCCTGGCGATAAACTTCGACATGCAGACCTTTCATCCATAGAAAATAGGTTTTCGGATTTTAATGCTCCGAATGCCGACGGAAAAAACTCTTTTGTTCTATGAGAATGTCTCAGCCATATTGTTGCCGCAGTGTTCTTTTGTGAGTCCGGCGCATCTTTGTTTTTCTTCTTGATCAATATGTCCAGCCTTGCGATTCCTGCTCATCATAAAAAAGTGTATCTCCGGTAGTTTGAATCACTAGGCAGGTTTTTTCCTCTGATAGTGGTGTCCGCTGTGAAAACGAGGCGGATCCGCGGGTGTATTCCCGGGGACAGTTCATTATAGGTCGCCAAGTGGCGTAGGGCTATTTGGCGGCACAGGAGGCACTCGATGCAATTGAAATCGAACCCGGAAATCCTCTCCATATTGGGGCGGATGAATCAGGGCTTTTCACTCACGTTTGACCCGGTCTTCAAAATAGTGTTCGGAGCAGCGGAAAGTGAAGGTATCCTCGCTTCCATGCTGAATGCGGTTTTGGGGAAGGAGTTGGATACTCCCATCGAACAGATGTGGTTTCTGCCCCAGGAATACGGAGCTGAGAATTCTTCCGATGGAAGGGTATGCCGCATGGATATCGTTGCCAAAGATCAGATTGGACGGATTTATGACGTTGAAATGCAACGCGGGTATGATTCCGTCTTCAACGACCGTCTGTTCCTGTACGTATCGCGGCTAGTGACGCATTATACCCCCAAGGGGACAAAAGAGGTGGAGTTGCAGAAAGTCATCGGCCTGTCGTTCGGAGAGCAGGCCCTACCGGGTTTAGAGGATTGTCCTAGTCCCTATGTGATTGTGAGAGTGGAAACGGATCAGCCAGGCTATCATTTGAGGGGGGCTCTCCCCAAGACCTTGCATGTGAATATGCCGTTGGTCAGAAAACTGGCGGCGACTACTGCTGTGGAAGACTTTGACGAGCGGCTTGCATGGTGTTATCATATTGCCATGGAGGGCTCAGAGATGACAGCGGAAGAACAGGTGAAGGCCGACACGATTGCCGTTACATATCCGGACATCGAGAAGGCCCATAGAAGGTATGTCGAATCATTACTGACGGACAACGATGCATTGCAGTTGGGCATGTTGCAGGAGTTGAACGCAGCGTGGAAGATTGCCGGGGAAATCTCCACTGCCAGAAAAATGGCATTAGAGGAGGGGCGGGCGGAAGGCCATGCGGAAGGTCACGCGGAAGGCCACGCGGAAGGTCGTTCGGAGGGGCTTCTGGAGGGTAAGCTTGAAGCCGCCAAAGCGTTGAAGGCCCGTGGTTTTGGTTTGGATGTAATCGCTGATTGTACTGGTCTGTGCAAAGAGCGACTTGACGTTTTGTGATAGACGACCGGAAAATGGCATCCCATTTTTCGATGAGATACCCATTTAACACTGGATTGTGAGTTTATTTGATGTTGCTTGCTTTCTGAACAACAAGGAAGGCAGGCAATTTTGTGCTATCTGTCTATCAATGCAGCGGCAACCGCTGTAGCGCGCACCTTTAATGTATTGCTTTCGGTGTTTTCAAGCGTATATGTCGGGAACAGCAGGAAATCGGCTCCCAATTCTTCTCCTTGTCGTACCATCTCATAGACCGCGTTCGCTATGGCGATGTCAAAAGCGGTGTAGCTGATGTCCGATACGGAGACGGGCTCCATGGACGGGGTGAGCAGGCCGTAATGAAGCGTGTCTCCGTTGGACGGATCGGCGAAGGAAACCTCCGCGGTACCTGTCACCCTTCCTTTGATCTCATAGGAATCCGCGGTAAGGGGCGCGACGGTAGGCGAAATGGCCGGGAAATTCGTAATGGCGCCGGTCTTGACCGACGTACAGGACATCATGAGGAAGAAGGTCGGCAAGACCAACGTAAACAACGCCGACAACTTGATGCGTCGAACCTTTTCCATAGCATTCTCCCTAGTGTGAAACGCTCCAAATGATATCTGGGAACGTCAGAGCATACTTTTCCAGATATCATGGATATAACAAATCAACAGGCGATACGTTACCATCTGTTGAACACATCTTCGGCGAACCCGGGGAACTTGTCCAATGTCAGCGCCGTACCGTCGTCAAGGATTACTGTTCCCGAGAACCATCCAAACACTTGGTGCTGGATGGATTTGATAATTCCGAAGTTCGTCGTCGAGCTACGATCCACGGCAGGCTGGAAGTCAAGCTCGAAACGCCCGTCACTACTGGAGAATTTCCATGGCTCCGTATAGTCATTTTCAGGAATGTGGAACAGTACTTCCTCCAGCTTATGAACTTTGTTGTCATAGAACAGGACATTCTCGCTGGCTGGCGTCCGGTCGCTGAAACCATAACCGATGTTGAAACCGAACGGCACGTTCTCCACCAATCCCGAAGC
Organism: Sphaerochaetaceae bacterium; assembly: GCA_034114085.1. Lineage (GTDB taxonomy): Bacteria > Spirochaetota > Spirochaetia > Sphaerochaetales > Sphaerochaetaceae > Spiro-02. The sequence continues at coordinate 76,209 of JAXEWB010000063.1, read as the reverse complement.
CGAACCCCAGTACCAGCGGTTCGTATAGGTCCATCTTCCCCGGCCCCAGTCGAGGACGCCGAACGCTTCGTCCTGCTGGAGCTGTACCTCATCGTAACCTGTCCGTACCCGCCCCTCTGCGGGCATGCAGTTGACCTTTTCGTTGAGATAGAAGGCCTTTCTGTTTTCTTGCCATGACGTGGCGATGTTCATGCTCTCCATGTCTTCCGGCTGGGTGAGCGTCACATCGACATCCAAACCTACCGAGCCATCAGGAAGGACCAGCTTCGGTGCCGCGAACATCAGGTGCCGTCTGCTTCCTTTCTTGACGAACGTCAATCGCAACTGTTTATTCGCCCAGGTTACGGAATTATCCTCGAAGGATGATGGACTCAGACCTGTTTTTCCGAAGGTAAAGAATTTCATTGCGTCTTGTTGCGCCGATTTTCCCCTTGTGAAGTCGATGAACGCGACCGCGAACAAAGCTCCGTATCCTAAATCGCTGACCGTGGCCGTGACGGCGAACTGGCGTCTGTGCGACATGATCGCATAGTAGTCCCATTCCTTGATTCTTAGCGCGGAGGCGTGGATGGACTTGCGGTCGTACATCCATATGGGATGCCGAGCCCAGCCCTCTTCCGCTATACGGCCTTTTGTATCAAGCAACCGAATGGGTGATGTCACTTCATGCTGCATGGATGGAACCCTCCTGAATACCTCAGAAGTCAGTATACACCAAGGTTCTCGAGCTTACCAATCCAAATCTTCCGCAACATGCAATCTCTTCTTGGAAATGATGAAGTGTGTCTTCGCAGGAATATGTACCTTGGTCTTGCCCCCCCCATGGTGGAAAGGTAGTGATTGCGCTTTGCTTTTCTGCTGGACATCGCTTTCCATTTATCTGGAGCCTTTGTTGTGTTGACGGTGCTTATGCCACGAAGGCTCATGGGGATGAACCGACTATGCGGTCGAAGAGATGGATTGAGACGATCGCCGATACATGATACTGTACGAATATCCCGTTCAGCCTTGACACTGGTGAATTATATGATACAATTGTATCAATAAATCAAAAAGGGGGATGCTTGATGCAGATACAACTTGATCCGCATTCTGGGAACGCAATCTATCGGCAGGTTGTTGACGCCTTGGAAGACGCCATCGATTCAGGACGACTGGCCCCAGGGTACAAGCTCCCTACGGTACGGCAGCTCGCTGATGAAATCAATGCGGCGAAAGGGACCGTCCAGCATGCCTATGATACATTGGAACGAGAGGGGTACATTACCAAGACACAGGGGAGCGGCTCGTTCGTCAATGAACGGACGTTGGCCTATGGGACGAGCAAGAAAGCGCAGGCGATGATTTCCATTGACCGGATGCTTGACCAGATGGATGCTTTGGGCTTCTCCATCGATGACACCAGGATTTTCATTGAATTGAAGCTGCGTGAACGAGAACGGCAGTCTCGCGATGTATTGGTAGCTGCGGTGGATTGTTCTCCTGAAGCGTTGTCCGTCATCAAGGAGCAGTTGTTGGCCTTGGCGCATGTAGATGTTCGGGAATACTTGCTCGTTGATGTTTTGACATCACCGCAACTCATTAATGCGGAAACAGATATTATCATTACAACGAATACCCACTACAGGGATGTCGAAGCTGCGTTCGAGCATTCGAGGCGTGTTTTGCAAATGGTCATGGCTGTCGCTCCCGGGACGGTCGCGGATTTTGCGAGGGTGGACCGACGTTCACGTGTTGGAATCCTGTGCGCGAGTGAACGATATGCGGAAATTATCCGTCGGGCCTGTGAGAAGTATTGTGTTCTGGATGTTCCTCCTCGGACAAGGTTGTTCGGGACGGATGGCCGTCTGTCGGAATGGCTGGAGGGGCTGGACAAGCTCATCCTCCCTACCAATTACCTTCGCTTCTGTACCTCTGACGAACAGCGGGCGATATCTCTCTATCAGCGAAAGTGCGCTCCAATCATCTACCATTATCAGATAGAGAAAGGCTCCCTTCTCTATGCCGCCGAAGAAATTTCAAAGCTGTACAAAGAATTGCAACAGCGTCTCTGACGATTTGAGTTCAAATTGCAACGTCTTTTTCCCGAAGTCCTTTGCCTGTTATGACCGAATGCGGGAGGATTGATTTTTTTGTTGACAAATGTACTATATCAATATATGGTTGTTTATATGGTACAATTGTTTTCCAGAGCTTGTCAGCCAATGGCAATGATATCTGGGAAGCCACTGTCCGCATGGTTTTTCCATACTGGCAAATATTTGGAACGTACCTTGGTGATCCATGGAAAAGAAACGACTGGTGCTTGGCGTTATCGGAGCCGATGTTCATGCGGTAGGGAACAAAATCCTGTATCATGCGTTTGTTGAAGCTGGGTTTGACGTTACGAACCTTGGCGTCATGGTTTCTCAGGAGGAATTCATCGCTGCGGCTGTCGAGACCAATGCGGACGCAATTTTGGTGTCGTCCCTCTATGGACATGGGGAAATCGACTGTCGCGGATTGCGGCAGAAATGCGATGAAGCCGGACTTGAGGGGATTTTGCTGTACGTGGGTGGAAACCTCGTTGTAGGCAAGCAGCCTTTTGAAGAAGTGGAGAAACGATTTAAAGCAATGGGGTTCGACCGTATATTCCCTCCAGGGTCTTTACCCGAGGCCAATATCAGGTGTCTCCATGAAGACCTCCATATGGATGCCTAGGCGGGCCGTATGAAACCCATCCTACTGATTGATTTCGGCAGTACATATACCAAACTTACCGCAGTCGATGCTGATGGTCGCCGGGTGTTGGGGACGTCCCAAAGCTATACCACAGTGGAGACCGATATCAACAAAGGCTTCGATATGGCTCTTGTTGCCTTATTGCGACGGACTGGCGAACTGCGGTTCGAAAAACGTTTTGCCTGTTCCAGCGCCGCCGGAGGGTTGCGAATGGTGACCAGCGGCCTTGTTCCCGAACTGACGGCGGAGGCGGCGCGCATCGCATCGTTGGGGGCCGGAGCCAAAGTGGTGAAGGTGTTTTCCTATCAATTGACCGATGAGGACGTCGATGAGATTTCCCGTCTGGCTCCTGATATCTTCCTGTTGACGGGAGGGACTGACGGTGGCAATTCTGCGACGATTCTGCATAACGCTCGGATGCTGGCTTCCTGCCCAAGGCGTTTTCCCGTTCTGATTGCCGGCAACAGAGTCTGCGCCAAAGATTGCGAAATGCTGCTCTCCGGGTGGGAGACATACCGTTGCGCCAATGTCCTGCCGCGGTTGGGACAGCTTTGTGTCGAGCCTGCGCAGGAGAAGATTCGAGAAGTCTTTCTCAATAGGATTATATTTGCGAAGGGCTTGTCGAAAGCCATGGAATTGCTTTCCGGTATCCTCATGCCGACGCCTTCTGCGATGTTCGCCGCCATGAAGCTTTTGTCGGGTGGCGTTCAAGGGGAGGCTGGGATCGGGGATCTCATCGCGGTGGATTTGGGCGGTGCGACGACGGATGTCTATTCAATGGCGGATGGTTTACCTGGCGACGACAGGACTGTATTGAAAGGATTGCAGGAGCCATATGCAAAACGGACGGTAGAGGGAGATCTCGGCATGCGCTACAATGCCATGGGAATTCTTGATGCTGTTGGCGCATTGCGTCTGTCCCAGCTTTCAGGTATCGCCGCCCGCCGTATCGTGGAGCTGGTTGGGATGGTATCGTCCCATACTGAACTGCTTCCTGAGACAGATGAGTTGCTGGCGTTCGACAAGGCGTTGGCCTGCGCGGCGATCGACACCGCCGTGACGCGGCATGCGGGGACCATCGAGGAAGTCTATACTCCGATGGGCCGGGCGTTCGTTCAGGTCGGGAAAGATTTGAGGGGTGTATCGCAACTGGTAGTCACTGGCGGGGCGATTGTCCATAATCCCCATGCCGCCCAAATCGCCGGTCATGCGTTCGCTGGTGATACGGAGCGCTCGGATTTGTCCTCCGGTTCTTCTGTCGGATGTTCCTTCCGGGCTGAACCTTCCTCTTCGTGTTTGCCGTCTCCCGTATCGCAAAACGGAACCGACAGGTTTTCTTTGAAGCCCCGGAGGGCTGAAGTCTATGTAGACAGGCACTATATCCTGGCTGCGATGGGGCTGCTCAGCACGCAGTATCCCGAGGTGGCCCTTTCCATCATGAAAAAGGAGTTGGAGCATCATGGAGCTTGTTAACAGAAGGTTGGACGACAACTCGTTCTTCCAGCAGCGGCGGGAAGTATTGCGGCAGTGGCCGACCGGAAAGGAAGTCGATCTGGAGGCATCGATGAGATACCATCAGGATTTACCCGAGCATAAAGTATTCTCCTTGAAGCTGTTGAAGGCGAAGGAAGCGGGCAGGACGTTGGTCCAGCCCAGGGCTGGTGTCGCATTGGTTCCTGACCATATCAAGTTGCTGACGTATTTGCAGGATCAGGGGGAAGCGGATTTGCTGCCTACGACGATAGACAGCTATACCAGACAGAATTATTATGAAAAGGCGGAGGCGGGGATCGAGGAATCGATCAGAAGCGGGAAGTCGATGCTCAATGGTTTTCCCGCCGTGAACCATGGGGTGTATGGTTGCCGCCAGATCATAGATTCCCTTGACCTCCCTGTGCAGGTTCGTCACGGAACTCCCGACGCGCGCCTTCTTACTGAAATCTCCTATGCGGGCGGGTTTACCAGCTATGAGGGCGGGGGTATTTCCTACAATATTCCGTATGCGAAGAATGCTGATCTGGAGAAAACCATACGGGACTGGCAGTATGTGGACAGGCTTACCGGACTCTACGAGGAAGCCGGGGTTCCAATCAACAGGGAGCCATTCGGACCGTTGACGGGGACGTTGGTTCCTCCGTGCATCTCCCATGCCGTCGCCATCATAGAAAGCTTGCTCGCCGCCGAACAGGGGGTGCGGAACATTACCGTCGGCTATGGGCAATGCGGCAATCTGCTACAGGATGTCGCAGCCTTGCAGTCGTTGCAAAGTCTTACCGAGGAATACCTGAAAAAACATGGACATGGGGATGTCGTCGTGACGACTGTGCTGCATCAGTGGATGGGGGGCTTCCCCCAGGACGAGGCGAAGGCGTTCGCAGTAATCAGCTGGGGAAGCACCGTCGCGGCGCTGGCCCATGCTACAAAAATCATCGTCAAGACACCCCATGAAGCCTTGGGGATTCCGACTATGGAGGCGAATGCGCAGGGGTTGCGCTGTACCAAGCAGATCATATCGATGTTGGGAGACCAGACAATCAACACCCATGCGTTGGAGGATGAAAAAGTCATCATCGCCCAGGAGACAAAATGTATCGTGGACAAGTGTTTTGCACTGGGGGAAGGGGATATCGCGAAGGGGGCCGTGCGGGCGTTCCAGGCGGGGGTGATAGATGTACCGTTCGCTCCGAGCCGATATAACGCCGGAAAGATGCTCCCTGCGAGAGACAATGAAGGTGCGGTCAGAATTTTCTGCCCGGGTGCCTTGCCGTTCTCTCCTGAACTGTTGGCGTTTCACAAAGGAAAGATAGATGCCAGGGCTAAGGTGGAGAAGCGTGAGGCATCGTTCCAGATGGTCATCGATGATGTGTACGCGATTAGCAAGGGACGTTTGGTAGGACGTCCTTGATAGAGATTCTGGATGATGTCCGTATGTCGGGATGCGGTTTGTGGACGCACGCAAAACAATATTGTGATCGGTGAAGAACAACTTTACCGACATGGAGACGCTGTATGAAGATAATGAAGGCGGTTTGCTCTTCTGGAAGGACTGGATTCTTTTTTGACGATCAGAAGGCGATCAAGGCTGGCGCAGTGTCCGATGGCGCGGCCTATCGGGGCATTGAACCGATGACTCCCGGTTTTACCGCCATCAGGCAGGCGGGGGAATCGATTTCCGTCATGCTGGTTCTGGAAGATGGACAGATTGCTTACGGAGACTGTGCGGCCGTCCAGTATTCCGGCGCAGGCGGTCGTGACCCGCTGTTCCTCGCTAAAGATTTTCTGCCTGTACTGGAACACGATGTCCTGCCGATGTTTGTCGGCAGGGAACTGACAAGCTTCCGTGAACTGGCGGCGGATTTGGAAAGAACTACGGTTTGCGGTCGCAAGTTGCATACGGCGATTCGCTACGGTGTCTCACAGGCCTTGCTTGATGCCGTAGCCAAGGCGAGGAAACAACTCATGTGCCAGGTTGTCGCGCAAGAATATGGTACGACCGTTTCAAGACGTCCAATTCCCATATTCACCCAGTCCGGCGACAACCGGTATGAAAACGCTGACAAGATGATTCTCAAGGGCGCTTCAGTCCTGCCTCACGCCTTAATCAATAATGCGGTAACCAAGCTTGGCTCTCATGGAGAACTATTGGAGGAATATGTCCGCTGGCTACGTGACCGGATTCTGAAACTACGTGCTTATTCCGAATATATGCCGGTTCTGCATATAGATGTCTATGGAACAATCGGACAGATTTTCGGCGGTAGCAACTATGGAGCCATGGCCGACTATCTCGCTCGGTTGGAAAAGGCCGCGTCGCCGTTCCATCTCCGTATAGAGGGTCCGATGGATATGGATGATCGGGAGCTTCAGATGGAGGCGTTGAGCGGTTTGACCTCGGAGCTTGACCGGCGTGGTATCGGGGTGGAACTGGTCGCTGACGAATGGTGCAATACGCTGGAGGACATCATATATTTTGCCGACCATAAGGCGGGACATATGATCCAGATCAAGACACCCGATCTCGGCGGGATCAACAATGTCGTTGAAGCGGTTCTTTATTGCAAGAAACATGGAATCGGTGCCTATCAGGGGGGGACTTGCAATGAAACTGACCGGTCCGCCCAAGTCTGCGTGCATGTAGCCATGGCAACTTCTCCCGACCAGATTCTTGCCAAGCCGGGGATGGGTGTCGATGAAGGGTACATGATCGTCTACAACGAGATGCAGCGGATTCTTGCCCTATTGCGGGGGTGAGCGCGGTGAAGTTGTCAGAAGGAGGTAGTGATGAAAGAGGAATTCAGGATACTGTCCACGACGGCAATACTGGGCTATGGATTTCCTGTAGCGTCGTTTGAAGAAGGGATGAAACGCAAACCGCATCTGATTGCGGTGGATGCGGGCTCTACGGACCCCGGTCCGTACTATTTGGGGGCTGGGGTTTCCTTTACCGACCGCGGCGCGGTCAAACGAGATTTGGAGCTGATGCTCAAGGCCGGCGTTCCAAACAAGATTCCCGTGGTGATTGGCTCGGCGGGCGGTAGTGGCGCGGATGCTCATCTGGCATGGTGTCGGGAGATTATCGAAGAAATAGCGAGGGAACAGCGGCTTCATTTCAAGCTGGCGCTGATTCACGCACAGATTGATAAGCCGTTGGTGCTTGAAGCTCTGGCCGCGGGAAAGGTGAGGCCGTTGGAACCCGCGCCGGAACTGACCGCGGAATTGGTGGAGCAAACCAGCAACATCGTGGCGCAGATGGGTGTCGAACCGTTTGTCCGTGCCTTCGATGAGCTGCCTGACGTCATTCTCGCCGGACGCTCCTATGATCCTTCCGTCTTTGCCGCCCTTGCGATACGGCGGGGATATGACAGGGGACTTGCGTTGCATTTGGGGAAGATATTGGAATGCGCTTCAATCTGCGCCACTCCAGGAAGTGGTTCCGACTGCATGTTCGGATATATCGGGGACGACTATTTCAGGGTGGAGCCGTTGAATCCCATCCGTAAGTGTACGACGCTTTCCGTCGCCGCCCATACGTTGTATGAGAAGACTAATCCATATATCCTGCCCGGACCTGGCGGACATCTTGACCTAACCTGCTGCAAGTTCGAGCAGGAGACCGATTCGATCGTCAGGGTGAGCGGGACCGTTTTCGTTGCGTCCCATCCGTATACCATCAAGCTGGAAGGCGCCCGTCCGATTGGTTGCCGGACGGTCTCTATCGCGGGGGCGAGGGATCCGATCATGATTTCTAGGATCGACGATATCACGAAAGGCGTCGAGGAACGTGTCGCTGATAATTTCAGGGAGAAGCATTGGGACTATCACCTGCGGTTCAACATCTATGGGCGGGATGGCGTCATGTCCACACTGGAACCGAATCCCAGTACGGAAGGCTGTCATGAACTGGGGGTGATCATCGAGGCGACGGCTCCTACCCAAGGACAGGCCGACACCATCTGCGCTTTCGCGCGTTCCACGATGCTCCACTATGGGTATGAGGGGCGCAGGGCCACGGCGGGTAATCTGGCTTTTCCGTATTCTCCCAGTGATTTCCATGCGGGTGAGGTGTATGTGTTCAGTGTCTATCATCTGATGGAGATCGATGATCCCGCGTACTTGTTCCCTATAGAATGTCTCAGTCTGTAGAAAACCTGATGGACAGTCGTCCGCGTCGTGGGCTGGCCGGAGGTGGCTCGTGGTCGCCTCCTGAAAGTCCAGTTGCCGGACGGCTGTTTGGACGGACCGAATGAAAAGGAGAAGAATGCCATCATGAAGACAAAGCTAGTCGATATTACTGACATCATCAGGAGTAAGAATTCCGGCCCTTATGAGTTGACGCTGGACATCATGTTCAAGGACTTCGCATGGTTCGAGAAGGTCTGCCGGGCGAAAGCGATTAATGAAAAAGTCATCTGTGACCTGTACAAGATTCAGCCGTCGGATATAATCAACATAGTCGAGTTCAAGCCGGCCAAGGCGATCAAGGTCACCATCCGTCGTCCAATCTGTTCTGGCGACTTGGGGGAAACGGATGTCTATGGGGCTCAGCAGCATGCTCCGTTGCTTGGTCTGGAGTTTGATTTATAGCTGTATTGTCATTCTTGTGGAGGTCTCGGCCTCGTTGCCGGTTGTCCTGCGCTTGAGGAGGGGGAGTCCATGGCATATTCCGACCGTATGCAGAAAAATCATCTGTATACCGTATTTTTCGCCCCGCGAGGGTTGAACCGCATAGCCGACCTCGGTATGCAGATCGCCCAGCAGTACTTGAGTCCGTTTGACAAGTTGATTGGGTTGGTCGGTTCTGCGGGCGCAGGAAAGAGCATGCTGATTAAAGGTATGTTTCCCGGCTTGGAGCTTACCAACGACGATGCCGGGGTGAACGTCCGGCCCTTGCCGTTGTTAGGCATCGCTGATGCCGACACCGGCTTTTACACCCCTCATACGTATCATGTCGACATCCGTTTCGAAGCCGCTTTTACCCAGATGCATGAACTCGCTTCCATCATCAAGGAGGCGATGATGCGGGGAAAGCGGGTGGTCGTTGAGCATTTTGAACTGGTCTATCCGTATCTGAACCAGAACGCACACCTGCTGATAGGTATCGGGGAGGAGGTGATTATCACCCGTCCTACGTTGTTCGGACCAGAACCTCAGGATATCGCCAATATCGTGTTCAAGTCCCTTCCTTACCGTCTCATGACCCACACGGCGGAGGACTTGTGCAGTTATCTGATGCAGGAACAGGGGTGCGACAGCAATTACTTGCACGCCGACGTTCGCCATGGATTCATCCTCAGTTTTCTCAAGAAACCAGATATCGACCTCAATCTTCTGGAAAAACGGGTCAATGAAGCCATCGCACAGGATATTCCGGTCAGCTATAAGGATGACCACCATATCATGATCGGGGACAAACTATGGGTTTGTTCTGGTCCACGTTTTCATGTCAAGAGTACCAAGGAGATCGGACGTTTTACGTTGAGCAAGGAGCTGTTTCTGGAACCGATTACGGAACGATACCTATTGGTCGGCGTGGTAGGGGAGTTCGGCGAGCAACGGATTAGCGACCTGAACAAAATCTACTCGGCGTAATTGCGGCGGTGTCGCATCCTGTATATTCGACGCTGGGATGATACGACTTTGCAAGTAATACCCTGGACGGTTATGCGATGCTCGAGTCTTCATTCTCCGTCAAGCGCTGTAGAATCCGAAATATAATACAGATAGCCATGCGCCTTGCAAAAAGTTCGGATACGTTCAATGAGTTTCTTGTCCGTCGTATATTCTAACAGATAGACTTCAATTCCGGCTGTGCGGACCATATCCAGATAATCTGCGAAATACAGCAGGTCTTCTTTTTCCTGTGCGCCGAATATGTTCCCGGAGTAATCTTCGATAGTGGAGAAAACACATTCCTGATTGATGCCGTCGATCAATTCCGTGCTGCCTCCATCAAGGAGCCTGGATACAAACGCATCGCCTCCGTTTATGATGGTTTTCAGGTGATATTTTTGCAGTCCTTCAAGTATTGAGACCAAACCATCATAGATGCCGTCATGATGGTACTGGTAATAGACATCGGCGTTGTCCAGAAAAAATCCATCCACTTTTTTATCCGCAAGGGCTTTCCCGACCGTGTCCACAATATATTCCCGCCATTCCGGGGCGGTTGCATCAATCCAATATTCATCCGGCCAGTTATCATATTCATCCAGAACGGCATATGCGAATTGGTCATAATAATCCCTGTAGGTTTCCAACGAGCCTATGTTGAGATACGAATATACTTGATGTCCATTATCTTGTAGCTGTCTGATTGTTTCAGTGGATATCTCCTGTCCCTCCACCACGATTATGCGATAACCTTCGGCTTGTGGGATGATTCGATCTTCCGCTACGCCTATCAGAACGCCATAGTCCCCATTGTTTACGGACGTCCGTCGCATAGAAGAGGCTATGCCCCTGCCGCAACCTGTTAGAAAGATACATGTTATGACCAGCAGCGCCATGGATATCTGGAAAGGGTGGTTCATTGCTGTCAATTTCGGCATCCTGTCAGTCCTTTCGCGCATGCTCATTTCCCCATATTGCCGAAACCGTTCTGTGGATATCATTGGATCCTGCCTAGTGGTTTCCTGATTATGATAACCGATGAGGACAAAAATATCATCACGTTGAAAATCCTATGCCGGAAGCATGGTTATGACATACAGTACGTTTTTCCGCCGGGCGGGACGGGCATTGCAAAAATATATGTCTGACTCAATTTTTAATTAAAAAAGGTCAGCAACCAGGTCAGAATCGATGACGATGACAAGAAAAAGGTATCCCCCCGTCAGCCATTCCTAGCCGTTAAAAGGAATACCTTTGTATCGGGCAGAGAGGATTTGAACCTCCGACCCCTTGGTCCCGAACCAAGTGCGCTAGCCCCTGCGCTACTACCCGGAAAATAGCGTGACAAAATATCAACGTTGCCGCCGATGAATGACTATACTGGTTCAACAGGCGAATGTCAATCGCCTTGGGACAGATGACCGGTTGATTCTTTTCTGATGTAGCTCTTCCTTTGCCGAGGGAAAACGTCCTGGCGGATGCTCTGGACTGGCATGGTATCTACCGGGGGGCGTGAAGTCACTGGACGGTAGCGACGCATTCATGCGGAGACTTCGCGGACAAGATATTTTTTTCTTTCGATTGAAAACCAGCCGGTCAACTGATACAGTGGGGTATATAAGCCGCTGGCAAGAAATTGGTGAGGATGCCCATGCCCAAATATCGACATATGCAAAAACTGATTGTTTTCATGGGGTTGCTCTCCGTCTTGTTGTTTCCCGTATCCGGTGGAAACCAACAGAGGACCTTTGGAATCCACTCGGAAGAGTGGCAACAGGCCAACGCCCTGTGCCGGCTGGCCGGCGTCGTCGGCCCGTCGTCGTCAGGCCCTGTGACCGCAAGGGAACTCAATATCGCGCTTGAGCGTATCAATCCGTCGCGCCTGACGACTGAGGCGCTGGACATTTTGCATGAAATCCAGCGCCAGATCAATGAGCCGTACTCCTTGTACGAATCCCCTGAATTCACATTTTCGCTTGCGCCGACCTTGGCGTTCGAGGGATATATGCAATCCAGGAATGATGACGTAACACAACGGGACTGGATAATGCCGTACAAGATGAGAAAGCCATTTCTTGACATCGACCTCAGGATGACGGCCGGACAACATTTCTACGGCTTCTTTTCCTATATGCTGAAAGCTCAGAATGCCGACGCCCTCGCCGCAAAGCAGTTTTCTCATAACCTGAGCGGCGGCATCATACAGATCCAGACAATGCAGCCTTTCTTTACGGGATTCGTCGCTGGAGGGGACGCATGGAACCTGTCGGTCGCACGGGACCGGCTGTCGGTCGGCAACGGTTATACGGGCAACCTGTTCGTAGGGGATAATTTCTCGTATCAGGAATACCTGAAGTTCACGCTATGTACGAATCCATTCACCTACAGCTTCATCATGACGCACTTCGACCAGCAGACTGGCAGGACCACTTTGGAATCCTTCCGGTTCAGCGGCCCCCATCAACAACGGATCAGCCATCGTTTCTCAATCAATTTTGCGAACCGGGTCACTTTTTCCGTGACTGACAACACGTTGTTCCAGACGGCATCGGGCTTCGACATCAGGATGCTCAATCCCTTCATGTTCCTGCACAACTACAACAATTTCCAGCAGTCGTCGGAACTCTCGGACGGTGATGAAGCGAATAACTTCACCGGCTTTGAACTGGAGATCCCGTTGTATCCCGGCTGGAGCTTTACCGCGCAAGGGGTGCTTGATCAGATACAGACTCCAGATGAAACGAGCCATGCGGACAAGGATATTTTTCCCAACGCCTGGGGCGCATTGGCGAATGTCACGGGAACCTGGTCCACCAATGGAGGAATCCTTTCCGCCTATGTCGAGGGGGTATATACCTCACCGTACCTGTATCTGAATAAAAAAGGGAGGACTGATCCCGATACAGGCACTTGGACGCCGGACTGGAACTACGACCTGATCGTCGGCTACGACATAGCGGGCGGTCCTGAGCTTTCCTATACCGGCTATATCCATGGTCCTGATTCGATGGTCTGCGCCATTGGTACGTCATACCGGGTCCCTCGGAAATGGTCGGTCGCGGCCCAGCTTCTGTACAAAGCCCATGGGCAGATGGGAATCGATTGGCAGGGTGACGCATCACAGCACCAGGAATTGAAGACTGGCGTCGGACATCTGCATGACATATCGCCGACAGGCATCGTCGAACACACGCTCCAGACTACGTTGAGCGGCAAAGTGCGCATCATCCCCGGAATAGTCCTGGATGGGTCTTGCGGAATCATCAAACGATGGAACAATCACAATATACAAGAACGGGAGTGGTTCGATATCCAGTTTGCGATCGGCTGTGCCATCGATCCTGTCGCGATATTTTTGTAAAGATACCCCTCCATGCCAATCGTTCATTGACAGGGGGCTTGCTTAATGGTATTTTTCATGAGATATGTGCCTATATCAGGCTCAGTCATGTCTAACGACAGTATTCCAGGTGAAAGAGGTCTACCATGCCTTCCAATGAGAACAACACTCCGGACAAGACGACGGAAAAAGAAACGAATGTAACGAAATTCGAAGCGACGAAAGCCGCAAAGCCGAAGAAAAAGCTGAGTTTTGGCTGGTGGCTGGGAATGATCGTGCTGATTCTTATCGCAATTACTTTCGTCCTCCCGACAGGAGCCTTGTTCACAGGCAACACGAATACTGATATCGTGTTCGGAAAATATGGCAAAGAGAACATTACCTTCGCGTACAATAACTATTTTCATCAGCAATACCAGAACATCGCCTCCCAATATTCCAGTTCGGGACAGAGCGGAACTCAAGCCGCGTATCAGATTTGGTGGAGCGCTTACCAGAATACCGTCTTCCACACCGCTCTGGGACAGATGGCCGGGAAGGCTGGAATCATCGCAGCTCCTGATGCGGTGAATAGGGCGATTATCGAGAGCGGTGTCTATAACAAGGACGGCAAGTTTGATACCGCGACCTATAATGCCGCTTCAGCTGAGTCAAAAGCCCAGATCAAGCAGCAGATTACCGAGTCTCTTCCGTCCAGTATTGTGATGAACGACATCTCGACAGTCCTTTCTTCACAGGCGGAGATGGATTATGTCGGCAATATGGCCGCCTCCACACGCACCTTTGACTATGTCATGTTCGGAACGGACAGCTATCCTGACGATTTGGCCATCCAGTACGCCATGAACGATCCCCAGCCGTTCGTTGAACTGGGCATCTCGATGTTCTCCCTTTCCGATGAGGAAACTGCCAAGCAGGTGGCCGCTGATATCGCCGCGGGTACGATTTCCTTCGATGACGCTTCCGCTCAATATGATGTTGGTTCAGCGCTCAGCGATGAGGTGGCGTCCTACTACATGATCGCCATGAACTTCGCCAATCAGGATGAGGTGAACCAGCTTTTCTCTGAGCAGCCGGGTGCCGTTGTCGGCCCGTATGCGAACCCATATGGCTATTATTCCATCTATCGTGTTGATTCCGCACCCACGTCTCCTGATTTTGGAAATCCGAATTCCGTCCTTGCCGTCAAGCAATATCTCGCACTCAACCAGAGCGAAACCATCTCTGCCTATGCTCAGGAACGGGCGGCGGCGTTCGCTGAAGCGGCCAAGGCTGACTTCACCGCCGCTATGGATGAGTTCAGCACGGAGGTCAGCGCAGTCAGTGCGACTCCAGCGAATATTGGAAATAGCACGTATATGGGTAGTTTTTCTAATTCCGATCCGAATCAAGGCTTGGCGAACGCGGCTACGGACAAGAATGTCATGCGGTCGCTCTTTACCGAACCGGTAGGAACCGTCGTCGGACCGTTTAAAAGCGGCTCCAACTACGTCGTGGCGGAGGTGACTGGTGAGCAGACTTCTAGCGGTACGGCAAACTATGTAACTATGTTCTACGACTATATCGCAAGGAATCAGAATCAGCAGGACTTGATTCAGGCCGTCTTTAGTTCTGATGACTTCCATGATGATTTCATGAATGTGTTCTTCAGCAAGATACTGGGTTATAATTAACAATTCTTTCTACAGCGGAACGCCCTCTCTTCGTTGGTCGATGTCTACCTGAAGATGAGGGCGTTTTTATGTATAGCGACACATTTATTGGTTCTCGATATTTCTGGGATACTGAACAACCTTGTATGTTCTGAATGTCTTTATTTCAAAGACTGTAGCGGATTCAGAGGTCGTCTGGGAAAGTTCCGGTTGAAGCTGTCTAATGGTAAAGCGAAGCCGGATCAAAGTTATCGTCGGATGGTCTGGTGTGACTGTGTGTTGGGGCCGCCTTGCCATTTTGGCGGGAATCGGCATCAATCGTATGGTGTTTTTCCAAATGCGGCTCCATCGATGGTTTGAATGGATTTTGAAAGGTCATCCGCTTTTTACTCTTTCCTGAAACGTTTTGCGCAAGGGCCGCATGGACAATAGTCCATATGCCGAGGCAAACTGGCGGTAGACAGATAATCATAAGAAGTAAATATTCCATAATGTTACTCTCCTGTACATAGGTTGTAATAGTATTTTACAGTCAAAAAATATTGAATTATATGATTAAATCGGATAATATATATGATAAAATAGTCAAAATAGGGTTAAAAATGATAAGTGAATGCCAGTCTGTAACGACAAACCAGAAAGGAAAGGAGCTGAAGACCCACGGGTCTTCACTGTTTCCTGTAGGTTGCTACTATGAAGATGTGGCGGAAGTCCCTGTTGTCTGGCATTGGCACGAGGAGCTTGAAGCGGTGATTGTTACAGAAGGGGCTGTTATCGTCGGCGTAGGTTCTGAACGTGTGGAAATCGATGCCGGAAATGGCTTTTTCGTCAACTCTGGTGTGTTGCATGCAGCTTGGCCGGGGAGTGCCCCTGTCGGGCGTATCCATACGTTGGTCTTTCACCCTCGGTTGGTCGGTGGAGGGCTGGACAGTATTTTCTGGCAAAAGTATATCACCCCCTTGGTTTCGGATGCTTCGCTCTCTTTCTCTATATTTGAAGGGGCTTCCGACAGGGGGTATACGGCGACGAAATACATTGAACAAGCATGGAATGCCTGTAAAACGGAAGGGTACGGGTATGAATTTCGTGTGCGTGAGTATTTATCTGAATTGGTGTCATTGCTTGTTTCCCATAGTCCTGCGTCCAACGCCCCATTGTCTGACAGGACACTGCGCGATGCGAGGCGTATCAAGACGATGCTACAATTCATCCAGGATAACTGTGGCGAAGAAATTAGTGTTGCGGAGATCGCGGAAAGCGCGATCATCAGTGAAAGCGAGTGTCTGCGTTGTTTTCGCAATACAATCGGAACTACTCCGATTCAATACCTCAAACAATTCAGGATACGGAGGGCGGCTGAACTTCTCGGTTCTACCGACATGAAAATCGTTGATATAGGCGTTGAATGCGGATTTTCGGAAATGAGCTATTTTGCAAAGACCTTTCGTGAACTGCAAGGGTGTACGCCTTCTGAGTATCGTCGGAGAAAACGCCAGGATGTATACGCATAGGCCGGATGCGGATTTTCGGTCGTCCATCGGGCGCGTGATATTCCGTTGCGACCGTCTGCCGTCAGATTTCCAGATTCTGAAAGAAGTTTTCCAAATGTTGCTTACACTGGATATTCTTGTGTGAGAATCACTTTCGGAAACGTGATGATAATTGAATTCTGGAAACAAGGAATACTCGTGAACTGCATTTCTACAGTGCCGAAATAGAGTTCGAGCCGTTTATAGATGTTTCGTAGGCCGACATGATTGAATGCCTTTGCCGATGTTACCGCTTCCTGTGCGTTGTCGATATCGATACCTTTTCCGTTGTCGGTGACTATGATAGTTATGGATGGGGTGTCATCCCTGATTTCGATTGTTATCGAAGGGAACAAGATGCCTTCCGTCTGCATGCCGTTGTTGAAGCCGTGTTTGATGGAATTCTCAATCATCGGCTGAAGGATTGATTTCGGAATGATGAAGTTCTTGAGGGAATTGTCTAGCTTGCAGAAGAACTGAATCTTGTTGTTCAGCCGCTGGTTCATGATTTCCATGTAAGCTGATGCCTGCTTGATTTCCGTATCAAACGTTGTCAGATCATTGCCGTTGTTGAGATTGCATCGCAAAAAGGTCGCAAAGGTACGAACCAGTGATGCCGCCATATCTGTATTTCCGTTGAGAATCTCCATGTTGATGGTTTCGAGTGTGTTGTAGATGAAATGGGGGTTGATCTGCTCGGTGAGAATCTGCTCCATATAATGATATTTTTCTTTTTCCGTTTTCCTGATTAAAGAAATCTGATCCTGGATAGTGACATACATTGAATTGATAGCTTGAATCAAGGCTCCCGTTTCATCATTGAATCGGGGTGTCACATCCTGTCGGTAGCAGTTGCGCTTGATTTCATCGATCATCCGCATAAGATTGTTGAATGGACGGGTTAGAAAGCTAGAGATGGAGAATATCGCCGCAGATCCGATTGCGATGACCGCCGCCGCCACCGTTAGGCAAAAGATTACCAACGCGATCTTCTTGGGGAGATAAGAGGCGACGCTGATCGCCAATGCGATGTTGAGCCCCTCCGCAGCAGTCGGATGGGAGCTTACTGTATAGTTGTCGTCATTAAGCAACGAAATATCCGATGGGAAAAGGACTATCTCCCCGTTTGATGAATACAAGAAACATGAGCTGTCGAAATAGCTCGACTTTCCTTTGTTGAGTTCTGCATAGAGGGCATTGGAATCAAGCAGGCAGACCATGACGATATCGACACCGTTGTCGGCCAGCACCAGATAATCAGAAACTCCGAGAATCGAGAGGGGGATTGCGATGGGTATGACCATCTGCGAAGGATCGAACGGGGAGCTTTCCGCTCCTAGGAATGTGATTCGTTGAAGAGCTTCGAATCGGGAATAGTCAAGCAGTGGAGAAGTTGAATTTTGGATGCGATCTGTATATCCGGCATATACATCGCCGCCGCCGTCAAGGAAATATGTATTGGAAATGAGCGGTGAGGCGTTTGTCATCCGTTGGATTGGGGATTGTAGGCTGGACTGGAGCTTGAGGAACGTATTATTGCCAGCGACCAAATCGGAAACAATAACCCTCAGTTCGTTCGATCCTGCAACATCAAGGATTCCGGATAGGACTTCCTGCCATCGCTGGTCGAAGGTATTGGCGGCGACGGTCATCCAGCTTTCGGCGCTGTTGCGGGCATCCTCTTCGTACAGATGGGTGAAATATGTAATGTTCGCGAGGCAAATAATCAAGCAGAGAAGGGCTAGTAACGGGAGCATCAGGATAAGTATCTTGTATTTGAACTTCAAGTTCGATATCCATGTTGTCAACTTCATGATCGATTCCTTTTTCCCTTGGCGTTCCTGCTTCTGTATTCAGAAGGGGTGATGCCATTGGCATTTTTGAAAATACGCCAAAAGGACCGGTAGTCAGTATAGCCTAGGGAATGCGCTATGTCCTCTATAGAGAGCATATCATCGTTCAGGAGTTTCTTCGCATGGTCGTTTTTGCGTTCATTGAGATAGGTTCTGAAGTTTTGTCCTGTCTTCGCTTTGAAATACGTAGAAAAATAGGTGAAGTTGATGTTGAGTCTCCCTGCGATTTCCTGCGCGGTGATATTGAGGTTGATGTTGTCATCAATCAGTTTCTTCGCTTGAAAGATAATAGGATCGTTCGTAATCTTGGACCGAGGGATGACGATGTTCTTTATATGAAGCAACGTTGACCTTACCCATCTTTCAATTTCCGACAAGCTCAACAATTGGTTTATTTCAGCATAGTCGATGTTCGGCATGAGGCTAGGGGCGATGTGCTGGTTTTTCATCAGATTCTTGATTGTGTCCGTGATCAAATAAATGCACATGCCCTTCAGATAACTGGGCGGCGGCGTGGGGATATAGAGAAGTCGTTGGAAAAAATCCTTTACCCATGCGATTGTTTCGTCTTCTGTACCGGTGAAGAGAATGTTGACGAGGGCTAGCGTATCAATATTGTAGGAAAGGAAGTTCGGTGACGTATCGATGATATCCGATGTATCGAACACTTTTTTGTGTTCGTGAAAAATCCGATAGGAAAGGGCGAGCAGGGATTTTTGAAATGATCTGGATATCTCAGTCGATTTGTCTACAGTCTCGCCTACGCCTATGACGATATCCAAGTCGCTTTCCCTCATAATCTCTTGATATTGTCTCGCTATATGCAGTGCGTTTTGCTGACCGCCGCGAAGTAATGCAAGCGTCTGATATTCGTCCTGTTTCCAGACATCCGCCTTGATGGATTTCGAATAATCGATGAAATCTGAAATATATATGATGTCCATTCCCTTTGTCTGGCGTTGGAAGGTCAGAATTGTATAGGGAGGTTCTTTTGCGAATAGGTCGAAGTTGATGGCCGAGGCTTTGTATTCGTCCTCGTTTTTGATTTCCCCGCGGGCCAGCTGCTGGAGAAACAGCAGTTTCGCTGATTGTTTGAGATCGTGTACGTCAAGGGTGCCTCTTTGTTGATATTCTGTAAGTTTCTGTACCGCTTTACGGATCGCCGCGATAAGTTCTGTCTTGGAGAGCGGTTTCAACAGGAAATCTTCGACATCGAGGCTGATAGCCTGCTTCGCATAGGAGAAATCGTCATAGCCGCTGAGAATGATGAACCTGGTATCCTGTCTGCTCTTGCGTATTTCCCGCATCAAGTCGAGTCCTGTGAGTCCTGGCATCATGATATCGGTGATGATGATGTCCGGTACTAGCGTCTCAGAGAGCCGCAGCGCTTCATGTCCTTCGGCGCAGAGGGCAATGACGTCGCATTGCAACGTGGTCCAATCAATGGCGTTCTTGATTCCGAAGCGGATGGCCGGTTCGTCATCGACAATCATGACTGAAAAGAGGTGGGAGTCCTGCATGATGTCATTATTAGACGGGGCGAAAGCATCTTCAACGTTTTTTTGTGTAAATCTGAAAAAGTGTTACATATTACCAAAAAACTGTCCTTGTCCGCCCCCCGGTCAGTGGTAGACTGCCAGTACATGAGAAGCAAGGAGGAGGAGCGAATGAAAAAAATCATTGCTACAATGTTAGTTATGCTCATCGCATTGGGCATCGTGTTCGCCGGTGGCGCGCAAGAAAAAGTTTCCGCGGCGACTGGCAGGACGACAGTGAACGTCTGGACGAATGACCGGCATGACCTGGCCTATGTTCAGCGGAAAATCGATGAATTCAACGCTACTAACGACAAGAACATCGAGATCGTACTGACTACAATCGTCGAGGACTACCCCAATATGCTGGTAATGGCCTATTCCTCAGGGAACGCTCCCGATTTGTTCGGTATGAACGCCCGTGGTACGGGATTCGATCTCAAGACGTTTGTCGACGCCGGTATGCTCGTCCCGCTCACCGACTATATTAAAGATCCTGAGTTTGAAAAGGTGACGGAAGCCAGCAAGCATATCGTAGAGGGTATCAACGCCATCGATGGCGTTCCATACGAAATCTATACCGCGGTCCGTAGCGGTACCCGCATGATCTATAACAAGAATCTGCTGGATGAAGCCGGGATATCTACGCTTCCGGCGACCCTTGAAGAACTTGTTGCGGCCGCTGACGCAGTGACTAGGAAAGGCGCTGGCAAGTACTACGGTATCTCCACTTGCAGTTCCGCTCAATTTGAGCGTTGGTTGGAAGGTATCTGCAACAAGAGCGGTATCTACCATTACGATTTTGTCAATGGCGTGTTTGATTTCTCTGGCTATAAGGAACCTCTTCTGCTTGCCCAGAAGTTGTTCAAGAACGGAAGTGTGTTCCCTGGTTCCAACAATCAAGGTGTGGATGCCATGCGGGCCCAGTTCGCGGAAGGTAATTTTGCGATTTGGGGCAATGCCAGCCAGGAAGCGGGTGTGTTTACTTCCCAGTTCCCGATTTCCAAGTTCGAATGGGTCGTAGGTGAGTTGCCATCCCTCGATGGTTCCGTGAAAGGTACCGTCGATGCACGGCCTCAGAAAGGCTATTGCATGTTCTCATCTTCCAAAGACAAAGGTGCGGCTTGGGAAGTCATCAAATTCTTCAGCAGCGAAGACTTCATCAAGGGATACTGTGAGAATGGCTATGCTCTTCCGTTGTCGGACTATATGGCGGAAAAGGTTGACAAGAGCAAGATCGGTCGTTTGGCCGACTTCAGCTTGGTCGGCTACGAAGGCCTGTATCCGGCCGTTCCCGCCGTTACCGTTGCCGGGGAGAACTATGCGAAGAGTATTTGGAACTGCATCGTCAGTGGAAGCAATGTCGACGCTTGTCTGGCTGATCTTACCAAACGGTACAACGAGGCGTTGGACAAGGATATCAAGCTCGGCAAGGTTCGTCGCATCATTATCAAGGATTTCGACAAGATGAATCCTAACGCCGGTGTCGCTGAATACCAGACGAAATAGTATTCAATGAAAATATGATTCCGGAACCGGTGTTTTTTTAATGCCGGTTCCGGCTATTGGGAAGTGAATCATGGCATTGCAGAAGAAAAAACTTGCACGAAGAAAAGGCGATGGACTCGCCCCGTTTTTTATGCTGGGTCCGGCTGTCTTCCTGCTGATTATCACCTCAATCTATCCGTTCTTCTGGCTTTTCCGATATGTTCTTTACGATTATAACGGGTTTATCGCATACTACACTGGGCTTGACAATGTCAAACGCCTGTTCTCCGACGTCATCTTCTGGAAAAGCGTACTCCATACATTCGAATATGCGGCCATGAAGCTGGTCATCGTTATTCCTGTCTCGCTGCTGCTCGCCGTCATCATCAGCAGCAATATCCCTGGGAGCAAGCTGTTTCGCGGCGTGTTCTTTCTGCCGACGGTCATCAGCGCCGCCGTCTATAGCCTCATCTTTACTTTTGTTTTCGCTGTATTCAACGGACCGCTGAACGCTGTTCTGCAAGACCTGCATGTCATCAATGCGCCGATAGACTGGCTGGGAAGCGCCAAATGGGTCATGATCTCCATCGTCATGGTGGCGGTATGGGGCGCCATCGGAAACTATATGATTTATTTCATCTCTGGTCTGACCAGTATTCCCAACGAGGTATATGAAAGTTGCATGATTGATGGGGCCAACGCTCCGCAGACCTTTTTTAGGATTACGCTGCCCATGCTGAGTCCGATTCTGAAAGTGATTCTATTGCTCGCCGTTACTGGGGCGTTCAAAGACTATGAATCAATCATCGTTCTGACGAACGGCGGGCCGAACAATCGCTCCAACGTCATGTTCTCCTATATCTACAACTTGATTTTTTCTTCGTCTACAACACCGCAGATTGGCTATGCCACCGTACTAAGTATCATCGCGGCTCTGATTATCGGTGCCATCACCGCCATCTATCTCTATTTCGCCAGAAAATTGGACGATGTGGTCTAGGGGAGGGCCGATATGGAAAAGAACCATGCGATTAAATCGCACAAACAGAAAATCATCATCGGACTCGTTACATTATTGACCACTTTGTTCGCTTTGTTGATGATGTATCCGCTCATTTATATTTTTTTAGGATCGTTTAAGACCAACCATGAGCTGTTGCTTGGCGGGGCGAAACTGTTCCCGGAGAAGTTCGTAACCACGAACTATGTACAGGCTTGGAGTGAAGCCAATTTCTCCGTCTATACGAAGAACAGCATATTTCTTGGTTGCGGAGTCATGCTGCTGACCGTCGTCATCACCAGCATGGCTGGCTATGTCTTCGCCCGGAAGAATTTTCGTTTCAAGGAATTGGTCTATTCGACCTTCGTGGCCTTCATGTTCGTCAATGTTGGTTCCGTGACATTGCGTCCCCTATTTGAACTTGCTGTGAAACTGCACATGAATTCGTCGCTGTGGAGCGTCATCTTCATTACCGCGGGTACGGGACAGGCAACATACATCTTCCTCTGCCGCGGTTTCGTCAACAGTATTCCAAAGGAGCTGGATGAGGCGGCCAAGATTGACGGTTGTACTTTCTTTCAGATTTATTACCGGATACTGTTCCCACTGTTGAAGCCGATTCTTGCCACAATTGCGCTCCTTTCATTCCGAGCCGGCTGGAACGACTATATCCTGCCGTTGGTATTCACCATGTCGAACGACAAGATGCGGCCGTTGACCGTAGGCGTCAACATGTTGAAGAACAATGGCGACGGAGCGGCCGCATGGAACATCATGTTCGCTGGCGCAACGCTGGCAATCATTCCCATGGTGGTGATCTATTGTTTCTTCAGCAAATACTTCATGAAAGGCATGACCTCCGGGGCTGTGAAAGGTTGATGTATGGACAAGACGTTTTTCCTTGATTCTTTTCTTGTTTCAGGGCCGGTGGAGACCCTGTATCATGATGCTGCCGTAGACCGGGATCAGATGCGGTATGAGAAGTATCTTCGAAGCAGAATCGCAAAAAAAGATATTGAATATCCCGGTCGGTTTTCCAACATGGATGGAACTGGCCTATGCGGAAAACCTTGGCATTACCATTTCTCCTACGGCAACGCTTTCGTGGATTACAGCTCGTTCTATTCAATGCTGACATCCATTACGCTTGATGCTTGTACGATGCTCCATAGCGAACGCAATGTTGAAAAGAAACTAGTGCTCTGGACGTATGCCGCCGTCACCGTTTGGTGCAACGGTGAAAAAGTCTGTGAAATTGATACTCCGGTCTACAAGCCGATGCTCAAACGAGATTTTACCGTCAAATTGGACGAAGGAGAAAACGAGATATATGTGGTTTTGCAGAATCTCGGAGTCCGCGACACCAGGACGATTTTCGGTATTGAAGTGCTTGACCCCCGAGGGATTGCGTGTACCGTACCGCCGCATCCGGGGCGAGATGAATATCTGTCCGCGGTCTCCTGGCTTTCCGGCGTGGTCCTCGGTGGCCGTACCCTGCGGTTTCCTTCAGATGCGGCGGACGGAGCCCGGATTGGGTACGATTCCCATAGTCCCGACTATGCGCTCGTCTCCACGAGGAAGGTGTGGCATGATATTTCTGGATTGCTGTCGTTTGAATGCGAATCTGGCAATCCCTATGTCATTGTCGAAACGAACGCCGGAGGGCAGAAGCTGACCCGGTCTTTCGAGATTTGCGATATGGTCAAGCCGGTATATAGCGAGGATCTGACATGTACGGGGAACTATCGCCGCATGCTTTCAGCCATAGCTTCTGCCGACGGGCTTTCCAGGGGAGACAAGTTCGGTTTCTATATCCAGAATATTCTGGCTAGAAAAGCTTTGGGGTATGAAAATCCTAGGGACCGGGAGTATTTTCTGACGACGCTACAGCAGATTTCCGACCGGTACGACTGTTCCGATTTCTTGATTTCCGGTGTCATCCGGTACATGAAGAACTATCCTGTGGAAGCTGATCTACAGGCTCTGATAGATGAAGTCCTGCTGGACTACCGGTATTGGATGACGATGAATGGTTCTGACGCCATGTGTTTTTGGAGTGAAAACCATTCCTTGCTATTCTATTCTTGCGCCATGCTGGTTGGTGGTATGTATCCCGACAGTTATTTCCATCGCGCCGCGATGACTGGCCGGGAACTTGCTGAATTTGGCCGGCGTTTGACCCTTGAATGGTTCGATGATCTGGATCGATATGGTTTTGAGGAGTTCCTCAGCACGGTCTATATGAACGTGACATTCGCCTGTCTGCTCAATATCATCGATTATGCGGAGCCGGATGTCGCTGAACGGGCGGTCAAAACGACAGACAGGATGTTGCGGATGCTCGCATCGCACACGTTCGATGGTTCGATCATCGCTCCCATGGGGCGTGTGTACCGGGGTGTGATCAACCCCTGCAAGCAAGGTGCCCAGGCCTTGATGAACTTGGCGAATCCCTCCGTTCCGACTTCCTTCGGCGAGGGATGGTTGTCCTATTATGCGACTTCTTCCTACAGGATACCCGAAGATATCGAAGTTTTGATGTCAACGCCTTTCGATATCGGCTATAGCACGGGTAATGCCCTCGTGAAGCTGAAGAAAACCGGAGACTACTGTATTTCGTCGGTTCAGTCCCCCCGTCTTGACGGTCATGAACGTTGGCCCAACTGTACGCTTGTTCCTTCAGACGGTTGCCATGAGGACTCCCACTGGTATACCAAGTCGTTCAACGAGCGATTCCATGGTACTACATTCTTCCAGCCTGGAGTATACGGCTACCAACAGCACATGTGGACGGCGGCTCTTTCTTGCGAGGCTATCGTCTTTACCAATCACCCCGGGGCGACATGCGATGACAGCTCGATGCGACCTGGCTACTGGTATGGCAACGGCGTGATGCCCGCGTTACGGCAGGAGGGAAGCCTGCTCGCCGTAATCTATGATATACCCGATACCCATCCCATTCGGTTCACCCATGTATTTCTACCCGAATGCAAGTTTGACTTGGTGGAACGGGCCGGACATTGGGTGTTCGCCCAGAAGAATTCCGGATATATGGCGTTGTGGTCGAGCGGGGATATGGTTCCGTATGATGACGAACTTTCTGATTGTGAACTTCGTGTCTACGATTCGAAATCCGCCTATCTTTGCCTTGTGGGGTCTGCCTCCGAAGACGGAAGGTTTTCGGAGTTCCGGGCCAAGGCGTTGGCTCTTATACCCACGTTCGGTGCGAAAGAGAATGCTCTTTCCGTTTCTGGGCTGCCGTTCCTGACCTTTGTGGCCGCTCACGATGAAACACAGTATGTCTGATGTATGAAAAGGGTTGTGATGAGTTCAATGACTGAAGTTTTCCGGGACGGCTTGGCGTATCACCCCTTGCAGAGGGATTGGCTTCAGAGTCACAGTTTCCATATTGGGGATTTACACAACCATTGTGCGATCAGCTATGGGCATGGCTTCCATCGTGCGTTTGAGGTCAATGGCGATGCGGCTTGGGCGACTCCTATTTGGATTGAAAGCTGATGGATATGTCGAAAGTTTGCGAGGAATCCTTTTATGGCCGGCCCGTGTACCGCCTTGTTGACGGGGATATTGAAATCGTGATTGATCCCTGGCATGGCCTGTCTGTCGTTTCTTTGCGGTTCCATGGTAGGGAATTGCTATGGTATGATGAACAACGATATCTGTCCGGCAATACGTACGGTATCGCGGTCTTGTTCCCGACCCCCAACCGAATCAGGGACGGCATGTTCCGCTTCGATGGCGAGATTTACGGTCCTTCGCGAATGCATGGCTTCGCGAAGGATGTGCCTTTTACCGTCGAAGCCTTGGATTGCAGGACATCCGGGGTCAGAATCACCGGACGTTATCAATTGTCGGTGAATGCTCCCGTCTTCCATGAGTTTCCGTTTCCGCTAGAGCTGGTTGTTGCGATTTCCCTTGTCGGCGGTCGTATCCGGTGGGACTACACAGTACGGAATACGGGAAGTACTCCTCTTGGATATGGATTCGCATTGCACCCGTTTTTTGTCCGGTCGCATGGGGTTGCGCTATGGCTTGGAGCCTCCCAGGTCATGGATGCGGACCAGTCCAAGCTTCCGACTGGAACGCTGCATGATGTCGTCGGCGCCGGATATGACCTGAGGCAAGGTCGCCCGGTATCTAGCCTGGCGGGACTAGATACCGTCTACTATAGGTCGCAAGGCGATTTTAACTGCCGGATATCATTTGATGAGATTCACTTGGCGGTCGACATGCATGCGAGTGAGGAATTCCGTCATTTCGTCGTATATGTTCCTGCCAGCGGCTCTTTTTTCTGCGTGGAGCCGCAAACATGTTCCACTGACTGTCACAACCTCTACGATAGAGGATATCGGGAAGTTTCCAATCTTCTATTGGTTGCGCCAGGTGGCGAACGCTGCGGTTGGGTGGACATGGCTTTGAGGACTTGTTCCGTCCCTGGCATATCCAATTGAATGACTTGCGCCGCTGGATATTTTTCATTGTTCGTTGTATCGTCTTGCTGTAAAGGAGCGTGCGAGGATATCAAGACCGGCGCTTCATGGGAGATTTCCAAAAATGACCCGACAAGACATTGTTTTGGATGACGGCGAAGCCCGTTTGATTCTGTACCTCCATGAGTCCGACTCGGAAATCAGGACGAATCATCGCGTTCGCCCTTGTGTGCTGGTTTGTCCTGGCGGCGGGTATGTCCGTTGTTCCGAACGGGAACAGGATCCTCCAGCCTTGGCGTTTTTCGCCGCCGGCTACCAGGTCGGTATCTTGCTGTATTCCGTCCAGGAGAAAGCCGCGGGGCTCGGACCCCTTCGGCAAGCGTCCCTCGCCATGATGGAGTTGAGACGCGACAGCGACCAGTGGCGCATCGATCCGAATCGTATCGCGATCCTTGGCTTTTCTGCCGGTGGGCATCTTGCCGCAAGTCTCGGAACGCTTTGGAACCATCCGCGCCTCACCTCTACGCTCGATACCTGCGACGGCATGAACCGTCCCGATGCATTGGTCCTGTGTTATCCAGTTATCACTACTGGTTCGTTTTCCCATGAAGGTTCCGCCGTCAACGTCAGTGGCGGCGATTTGGAACTCCGCAAGTTCCTCTCACTGGAACATCAAGTGACTGAGTTCGTTCCCCCCGTGTTTTTGTGGCATACGATGGATGATGACACCGTTCCTGTTGAGAATACCCTGATGTTTGTCTCCGCTCTACATCAATGCAAGGTTCCGACTGAGTGTCATCTCTATCCCACCGGAGTTCATGGCCTGTCTATGTGCAACGAGGAAGTCGGTACGGTCAACGAGCATTGTGCCGGTTGGTTTCCCCTTTGTCTCGCATGGTTGAATGAATTGTTCGGATTCGTCCTATGATCAAAGCTGTCGAAGCAATTTTTACGATGCTGCTTCTGTTCGGGGCGGGGGCGTTTCTGTACAAGCTTGGATGGGTCAGCGCTCCCGTGATGGAGTTCATTTCCAGATTCGTCGTCAAGTTTTCTGTTCCCTGCATGATGGTCTGGAACCTCACCAACATGTTTACTCACGATGAGCTTGTCGGAATGCTACCAATCATCCCTTTGCCGTTGCTGATGTTGTTTCTTCTCTATGCGTTGTCTTGGGGCTTTGCTATTCTTTGCAAGGTTCCCCGTTGCCGCCGGGGTGTCTTTACCTTGATGTCGGTAGTCTCCAATACATTGTTCATCGGTTTTCCCGTCAGCCTGATCGTCTATGGAGACGCATCCATTCCGGCGGTGACTGTTACATTTTTGTCTTCAACCATCATATGCTGGACCATCGGTATTTCTGGTCTTTCCCATGATGCGCGTTGTATGTCCGAATCTGGATGCGATGGCCCGGTCCTTCAATATACTGTTGGTCAGCGACTGAAAAAGGTCGTAACGACACCCCCTCTGGTGGCATTGGTCGTCGGTGTTGCGCTAGCCGCCTTGGATTGGCGGCTTCCGTCACCGTTGAATAACGCGCTTTCGTATGTCGGTGGTATGACGACTCCGCTATCCATGCTCTACATCGGTATGTTCCTTGCCACGATTCCTCTGAAGGAGATGGTTCCCACCAAGGCTTCATGGGCGGTGTTCTTTTGCCGTTTCCTATTGGCGCCAGTATTGATGTACCTGTTCATTATTGTTGGGCGCAGGCTTGGAATCGTCATGGACAAACTCTCCGCCGATGTCCTGATTATCCAGATGGGGATGCCGGTCATGGCCCAGGCTGTAATCCTCGCCACCGATCTTGGCGGCGACGCGAAATTCGCGGCAAGGACGACGGCGGCAAGCAATGTGGTGTTTCTCCTTACTTTCCCCCTCACTCTCTTCCTGCTTGGATAATGGCTGTGGTACTTCGTTGTCCTCACAAGGCCGTGCAGTAGCACTGTCCTTGTTCGTCCGCCTCGTCCCGTAGCCATTCTCCTTCGCAGGCAGGCTGCTCGGGTACAGAAGCTCCATCATCGCTGTCCTTGCAAGGCTGTGCAGTAGCACTGTCCTTGTTCGTCCGCCTCGTCCCGTAGCCATTCTCCTTCGCAGGCAGGCTGCTCGGGTACAGAAGCTCCACCATCGCTGTCCTCACAAGGCCGTGCAGTGGCGCTGTCCTTGTTCGTCCGCCTCGTCCCGTAGCCATTCTCCTTCGCAGGCAGGCTGCTCGGGTACAGAAGCTCCACCATCGTTGTCCTCACAAGGCCGTGCAGTGGCACTGTCATTCTCCAGTCGCCTCATTGGAGATTCTTTCTTCTTCGCAGGGGGGGGGAGAAATAAGACATTCGGTACTTCGTTGTCCTTGCAAGGCCTTAGTCGCATTTTCCATTTCTGCGAACGGCTGGTTGCG
The DNA here is from genome assembly GCA_034114085.1 of Sphaerochaetaceae bacterium. GTDB lineage: Bacteria > Spirochaetota > Spirochaetia > Sphaerochaetales > Sphaerochaetaceae > Spiro-02. Next base: position 47,138 of record JAXEWB010000063.1, on the reverse strand, counting down.
TGTGTTTTTGGAGAACCGGCCCTGATGTCTACAGCAGTTTTTTCACCACGATAGCCGCGATCAGGGCTATCGCAGTGCTGGTCAGAGTTCCGACCAGATATTTTTCCGCGAAGGTCTGGTCTTCCAGTTGGCGAAATCGGGCGATGCTCTTCGCTGTCAGGACGAACCCTATAGCTCCGAACTGTCCGCATAGAACCAGCGTTGAGATGATGATTCGTTCCAATTTGCCGATGATGCCGCCGATTCGTGGGTTCCGGTCTTCCGCTGTCTGTTCGAGGTTTTTGTCGATGCAGGTAAATAGTTTTCTGATAAAGACCGCGGTCGGGTTCAATATGGACAGGTACATCACGGCGTATATGACAACTTCATGAAAATATTGCCACGTGCAGCAGCGCTCGAAAACTCCATTGGTTTGTTTTTCAAGCCCGAATACCTTGTAGACCATGAAGATAATGCCAATATGCAAGGCTTGGTCGATGAGAAAACTCACCAAAGCACCTGTGCCCCTAGGCGATTTCTCAATTTTTGTTTTGGCCCAGTCGATCATCAGATGGGAAAGTACGATGATCCCATAACTCAGCGGCAGAGATTGAAAAGACAGGAAGGTAAAACAGACTATCGCGAATGAAAGTGCGTAGATACATGCGTGGAGCAATAGAAAACGTGGTTGAGCCTTTTTATTTTCCGCCAGCGCTGCCGGCTGGAAGCTGAAATCCCCAAGCAAATGAGCGATGCACAATAGAGCGAAAATCATCACATCCTCCATCTGGTATTCAACAAACGCAATGTCGCGATTGCTGAATTCCTCAATTCGTAGATGCCTGCGGCTTTCAAAGTCTTGTCGATGCTTTGCCTGCTCTTTCCCATCATGTAGGATAATTTTGTCGACAACCCTCTTGTTTTTCCCTCTGTGATGAAGAACTGGGAAGGCCCATTTTCCGCATCTACAGGCGAGCATTCCGGCAAATAGTCGTTCCAGTTGTGTTGTAAGTCAAATGGGTATCGTTTGTTGATCCTTCTTCTGTTTTGTTGTCGTCCCCGATAATAATGTGAGTCGTTCCTGATGGTGATGAGACGGCTGATTGTTTGCGCATACGCAGGAGTGATGATGTCGTGAATATCTATCGGAAATAAGATTTCAGAGAGTATCATGAGTTGGTTCTGGTATTCATTCAGTTTGCCAGTCAGAACGGTTTGAAAATTCATCGAGGAATTGACGAATACATCGTCTGCCTCTCCGGAGAGGAGGAGGATTGAATATTCAAAGGAATTGCGCGCCGCGTCAATCGCTTCCCTGGCGTTGTGATACGCACGTCCGTCTTGCGCGGCGGTACTGGCGTCGTCAACCTTGATATCCCAGGTTCCGATACCCAGCCCCGCTTTTGTCTCGACTGGGAAAATAAGCATATTGAACAGGCGCAGGTAGAGAAAGGCGGCGGTCGGTGAATTGAAGAGCCCCTGTACTTCGTCTCCGGCGCTGAAGTATACTTCTCTCGCCAACTCTTTCTGAAACAGCACATTGAGCCCGCGCATCACTTCCAGAATATATTGTTGGATAGAATTTCTGTCATCGATGGAATACGAGCGGGATTTCTTTAGATCTATCATAAGTACCGTGTAATATCTCATACGTTTACCTTGTCGCTATCGATTATAGCATGTTTTTTTTATTGCGCAACCAATTGAGGGTGCTTTTCAATATGCAACCAATTGAGGGTGCTTCGCCGAAGAGCCGATTGCTGCAAAAAAATCACAACCAACATGTGCCGGTTGTGACGATTTTCTTGAACGGTGAACACCTTGATTGTTCTTCCTGCCGTTATAATAGCTCTGCCATTCCTTCCGAAGCGCGGATGCCGCTGGCCCAGGCCGCGGTGATTCCCCTGCTGGTTCCCGCGCCGTCTCCCGCGAAGAAGATTCCGTCAACCACCTGAAAATGGCTGTCTTGGTATTGTGGCTTGTTTGCATACAGCTTGATTTCTGGATAGTACATGATTGTAGATGGATGGAGTACGCCAGGTACGATCGTATCAAGGTTTTTCATCGCCTTCCAGATCGCCCTGAGGATTTTCGCAGGCATCGCCAAGGAGATATCCCCCGGACAGCAATCCCGCAGGCTGGGTTTGAAGTCATACAAGTCGGAATTGAAGCTGCACTCTTTCGACCGGGAGCCAAGCCGGAAGTCTCCGACACGTTGCATCAGTGGTTTTCCACCTCCCATCAAGGCCGCCTGTAATCCCAGGTTTTCCGCGAACGCCTGTCCGCTGGCCAGCGGGGCGGTAAACCTGACTGTCTTGAGGATTGCGAAATTGACCAGGCCGTTATCCGTATTCTTGTCGGCGGAATAGGCGTGTCCATTGACCGAGTACCACTCGTCGCCTCGTTCCGTAGCGTACCGTTCCTTCACGACATGTGCGTTGCCGCTGTTCGTGCAGAACGTACGGACCTTTTCAGGAAAGTAGAACTTCGGATCATAGTAGTCCTTGACGATCGGATAGTGTTCGATACGAGTTTCAACGCGGATGCCGATATCGACGATATTGTCGACGAACGGGACGGCGAGGGAATGCATCATCTGCTGAAGGAAATGGAATCCTTTCCGTCCCGGTGCGATGAGTAGCGTCCTGTACCCGATTTTCCGTTTGTCGGTGGTGATGGTTTTGTCCGCATTGTCTACGGAAAGCATCGCTTCGCCCAAGGAAAGAACAATGCCCTTTGTCTCCAAAGCTGCGAGAAGCTGTTTGATCAACCTGAGACCGCCGTCCGTTCCCAAATGGGTCTGACGGATTTCCAGGAGGCTGCAACCAAGCCGCTGCGCACGTTTCTGATAGACTTCAATATTGCTTTTGGGCAGGATCTCCGGCTTAAGAAACTCCGTGACTTGTTCCAGATACAGGTCAGCCTGCTCTTTCGTCCAGTATTCATCGGGAAAGCCGATAGGGTAGGTGAAGTTCATCTTGCAATCGTTGCGCATGCCGCCGGTAGAGAACTTCTCCTGGTCGAGCATCAGTATTTTTGCGTCAGGCTTACTCTGTATCAGGGAAAACGCCGCCCCCATGCCCGCAGGACCGGAGCCGACGATAACGACATCATAGGTTTCCACAGCCATCTCCTCAAAACGTATCATATATACAAGCGGTGGAAGCAGCGCTGATATCATAGATGTTGCTTCCTGTGCCAGTATCCTGAAAACGAGGATGAAGGTCAAACGGATTGATACACACTCAGGCTGTTCCTATGATATACTGGTATGAGGACATCTTTCTCCTATCCACTTTTCAACAGTATTCTGTGCATTATAAAACTCTTGATATCATTCCTTATTAGGAATATAATATAAATAGGTTTTTAACCGCCATACATACAGGAGAATACCATGCAGTATATGAACATCAAGGAGGCTTCCGGTCGGTGGGGAATTTCGGAACGCAGAATCAGGATATTATGCTCCGAGGGGCGCGTCGATGGTGCGCAACGTTCTGGCTGGGCCTGGAACATTCCCGTGGATGCGCCGAAGCCTGGCGACGGCAGGCGGCTGCGACATCTGAAAAACTTCGACATGAGGGTGGGCGCTCAGAATTTTTCCCATCTTGATCAATGCCGTCAGATTTTCAGCCAGTCTTCGGAAGGTGTTTCCATCGACAAACTCAAAGGGGGCTGGAACCGTATCTGTGAAGCGCTTTGTCTTTGTATCATGGAAGATGAAGCGATTCCGGCTTCCGCGGAACAGGTTCATCGCATATTCACCAATCACATAGTGCCGGAACTGCCGTTGTCCACCCACCTGTTGCTGCTCAACTGCCGGAGCGTTCTGTACGCTCTGCTGCGCCAGACCGGGCTCGGTCCTCTGTATGGTCCCGCGGAATCCGTTGAAACATCTTTCTGGTCCGAACAATCCCTGAAGGATCTGCATCATGCCTTGCTCCATGCTTTGGATGATGAAGGCTCAGGTATCTATCGTAACGCCGAGATTCCCGCCGGTGGCGCTTGGGGTGGGGACCAGCGGATTTTTCCCGTCTATCAGCAGATGGAGACATTGTTCGTCCAGTACGATCGTGAATGGCGCATGCTGCATCCGATGGTTCGCGGTGTATTCCTGTTCGGAGAACTGCTTCGCATTCGCCCGTTCGAGCGACATGGCGTCGCGGTCGCATGGCTTGCGCTTGCGGGTGAGTTGCTCGCGGGAGGCTATCCTCCCGCGGTACTCGATGGCGGTAGGCTTCCTGAATTCAAAGCGACCTTGGCGTTGACACAGCGGAGGGGAAACTATCAGGGGACGGCGAGGATGATCGAGGAGTCCGTTCAGCGGGAACTCGCGAGCCTGACGCGCCTCTGCCAAGAATAGGTGAAAGTGGTATACTGCCCATGGAGGGACATCCATGAAATACGACTATCTGCTGCGGAAGGGGACCGTCGTCGATGGTTCCGGCTCATCTTCATTTGTAGGGGACGTCGGTGTCAAGGACGGTCGGATCGTTTCTATCGGGAATCTTGCGGGCGATGTTCCGGCGCATGAGTTCGACTGTACCGGATTGATTGTCTGTCCCGGTTTCATTGACATGCATGGGCATTCCGAACTGGAAGCTTTGCGGGCCGGGCATATGTACGGCAAGATTGCGCAAGGCATCACTTCTGAAGTCGCGGGGAACTGCGGGGTTGGCGTGTATCCTCTGGGGGTGACTGAGCAAGCGGTCGGGACTGTCAGGGAAATGACGAGGGATGTGCTGGGCGATTACGACGGAGCTTGGAACTGGACCTCCTTCGGAAGTTTCGTAGATAAACTTGCGGTGCAAGGCATCGGGACGAACATGGCGTTTTTGCAGGCCCATTCCGCCCTGCGTTGCGCGGTGATCGAGGGTAACCCGAACAGGGCCGCCACTTCACGCGAGGTGTGCCGGATGGTGGAGCTGCTGGAACAGGCTCTCGACGAGGGGTGCGTTGGATTCTCGTCAGGACTCTATTACGCTCCCTGCATGTTCGCTGACCGTGCGGAGCTTCTCGCATTGCTTTCCGCTACCGCCCGCAAAGGGAAAATCTTTGCTGTTCATCACCGTTGCGAAGGCGATGACGTACTTTCGTCCCTAAAGGAAGTCCTTGACCTCGCAAGGGAGACTGGGGTACGGCTGGAGGTATCCCACCTTAAAGCGATCGGAAGAAAAAATCAGGATGAAGTACCCAGAATGCTTCAGATGATCGAAGAGTATCGTGCCGAAGGCGTCGATGTTTTATTCGACCAGTATCCATATGAATATGGCTCGACATCTCTGTTCAGCCTGTTGCCGCCCGAGTATCTCCGACTGAGCCGAAACGACTTGCGGCAACGGCTCGGCGACTCGGAACACAGGGCCGCCATGCGCCGGGCGATGGAAAGGCCCGATGGATGGGACAGTATCTACGAGTTGTGTGGATGGGAAGATATTTCAGTTGTGTCCTTGGACGCTACCGAGGAATACAATGGCATGAGTATCTCAGACATAGCCGCAAAACGTTCACAAGAACCATTTGACGCTTTCTTCGATATTCTTGCGCAGGAAAGCGGTGCGGCGGTGATGGTCGATACGACACAGACGGAAGAGTCCTTGAAGCTCATTATGCGACACCCTTTGGGGTGTTTCGGTACTGACGCCCTCTATTCCGGCGACAGGTGTCATCCACGTTCTTGGGCGGCAGCAGTCCATTTGTTGGACAAGTATTGGCGACAGGAGGAAGTCCTGCCCCTTGAACAGATGATTCGGAGGATGACATACGAACCCGCCCGACGTCTTGGATTGCTGGACCGAGGGCTAGTCAAAGGAGGCTTTCAGGCGGACCTCGTGGTTTTCGATCCTCTCACGATTCACGACAACGCGACGGTACTCAACCCGACGGCCATGAATGCCGGCATGGAGCTGGTTATGGTCAGCGGCGTCCCCGCCTATCATAAAGGAAGCTTTGCCAACGAACTGTCAGGAAGCATTCTTGTTCTTTGAATCACAATGATTTATGCAAAACGGGAGAGAAAACGTTTCGTGCGCTCGTTTTTTGGATGATTGAACACTTCGTCAGGAGTCCCTTGCTCTGCGATAATGCCGTCATCCATGAAAATGACCCGGTCGCTGATATCCCTGGCGAACGCCATTTCATGGGTGACCACCACCATGGTCATCTTTTCCGCGGCCAGTTCCTTGATGACCTTGAGGATTTCACCCGTCAACTCCGGATCTAGCGCGCTGGTCGGTTCATCGAAACACAGCACTTCGGGTTTGAGCGCTAATGCGCGTGCGATGGATACCCGTTGCTGTTGCCCTCCGGAAAGCTGGCAGGGGTAGGCCGAAGCCTTGTCCTCAAGCCCCATCTTCTTCAGCAACCCCGTCGCCGTAGTTTTTGCTTCTTCCTTGGAGACTCCCAGGACATGCACTTGGGCTTCCGTAATGTTCCTCATCACCGAAAAATGAGGGAATAGGTTGAAATTCTGGAATACCAGCCCCACATGGAGCCGTATTTTGCGGAGCGTCGCCTTGTCCGAATAGACGACCGTCCCCGATTCGCTCATCTTCGCCAACGTGTCGCCGCAAATTTCCACCGCGCCGCCGTCGATTGTCTCAAGCTGGGTGATGCAGCGGAGCAGGGTGCTTTTCCCCGATCCTGACGGGCCGATAATCGAAAGCACTTCCCCCTTGTCCACGTTGAAGGATATTCCTTTCAGGACTTGGAGTTCATTGAAATTCTTGTGGATGTCGTTGACCGTAATCACATGCATGGTGCGGCTCCTAGTTGTAGTAGGCGAGCTTGAGCTCGATCTTGTCGAAGGTCTTGGAGACGATCATGTTCATGATGAAGTAGAATAGTCCCGCCACGAATATCGGCATCGTGGAGAACTCTCTCGCCGATGCGTTCTGCGCGACCCTGAACAATTCCGCCACTCCGATTGTCTGCGCCAGCGCAGTATCCTTCACCAACGTGATGACTTCATTTCCCATCGCCGGGATAATCCGCTTCACGACCTGTGGGCAGACGATATGTGTGAACGTATGGAACTTCGTGAATCCCAGCACCTGACTCGCCTCATACTGCCCCTTTGGAATCGACTGTATGCCTCCGCGATATATCTCCGCGAAATAGGCTGCGTAGTTGATGACATATGCAACGATTACCGCTGTAAATCTGTCGAACGATGCTCTGAAAATGTAATATGGAGCAAAATAAACGAAGATGAGTTGCAGGATAAGGGGTGTTCCACGCATAATCATAATATAGATATTGACAATGCCGGACACCAGCCGGTTCTTGCTCATCCGTCCCTGTGCGACCACGATACCCAACGGCAATGCGAACAGCAGCGTCAGGAAAAAGATTTTCAGACTGGTGAGGGTTCCTTCGAGTAGTTGTAGTAGTAGTTGGGTCATCTTGTGTTCTATGTCCTCTCTTTTCCTCTTCTTTGATGCTCGCATCTCACGTCTGATAGTGCGTCACTTCTTCGCTCACATATCGCAGATATGCTCGCTGTTGCGTTCCTGGTCTCAGGCGTGATCTCCTTCGCATCGTCTTTGCGCATCTCACGTCTGATGGTGCGTCACTTCTTCGCTCACATATCGCAGATATGCTCGCTGCCGCGTTCCTGGTCGTCTCACGTCCGATACGATGTCACTTCTGCCACTTGCGAATATATGTTCCTTCTAATGTTTTCCGTCTCCGCTTCTGCTCGCTTCGCCGATATTCCTTGTTCGGGAATCGATACGGAATGGAACACCGATGGTATGGAAACAAAAACGGGGAGCCGCATGGCTCCCCGTCATCATAACGATATCCTTATCTTTTCACAACAGTGATGTCCGCGCCGAACCAGGTGGTGGCGATATCAGCCAATGTACCGTCTTTAGCCATCGCTTCAAGTTGGAACTGTACTGCGTCACGAAGCTTCAGGTCATTCTTGCGAAAGCCGATTCCATACTCTTCCTTCGTCAAAGTCTCTTCGAGGATACGGAAATCCTTGCCGCTGCGGTTGATATTGTCGTTCGCAACCAGTAAATCAAGGACGACGCCGTCTACACCGCCAATCTCAAGGTCCATCAACGCGGTGAGGTTGTCCTTGAACTCAACGATTTGCTTGACTGATTTTTTGAATTCGGGCGAGTCTTCGACTGCTTCCGCCGCGGAAGAGCCCGCCTGCAAGCCTATCTTTTTTCCAGCGAAATCGGAAAGCGCCTTGACTGGAGAATCGGCCTTGACGACTACGACCTGCGCATTATCCACATACGGTTCAGTAAAGGCGAGCTGCTGTTTTCGTTCTTCAGTCATGGTGAAGCCGTTCCAAATACAGTCGATGTTACCGGTGTTCAGTTCCTGCTCTTTCGCATTCCAATCGATCGGCTGGCAAACAAGCTGTACGCCGAGCCGGGCACAGACTTCTTTCGCTACGTCGATGTCGAAGCCGACGATTTCATTGTTCTCATCGCGGAATCCCATGGGAGGGAAGGAATCGTCCAGACCGAGGACAAAGACTTTCTTGTCCAATACCTTTTGCAGGGAATTGTCCGTCTGCTCAACGGCGCCTGCCGCGAATGCGAAGGAACACACCAGCAGTGCGATAATCATCATCACAAGAATCTTTTTCATACGTATAAGCTCCTTTCTGCTTTATCAAGTCGTATGGATACGGTTTATGTTTGCGATTCTACCGTTTTTTTCTAAGAAACGCTAGAGTTTTTGCATAAATATACAGATAATATGCGATAAAACTGCAAGCTGTGTCGCTATGAGGTCGTCTTTTTTTCATGAAAATAGTCTGAACGGTTTGACGCGCCTTGTCTGTACGGCTATGATGATGAAGTCGGGGGAGCTACCGTGTCGGGAGAGGCCGGAGTCAACTTCTTCCCCTATTCGCAGTATCGGAGGTCCATCATGAACTTCCTGTTCGAAGGCGTCATGAACACCACATGGCAGCAGCTTGTCATGTATGCCGTGGGCGCCATTCTCATCTATTTGGCTATCAACAAGAAGCTTGAGCCTGCGTTGCTTCTGCCGATGGGATTCGGGGCCATTCTGGTCAATATCCCGTTTTCAGGTGCCATAACGCAATCAATGGCTGGTATCGGTGAAGTGACCGGTATCCTGGATTGGATGTTCAGTGTCGGGATCCATGCCGCAGAGGCGATGCCGTTGCTTCTGTTCATTGGTATCGGGGCGATGATCGACTTCGGTCCGCTCCTGTCCAACCCGAAGCTGATTCTGTTCGGTGCCGCGGCCCAGTGGGGTATCTTCGCGACGATCACCTGTGCGGCCTTGCTTGGCTTCAATCTGGTCGATGCGGCTTCAATCGGAATCATCGGCGCGGCGGACGGTCCCACCTCGATTCTTGTATCGCAGGTGCTGGGGAGCAAATATGTAGGCCCCATCGCCGTTGCGGCGTATTCCTATATGGCGTTGGTCCCGATCATACAGCCGTTCGCTATCAAATTGGTCACGACCAAGAAAGAGCGGGCCATCAAGATGCCGTACAATCCCCGTTCGGTCGGCAAGACTGCGAGGATTCTGTTTCCGATCATCGTCACGTTGGTCGCCGGTTATGTCGCGCCCGCTTCCGTGTCGTTGGTTGGACTGCTGATGTTCGGCAACCTGATTCGTGAATGCGGTGTTCTTGGTTCCTTGTCCGAGACGGCGCAGAATGTACTCGCCAACCTGATTACGTTGTTGCTCGGAATTACAATCGCCGCGACCATGAAGGCTGGAAACTTTGTAACTGTTCAGACGCTGATGATCATGGCGCTTGGCCTGCTGGCATTCGTGTTCGACACAATCGCCGGAGTGGTTTTCGCCAAGGTGCTGAACCTGTTCTGCAAGAACAAGGTCAACCCGATGGTCGGCGGCGCCGGTATTTCCGCTTTCCCGATGTCTGCTCGTGTCATCCAGAGAATGGGGCAGGAAGCCGACCCGCAGAACCACCTGCTGATGCATGCGATTGGAGCCAACGTAGCTGGCCAGATCGGATCCGTCATCGCCGGCGGTGTCATCCTGGGCTTGGTCCCGGGACTTCTTTAATGGAGGTATCCCATGGACGCTACTGTCGTGACCCATTCCCTTACATTGATGTGGCAGGGGATGGCGGCGATTTTCGCTGTTATCCTGATTATCTATTTCGTGCTGCTCCTGCTTGGTAAAAAGAAAAAAAAGACCGACCAGAAATGACACCTACGTTTTGTTGGGACTGATGATGAACGATGGCATGATTCAATTGAATCATGCCATTATTTTATTTTGTTGGTGATATGTGGACATCGGATGCTAGAATTTCCTGCCAGCCATGCCCACAAGCCCGCATTGCTTTTCCCACCAGACTTTCCCGCCCGAACGACCTGCGAACGACCTGCGGCGAACGATCTGCGAACGACCCGGGCGAGGGTAGGTGTGTGGAAACTGGTTCAAGAGCGAACACTGAGCAATCACCAAGTGAACACCGGTTAAGCCTGGAGCAATCACCGATCAAGTCCAGAGCGAACCTGTAGAACCCAACGCTCAATGGCAAGATCCGGCGAAGGGGCAGCCGGAGCATCCCTTCGAGCAATCATGCTTCTGTTTTTTGACAGCTTCATCGCAAGCTGGACATTTTTTCTTGTTGCCGGAAGAACAACCGCAGCGTTCATTCCTTCGTTGACGGACCGTCACGAGAATCGCCGCCGCCAACAAGGCCAATATCACTCCGGCGACCAATATGTTCGCTATGATGGGATTCATCGCGCCCCTCCTAGAGAATGACCATGCTGAACAGATTGAACAACATGGCAGTGATGTAGGCGAAGCCCGTCTGCCAGGCCAGAGCCTTCGCAAGTTTCCTGCCGCCGCCAAGTTCCTTGCCCATGGCGCTGATCGCCGCGATGCAAGGTGAAGCAAGGAGTATGAACACCATATAGGCCAACGCCGCATGGGGAGTGAAGATTGATGAAACGGAAGCACCTCCCAACGTTACCGACAGCGTGGAGACTATCGATTCTTTCGCCGCGATGCCCGTAAGTAACGCGACCGATGCCTGCCATGTACCAAATCCGAGCGGGATGAACAGAGGGGCTATGATCCTCCCCAATGTCGCGAGCATGCTGTCCGTCGGGGCGACCGCCTTGAATGAGAAACTATAGGACTGCAATAGCCAGATGAGCGCCGAAGCAAGCAGAATGATCGTTCCGGCCTTGATAAGAAATCCTCTGGTTCGCTCCCAGGTCTGCAACCATGTGTTGCGCGGCGTGGGTACTTGATAGCGAGGCAGCTCCATGATGAATGCGTTCTGTTCCTTGTGCTTGTCCATTTTGCGACTGAGCAGGCCAGTCGCAACTACGGCGAGGATGCCGATGAAATAGAGCGTCGGCGCCACATACCATCTCCCAGGAAAGAACGCGGCGATCATCAATGCGAAAATCGGCATTTTCGCCCCGCAGGGAATGAAAGGCGTGACAAGCACCGTCAGTTCCCGTTGCTTCTGGTGTTCAATCGTCCGCGAACTCATAATTGCGGGTACCGAACAACCAGTTCCAATCACCAATGGGATAATCGATTTGCCGGAAAGGCCCATCGATCGCATCAGCCTGTCCATGATGAACGCGATACGGGCCATATATCCGCAGTCCTCCAACAAGCTGAGCAACAAGAACAATACGAACAGCTGGGGAACGAACGTCAGGACCGCGCCGACACCGGCGATGATCCCATCGATCAACAAACCTGACAAGAACGGTATGACGCCCCAGCTCGCAAGAAGGCCGCCAAGCTTCTCTGGAATCCATTCACCGAACAGGAACTCCAACGGCGCGGTGGTCACTCCTCCCACCAATTGAATCGATATATAGAATACCGCAGCCATGATCAAGATGAATAGGGGAATCGCCGCGAACCGGTTGGTCAGTATCGTATCCAGGTTGAACTGTTTCTGCCCTCGTTTGATTGCATGGACGCAGGCTTGACTGATTTGTTCGGCGACTTTGTACCGTTGATCAATGATGACGCTTTCCGTATCATCACAGTATTGTTTTTGCAGACAAACTCGTGCCTGGGCCATCATTTCAGAAAATTTCGTGGGAGGTTTCGGCATGGAAGATGCGAACAGTTCATCTTCCTCCAGCAATTTGATCGCTGCCCAGCGGGGAGGCCTGCCTGATGGGATGCTATGGAGATAGTCATCCGCGATGATTTTGGTCAGCCAGTTCTCGACCTCTGAGGAAAACAGCGGACATGCGGGAATCCGATGCTCATCGACCGTTGCCTTCGCAAGCTCCTTGAGTCGCGGGATGCCGGTTCCCTTGCTTGCGGAAATCTCGGTTACTGGGCAACCGGTCATGCGTGCAAGCTGCTCGGTGTCAATTTCGACTCCATCCCGTTGCAACAGATCCTGCATGTTCAGCGCAAGCAAAAGAGGTCTTCCCAGTTCCGCCAACTGTGTCGTCAGATAGAGGCTGCGTTCCAGGTTCGTCGCGTCGATGACATCAACAATCAAGTCCGGCTGGTTGTCCAGAATGTACCTGCGGGAAAGTTGTTCCTCCGGAGAATATGGGGAGAGCGAATAGATACCGGGCAAATCCACGACCTCCCAAGATTGGTCGCCTATGGTACAAGTCCCTTCCTTTTTCTCAACTGTCACTCCCGGCCAGTTGCCGACATGGGCGGTAGTCCCCGTCAGCTGATTGAAAAGGGTGGTTTTGCCCGAATTCGGATTGCCGATCAATGCGATAGTAGCCATCTGCGTTTTGCTCCTGTGATTCCTGTGAAATCAACGCCTATTTTTTTCTTGCGCAACGTCAACGCCTTCAATCGCCACTTTCGCCGCCTCATCCCGTCTCAAGCAGAGATGGTAACCCCGAAGCGCTATCTCCATGGGATCCCCCAAAGGGGCGACCTTCAGGACTTTAACGGTGACCCCATGCGTCAATCCCATGTCCATGAGCCTCCGTTTCAAGGGGCGCGGGGCTTCGATGCCCATTATTCTGGCAGTCTGTCCACTGGCAAGCGTCGCCAACGTTTTGATCCTATCCTTCGTAGACGCCATATTGTTTGTTTCTGTGTCGTTCATCAGATGCTTCTGCCCTCTTGAATCGATGGTGGGTTAGTTTTGACTAACAAGTTAGCCATAACTAACTTGAGTGTCAAGAGTTTAGGGGACTATATGTTGAATAATGTGGGAAAAGCGAGAAAAACCGTTGATCCTAGAGAAAACAGTCAACCTGTCGCCCTGTTTTTTTAAAAGACCGTCGAAACGTAAGAAAAAAATGTCACTTTTAGCTTTTTTTCCATTATTATTGTAGCAGGACATGTGGTCTTTCCATACATAGGGCAAACTGGCGGCATTGCAAAACGGGCTTGACAATGGTACGATGTCCAATAATGTCTGGATTCGGAGAAATTGCCAGTGGAATCCGGTACGATACTGACGCAAGGAGTAGCGATAATCATGCAGAAATCAGGTGAAGACTATCTGGAGGCTGTGCTCGCTATCGAAGAGCAGGGAGGGAAGGTGAGAATTACCGACGTCGCCCTGCGCCTTGGTGTGACCAAGCCGAGTGTCAGCCGGGCCATGAAGGTTCTCCAGGCCGACGGATATATCCATCAGGAAACCTACGGGGATATTTCTCTGACGCAAAAAGGGCGTGTGAAGGCTTCTCAGGTATATACCAGGCACAAGACCCTTACGACATTTCTTGCCGATGTGCTCGGGGTCTCCCCGGATGTCGCTGAACAGGACGCCTGCCTGATCGAGCACGATATCAGCGCTGAAACCATGGAGAAGCTTGCGGCCTTCATGGCCGGCAGGGAATAAATCATTCCTCTGCCGGACGGCGGACGTCCTGGGCGGGTGCTCGGAATAGTCGCACTATTGCGCCGCCTCGATATAGTCGGCATACGGGTTCCATGCGGCGTTTCCTTTATATGCCTCTACGGATTTTGCGGGAACGAAGATTTTGAGCTTGCCTGGTTTTGGGTTTGGGAATGAATATCCCATGACTTCTATCGCCGAGGGCTCCTCATTCTGTATAATCACATGCAAGTCCCGGTCTCCCGGCGCAAGGAATTCTCCGTATCGTCGGATGTCCCTATGAAACGTCAGCGTTTTCAGTCCGTTCATCCCCATGAAGGTCCATCCTTTCAGATGTCTACAGCGTGACGGGACTTCAAAGCTCTGTAGTTTATCGCATCCTTCGAATACGTAGCTGTCCATTCCCCGCTCATCGTCGTCCAAGTTTTTCCAAGACTCATCGGGCGCCGTTTGTGAAACCGTCGCCGATGCCAGGGCCTTCGACAGATAGAATGCCCGCGACTCGATTTTCTGGATGTTCGCGGGCAACGTCAAACTTTTCAACCCCGTGCTTCTGAACGCTTCCGTGCCGATCGTATGTACGGAGTCTGGTACCGCGATCGTTTCCAGCGATGTGCAGTCCATGAACGCCTGTGAAGGAATCTCCTCCAAACTTGGAGGGAGCGTGACGGAGGCAAGGGATTCGCAGCCGACAAAGGCGGAACTTCCGAACGTTGTCATCTTGGATTCCGGCGAGAATGTGATTCGCTCCAGCTCTGGACAGCTTTGGAACGCCCATTCCCCGATTGTCCGCACAGAAGCCGGGATGATGATTTCCTTGATGCCTGATTTTGTAAACACCTGCTCCCCTATATGCTCAATCGTATCTGGAAGCTCTACGGCGGTTACGGATTTCCTGCAGTGGAACGCACGGTCCCCTATCTGGGTGATTCCCCTCGGGATCAGTACTTTTGCATCCGTTCCATTATATGAGACCAGTGTGGTTCCCGAAATGATAAAATCTTTCGAGTCCTGTTGCGGGGGTGTTCCTTGGGACGGCGTCGTCGCTTGCGGAGGCTTCACGCTAGTATCGCAAGCCACGGCGCTCAGCGCCAATAGAACGGTTGCTAAAATCAGGACAGCGGTCTTATACTTTGTAATATGCATTATATTTCTCCACTTTTTTAATACAATTGGAATGTTCCGCCAGTATACCTATGGAAAAAAATATGTCAATATCAGTTTTTCTTCCTCTTTTTCAGTTGGAGTGACGGAGGAATGTTGTTCACGGCAAAACTGTTCAAGGCATCTCAAACCTGTTGTACCGCATATGGCTATATTTATTGATAAGTCTTTATATTAATTATTGTTATATTCGGCATTGAAGAAACAGCCAAAAGAGGATGCCTCTCACAAAAACGGATGATGAATGGCAAAATCCTTCACTTGCCAGTATGAAACGACGATGGGAAAATAGAGTATCACACAAATGGAGGGTTTTTCATGAAGAAAACCATTGTTATCCTGACCATTATCGCAATGCTCGTTCCGACGATGCTCTTTGCGCAGGGCGCCAAGGAAGAGACAGGACCTATCACGCTTGAGTTCTGGACCCATGAAGATCCGAATAGAACCCGTATCGAAGATCGCTATATCCAGGAATTCCAGACTGCGAATCCGAATATCACGGTCAATCGCACTACCCAGTCCGCAACCAAGATGATCGAGCTGGTGCAGACGGCGTTCGCAGCGAACCAAGGGCCGGATATCTTCAATCTTTCCATTGAAGATGAGTATGCCTATATCGTCAACGGCCGTGTCGCTCCGGTTGATCCGGTCGCGGCGGGTTTCAAGGACATGCAGGCTGTAATCGATGCCTATGCCCCTGGAATGCTTGACCCCGTCACCGTCGATGGTAAAGTCTATGGTCTTCCCCTTGAACTGACCAACTGGTGTATTTTCATCAACAAGAAGGTATTCCGCGACGCCGGTCTTGATCCTGAAAAGGATTATCCCAAGACATGGGAAGAGATGGCCGATGTTTCTGAAAAGCTCGTCATCCGCGACGGAGACATCCTGGTCCGCCGTGGCTTCGATTTCAGATATCCGTACTACCTCGTGGCGTTCGTGCCGATGGTGGAGCAGCTCGGCGGACAGTTGATCAGCGACGACGGCAAGACCGCCATCATCGGCGACGAGGCCTGGCTCAAGTTCCTGACCTACATGCAGCAGTGGGGACCCAATGGCCGGAACCTCGGTTCGCCGACCTACAAGAACGCCCGTTCTCTGTTCAACAAGGACAACAACGATATCGCCATGGCGACCACCGGCTTGTATCAGGAAGGCAGAATCAAGGCCGACAACCCCGAATTCTATGACAGCGGCGAATGGATGGTCGTGCCGTTCCCGGTATTTGAGAACGCCGTCAATGATACCGCCGGATGCTATTACGGCCATTACTACATGGTCAACGCCCAGAGTTCCAAGGCGAAGCAGCAGGCTGCGTGGAAACTGATCGGATACATGCTCGGCCATGCCGAAGAGTATCTCACCGAAGTCAACATCATTCAGCCGACCAAGGCTCTGTTGAATTCCGATACCTACAAGAACATGCCGTATTCCGATGTCTTCACCCATGACATGGAGAAGGGGCACATCGTGTACTACGGTGCCAATAGCTCCGAGCTCCAGACTTTGATCCGCAGCGCCGTCGAGTCCGTCATGCTCAGTGGCGTTACTCCTGAAAAGGCTCTCGCGACTTTGAGAAGCGCAGCTCAGGAATTGCTTGACGAGCAGTGATTTCGCATTGCTTTCAGGACTGTCCGCCATATCGTTCCGCGGTATGGCGGCGGCCCTTTTTTTCTGCCTCCAGACCGATACGGTCCCTCCCGTAGAGGTCGCAAGGAATGGCGAAGCGGAATATGGCCCGTACAGTAAGGCCGCATTCCTTTTCGACAGATACCGTGAGGGAATCTCGGTCGATGAAACCGAAAAGACAAGAAGGATTTTCATTCATGAAAGATGGAAACAGCTCGCAGATGAAGATAAGGAAGTATTCCGGCATAGAGAAAAAGCAAGCCCGCTGGGGTATCGCCTTCGTTCTTCCGGCGGTATTGTTTTTCTGCGTTTTCAGCTTTTATCCAATCATCAACGCAGTATTTACCAGTTTATACGACAAGCGTGTTCTTTCGCTTGCCGCGCCGAAGTTCCTTGGTCTGGGCAACTACAAGTATATCTTCAAGTCGCCTGACTTTTGGAATTCTATGCGCGCTACCTTGGTCTTCACCGTGGGAACGTTCGTCCCGTTGCTTGTGTTCAGCCTGATGTATGCGTATTTCATCCATAATCTTCATTCCAAGGGTGCGAAGGGCTTTTTCCAAATCGCCTATTATACTCCTGCCGTCCTCTCTTCCGTAGTCGCCGCCGCCATCTGGATGCTGATGCTTGATCCGCGGGGACTTGCGAACCAATGGGTGAATGCGATTCTCCACACTCCCGGTGTGGATCATAAATGGCTGGCCGACAGCGTTAAGGTCCAGGTTTCGACGATGATCGTCTATTTCTGGAAGTACATAGGGTATTTCGTCATTTTGTTCATTACGGGACTTGCCTCGATTCCTCCTACGATCTATGAGGCCGCTACTATCGACGGGGCGAACAAATGGCAGTCGTTCTGGAAGATTACGCTACCGCTGCTCAAGCCAACCGTAGTGCTGGTCTCCATCATGGCGATGTTGCAGTGCCTCAAGACCTTCAGTACGCAGTATCTGTTCGTTCAGTCCGGCGCCCCGCTCGCCCCGATCAACGTCATTACGCTGAACATCTACCAGACCGGTATCAGAAACCAGCGTATCGGCCGTGCGAGCGCGATGAGCATCGTGCTGTTCGTCATCATGCTCTGTCTGACGTGGCTACAGTTCCGCACGTCCAAGACTGACGATGTGGAATATTAGGAGGGCGATGTCATGAAGAACAATTCTACCGCGCAGACTGTTTCTCCTATGGAGCCGTTGGATGGGTTGAACACTCCTTGGTATGCCAGAATGCTTCTTTGGATCAGGCGACATTGGTCCCAGGTCGTCATCTGGGCGCTGTTGCTGATTTTGTTGATATTCACCGTCACTCCGTTGCTGTTCATGTTCACAGCTTCGATGATGACCAGCAAGCAGATTTTGCGGATGCCGTATTCCTGGATTCCGAAACCGTTCTATTTTGAAAACTTTCTCAAGGCGTTGCGTGGCAACGACGGGTCATGGATATTTCCGCGGAATATGCTCAACTCCCTGATTGTAGCCACTTCGGTCGCTTGTACGACCATACTGATCGCTTCCATCACCGGATATGGCTTGGCGAAATTCAAGTTCAGGGGGAGGAATTTCGTGTTCATGATGATCATGGCGACGATGATGATTCCTTTTGAAGCCATCATGATCCCGTTGTACATGGTCGCCACGGGGCTGCGGATACAGAATACCTATATCGGCCTGATCCTTCCGTTTCTGGTCAGCGCATTCGGTGTATTCCAGATGCGTCAGTACCTGTTGACGTTCCCTACGGAATTCCTTGACGCCGCCCGTGTGGACGGCATGGGGGAGTTCGGCATTTTCTGGCGAATCGTATTCCCCAACTGTACGCCGGTCATTGCTACACTGGGTATACTCTCGTTCAGAGGACAGTGGGACAACCTCCTGTGGCCGCTGCTGGTCATCCAAAGCGAGAAGATGAAGACGATACCGTTGTACATCTCCAAGTTCTCCGAGGAAAAGCTGACCGATGAAGGCGCGATGATGGCTGTGGCCGCAATCGCCAGTATCCCGATGTTCATCTTGTTTTTCTCCCTGTCAAAATACTTCATTGGTGGAGCTGCTGTGTATGAGTCAAGAAAAGGTTGATGTGAATTTCGCAGAAGGAACCGTTGAACCGGCGGAAAACGCCGGTTCGCCCGTGTATGAAAAGAAGCTGTTCATTTTCGACATGGGCAATGTCGTGGTCAAAAATATTCATGTGCTGAGACCCGTTGCGGAGGAATGGGGACTCCCGATAGACGAATTCCTTGCCGACTACAGACAGTATGATTTTCCGCTGATGGATGGAACGATACCAACATCAGAATATTGGGTGCATGTAGAAAAGAAATTCGGCGTCCATATAGACGGGGAACCCTTCGCCAAACATTTTTCCCCGGTTCTGAACCCTCCTATGGTCGCCTTGTTGAAACGGCTGAGAGGCATGGGCAAGCGTGTGGTCTGCGGTTCGAACACCTTTGCCCCGCATTGGGATATTCTCGCCGACATGGGCTTCCTTGAATTGTTTGACGCGGTGTATCCCTCCCATGAAATGGGGATGAGCAAGCCGGCCCGGCAATACTTCCAGTTTATTCTGGACCATGAAAGGATGACTGCCGCGCAGACCTTCTTCGTCGACGACTACGCCGAGAACATCGAAGCTGCGGAGAAGATGGGTATTTCTACGTTGCATTATGTTGATGAGCCTTCGCGACCCGCAGGAGAAGAACTGCCCGCCGATCAAAAGCTGGTCCATGTTTTTGGCCCGATAGAGTTCTGATGCCATGTCCGCGGTTTGCCGGCTTGCGGGTTGCCTGTATGTCTATGGATGCCGCCCGCCAGCGGGCGATCTCATTGCGGGTTCTTGCGGAGGCTATGAGCATGGATGGCCGCCTGTTCGTGTGTGTTGAGCATGAACTCTGTTTTGGCCGGATAGTCTGTGGCATGTGAAGCGCTTTGATCCATGGCACAAGGTGATGGACATCCCTAAAGATTGTGCGCCGGGACTGACGATGAAACGCAAAGGGCTTCTTTCACAGTTTTTTTGTGAAGACGTCTTTGCCCCTTGTTACACAATCTGCAAGTGCCCTATACCACGGGCTACTGGGTCGTTTCGGTTCGGACCAATGTCCGTGCAGCTTTTTCCTCCAAAGTATCCCCTGTATCTGCCGCTGCTCACCGGGGCGATGGATGTTCATCCCTGAATTGGGACGGGGTGGCCCCAGTGAAACGCTTGAATATCTTTGCAAAATACCCTGGGGTGGGGAAGCCGCAGCTCATCGAGATTTCGCTGATGTTCTTCCTGGGGTTTGCCAGTAGCTCCACCGCCTTGTTGATTCTCCAGGCGTTGAGATATTGCAGGAAATTGAGCCCGGTGACTTCTTTGAACAATCTGCTCAGATGACTTTCAGACAGATCCAGCGCGGAAGCGGCTTCCTGGAGCCCTATCGGGTTGCCATAGTTCTCCGCGATGAACGTAATGGTATTGTCAACGACATGGTTGCCCAAGTTGCGGGGTAGGCGGATATATTCAGGACCTTCCTTTGCGTTGCTGGTCAGGCGTTCCAGCTCCTTGTCTTCTTCCTGCATCTTCACCACGAGTTGACGGAACGTAGCTTCCAACTCCCCGTCATCTACCGGTTTGAGAAGATAGTCGAAGACACCAAGTCTGATGGCTTGCTTCATGTAAGAGAAATCGGTATGTCCACTGAGAATCACCGCATGGCTGACCGGACAATGGGACAGCATGGTCAGTCCGTCCTGCCCTGGCAACCGGATATCGGTAAGGACTATGTCCGGTTCCAGCGCCTTGATCAGTTTTTCTCCTTCAAGCCCGTTCTCCGCGCTGCCGATTAACTCAAGCCCGAGTTCCTCCCATGGGGTGGTCTGTTCCAGTTCTGTTCGAACCAGCGCTTCATCTTCAACGAGGACTACAGTATAGCTCATGGTATGTCTCCTAACGCCACAGTTTCCTGCACGTTTTCCTTGGTCGTAGTCCGGGCGGGGAATGAAAGGACTACCAGTGTCCCCGCGTCGGGTGTGGAATGAATCCGCAATGAACCGGCTTCGCCATATTTCAATTTGATTCTCCGATAGACATTATATACGCCTACATGGGAACTGTCAGCCAAATCATCGAGATTCTCCGGCAAGGTTCCCAGAGGAAACCCAATTCCATTGTCGCTGATCGTAATCTTGACCATGCCCATCCGGTATGAACCCCGGATTGTAATCTTCCAGTCTCCGATTTTCGGTTCGAGTCCATGGATGATGGCGTTCTCCACCAGGGGCTGTATCAGGAGTTTGGGCGTCTTGATGTCGAGTATCTGTTCATCGACGTCGATCAACACATGCAGCTTTTCTCCGAACCGTATCTTCTGGATGGTGAGATAGCTTTCGACGAGAGAGATGCTGTCTCGAATCGTGGCTTCCGATTCGTGGTTGTCAATCGTGTTCCGCAGCAACTTCCCCAGTCTGGTCGTGATCGTAAGTATCTCCTGTTCGTCGTGCAGCTTTGCTATCGCCTTGATTGTGTTGAGCGTATTGTAGAGGAAGTGGGGGTTCATCTGGGACTCAAGAGCCTTGCGTTCCGCCTCCCGGAGTTTTTCCTCCTCTTCCTGGGTCAATTCCAGTAGGTTCGTGATCTGTCGTACCATGGCGTTGAACGAAGCGTCCAGCTGGGCGATTTCTTGAATCTTGGATTCCGTCACCTGGATATCGAGATATCCGGTTTCCACCACCTGCATCGACTTGACGAGTTGGTTCACCGGCGTGGCGATGGATCTGGAGAAAAAATAGGCGAGGATACTCGCCAGAACGACTCCTACGGCGAACACCGCGCACACCACCAGGAAGAAGTGCCGGAGGTTCTGCATGTACGGAGCGCTCTCTATCACCCCGACCAGCAGGAGCGATGTATTTGGGATGAATACCAGCGACGCGATCAGCCCTGATTCTCCAGCGTAGCTTTTTTCTTCGTATGGTGATCTGAGAGAGTCCAGCTCCGGGAAATTGCCGAAATCGCCGAAACGTTCGGGCTGGGTGATGGAGGCTGCAAAATAAGTATTGGTGTCTATCAGTATGATGTCGCTCAATATTGGTTCATTGTTCAATTCCGCGAGCGTCTTCATATATACATCGATGACCGCGTATCCTATTGGGTTATTGTCAGTATCGTACACTTTTCGCTGTATGTTCAGGCCGATTTGCAGATTATTGTCGTTCACGTATCTGTTGCTGATCGTCATGAACGTCGATTTGTCGAATCCCCGCCTGTCTAGGGCCAGAAATGGATTGATTACGTCATGCCTATTGTATCTCTGGTCATATACCGCTGGAAACGCATGTGTGGAATATCGGACGTTGCCGCTGTTGCTGACGATGATCGCCGATGCATCATTCTGTACACCTTTCATGAGCGAAAAAAGAGTCGCATATATCTGCGATGACTTTGCCGACTGTTCCCGTTCCGTTCTGTTGTCGTCCTCCATGAGCTTGATAATGGTTTCGTCGGTTGAAAGCAGATATGCTTTGTGCCTATATTCATCGATTAGTGTCGCATATCGTTCCTTGAGCCGCGCCATACTGTCGGTGGCCTGCGTCTTGAGAGATTCCGTCATGGACTTGTTGCCGATGGCCATGTAGTAGAAGGAAATCAGGAGGATCGGAACAAGTACGATAACGATGAAATACAGGAGGAGCCTGGTAAACAGTGAAGTAAAATGACCGGGCTTTTTCCCCTCGGCTCCTTGGGCCGTCGTTCTGGTGGCATGAATGTCGCCCCGTCCCCCGTTTTTCGCTTTTCTCTCCGTTTTCGCCATGCAGGAAAGTCTACCCCGATTTTTTTTCCGGCGCAAGTGATTATAGCGGATGTCCGTCGACTAGGGTGTCGGCCTATGGGCCGGCATTTTCTATATATCGGGTGGTTTGTCATGGAACGTCGCCCACATGGCGCATTTTTACGTTTTATATGTTTTCCAATTTCTGCTTACTTCGCTGAAGTACCGTTAAGATCTCCGAGGCTGGCTACTTCAACCGTAAAGCTACAGCCTTACAGTCCGAGCGCCCAGTTTTTACCTTTCCATCAGATGAACAAAAAAGAGAGTGTCGCACCAGCCTTGCGGCTTATGCGGCACTCTTGTCAATCACGAGCTTTGTGACGGCGACCGTCATCATTGCATATCGAAACAGCTCACAATTCCTTGAACGCTGTGGAGAACTCTTTTGGCGCTTCCATGACAGCATGCCGTTCCGCCTTGGAGAGCGCTTCCTCATCGGTTAACGCTGCGATGCGGTCATTGTTGACTAGGGACAGTATGGTACGGCCATCAAATACAACTGCGTAGCTCATCACATAGTTGACATAGGCATAGGGAGCTTTCGTCTTTGGAGAGAGTTGCTGGTCGTAGGAGAGCTTCAGCGTCAAATCTTCATGGTCTTCCGTAACATTGAATCCAAGGAGCCTTAGTTCCGATGCATATGCCTGGACCATACGGTCTTTGAACGGGGCGTTGACATCGGTGGCGTCGATGCGGACGTACAGGTCAGCGATCAAGTCCTGCTTTGTCTGAAGTATTTTGGCGGTAATGCTGTCGTGGTCCTTCCCTGTGAACAGTTTGAGAAGTTTTGCGCTTCTGTCCGCCAGTTTTGAGAGGCTTTCCGCCTCTTGCAACGCCACAACCCTGTCGAATGTATATCGACCTGCGCTTTTATAACGCTTTAATGCGCTGGTGGCATCATCATGCAAACCATCATATATCCGTTTGAGCGCCTTTTCCATATCGGCCCGTTTGAAACCTATGCGGATGATTCTGCCGTCCCGTGCCGCTTCACTATTGTATACCGCTGCGTAGAAGACTGCATCGCCTGTATCCTGGGAGAATATGACGCCGCTTTCTCCCGACGCGACCTGCACCTCTACCCAGGGGATGTCTTCGCCACGTCCCAACAACTTGGTGATTTCAGTCTCAAGCACCGTGCAGGCATCGCCTAGTGCGTGAAGTTCGTCGATGCCAGTACCGACCGCACACCAGTAATCTTTCTCTTTTCGATCATTGTCATACGTCCCGTCCTTCCAGGACAACGTATAGGTGGATGCGCAGGAGGTCGCAAGCAATGCCGCCACCACCAGCAGTACGATACATCGTTTCATGTTCCTCATATGTCTATGCTCCTTTACATTGGGCAAAAGCCTTCGTAGAGATTCAACTGGCCTTCCCGCGGCGACACCATTTCCTGCTCACTGTACAGGATTGATGTAGCGTCCGCATAATAGAAGGTAGCCGTATAGTCGCCCGGTTCGACATCCAGGTAGCCGACCCATGCCGTGGCGGGGAAATAATGACTGATCCTCAGGTCGGCCTGTTCGCTTACCTGATTGAATATCGAACTGAAAAGAGAAAGGAAGCCGCTTACCAACGCGACTGAGTCGCTTCCTTCCTTGTCGCTTTTCCTGGCTTCATGCTCTACCGCGTCGAAAACCACCGTCCCCGTAGCTTTCGTCAATGTACGCAGCAGCGTCTTGTTGTAGATGTTCTGATATCTCAACGCGAATGTATCTTGGGCGATACGGGACAAATCTTCGATTTTGTACAGCTGTACTTTCTGCCCTGTGTCGAGACGGACCGCGATTCTTGTCACTTGCTCCGGGCGAAGCGACATGACGGGGAGGGCAAGCTTCGCATAGTTGTTCTTGCTGACATATAGTTGCTGTACCACTTCCTGCTTCGTCGGCCCCAGCCCGGTGAAGGCGATGAATTCCAACCGTATCTTGCCTTGCTCCGGCTCTGGTCGTTTCTGTGCACTTGGCGGCAGGGAAAACTGATATAATGTGGGTTGCATTGAGAAAGCGTTCTGCACACTGCGCAAATAATAGTCCCTGTCGCTGGTGTTGCCCAAAGCCCCGCTGTACAACATTCCCAGATAGTTGGCGAGGGCGCTTTGCGAGAATGAGATGGACTGGAGACCACCCGTGAGCCTTCCCTCGGAAGCCTGTTCGCTTTTTTCCAGAAGCCGCGCGTATTTGTCCTTCAGCAAACTCTCTTTCTCGCTGGTACGACGGATTTCAACCATGGAGTCCTCCGTCTTTCCCAGAAAATGATAGTTCAGCGACTTGAACACATTAGCGTATATGTCTTCATAATCTTCTCCCGGATAGACGCGGGTATTGTCATTGAGGATGTAGGAACCGATGTTCGCCATAACGCTTTCCGTATAGGCGTCCGATATCAACCCCTCCGCCGCAGTGAGGAACTCGTTGGAGGCGGAGTATGCCCCTGTGTAATGGGAGAGCATGCCGAGATCCAGGCTATAGACAAGCTGTCCCTGGGCGGAGAGGATTTCTTTGGTTTTTTCCTCGTAGTGAGTTTTCGCGCTCTCCACATCGCCCTGCAGATACAACAAATCCACCTGCGACAAATCCACTGCGGAAGTGGAAACACACGAAGTAGCCGTCAATAGAACGAGCAGGGGCAGGGCCGTGAAGAAGATGTACCGTTTCATCAGATCCTAGAACTTATACTTGTTCTTCGCTATATATTTCTTGACGGTGTCTTCATCCAGCCATATTTTGCGGTTCGTGGTGATGTCGATCAACTCCATGTCCACATAATAGGTCCTGACGGTTTTCCCACTGATCTGGTCGACATTAGTCTTTATCGACCCTTGGAGAAGATAGTCCGCGCCGACTTCCTGCGCGAGTTTCGCGGCGGTCTCAACGGAAGCGTAGTACTGTTGTTCTTCCCGTTCCTGCCGT
Organism: Sphaerochaetaceae bacterium; assembly: GCA_034114085.1. GTDB lineage: Bacteria > Spirochaetota > Spirochaetia > Sphaerochaetales > Sphaerochaetaceae > Spiro-02. Next base: position 21,850 of record JAXEWB010000063.1, on the reverse strand, counting down.
ACTTGCCCCCGGTTCGCTATATCCGCGACAGTCTCCGCCTTGCCGCTGGCGAGCAACGCTATCTCCACCTTCTTGCTGATGATTGAAGTATCGATATGCTCGCTGGAATTGTTCGCGATGGACCCTATGACGATTACCGGGTTGCGCCGGTTCGCCTTGTAGAATTCATCGGCCCAGCCGGTATCAAGGCAACTCTGGATCAAGGAAGCCGTCACCAACTGGATGTCGGTATCGTTCCATGTTCCCGACAAGTCTACCTGTTCTTGGGTACCGATGCGAGAAACCTGTACGGTCGAAGCACAGGAGGCCAAGAGGAATGCAAGCAATATTGAACCGATAATCAAGACAGTTTTTCTCATGTTATTTCGTCCCTTGTTGTTACTTGTCCATATGATACCACTTTGATTCTCTTCGTTCCAGCCATTTTTTCCAACGGGACGAAATCTATTGTACATCCTGGCAATTCCGTGTATTGGGGTTGTCCAAGTTCTCATTTGTGCACATCTCGCACCATTTCCCAGCCATGTCGGTTTTGCGTTTTTTCCCGATTTTTCCGGTCTACAATGAACCTCCGTCGCTGTTCCTCGCCATCGTCATTTCCGCATGTCTGTTCCAATATTTGTTGCCAGTCCTTTTTTTCCAGTTCCGTATGAATCAACATTTGTTTCAGAGTCATCTCCATATGGACTTCCAAGTCTTGCTTGCCCGCATGCTCCTGTGAACGTTTCGTATATTCATTCGCGGCGGACAACCAATGCTCCTTCCAGTTCCATGCAAACTTGCCTTTCGGATTGGAGAAAATGTAATACATGGCCTCTAGAAGCTGTTTCCTATTCTCAATGGCTACATATCTTGGGCGTGATGAAAAAAGTCTGCCATCCAGTGCCAGTTTCTTGTTGAATTTTGCGAAACTCGTATTGACGCTACGTAGTACGTCCGCGATCAGCACCCATGGGTCTTTATCCGTCTGAATAGAAACACTGACATATAGCAGCAAATGATAATGTGCCGGCATGAATACATAATTCCATAGGACAATACCATGTTCTCTCAAACGTTCGCTGATTAATTCAAGATACATCCGGGCAATGACCGGGTCGTTGAGAAAATCGAGTGAACCAGCGCAATGTTGCATTACATGATAAACTCGATAGTTTTTCTTAAGCCGCGGTGAATTGGAAAGATAATACATTTTGAGCCTCCATTTGCCCCTATATGCCTGAAAAACTCCGTGGTGATTCAGCGCCTGTGTTCTATGCGGGAATTTTAAAGGTTTTCGTTAATGGCGCAGTCTGTAAGCATTGGTAAAGTCGGAATCGCAGGACGTAGGCGACAGATAGCTCCGACATAAAGGACGCAATCCCCACATAAAGGACGTAGCAACAACATACAGGACGCAATCCCATCATACAGGACGTAGCAACAACATACAGGACGCAATCCCCACATAAAGGACGTAGACGATAGGTAGCTCCGACATACAGGACGCAATCCCGACATACAGGACGTAGACGACAGGTAGCTCCGACATACAGGACGCAATCCCGACATACAGGACGTAATCCCATCATAAAGGACGTAGACGACAGGTAGCTCCGACATAAAGGACGTAATCCCGACATGCAGGACGTAGCAACGACATGCAGGACGTAATCCCCCATCATACAGGACGTAGCAACAACATACAGGACGTAGCAACAACATACAGGACGTAATCCCATCATAAAGGACGTAGACGACAGGTAGCTCCGACATGCAGGACCTATCGTACACGCAGGTTGCCATCAGGGTAGGACTAACAGGCATCGTACCAAGGGAGGGGAGCGTAGGGAGGCATTGCAAAGTCGCCGCGTTGACGAATTTTTCTTGAATCTTTTTTTTGACAGAGCGAATAACCCATGCTACAGTAAATTTGCTAAAACGTTTTTGCAAACTATTGGAAAGGAGTGTTCATGGTAGAAGTGACTATCAAAACTATTGCCGCCGAAGCTGGAGTGAGCGTCTCGTTGGTATCTCAGGTACTGAACGGTCGTCCGGTGCGCGTGTCGGAACAGACGCGGGAAAAAATTCAGGAAGCGGCGAGAAAATACCATTATATTCCCAACAAGCTTGCAAGTTGTCTGAAATCGAAACGGACGAAGGTCCTCGCGTTGCTTGCGCCGTTTACCCCCAACGGATTCTTCAGCAACCTCATCTATCATGTACAGCATTATGCGCAGCGGGCGGGGTATCTCAGCATCGTCGTCAATACGTTCGATCATCCGCAGAGGGAAGTGGAGGCGTTGTATCTATATCAGAACGGGATGTTCGACGGCATGTTGGTCGCTCCCCGGTGTGGCGAAGAGAATGTGGAAGTGCTTCGCCGGATGCGGGCCAGCGGCTTTCCTTTCGTTTATGTGGACCGTCTTCAGCCGCAGGTTGAAGCACCCTCTGTCGCCAGCGACCATTTCACGATTGGAAAGGATCTGACCGGAAAGATCTTGGAAAGTGGAAAAAGCGAAGTCGTCTATCTATACAATACCTTGGATTGCAACACCGCGTTGTCCCGGCGACGGGACGGATACCGGGCGGCGTTGCTGGCGGCGGGGCTGGAACCGCATTGCTGTGGGTTCTCTTGCGTCAGGACTGAGAACGGCGAATATGTCGACGCCATCTCTCGGTCATTGCTGACGCTGGAACATCAGCCAGAAGTATTTTTCGTCCATAGCGGTTATTACATACCGTATCTCGTCTATGCCTGCAAAAAGGTAGGGTATTCCTTGGACGACATCTATTTCCTATCGGTGGACGGATACAGCTTCAACGAAGGGTGGATGGACATGCCGGAGACGATTCGGCAGATCGACGGACATTGTACCGTGGCAATCCAGGACATCGATAGGCTTGCGAAAGAAGCGGTACGAATACTGCTGGAAAGGCTTGAAGATGCAAGCGGTGTGCCGGAGCAGACTGTCATACCGGTTCAGATTGTGAAATTCTAGAAGGAGCGACGCTCTTCCAGAATACAGACGTGGTTCCTGCCACTGGTTCAGGAAAAAACAGAAAGGAGTTTCGTATGAAAAAACTGTTTTCGCTTTCTCTCGCTTTGTTGCTTGTCTGTGGACTCGCATTCGCAGGTGGCTCTTCCGAAAAATCCACCGCGGCATCCGGTGGCGCCGCCAATGACGGACTACCCGCCCACAAGTCGGAATTGATCATCGGTTCTCCGGCTGATATCAACAACCTCGACTTGCAGGCCCAACAGGACCAGATCAATAACATCGTCTTGAAGTCAACCCATCAGACGCTGGTGTTCTTCACCAACGAAGGTACCTTCGTGCCCGGGCTTGCGACTAGCTGGGAGTTTACCGACGACACGCATATCGTATTCCATCTTGATCCCCGCGCGAAGTTCAGCGACGGCTCTCCGCTGACCGCGACGGACGTCAAGTTCACGATGGACATGGCCATGACCAGTTACGTCGCGAATAACCTCGCCGGTCTTGTAGAGACGACAATCATCGACGACCATACCTTTGAAATGGAAATCGAGACCTACAACAATGAATTCGTCCAGACTCTGGCGAGCGTTCCCCTTTCCATCCTTTCCAAGAAAGCCTATGAGAGTGGCATGAAGCAGCCGTACCACGTTGGAAGCGGCCCGTACATGTATGACGAATGGATAGAGGGCGAATATGTCAGGCTGAAGAAGAACCCGAACTACTGGCGTGAAGATGTCGGCGTCTCCGACTTCATCGTATTCAAGCCCATCCTGGAAGATTCCTCACGTGTCATCGCATTGCAGACCGGTGAAATCGACGTTTGCATCAACCCTCCAATCAACGAGCTCGATTTCCTGGCGAAGGACAAGAACGTGACCGTGTTCGAAAAGCCGGGAAGCCGCCTGTTCTATTTCGCGTTCAACGTCGGGAAGGCTCCCTGGGACAATCAGAAGCTTCGTCAGGCCGTCGCCTGCGCGATCGACCGGGACAGCGTCCTTGAAGTCGCCGTCTATGGCAAGGGTACTCCGCAGACCACCATCCTCAACCGCGGTCTCTGGGGATTCTATGATGAAATGGAAGGCTTCCCATATGACGTGGCGCGCGCCAAGCGGCTGATGGCCGAAGCCGGTTATCCGAACGGCGGCATCAAGACCAGCCTCCTGATCGCAAACAGCAGCCCGTACATCAATATCGCCCAGGTAGTCCAAGCCAATCTGAAGGAAATCGGAATCGATGTCGTAATCCAGACCGTCGATGACGCCACCCTCAAGGCTACCTGCAAGAGCGGTACCCAGGAACTGTACCTGTGGAGATGGAACGAAGACAGCAAGGTCGATTTCGTCTACCGCGACCTCTTCTACACCGGAAGCGGCTCCAACTATCATCATTACAGCGACAAGCACGCCGATGAGCTGGTTGATCTGGTCGCTACTGAAAAGGACCAGGACAAGCGGATGCAGGACGGCATCGAATTGCAGAAATACTTGGTCGAGGCTTGTCCACAGGTGCCTCTCTATATCGCGAACCTGGTCATCGCCTACAACAAGAACCTCAAGGGCGAGTACTTGTTCGGTGGTGGCAACCATGATTGGAGCCATGCCTATATCGCTAAATAGTCCTTTCATTTTTTGACCCTTCCGACCGGAGCGCCAAGGTGGATTCGTTTCACTTCGGCGCTTCCGGCCGGTATCCCGGTTTTTGGTCTATCCGGACGTTCTTCGAGGAGTGTGTTCATGATTCGTTATATTTTGAAGCGTTTGTTGCTGATGATTCCGGTGATTCTCGCAACCTCGTTGCTGATTTTTTTCGCGATGAGCCTTACGGGTGGAGATCCGGCCATATATCTCGCCCCGGAGAATGCGACCGATGCCCAGATACAGCAGATTCGTGAGGATCTCGGGCTGACTGATAGTTTTCCGGTACGGTATCTGAAATATATGGCGGGTATGCTGACGGGCGACCTCGGTACCAGCTATGTCACCAAACGTGATGTGTTCAAGACTTTCATGGACCGCCTGCCCAATACCATGCAGCTTGCCGGTGCGTCCGTACTCATCGCTACGTTGATAGCGATTCCTTTGGGAATATATACGGCCATCAACCAGAACACCTGGAAGGATACGGCGGGCATGGTGTTCGCCTTGTTCGGCGTATCCATGCCGAACTTCTGGTTGGGGCTGATGCTGATAATCCTGTTTTCATTGAAGCTTGGCTGGCTTCCCAGCGGTGGAAAGAGCGGCATATTGAGTCTGATACTGCCGTCCGTGACGGTAGGCCTCGGTCTTGCCGCCCTGATTACCCGGACGACACGTTCCTCCATGCTCGATGTCATCCGTCAGGACTACATACGTACCGCCAGGGCGAAGGGGTGCTCCGAAAAACGTGTGATCCGCAAACATGCGCTGGGCAATGCGCTGATTCCCATCATCACCGTAATTGGCATGCAACTCTCCAACGTATTGACGGGCAGCGTTCTCGCGGAGACCGTATTCTCCTGGCCGGGCATCGGGCGCTTGATTTTTGACTCGATATCCAAGCGCGATACTCCGATGGTGACTGGATCGATTATCCTCTGTTCAGTGCTGATGGTCGTGGTGAATCTATTGGTTGACATCATCTATGCGTTCTTTGATCCGCGTATCAAAGCTCAATATATGAAAAAGGGGTGATGATATGGCAAGTGCGAAAGTACGGCAAGTGGACGGCGTGGAACTGCTGAAGAGCCGTTCGCAGCTTCAAGAGACTTGGCGACGCTTGTTGAAGAACAAGGGCGCGATTATCGGAATGGCGTTCCTGGCGTTGCTGATTGTAGCCGCGGTTCTCAGCGGTTTTATCTTTGACTATGATACTGACGTGATCGGGCAGAACATCCAGAACCGGTTGCAATGGCCGAACAAGGCGCATATATTCGGCACTGATGAACTTGGCCGCGATATCTTCATCCGCATTCTGTATGGAGCCAGGTACAGCCTCGCCATCGGTTGCGGCAGCGTGCTGATCGGTCTTGTCACCGGCGTCATCCTCGGTGCCGTCGCGGGATTCTACGGAGGGCTGGTGGATCAGGTCATCATGCGTGTGAACGACATGCTCTATGCGATTCCGAACATCATGATAGCGGTTGTGATCGTCTCGTTGTTCGGGACAAGTACCTTCAACCTGTTGTTGGCGTTGTGTGTGACCTGTTCGACTTCCTTCGTCAGGATCGCCAGGGCGTCGGTCATGACGATACGGGGGCAGGAGTATATCGAGAGTGCCTATGCGATGGGGCTTCCTACATGGAAGGTCATTCTCAAGCACATCATCCCCAACTGCCTGAGTCCGATCATCGTTCAGGTCACGTTGCTGATCGGTACGACTATTATCGCCGCGTCCTCCCTTTCGTTCCTCGGTATCGGGGTGCCGTCCCCCGCACCTGAATGGGGTGCGATGCTCAGCGCGGGGCGTAGCCAGATCCGTAATGCGCCGTACATCTGCGTCATTCCGGGGCTTGCCATCATGTTCACCGTTCTCGCCCTGAACCTGCTTGGCGACGGTCTGCGGGACGCTCTTGACCCAAAACTGAAGAAGTAGGTTGTTCCATGAGCAAGAAAACAAAAGAAATGCTGTTGGAGGTCAGGAATCTCCGAGTTCAATACAATACTGACGCCGGTGAGGTCTACGCCGTAAACGGCTTGAATTTCGAGATTGAAAAACGACGTACTCTCGGTCTCGTCGGAGAGACTGGCGCAGGCAAGACCACTACCGCGCTTTCAATCCTCAACCTCGTGCCGAATCCTCCCGGGGTGATTGCCGCCGGTGAGATATTCCTTGACGGCCAGAACGTGCTTGCCATGAGCGAGGCGGAACTGGAGAAGATGCGCGGCAACGATGTCGCGATGATTTTCCAGGATCCGATGACCGCCCTGAATCCTGTCATGACGGTGGGGGATCAGATTGCGGAATCGGTGATGCTCCATAACGAGATCAGCGAAAGCGAGGCGTTGGACCGTGCCAAGGAGATGTTGAAGATGGTCGGTATCGATGAAGGCCGCGCCGGGGACTATCCGCATCAGTTCTCCGGCGGCATGCGCCAGCGTGTCGTCATCGCCATTGCGCTGGCCTGCAAACCCCGGCTGTTGATCGCCGATGAACCGACCACCGCGTTGGATGTGACCATCCAGGCTCAGGTACTGGTATTGATCAGGCAGTTGATCGCCAACAGCGACATGTCCTTGCTTCTGATTACCCATGACCTCGGCGTCGTCGCGGAAATCTGCGACGAGGTAGCCGTCATGTATAGCGGTCAAATCGTTGAAAAAGGTACCGCTGACGATGTGTTCAATCATCGGTTGCATCCTTATACGGAGGGGTTGTTCAATTCATTGCCGAACCTGCGCGAAAGGGGAGAGGATCTTCAGCCCATCAAGGGGATGATGCCCAATCCGATGGAGCCAATCGTAGGGTGCGGCTTCGCTCCCCGTTGTCAGTATGCGACGGATCGTTGCCTCCATGAGATCCCAATGCTCCAGAAGATGTCTGAGACTCATTTCGTTGCCTGTCACAAGTTCGATGACAAGGCTATTGGATAAAGGACGCTGAAATGGCTGAAGAACCGATTTTGAAAGTAGAGAACCTGACGAAATATTTTCAGACCCCCAGGGGACTGCTCCATGCTGTCGATGGCGTGAACTTTGAGATACAGCGCGGCAAGACGCTTGGTATCGTGGGTGAGAGCGGGTGCGGCAAGTCCACGACTGGTCGCGTCCTGCTCAAGTTGATCAAGCCGACCAGCGGCAGGATTGTTTTCGATGGCAAGGATATCACCGACTACAGCGCAGCAAAGATGCGTCCGCTCCGTTGTGAGATGCAGATGATCTTCCAGGATCCGTTTTCATCGCTGGATCCCCGGCAGAGCGTCATGCAGCTGATCAGCGAGCCGATCATCCAGCACAAGTTGCTCCGCGGCAAGAAGGAGATCGAGAAGCGGACGCTGGAGCTGATGGATACCGTCGGCCTGGCCGGCCGGTATATCAACACGTATCCCCATGAGCTTGACGGTGGCCGGCGTCAGCGTATCGGTATCGCCAGGGCGTTGGCGGTGAACCCTAAGCTGATTGTCTGCGATGAGCCGGTTTCCGCTCTGGATGTCTCCATCCAGGCTCAAATCCTGAACCTTCTCAAGCAGCTCCAGAAGGAATTTGGCCTGACCTATGTGTTCATTACCCATAATCTCGCCGTCGTCAAATATTTCAGCGATGATATCGCCGTGATGTATCTGGGACAGATGGTTGAAAAAGCCCCTTCGGATTTGATCTTTGACCGCCCTTTGCATCCGTACACCAAGGCGTTGCTTGCCGCCGTTCCCGTACCCGTCGTAGGTGAGAACCATCCTGAACGGCAGTTGATTCGTGGTGAGATTACCAGTCCTGTGAACCTTCCCGACGAGTGCCGTTTCTGTTCCCGCTGTGACTATGTAATCGATCAATGCCGCGAGAAGGATCCTGCGCTCATCGAAGTGGAACCGAACCATTTTGTGGCTTGTTGCCGTGTCAGACGCGGAGCCGACGCAAATATTGAGCCGACCAGGTAGTTTCTGCGAACATATGTTGCTATCGGTCTTTCGGTGTTGCCCATCCATTGGCGGTGGCAATGTATCCCGCTCTCTTGGTTCGGACTTGTTGATGAATGCCTAGATGCTGTCGTGCAGGTCAAAAATGACTTGGATGACAGCCTCGTGTTGTTTTCTGGGTTGACGATGCCCTTTCTTACCTGACGGCTGGCCTGAAATTCTTGTGATATAGCTGTACTTGGACGATATCTGGGCGATGTCGGTGATGTCGGTGATGTCGGTGATGTCTGATGTCAGCGGCACCTGAGCGATGTCAGCGACATGGGCAGTGTCCGGGTGATGTCTGTGGCTTGGACGAGGGTTCGGCTGTTTCTCTGTGTCGGTGTAGATTGGAAACGGACCGCAGTCGGCCGATGTCCGTCCCCAACCTCCGTCGCTTCCGATACGTTATTCTCCCGCAGGTTTGAAACCGTAGAAATGAAGTATGTTCATGTCTTCGGGAATATCGCAATAATGGTCTCCATTGCCGAAAATCGTCTTGTGGATACCATGGTCTGGGGCAAATAGAAACAACATGTCGTAGTCTTTCCAAACTTCTTTCGCACAATCGACCAGACGGGCAAAGTCCCGGATATGCCTTTTCAGGGCCTCAATCGAGCGTTCCGATTCTGGTTCCGTATCATGGATTGAATCATCGTAGTCCATGTTGTAGACGACTACGACATCATGTTCGTTCTCACGGAGAAGCTTCAAGCCCCTTTGTGTCGCCTCTTCGTCGCTCGGCTCGGTGTTGAAGTAGGTGATGGGGCGGCCGGTGAAGATCAAGCCCATGGAAGAATCGTCCCTTGCCACAAGCGCAGTCCTGATTCCCTGACGGGGGAGGGTATCGAACAAGGTGTCGATTGTTACAAGCTTCTTGACGTATTCCTGGATTCCATGCACCTCCGGCTTCGCCCCGCTGAACATCGTCGCGAAACAGACCGGAGTCACCGGAGGAAACGCCGCAAGCATAGGTATCGCCATCTGTGTGCGCTCCATTACCGGAGTGTAGAGATACGTGTATTTTTGATAGAGCCATTGGGCTACCGCATCAGGATTGTATATCAGCACCTTCTGGGCTCGTCCGCTTTTGCTGCGGTTCCTGACCATCGCCAGGACTTGCTCGATAGGCTCTCCGGCAAACTTCGGCCGCTCCAGCTCCATTGTCTGGGTGATAGTCGCGGCGGTCTGCGTAAGCTGGACGGAATTGAATGCCATGATTGTTTTCTCCTCATCGAATCGATGGTGTTATTGTACCACAGGAACATGTTCCTGTGGTACAATAATGGACGATTCGTATCGGAAAAGGTGGTCGGACCATGATTGTCATCATACCGTTGTTGTTCTTGTTTGCCTCCATCTATGCGCTGTATGACGCAGCCGTTCTGCGTGCGACGAAGCTGCGGGGCAATAGTTCCTATGCGCAGGTCGTGAAGGTGGAGCACACCATTCCGTTCGGGATCCGGAAGTTTCTGTCCAAGCGCGACGGCGGCATCGGTTGCGACTATGTTGTTCGGATTGCCTTCCCGACGAAAGACGGTGCTTCCGTCAGCGTGCGGACAACCGTCCACGCCAGGATGAAGATCGTCAACGGCAAGCGGATTCCTCTCTTCGTCGAAGGTGACCATATCCCCATAAAATACCATCCTCGGTTTCAAAAAGCAGTCTATTTCAACATGGATCCTATCAAAGATCGTCAGGGTACGCTGTTTCCGATTGTCGTCTGGGGATGTTGCACCGTCTTGCTGTTATGCATCGTTTCCTATATGCTGTCCGTCTAGTCCCAGATGCCTCGGAGACAGGACATTTTCATTGACAGGTGTTGTTGCCGCAGAGTATCATTTGTAATGATGAATCGTTTTAGCTAAAGATTTTTTCAATATAGAAAAGAAATTCCGCTACAGGCGGAGACCTTTTCTCCGACAAGGAGTCCATATGAAAGTTTTGGCCCATAGAGGCTTTTCCGGGAAATATCCGGAGAATACCATGCTTGCGTTCCAGAAAGCCCTGGAAGCCGGCGCCGATGGCGTCGAACTGGATGTCCATGAAAGCAGCGACGGCCAACTGGTGGTCATCCATGACGAGCTGCTCGTCAGGACGACGGGAAGGGAAGGTTCGGTGAGCGACTTTACGTTGAAGGAATTGACCGGAATCAAGGCTTCCAAGACGATGGAAGACCGTTTTGACGCCTGCATTCCCTCGTTTGAAGAGTATTGCGACTTCGCAAGCAAGAACCGGATGCTTACCAACATAGAGATCAAGACGAACCGGAGCTGGTATCGGGCTATCGAAAAGAAAACCGTTGAGATGGTTCACGCCTTCCACTTGGAGGATCGCGTCATATTCTCTTCGTTCAACTGGCTGTCCGTCGTGCGGGTGAACGAGCTGGCGCCGGAAATTCCGTGCGGGTTGCTGTACGAGGGCCAGCAGGCGGTCAGGCATCTGGCGTATCAGGCGAAGGACCTCGGCCTGCGGTACCTGCATCCTGATTTTACTCTCTTGGATGATGAAGCCGTCGCGGAATGCGGAGCCACCGGCGTCGGGCTGAATGTCTGGACGGTCAATGACCGGGAACGGATGTCCAAGCTCATGGAATGGAAGGTTGACGGTGTTATCTCCAACTATCCCGACATGTGCCTCCAGATGCTGGGGCGTGGTTGAGCGTTCCTGTTCGTAGGAGCAGCCGGGATACGCGACTTTGAGATGAACATGGCGCCGGGAGATTTTGGATTTGAGCGTTCCGATTCGTGGCAAGGATCAAGAATCACGTGGCTTTGGGATAAACAGGTTCGGGGATAGTCGTGGCCGAGCCTGCCGGCTGGCAGGAACAAGATCGAGGTGGCGGTTCGCATCACCGCCTCTGTTTGTTGTCTGCCGCGGTAGCGGAGGCCCCGTGTCTTAGAACGACCACATGTACGATATGGCGGGCAAGATGCCGAACATCGTTATCGTACAGAGCGTCAGAACGTAGAACAGTATCCTCAGCTTGATTCCATTGTAGGCGATCAGTACCTTGTCTTTCCTTACCGCGGCGCGTTTCGCGGCGATGGACTGGTAGGTCATGATCATGATTACCGCCAGCGTGAATATATTGATCATGGTGATGATCGAGAAGATACCGGCGTCGCTGACCATGGATATTCCGACGAGCATCGAGGAAATAGCGCCGAACAACCCGGTGCCGAGCATGCCGATGCTGTCCTCGCCCGTATAGGACTGACTGTAGAAAGCTATGATGATCCAGATGACCACACTGAACAGGTTGATGAACGCCTGAAGGAACAATGAAAGTCCGGCCCGGTTGGCCCTGACGATGATTTCAAGCTGCGTTCTCATCGCATGCTCAAAGGTGATGGCCGGGTCGTTGTTCATGTCCTTGTAGTAGTTCACCCGCAGGCTGAAATTCTTGATTCCGCCAGTCTCACGAATCGGACGATACCCGTTCGTCACCGCGAAATAGGGGGAAAAGCCACTTATCCGTTCCCCAGAAGAGGTTTCCGATCTGTCCGGTCTGTATCTGCAATAGTTTGCGTCCATGATCGGCAGGATGTACATTTTGAACTGTACGCTCTCCAGAGGATACCGCACGCTGTCGAACGTCTTTTCAAAACGGGCGTTGAACTTGACCTTCTGGTAGCACATCGTCCGTAGGTCGCCGTGTTCGTCGCGGTATTGGACCTCTTCAAGTTCCTTGAGGGTTCCATACGAATCCGCGACGAATTCCCCGTTGCCGATGTCGAACATGGTTTCCTTGTCGGTCAGGACGTTGGAGGGGGTTTCACCGGGATAATACCGACGGTCGTTGGCGTCGACCCATTGGTCGAAATACTCCTGATGCTCTTGCAGCCATGCGTTGTAGTCGATTCCCTTGGCTCGTGTTTCATTCTCATTGACGGCATAGTAATCGTCGATGATTTGGTCAGCGAGCACGTTCCGCGCATAATGCCTGAACATTTTTCGGAAGTCGTCCTTGTCAAACTTGAAGTACAGCTGAAGCCTTGTTTCGTAACTTGATGAGGCTGATGAAATATTCTTGATTTTCTCAAGCGATGTCCCGACCGTAACATCGACGTAGTAGGCGTCGGGGTTGTTTTCCTTCGATGTCGTCGCCAACTGGTCATGGTACAAGACCTGCGTCGGACTGTAGATGTCGTAGATTTCGGTTTCAACGCTGCCTTCACGGTACTTTCTTAGCGTGTCGACCTTTTCTGATACGATTCTGCTTCCGCAGTATGCGATATACAGTACGAGCGGTATCGTGATCAGGAGGATAGAGAACATCAGCCGTATTCTGGTCCTATATCCCAGCACCCGCCAGTTGCGCCCGAAGAAGTGCTTGTGCTTCAGCCGTTCCATTTCATTCTGCTCATCGTGCCGCTGAATGGAAATCAGGTCTTCATCCAGCTGGAGATTGTCGAAACTGGGCAATTGCAATTCATCATCATAAAGTATCGTCGGGGAAAAGCAAAAATACGATGCGATCCGGGAGACGATGATACGGGACGGCTTGTGTTCGCCCCGCAGAATCCTGTCGATCTTCCCCTCGCTCACCGAGATGGCCCTTGCTAGGGAAATGTGATGCGTTTCTTCAAGAAATCTTGCCAATGCGGCGATTTTTGCAACGGTATCATTACCGACGGTATGGTTTTTCATAATGCTGATGATACAGCGACATTGCGTCGGATGCAAATCCTTTCATATGCCATGGTGAGCCGAGAATATAATATATTCGGGGGATGATGGGATCAGCCGTCGGTCTTTTTCAGCCGACCCGTATTGGATAAGAACATCAATACCGCCATGGAGCAGATGACGACATAGCCAAGGACACTCAACCAGTCGGGTGCCTGACCAAATACAATCAGGCCGAGCAACGCTGAAAAGATGACCTGAGAATAGTCATATACGGATATTTCTCGTGCGGGAGCGTGGGTATAGGCCGCCGTTATGGCGAATTGACCGCCCGCGGCGCTGAGTCCGGCGTAAAGCAGGGACGCTAGTTGTACAAACGTCATGGGGTGGTAGTCGAACAGTATCCACGGGAGCGTGACCAGGCAGGAGAATGTGGAAAAGAAAAATACGATCAGCGGGCTTTTTTCCCCGCGTCGTCCAAGCTTCCTGACGCAGGTATAGGCAGCGCCCGCGCCGATTCCACCGATAAGTCCTATCAGCGCCGCTGTAAGGTCTACGTTCGCGAAGGTCGGCTTGATGATGCACAGACTTCCCAAGAACGCTCCAAGCACGCATGCGGTCTGGGTAAGGCTGATTTTTTCCTTCAAGAACCACAGGCTGAACAGAATGGCGAAGAAGGGGGACATTTTGTTGAGCATCGACGCATCGGCGAGTACCAGATGGTCCACTGCATAGAAGTTGCAGAGTATCCCTATGGTCCCCGCTGCGGAACGAAGCGCCAGAAGCCAGAAATTCCCTTGTCGGCAACGGAACGGGATTCTGTTCTTGAACAGGATCGCCGCTGCGAACACCATCGCCACGACATTTCTGAAAAAGCTTTTCTGTATGGATGGCAAATCCCCGGCGAGACGGACGAACATGTTCATCAGCGCGAAGCAGAACGCGGAGACGATGATATAGAATACGCCCTTGTACTTTTGATTCATGGGTATGGATTCTATCGTCATCCATCCCTGTGTGCCAAGGGTTATGGTGGAGCGTCTCTACAATGCTTCTTTCAGCCTAGATTTCGCAGGGCAGCTTGTCGTCAATATCTTCCTCGAAATGGATTTTTTCCGTTCCCGCGTCAATCGCGGTCTCATAATACCGGCATTTGTGGTTGATTAGGTCCAACGTCCGCTGCAATTCCGCCAGTTGCGCTTCAACAACCCTTCTACGGTCCAGAAACAGCTGATATCGCTGTTGAAGCGTTGCATCCCCTTCCCTGAGCCAGTCGGTGAACTGCCTGATGTCCTTGATTGGCATCCCTGATTTCTTCAGGCATTCGATAATTCGTAGCATGGCGATGTCGTTTTCTGAAAAGACGCGATACCCCGATTGTTTCCTCTCCATGAATGGAAGCAACCCCTCTTTGTCGTAATAACGTATCGCCGTCGTTGACAGACCCATGATATGCGCCGCTTCCTTGATCGTGTAGGTCATCTCAGCATCTCCTGAAAAAAGACTTGACTTTAAAGTTAACTTCAATGTTATGACATACATGACGGGGATTGCAAGTTCTGGACGCGATGAATCCCATCCAACGGACACATTCAAGTCCTGCAAGGAGCGGTACCCTGATTCTTGACCATGCCGAGGAAATAGGATTTGGCAGTCGTTCGTACAGACTTGCCGTCGTTGGCGACTAGGCACTCGGACTAGCATAGGGTAGGGGAAAACATGGATATCCTGCGTCGGGAAAGCATCTACCTCTGGTATTATTTTACGGTACAGTTTGAACAGATTTTTCCGTACTGGTCGCTGGGCATGCTGATTGGTTCCGCGGTATCGGTGTTCGGCAAAGAGCGGATCAATAGCCTTTTCTCAAGCATGAAGGACAAGCGGATCGGATTGTTCGGAATCATACCGGCAGTTATCTTGGGAATTCTTTCACCGTTATGCATGTACGGTACTATTCCGATTGCGGCTTCCTTTTCGGAAAAAGGAATGCGCGATGACTGGCTGGCTTCATTTATGATGGCTTCAATCCTGCTAAACCCCCAACTAATTGTCTATAGTATGGCCCTCGGAGGTGTCGTTGTGACGATTCGTATCGTCTCCTGTTTCTTATGCGGAATCGCCGCCGGCCTGTTGGTACATTTCTGCTGGCGGGGCAAGCCGTTCTTCTGCTTCTCCGGTTTCAGGGAACCGGCGAGCCACGATACCGACCCAAACCTCTTGTTGCGGTTTCTCAAGAATTTCGGTCGCAACATCAAGGCGACCGGTCCATATTTCCTGCTCGGGATCGTTTTGTCCGCACTGTTCCAGCGCTATGTCCCATCCGAGACTTTCGCCCGGTTGTTCGGCCGCAACGAAGGCTTCGGTGTACTGATGGCGGCTACGATAGGTGTGCCGGTCTATGTTTGCGGTGGCGGGACGATTCCCCTTCTGCAACAATGGCTGTTCGATGGTATGAGCGTAGGCTCCGCCGCCGCCTTCATGATTACCGGTCCAGCTACGAAGATTACGAATCTCGGCGCATTGAAGATTGTGCTGGGTACGAAGCGTTTTCTCCTGTACATCCTGTTTTCCATCGCTTTCGCGTTGTTCACTGGGCTGCTGGTCAATTGTATTGTCTGAACAGCTTCCTGCTGTTCGCCCGACCATTGTAACACTTGGTCCTTGTTTTGTGCGATGCGGCTTTTGAGTCGGATAGAATCTTCCGATGCATCCTTCCCTATGCAAGAAACGACAATATCGGGTAGGACGCAATCCCGACATAAAGGACGTAGCAACAACATACAGGACGTAGACGACAGGTAGCTCCGACATAAAGGACGTAATCCCCACATAAAGGACGTAGCAACAACATAAAGGACGTAGACGACAGGTAGCTCCGACATAAAGGACGTAATCCCCACATAAAGGACGTAATCCCATCATACAGGACGCAATCCCGACATACAGGACGCAATCCCGACATACAGGACGCAATCCCGACATACAGGACGCAATCCCGACATACAGGACGCAATCCCGACATACAGGACGTAATCCCGACATACAGGACGTAATCCCGACATACAGGACGTAGGCGAGAGATAAAGGACGTAGACGAGAGATAAAGGACGTAGACGACAGGTAGCTCCGACATAAAGGACGTAGCAACAACATGCAGGACAATACGTGCAACCTAATGTTGAACATGCGCTCAGCCTGACCTCGCGGTGTCGTGAAGGCTACCGCTACCACCGCGGACGGATGAACCTCCGTTGCTCGTCGGGCAGGTCAACGCCTATCGTCCCTCCTGGGTTCATTAAGTCGTCGGGGTCGAAGTATCGCTTCAGTTCCTTGAACAATGCCATCTGGTTGCTGCCGATGCATCCCTCCAGCCAAGGGGCGAACATTTTGCCTATACCGTGGTGGTGGCTGATCGCCGCGCCCGATTTCTGGATGTGATCGAGGATTCCCCTGTGGTACTGTACGAAATCGTCCAGATCTGTGATTTTACTGATGAATATCCAATAGAGGTTCGCGCCCTGGGGATAGGCGTGGGACATGTGCGTCATGCAGATCGTGTGTGGGCGGCTCTTGCAGTATTCCCTGACCATCTGATGCACCCGCGCCATGTTGTCCCAGCTTACCGTACATTCCAGCGTGTCGGTCATGATGCCGAAATCCTGCATCGCGTCGCGCATGTATGGATCCTTGAAACGCCCATGCTCCCAACCCTTGACGGGAATCCCCGTCAGGTACATGGCATGGTACTTGCGGCAGATTTTTGCCACCTGCCGCTTGATGTTCTTGCAGAAATGACGCTCTCCATCGGTGAAACCAAGGAACAGGCATTTTTCCATCGGTTTGTACCCACGCATCTTCAGCAGTCCCTCCAGCGGGGTTTCATCGATGCCGTAGAGCTTCATCATGATATCAGTCTCCTCCGGGTCGGAAAGCCGGAAAACCGACGGATGCCCGAACTCACCCTGCATGATTTCCCTCGCCGCGGCGCGGGCATCCTCCCAGTTGCGGAACATCCATGAAAAACGCAGGTGGTTTTCCGGCATCCAGTGGAAGAACCGCAGCGTTACATGAGTCAGGACGCCAAACGCGCCCTCGCTGCCCATCATGATATTGTCTACTGACGGACCACATGCCTTGCGCGGATAACTGTCCGTCTTGATGATGCCGACCGGGGTGGCGTACTCTTGCCCGAGGACGAGATCCTCGATCTTGCCGTAATACGTCGAATTCTGTCCCGCGCCCCTGGTGACGACCCAGCCGCCGACGGACGAGTATTCGAAGCTCTGTGGAAAGTGTCCGCAGGTGTAGGCCCTGCTCGCGCCGAATTCATTAACGGCATTGCGCAGATGTTCCTCAAGCGCCGGACCACTCATGCCCGCCTCTACGGTAATCGTCTGGTTCGTCTCGTTGAATTCGACGACCTTGTTGAAACTAGGCCGCATGTCCAGCGATATGCCGCCCTTCATGCATTCCACGCCACGGGTGACGGAGGAGCCCCCGCCATAGACGTACAACGGCACCTTTTCCTCGCAACAGAAGGCTACGACTTGCTCGATTTGCTCCTTGCTCGAAGGATACAGCACTGCGTCGGGTACGTTCTCAACGATATGCTTGCGAAGCCGGAGCAAGTCGTACATCGTCTTGCCATAGGCGACAGACAATCGCGCATAACAGTCCGTCCTAACGCAATCATTGCCCACAATTGTGCGGAGCCTGCCCAGTTGCCTGTCATCGAGTGTAATTGGAATATCGAATTCAACCGGCTCCAAGCCCATCTCCCTGTATTCCTTGAAATCCTCGTCGGTCAGCTCGAACTTTTGCTTGAGCATCTTGTAGAGGGTTTCCTTGGGAATCTTCGTTTCCTGCGGGGCGCCCCATTTGTAGATGGAACGATAGGAATTCTCAGGGGCTTTTTCCGTGAACCACGCAGGGCTGAATTCTTTGTAAGGCTTGCTCATTAACTTCTCTCCATATGTGATGAAATTCTCTGTATGCTCCGTTCCCGGCGTGTGGTTGCGCTGGAGACGAATCTCTCGTGGACTACGGGCGTGGCATGATTTCGCTTTCCATGCTGACTTCCGCGAAGTCCATCCGCTCCTCATGCTCTATGATGCCCCTCAACCTCCTGTACAGCGGTTGCAGTTTCGCATAGAGTTCCTTGTACACCAGATTGTAGAGCTTATGATACGTCTCGTGATTCTGCTCCGCAGGGGTGAAGACGCGCTCATAATGAACCATGGATTCAACCGCGTCCCGATAGGAAGGAAAGCTTCCTAACCCGACGAACGTCGCCAGAGCCGAGCCAAGGCCGCTGGTTTCACAGGTCTGAACCCGTTTGACCGGCAGACCGAACATGTCCGCGGTGATCTGGCAGGCGGGATCGCTCTGCGCCCCGCCTCCTGAAACAGTCAGCCACGAGACCTTGGTACGGGCTCTGCGCTCGACGGTCTCAAGTCCATCCATCAACCCATAGTTGATTCCCTCGATGATCGCCCGGTACAGATGGGCGCGGCTGTGGTAATCGGAAAAACCGATGATACAGCCTTTCGCCTCTGGATTTTTCAATCCCGGCCCCCAATACGGTTGCAACATCAGTCCGTCCGCGCCTGGGGGAATCTTGGACAATTGCTCGTCCAGCAGTTTTTCGACGGGAACGCCGGTAGCCACCGCATGGTCCATCTCCCGTGAGGCAAACTCCTGCTTGAACCAGGTGATCATCCAGAATCCCCGGTAGATCTCGATTTCAGGATTGTACATTCCTGGAATCAGCGCCGGATAGGCGGGAAGAAATTGCTGTGGCTCCACATAGCGGCCAAGGGAAAGCTGGACGGTACTGGTCGTGCCGAAACTCAACGAAGCGCAATCCTCTCCGATGCAGCCGGTCCCAAGCGTTTCACAACCTTTGTCGGAACCTGTCGCAATAACGGGAAGTCCCTCCTGTATGCCAGTCAGGGCGGCGGCCGTTTCACTGATCGTTCCCAGAACTGTGCCGGTTTCCTGCAATGGGGGGAGTTTGTGCGGCTCGACCTCCGTAATGCACGCCTTGATGTGGTTCTTTCCCATCCATCGCTTCGCCTTGTAGTCGAACGGGACATGCCCGATCTGCGATGCGATGGAGTCTACCAGTTTGTCGGTGAGCATCAGCGTCAGCCAGCCGCTTACCATGATGTAATGGGCGGTTTTCTCCCAGTTCTCAGGCTCGGATTCCCTGATCCAGTTGCATTTCGCCCCACGGCGGGTCTGCTGGACGGCCTCCCGCATCCCGACCATCCGAAACGCAGCCTCGCTGACGGCGGGAAGCGGTTGAGAACAGTTGGCCTTGCGCTGGTCCAGCCAGAGGATGGAGCGCCGTACCGGTTTGAATTCATCATCCAGACATACGCAGGTATCCCGCAACGTCGTGACCGATACCCCGGCGATGCGCTTCCATTGATCGGCGGTGACTGTCTTTTTCAGCCGTTGTGACGCATCGCACAGCTTTTCCCACCAGGTCCAAGGTTCCTGCTCCGCCCAACCGGGATGGGGGGAGATATACGGAGGATTGAAGTATTCCTGACATTTGCACAGGAGCGTCCCCTTGTCGTCGAACAACAGCGCCCTGACGCTTTGTGTTCCACAGTCGAAGGTCAATACCAGCGGGTCCTTGCGTGACTGGCTCATAAGACCTCCTTCATTCCATCAGGAATGATGTCGGCCGTTGCAATGATATCCGCGCCGCTTCCCATGATATCTTGGACGATGACTTCTCCGCGTCGTACCGGCGGTTCTACCGTCACCGTGGACAGCTTCGCGCTTACGGCCAGCAACAATGATTTTGATATCGGTCGCTCTGTCCGCACCGGCAATCGCGGCATCTTTTGTAAAGTCGTCTGGACGGTCGTTGTCAGAGTCCGGCGCGGATCGGTGGCCTCTTCTCTGGCGAACTGTTCACCCCTGCGGCAACCTGCGCCGGAAACTTCAAGAACATCGTCGGCAAGCTCGATGTGAAGCCTGCATCCGCGTGGGCAGACTATGCAGGTATATTCAAGCTTCATCTGGTGTACCCTCCAATGAGCAGGCGACCGGCCCGGATTCCGAACAGTAGGGAATATTCACTTCCAGGCGTTCCATTTCCGGCGGCCTGACGACCTGATACTTCTTCTCCAACAGTGTCCTCCCGTTCCGGCGGATAGTCAACGTCGCATTTCTCAAGACATGCTTCGATCTGAAGAACAGGACGATTTTCTCACATGGCGACGCGACGCGCTGGGGGAAAGTGTAAAGCAGGTTCTTATCCGTTCTGATTTCTATCCAAGCAGGCGTCGGCTTTCCGTCTGTATCGCAAAGAACTCTTTTCGCCGCCGCGCCGCCCGCGATCTCCGCATTTTCCGATACATAGTCTACCAGATCGCTGACGTGCAGCGCATTGCCACAGCAATATACTCCTGGGACGCTGGTCATGCAGTTCTGGTCGCAGACCGGCCCCTTCGTCCTAGGATCAATCTCCACACCGATGGTCTCCGCAAGCTCGTTTTCAGGGATCAGTCCGACCGAAACGATAAGTGTATCGCATGCAATGCGTTGTTCCGTACCGGAAATAGGGCGCATATCCTTGTCTACATTCGCTATTTCCACCGCCTCCAGCCGCCCTTGTCCAAAACATTTCGTGACCGTAGTCCCTAGGTGCAACGGGATGTCCCAGTCCACGAGACATTGGTGTATGTTCCGTTGCAAACCCGACGGCGTAGGCTTCGCTTCATAGACGCCAAGTACCTTCGCCCCCTCCAGGGTGAGCCTGCGGGCCATGATCAGGCCGATATCCCCGCTGCCGAGGATGACGCAGCGTCTTCCCGGCAACTGTCCCTGAAGATTTACGAAATGCTGTGCGCTGCCCGCGGTGAATACACCTGCGCAACGGTCTCCATGGATGGCGACCTGCCTGGCCGTCCGTTCTCTACAGCCTGTGGCGAAGATCACCGCCTTCGCTGCGACCAAGAACATTCCCGCAGGACTTGAACATTCAAGTTCAAAGCCAGTACTTGTTATATTTATATTTAATATAAAAGTCCTAATTCGGTATGATATATTATATGAGTATATAATGTCTTGAAACCTGGCGGCATATTCAGGTCCGGAAAGCTGTTCGCCGAACCGCAACAACCCGAAGCCATCGTGGATGCACTGTTTAAGAATTCCCCCGAGACGTTCTTCCCGGTCAAGCAACAAAACCTTTGCTCCCGCTTCATGTGCCTTGATTGCCGCCGCCATTCCGGCAGGTCCGCCGCCGATGATCGCGATATCGACATGCAATTGTTCAATCATGGTTTTCCTCCTGTACCGCGGAGGTGTCGGGAAAGTCCATGCCCTCCTTGTTCTTCGGGCCAAGCAGGGGGCTGGAACGTCCCGCCTTGGTGACCGCTTCCAAAGGAATCCCCGCTTCTTCCGCTATCATGCTTGCGACGACAGGGGAACAGAATCCGCCTTGGCATCGTCCCATGCCTGGTCGGCATCTCCGTTTGACGGCGTCCAAGCTATAGATAGGCAACGGGGAGCGGAGCGCATCGAGGATTTCCCCTTTGCTGACATGCTCGCATCTACAGACGATCCTGCCGTAGTCCGGGTTTTTCCGAATCATTTCCGCTCGTTGTTCCAACGGCAGTCCTGACACTGC
>JAXEWB010000062.1:0-13213 GCA_034114085.1 Sphaerochaetaceae bacterium | reverse complement strand
TAGTAACAACTTTGGACGAATGGTGTTGGAGCTTTCTTCCTGCGACGCCCAGCTTTGGGTGAGGGAACCTGTTTCAGCACAGTTGATCGCCAAATCCATCGCACTCATCGTACAGGACGAGGCCAAGGATGCGCTCCGGTTCATGGAGCAGGCTCCGAAACGGTATGACCTATACGCTGATGCGATGGTGCGACGGTAATGGGTTCGTCTGAAGGAGTGATTTGGAGGTGCCCAAGTGGCTGGAGACAAGGTCTTGATGGGGCTGGATATCGGCAGTTCGTGGGTGAGGGCGGTCATCGGATCCGTTTCTCGCGACGGACAGCTGATGATCGACAGCATCTGCGAGCGTCCGAGTGAAGGGGTGCGTAGCGGAGCCATCGTCAACATAGAGCAGACGTTGAAGACTATCACTTCGGTGGTGACGGAGGCTGAACTTCAGGCGGGGGCCGAAGTACAGCAGGTGATCATCGGCGTTGGCGGCGACCATGTCGAAGGCATCCCCAGCCAAGGTGTCGTTGGAATCAATGCGAAGGATCAGGAAATCAAGAGGGAGGATATCTATCGGTCTCTGGAAGTGGCCAGGGCGTTCGACTTGCCTATGGACAGGGAAATCCTCCATACGCTGGTGCAGGATTTCCGTGTAGATGGACGTGATGGCATCAAGGATCCCGTCGATATGCTCGGGCATCGCCTGGAGAGCCGGGTTCTCGTTGTCACGGGATCTTCCTCCATCTGCCAGAATGAGCGTAAGTGCTTGCAGCGCGCTGGATTGCAGGTTCAGCGGATGATACTTCAGCAACTTGCTGACGCGGAAGTCGTGCTGAGCGTCGAGGAAAAGGAGATGGGGACCATCTTGATCAATATAGGCGGCGGTGTGACGAACATGATCGTCTACAGTGGGGGAGCCCCGTGCTATGCCGGTGGCGTCAACCTCGGCGGGTCCAACGTTACCGGAGATATCGCCTACATACTGAACAAGCCCAAAGCCGTCGCGGAACAGGTGAAGTGCGAATATGGATGCTGTCATATCCCGTCGGTAGCGAATGATGACATGGTTCTGATTCCTCAGGTCGGAGGGCTGCCTTCAATCAAGATGCCGAAAAAAGAACTGAGCAAGATCATTGAGCCGCGCATGGCCGAGATTTTTTCCATGTTGCAGGTGGAGCTTGAGAAAAAGCAGATTCGCGGCTCTTTCGGCGGCGGAGTCGTCCTGGTGGGTGGCGGCGCGTTGCTTAGCGGGGCCACGGAACTGGCCAGCGAGATATTCCGGCTTCCGGCTCGTATCGGTTTCCCGGAGGCTTTGCCTGGTCTGGACCGTTCCTACATCAATCCCCGCTATAGTACCGTGCTGGGGCTGCTGAAGAGCGAGGCGAAGAAATATCGCGATGTTTCCGGAGCGGCGAACTCTGGCCGTCGCGAGGGGAAGGAAGCCCGTCAAGGCGGTGTAGGCAAGAAGATCAAGGGTTTTTTCCGGACGTTGTTCTAGGACCGGACGTTGTCAATGAGAATACATGAGCCACAGCCTATTGTGGCGAAGGATGAATAGCATGGATTTAGGGATGATTGAAGATCTGTTGCAAGATGAGCAGACTCCCCCGACCGACATCAAGGTGATTGGCGTCGGTGGAGCGGGTGGCAACGCGGTGAACCGCATGATCGCGAGCGGGCTCAAGAAGGTCACGTTCGTCACCATGAATACCGATGTGCAGGCCTTGCAACGTTCCAATGCGCAGGTTCGCATGCCGATCGGCCGGGAATTGACCGGTGGGCTTGGAGCTGGCGGCGTTCCTGATGTCGGTGAAAAGGCCGCTGTGGAATCCAAAGATGAAATCAAGAACCTGCTGGATGGCACCGACATGGTGTTCATCACCGCGGGTATGGGCGGCGGAACTGGTACTGGTGCGGCGGCCGTCGTCGCCGAGGTTGCGAAGTCCGTCAACGCGCTGACTGTCGCTGTCGTTACGACGCCCTTTGCGTTTGAAGGTAAAAAGAAACTCCAGCTGGCCCAGGCCGGCATTGAGAAGCTGCGCAAGCAGGTCGATACATTGATTCTGATTCCGAACCAGTACCTGCTGAAGGTCGTGGAGAACAACACTCCGATCAAGCAGGCGTTCCTGATGGCCGACGAGGTCCTGTATCAGGGGGTGCAGGGTATCAGTGAACTGATCACTGAACCCGGCGAAATCAATATCGACTTTGCCGACGTCAGGACCGTCATGAAAGGTCGCGGCGACGCCCTGATGGGAATCGGCTTCGGTGAAGGTTCCAACCGCGCCGTTGACGCCGCGAGGGCGGCTATCAGCAATCCTCTGCTGGAAAACGCTTCCATCGACGGCGCCAAGAGTGTTCTGGTCAATCTTTCCGGCGGCGACAACCTGACGTTGCAGGAATATCAGGATGTCGTTGAGATCATTACCGAGAATTGCGCTGAGGATGCGCTGATTATCGCGGGACAGGCGTTCAATCCGGAACTCGGGGACAGAATCAAGGTTACTGTCGTCGCGACGGGCTTTGAACGGAAGGATGATGTCGTCGGCGCGGAAGTCGGCGCCGATATCCCTCGCAGAAAGTTTGAATCAGTTTCTTCGGAGCCGAAACCGGCTCCTGCTTCAGCCGCTACGGTTGCGTCAGCTGAAACATCTGAACATGGAAAACCCGCGGCTTCCACCGCGAACAATGACGCGGAAGTCATTACCGTAAATCGATGGCAGGATTTGCAGCAGCAGTTGGGCAAACGACAGCCGGGCAACGACTATTCGTTCCCTGCGGTTCTTCGCTATTCACGCGGTGAGAATGAAGACGACTGATTCCGATGTCGATTCCTGAAGTCCCGTCCGCGCGTTTGTCGGATGATTTTCATGAGTATCTCATGTTGGAACGGCGGCTCTCCAGAGCCACCGTTTCCGTATACAGGCGGGAGGTGTCTCTGTATCTCCAGTATTTTGATGACAGGAACATGTCGGTGATTACTGTGACGGCTTCGGACATCTCCCACTATTTGGTGGACCGGTCCGGGGATGGAAAGCTGACGGCCCGGACGCAGGCCCGCAACATGACCGCCTTGCGCAGTTTCCATCGGTTTCTTGTACATCGAAAATATCGTCACGACAATCCCATGGAATTGCTCGATCCGCCGAAATTGCCCGTTTCACTGCCTCGCGCCGTAAGCTATGACGCCGTTGACGCATTGCTGTCCGTGATAGACCGGGACGATCCCTCTGGCCTTGGCATGAGGGATTTGGCGATGTTCGAGCTGATTTATTCCTGCGGATTGCGCGTCAGCGAGGCGAACTCAATTCGAATCGGCGACTATTTCCCGAAAGAAGGGGTGATCAGGGTCATCGGCAAGCGGGACAAACAACGGATCATTCCCGTCGGGGAAGTCGCGAAGGACTATCTGGCAAAATACATAGCCGACGTCCGCCCGAAGTTGCTCGGAGCGCATTTTCGCGAGCAGGCGCTGTTTGTCGGACGACGGGGAAAGCCGCTGACGAGGGCGTTGATCTGGAAACGGTTCAAGCACTATTGCGATATCGCTGGAATCGATGCGAAAGTCCATACGCTGCGCCATAGTTTCGCTACACACCTGCTTCGCGGTGGCGCCGACCTGCGGAGTGTGCAGGAGCTGCTGGGCCATAGCGACATCGGAACGACACAGATTTATACGCATGTGGATACAGATGACCTGCGGGATGCGTTCATGCGGCACCATCCCGATGCCCATGATCATGAGGGCGATGATACGAAGGGGGGAATGAATTCCGTATGAGCATGCTGTGGATTCTCTGTCCGCTGATACTGATCGCGGGGATGGTGGACTCGATCGCGGGCGGCGGCGGGCTGATTTCGTTGACAGCCTATTATGCCGTAGGGCTTCCTCCGCATCTGGCCCTGGGAAACAACAAGTTCTCCTCGCTCTGGGGGACCGCCGTCGCCTGTTGGCGCTATATGCGTTCCGGCCATATCAACTGGAGCTATGCGCTATTGTCCGCGGCGGGGGCTTTGACTGGTTCCGCATTGGGCGCGAGACTCTCATTACTGGTCGATGAAC
Source organism: Sphaerochaetaceae bacterium (assembly GCA_034114085.1). Classification (GTDB taxonomy): domain Bacteria; phylum Spirochaetota; class Spirochaetia; order Sphaerochaetales; family Sphaerochaetaceae; genus Spiro-02. The sequence continues at coordinate 9,162 of JAXEWB010000062.1, read as the reverse complement.
GGTATCTTCAGTTGCTGCTGGTCGTGATCGTGCCTGCGTTGGCCGTGTTTATCCTGTGGAAGCCTGATTTCGGCAGGAGTGAACATGCCGTCGGTTCCTGCATGATGGTGTTTTTGTCCATTGCCGCCGGTTTCGTCACAGGGTGCTACGACGGGTTCTTCGGGCCTGGCGCGGGAATGTTCATGACTCTTGCGTTCTCAACAGTACTGGGTCTTGATATGGTAACTGCCAGCGGCAATGCCCGTCTGGTGAACCTCTCCTCTAACTTTGCCGCGTTGATTACGTTCGTCGTCAATGGAAACGTCAATTATGCGATTGGAATTCCCTGCGCCCTCTGCGGAATTCTTGGCAACTACATCGGTTCCGGCATGGCGATCAAGGATGGTGTCAAGGTGATTCGCCCAGTCATGCTGGTCGTGCTGTTCCTGTTGTTGCTGAAAATCGTTCTTGATTTGTTTTTCTGATGTCCACTCTGGTCTCCAGCAGCGTGTTTGGGCTGTATTTCCTAGAAAAATGCCGCGTCCGCGAATGCCGTTCCAAATATTTTTTTCGCTGTTTCTGAATCACCAGCGGGTTTTTCGTTGAATTACAGGTATGAACGACCAAGAAAGAAAATTATGTGTCTCCTGTCTGCCGGGATTGAACGGTCTGCAATCGCTGGCCGTATGCATGACCGGTGTAACTATTTCGCAGATTCTGGGCTTTACCCGTGCGTCCTTCGTGGAGTTCCTTGTTGAGAACGGCATTGTTTCACAGACGGCGGCCTGTGCCGGGATTCTCAAGTTCGACCCCTTCGTTGTCGAGCGTGACGCACAGATGCTTTCGAGTTGGCTTTCGATTGGCGGGCATGAGGTCGTATTCCTTGGCGACTCTGACTACCCCCGGTACCTCGCCATGGGCGATTCGCCTCCGTATCGGCTCTGTGTTGTCGGAAGCATCCCTGCGGCTGTCACGCTTTCCGTCGCTGGGACAAGGACGCCGACTGGATTGACCGTCTGCGAATGCTACCGGTTCGGACTTGACGCGGCTTTGAACGGTACTGGAATTGTTTCGTCACTTTCCGCAGGATGTGATCAGGCATGCGCACAGGGAGTTGTGGATGCGGGAGGCCGTTGCTGGGTGTTGTTGCCCTGCGGCCCTGAATATCCGTATCCCGCATGCCCTCGGCTCCGAGATGCGATAATCGGTCGGGGAGGAGGCCTGCTTTTTCCTCATCTGCCTTCCGATGTGCCCCGGAAGTGGCATTTTCATCAACGCAATGATGCGCTCGCCGGTATTTCACCGTGGCTTGTACTGTTCCAAGGCGGGGCGGCGTCGGGCGTGTTGCTTTGCGCTGATTCCGCACTGCGGCAGGGGCGGGATGTGGCCGTACACCGTTGCGGCGCCGCCGACCTTCCTTCATCCAGGGGAACTCATTCATTGGTCGGGGATGGCGCGGTCGTCATAGATGGATATTCTCGACTCGCTGAAATTTCATCAGAACTGTATCGGCGGGGGGAAGGCGTCAGACGGATAGCTTCCGGCGGGCTTTCTTCTGTGGATCTTCGGCGGGGAGAACTGAACGGGGCGTTGTACCGTTACCGAAATGCATGGTATAGTTCGGACTATGGACAAAATTGAAGAGGACGCCGTCCTTTGCGGGAAGGAACTTCATGACGTCAATGAAACGGCGGTCTCCGAGTACCTTGCGTACCTTCGGGATGTCAGGAAACTTTCGGACTATACGGAAATTTCATATCATCACGACCTGATGAAGCTTGTTGAGTTCCTTGACGCACGACGGCTTGGCGTTTTCGAGATGACGGACGTGGATGCTCGTGCGTTTGTTCGGGAACTGTTGAAACGCGACAACGGCAGGGATGGGGTGTTTTCCCCCAGCAGCGTGAACAGGACGCTGTGCGGGATCCGCAGTTTTTTCCATCATTTCTATCAGCTGGGCCGTTGTTCCTGCAATCCCTTTTCGGAAATCAGCTCAGGCCGCAAGCGCGTCAGGCTGCCGAACGTACTAAGTAAAGATGAAGTCAGGCGGATCATCGATCTTCCATGGGATGATTTTGCTTCATTACGCGATGTGATGATGTTCAATCTGTTCTATTCGACGGGTTGCCGTCTGAGCGAATTGCTCTCGATGGATGAATCCGACATTGACTTGACTGAGGCGAGGGCGCTTGTCAAAGGCAAGGGATCGAAGGAGCGGTATGTGTTCCTTACTGACCACGCGAAGTCGCTGCTTGTTGAGTATCTGCCGCGCAAAAGGGCGTTGCAAGTACGTTGCGGTATCGATTCGCCTAAAGATTTCTCCGCTTTGCTGGTGAACCTTCGTGGAAAACGGTTGTCGGCGGCGGGCGTCCATAGTATCTTTGAGACATATCAGGTCAAGTTGGGGATGCAGAAGCAGTTTACGCCGCATGTGCTGCGCCATAGCTTCGCCACGCATCTGCTGGACAACGGCTCTGGTATCCGTGTGGTACAGGAACTGCTTGGACATTCCAGTATCTCCACGACGCAGATTTATGCGCATGTATCAAATGAACGTTTGCGGAAGGTGTATCTCCAAAGCCATCCGCACGGAAGGAAAGAGAAGTGAGTTTCAGAGGGACGACGATTGTCGCGGTGCGAAAAAACGGCCATGTGGCCATAGCCGGAGACGGTCAGGTTACCGCCGGCGAGACGGTAATGAAGGGCAACGCCCGGAAAGTCCGCCGGTTGTTTGATGGAAAGGTGATCACAGGGTTCGCCGGCGCTACCGCGGACGCCTTCACTTTATTTGAGCTTTTTGAGAAAAAGCTGAAACAGTTCAACGGGGATCTGACCCGCGCCGCGGTGGATCTCGCCAAGGAATGGAGGATCGACAGGAACCTGAGGAAGCTTGAGGCTATGATGCTGGTCTCCGATGGCAAGAAAATTTTCTTGATCAGCGGTACAGGCGATGTCCTTGAACCTGAATATGATGCGATCGGCATTGGGAGCGGAGGCAACTACGCCCTTGCGGCCGCCCGCGCGTATCTTGATTCCGCAGTGGAGCTTGGTGCGGTGGATATCGCGCGCAAGAGTCTGGAGATCGCATCTACGATCTGTATCTATACCAACGGTTCTATCATCGTGGAGGAAATGTAACTCAAATGGAACAGCAGAAGAATATTATGCTCGACGACATGGTTCCCGCGCAGATCGTGAAGGAACTGGATAAATATATCATCGGACAGGACAAGGCGAAGCGGACCATCGCCGTCGCGCTACGCAACAGAACCCGTCGCAAGCGGCTTCCTGAAGGGATTCGGGACGAGGTCTCGCCGAAAAACATCATCATGATCGGGCCTACCGGAGTGGGTAAGACAGAAATCGCCCGGCGTATCGCGAGATTGTCCAACGCTCCGTTCATCAAGGTCGAGGCGACTAAATATACTGAAGTCGGGTATGTCGGCCGTGACGTGGAATCGATGATTCGTGATCTGATGGGCATCGCGGTGCAGATGGTGAAGAAAGAGATGGCGCTGGCTCAGGAAGACGTGGTGAAACGCCGGGTGGAGGATCGCCTGATTGACCTGTTGCTTCCCGATCTGAAGAAAAATCCTCCGGAGGAGACCGCCGATGGCGGTACCAAGGACATTGTGGTAAGCGGTGGAGCTCCTTCGGATTTTTCAGAAGCGACCGATTCTACGAAGGAAAAGTTCCGCAGGATGCTTCAGGATGGGAAGTTTGATGACAAGGAGGTCGAGATTACCGCGGCGGCCCGGTCCCAAGGAATTGGTATTGAGATGATGGGTAGCGGTAACTTGGAGGATATCCAGGACGCCATGAACAGCCTCGGCAGTATCTTCGGTAACAAGGCGAAGCGCCGTAAAGTGACCATTAGGCGGGCGAGGGAGATTTTTAACGATGAAGAGATGGAGAAGAGCGTTGACCAGGACCGTGTGATCGATGAGGCGAAGGAGCGCACCGAGCAGATGGGGATTGTCTTCATTGACGAGATTGACAAGATCGCCGGGACGAACGGCGCAAGTTCCGGTCCCGATGTTTCCCGGCAGGGCGTCCAGCGGGATATTCTGCCGATCGTCGAAGGTACGAAGGTTTCCACAAAGTGGGGAATCATCGACACGACTCATATCCTGTTCATAGCGGCTGGAGCTTTCCATATCTCAAAGCCCTCCGACCTGATCCCGGAATTGCAGGGGCGCTTCCCGTTGCGCACGGAGCTCGACGATCTGAAGACTGAAGATTTCTTCAGGATTCTGAAGGAACCAGAAAACGCCATCACGAAACAGTATCATGAATTGTTGAAGACGGAGGGCGTGGACGTCCGGTTCACTGACGATGCGATTAACCGTATCAGCGAGATCGCCTGGGAAGTGAACAGCACCAGTGAGAACATCGGTGCGAGGCGTCTGTACACAATCATGGAGCTGTTGCTTGAGGAGCTTTCATTCAGTGCGTCGGAGCTCGCCGGTCAGACCGTGACGATTACTCCGGCCTATGTCGATCAGCGTTTGAACGATATCGTAAGCAACCAGGACCTCAGCCGATATATCCTGTAGGAGCTGTTCGTGAAGTATATTACGATCATCGCCAGAAATTATGATGAAGCCGTCCGCAAGGGCCGCGCCCAATATGGCGAGGCCTTGCGGATTCATAGCCGGAGGGATATTCCCGTTCGCGGCGGTTTCCTGTGGCTTGGCAAGAGGACCAGGACGGAGATCACCTGCTATCTTTCTGAATCCGGCAATAGGGGCGGCGAGGACCGCGAAGCTTTGCTGAAGGAGTTCGAGCTCGAAGCACGGACTCCCGCGCCCGGTACCGCGAATGCGACTGGCGGATATTCCTCGCGAAGTGAACCTCCGCAAGCCATGACTGATCCGGTCCCTTCGGAATCCGGGGACGCCAGCGCCGACGGTGCATCCAAAGCGCTGACGACTTCCGGCCCCGGTCCCGCTGTCGGCGCGGCTTCTGCTTCGGGTGATGTTCCAGAATCATCCAAAGGCTTTTCTGATGGAACTTCATCTTCCGTACATGGGCGGTTCGAGGATTTGCTGGAGCATGGAAGAGAGCTATTGCTGAAGAATGACTTTTCACGCGGGTATATTGATTCAACGCTTGAAGTACTGCGTGCTGAACAGAATTCCCTTCAGATTGTCCCAAGCCCGGAGGAGTTTGAATTGCGTCTTGTGGACCATATTCTGGCTTCCGTCGAGATCGATCACGCCAGCCAGCTACATCCTCCCAAGGTGTTCATTCTCCTTGGGCCGACGGGAATCGGCAAGACGACGACGATTGCGAAAATCGCCGCGTTGTACGGTACGTTGCCTCCTGAAGAATTCCGCCGCAAAGTCGCCATCATCACTCTGGATACGTTCCGCATCGGTGCATACGAGCAGATAGCGTCTTTTGGCGAAGCGCTGTCCATTCCGGTTTTCAGCGCGGAAGGGGAGGATGAATTCTATCGTCTGCTTGACGAACTGTCCGGCTATGACTTGATTCTTGTCGATACGATTGGCAAGAGCCCCCGGGACAAGGAACTCGCCGTCAAGCTGAAAACACTTTTGTCGGTTCCTTCGAAGGAGGGGACGAAGTGCTACCTCGCGGTCAGCGCCTCCATGAAGGAAGCGGACATCTGCAAGGCGCTGGAACAGTTCAGTCCATTCGGTATCGAAAGCTTGGTCGTCACCAAGACGGACGAGACCCAGACTATCGGGAACATCGTGAGCATCGGCCAGGAACGCAAGCTGCCGCTTCTGTTCATCACCGATGGGCAGAAGGTCCCCAAGGATATCCACAAGGCGTCCAGCGCATATGTGCTGAACCTCCTTCAGGGGTTCAGCATGGATTTCGGCGCATTGTGGGAGAACCAGATATCCCAGTGAGCTTTTCGCCCGTCCGTCCAACGAAAACAAGGTCGTGCGTGGCGTTGCGCTGATCGCAGACGCGGGCGGTGAGGGAAAATCAAACGGATGAACTCCTTTCCTCTTTATACTTGTTGATTCTGTACGCATCCATTTACATAACCGGCGAACTCAATGGCGATATCCATGATGAATTTGCCGATGATGCTTTTTTTCGTATGGCTTTTGCGTGAGAATTCAACCTCGACTTCCTCATCGCCGGGTAGCGTGGTGTTGATTGTCGCATGGACGCTGGAAAGAATTTTCGGTCTCGCGGACGGCGAATGGGCGAATACTTCACAGCTGATGATTGAATCGTACGGTATCAGCCTGATGTCGTTTTTTCTCGTGAGGCAAAGCATTTTCGCTTCATGGTCCATGCAGAGCAGTATGCCTTCGTCGCAGTCGTTGACAAATGAGTGCTTTTCGCTGAAGTTCAGTCTCTTTTTCTTCATGAACGCCAGAGTATCAAGTTCCAGTTGCGCCATGACTTGCTTGTACTGCGCGGCTGCGACCGCTTTTCGTTTCTTGCTGGTCAGCATCGTATAGAGGTTCCACAGGGTAAAGGCGATTAGCGCCAACGCTATGATATAGAGAATGATTTGTGAAACTGTCATGGCAACCTCCGGCGGCATGAATCGGGATTTTTTTATCAACGACACCATAATGTACCATGATATCCTTTTCTGTGGGAGTCCCCCGAACATGGAAATCCGTTGCGCTGATTCTATGCACGAAAATGCTGGCTCAGATTAAAAAACTGGGGTACACTACATCTTGTTTCATTTGAAACATAATGAATCATAATGCAATGGAGTAAGCAGTGACCAAAATCCTCGTAATCGTCCCCTACCGGGAACTGCAAGATATGTTTGACAATGCCATCGGGCAAGCTGATACCAGCGGGTTGGATATCAGGACGACACATGTGTATGGCACTGACCCGAGGAAGCTTGAGTATTTGTCCGATTATGACATCATTGTCGCGCGAGGCATCACCAGCGCCGCGATCGGCCGCTTTTTCCCAAACATCCACAGAGTCGACATAACGATTTCATCAAGCGACCTTATCTCAGCCATTTGGCAATGCAAGCGGGACTATGGCATCAGGCCTGTCGGCATACTTGTCGCGGACGATGGTATCTGCAACCCCAAGCAACTTGAGGATCTCGTCGGGATGCCAATAAGTCTTGTTCAAATCAAGGATGAGGACACGGTACCCGCGGTAATCGAACAGCTTTCAAAACAGGGATGCGAAGTCTTTATCGGGGGATTGACCGTGTGCAGGGTCTGCGAAGGCATAGGCGTTCCCTACGTCCACATCAAGACCGGAGATGCCGCTGTGGTTCGTGCCGTTACCGAGGCTATCACAGCCGCCCGTACTCTTGACAAAGAGCGCACGCGGGCGAACCTGCTGGCTACCGTTTTGAACAATTCCAAGGATGCGATGCTGGCGATCAACAACTATGGCATGGTCATCGCGGCGAACAGCCCCGCCAATCAGTTGTTCTTTGATGATCCGCAGGACCGCCTGTACGGCCGGCACGTCAGTTCCTTCTACCCCGATGCCCAATGGATGTCCACCTTGGAGACTGGCGTCGAGCTGGAAATGATCCAGTCGGTGAACAATGAACAGCTGCTGGTCACGCAAGTACCGATCATGGTTGATTCTGAAAGCGTCGGCGTTCTCATCACATTGCAGAATATCGAGACGATTCGTGAGACTGAACATAAAATCCGCACGGAGATGCACAAGAAGGGGCTTGTCGCCCGCTATCATTTCAGCAATATCCTTTGCGAGAACGCCGCGATGCGCCAGTTGATTGTGAAGGCCCTGCGGTATAGTCAGGTGGACAGCAACGTGTTCATCGTCGGAGAGACGGGAACGGGAAAAGAACTGTTCGCCCAAAGCATCCACAATGCCAGCAACCGAAGCGCCCAACCGTTTGTCGCGGTGAACTGTGCGGCATTGCCTGAACAGCTTCTCGAAAGTGAGTTGTTCGGCTATACGGAAGGGGCTTTCAGCGGCGCTGCGAAGGGTGGAAAGCCAGGGCTGTTCGAGCTCGCCCACAAGGGGACCATCTTCCTTGACGAAATAGGGGAAATGCCCATTCTGTTGCAGGCGAAGATACTGCGCGTACTCCAGGAAAAGGAAGTCAGGAAAATAGGAGGTGACCAGGTCGTGCCTGTGGATGTCCGAATCATATGCGCGACGAACCTCAATATCCATGAACAGATCCGCAAAGGTCTGTTCCGGGCTGATTTGTTCTATAGGATCAATCTGCTTAGCGTCGTCATTCCGCCGCTACGTGAGCGGAAAGAGGACATCGGTGTTATTTTCAAGCATTTCATAACGATGTTCTCTGGACAATTCAACTTCAAGGCGCCAGTCATTACGCAGGATGCGATTCTGGAATTGGAGCGATACCGGTGGCCGGGTAACATACGGGAACTTCGCAATTGCGCCGAACGCCTCATTGTATTGAATTCAAGCGCGCGGATTGATGCGCATGCGATACAGAACCTTGAACTCGGCCGTGAGGAAATGCCACGGCTCAAGGAGCCTGATGACATGCCGATGTCCGAGCCTCAAATGAGCATGCCAGCAGGAGGCGATCCGCCGGTTTTATGGAACCGACTCCCGTCCGAAGAGCTGTACAGGCGTTTCGTAGAGAGTGGAATGAGCCGCGAACAATTTTCCCAGATGACCGGGATCAGTAGAACGACACTGTGGAGGAAGTTCTCGACGATGGGGACCTCCGGTGCGGCTGATGCATCTCTATGACAAGTACGCGAGCGAAGCGGAACTGAGGAATCGTCCTGTTGCGTTAAATTCGCAACCTCATTTCAGTTATTTTCTTTGATGTTTCATTCGAAACGTTCTATATGAAACAATATGAAACATAGTTGGGTAATTCAGCTTTTTTCTATCTTGATGTGATAATCTTCATGTCAAAAATGCTAAGAAAATATTAATTATTTGCAATACCATGTTTTGTAGTGAAAAATTAACATATTCATAACGCATGTTCGGCATGCATCGGTTCTTTTCAGATAATGTGGCACGTTTCTTGCTGACAGATATCTATGCGATGGGTTCGGTATGCCCGGCGGTCGCATGATATAAGAGGATAGGAGAAATACGGATGGAACGGAAGCCGATACTGGGGATACTGCTGGGTGACGGGGCCGGGGTGGGGCCGGAGATCGTGGCGAAGTGCGCGGGGGCGCACTTCTTCGACGGGTACTGCCGCCCGATGGTGATAGGGGACGCGAGGATCTTCGA
>JAXEWB010000061.1:0-19480 GCA_034114085.1 Sphaerochaetaceae bacterium | reverse complement strand
GGGAATGGAAATTCGTGGTTTTGCGCTGGACGGGGGCTCGCGGGGGGGGGTGACATGTGCGACCTTGTGACATCGGTCAGCATCGCGGGGTGCGGCGGGCGTTTGACAGAAGTTTTCCATCGCGAAAAAAAGATAAATATTTTTTGGCCGTAGGAAGTTCGGCAATGGGAATGGGTAGCTAAGTTGCTTCAGCGTTTTCGTTCAGTCCTGATCCCTTTTGCCAAAACTTCCAGTTGTTCGGGATCACCCCCTATACGCTTTGACATGATGGTATGTATACTATTCGCCGAACGGAATCTGTTTGTCAGGAGGCGACACACTATGGAAGAAGCCCGAATGAAAGGACCGAATGAGAAATTCTGCCCCGCTTGTGGAAGAATCGTGAATATCAATGCGGAGATTTGTCCGTATTGCGGCGTTCGTATCATGGCGCCCCCGAGGAACAATGATACGATAGACCTTCACAGAACATGGATTGTGACGTTGCTCCTCTGCATTTTCCTTGGCGGTATCGGCGCCCATCGTTTTTATGTCGGCAAGATTGGCACCGGGGTGTTGATGCTGTTGACTGGCGGGGGCTTCGGCATCTGGTGGTTGATTGATCTGATTACGATTATCGTTGGTTCGTTCACTGATGCGGACGGATATCCAATCCGCTGATTCCGCGTCGAGAAGTGAAAAGTTTACGTTTGTTGATGGCATAGAGGGTCAGCCCCGTTATGGCGAAGGTTGCAACAAGCTGCATGCAACTCATCCAACCATTGACCGCATGGAGGTCCGTCATCAGCGGTACGCCGGGCAGAGGCGATTCAGGGTAGTCGCATACCATGGAGACGAACAGATTGTTCGCCGCATGGATTCCCAACGCTATCTCGAAACCTCCTGTCAGCGTTGCGCTCATCATGGACAGCAGACCGAACAGGGCGTAGTAGGCCAGAACTGCGAAGGGGGTTTCCGAAGCCAATAGGTCGGGATTCATCAGGTGTGGTAAGAGAAACAAAATCGCGGACAGCAGGCAGAGGCTGAGTCGCTTTCCCCAAGTTTCAGGCAATGTCCCGTAGAGCAATCTGGCGGGAAAACAACGGAACAGGAACTCTTCACAGCTTGTTTGGAATGGAATGAGAACCAGAAGAATCGGCAGGGTAGTCAGTCTCAGCCCCCAGTTGATGGTGAATTCCAGTATGTAGCCGTCGGGGTTGGAAATATAACCGATCAATTCAAAACAACCGTAGCACAGGAGAGTAATTCCAAGCGCGGCTATCGCCAGCTTCCATCGGAAACGCGGGACGTCCGTGACGAACCTACGCAACGGCATCCGAACAAGGTATCTTAGGGACAGCCAAAGCCCCAATCCCATGCAGAGAAATGGGGAGAATACAACGGCGGTGGACACCAGGAACGACACGAGAGGGGATTGTTCCTCCCGATACAGCAGGGAAAGTGAGCTGGAACAGACCCCGCCCAGCCATAGCCAGCAGAGAAGCGTCATGGCGGACATCACCAGCCCGTTCGTCCAAGGTATTCGGTAGGTATCTCGCTGTATCTCGCCAACAACCGTCGATTTGCCCATAACTTCCTCAATACCGCTCCCAGAATGACATCACGCATGGTATACTGAGGCAGTGGATACTATACGAAACACGATACATCAATACTTGGACAAAGGCTATACCTGTGTATTTCCTAACGAAACCGTAGCCAGGTTTTGGTTGGCTGACTATGCGTTGCGTTCGGAGGTCGGGGTGATTCGTTCCGACAGAGTTCTTTCATGGGATATATTCCGCCAGTATTTTCTGCCTGTAAGGAAGGACCAACGGCCAGTGTCGTCTTTGCTTCGGCAATTGTTCGTTTCTCGCTTGCTTCGGGAAATGAGGTCCAGTCAACCCGCTGAGATGGAACGATCTGTCGGGACGGGGCATCTCTCCAGCGAAACTCAGACGGTCGGTACGTCCCGTCCATTGGGTATTCCCGGCGCACCCAGTACATCCAGTACATCCAGTACATCCAGTAGCCCCCAGCCCTCCGGCATACCTGGCATACCTGGCATACCAAACGTTCCCAGTAGCCCCAATGCCCTCGGTACCCCAAACGCTCCCGGCATTCAAAACGCCCCCAATATCCCCAGCGCCCCCCATTCCCTGCGCTGGTTCGTCCCGACCTCCCACCCGGAGGCGGACGACAGGTTCTGCCGGTCCATCGCGGCGATATTGCCCCAGCTGTCGGTCCTCGACGACGAGCTGCTTGCGAGACTGCCTGAACCAATGGCCCAGGATTTGGTGTTTCTCCAGGAAAAATACACTGCATTCCTTTCGGAACGGAGTCTTTTTGAACCGGCGTATGAATCGCCCTCGATAGACTATGCCGCGGAGGCCATACCCCAATGCGGCCCATATTGCATCATGTTCTCCCAGGCGATTCCTGATTGCGAGAAGTTCCTTGCCCAGCTTGGCGACCCTGAGTGGATCATCACCCATAATATCGATGCTGACGATGAAACCGGCCCCTGCCTGGAAGTGTTCGAGAACCAGTTGCAGGAGCTCCGTACCCAATTGCGGCGTATTGAAGCGTTGCTTGAGCGAGGCGTGCCCGCGAGGGACATCGTGGTGACCTGCGCCGGTTTGGAAGATTTCCTTGACATCCTCCAGGAAGAAGCCCGGCTCCATGAAGTTCCCGTCAGGATCGTCCAGGGGCTTAGCCCGTTGCAATACCCGGCGGGGCGTTTCTTCAGCTCCCTGAAACGTGTGTACGATGAGCAGGCGTCGTTGGATTCCATGAAGTCCCTGTTGCTGGACCCTTGCTACCCATGGCGCGACCTGCCCCTGCACCGGAGGCTGATCGCCAAAGCGGTGGAACTGCGTATCGACCATGGGAACATGCGGAACTTCAAGGGCGGGGATCAATGGCATGCGCGGCTGCGGAGGGGCGATGTCGGATTGGCCGACTGGTATGACAGCTTCAAGGAGAACGTGAGGGATATCTGTACCTCATCCACGATACAGATGCTGCGCAGGCAGCTGAACCAGTTTCAGGATCGTTTTTTCGTTGACGAACAATGGGAACGGATTCTGGAGCCTATAGTGGAAGATGAACCCCAAAACGACCTAGCGGCTGCTGCGTCGCCGAGAACCAATCCAGACGCCGATGTCTATTCCTTCTGCATGAAACGGATAGACCAGCTGGACGACGCGCTGGCGACCGGCGGGTTTACCGATCGTCCCGGCCTGTTCGGGATGTTCCTGAACATGTTGGAAACCGCGAAATACGTCCCCCAGCAGGAACAGAAGGGAATCCCTGTGTACGCATGGCCGCTGACGGCGGGAATGTCCCCCAGATATCATTTTGTCATGAACATGTCGCATGGCGCTGTGCAAGTAGTTCAGTGCCGCGCTGATTTTATCCCGGAGACAATGGGCGACGAAACCCTGAGGGGGGAAGACGACCTGACCCCCGCCGTACTGGCCCTGTATCGGCGGACTGATTCCCTGCAAGACGGCGCATACTTGTCCTGTAGCCGCCAGACCTACACCGACATCGCGCTTCCGCCATCATGGTTTGTGGAGCATGGACGGCTCTGCCCCCCGGACCGGGGCATCGTCCAAGCGCCAGATTTGTTCCAGGTCGAAAATACACTGTGGAAGGGAGAAATTCCCGCAACCGCCACCTGTACCCACGCAAACCAAAAGCGGTGGTTTGAACAAGCCCAACGAGGGATTCTCGCCCCTGTGCAAAAATCCCTGGACATGGCGCGTTCGCCTGTCAAGGATGTCGGGATGCTGCGGCCTCTATATACGACTGTGGACGGCAAGGCGTTGCTGCCGTTGTCGGCCACCAGCCTTGATCTGTTCGATTCCTGTCCGTTCGCCTGGGCATGCAAATACCTCTATGACGTGGACGAACAGGAGTTCACCGTCCCGCCCGTCGATCACAGGGCGATGGGAAACCTGATACATTCGGTCTATCAACGGTTCTTCCAGGGAGTGACGGAGCGTAGCGGTGCATACAACTCGGAACAACTTGATTCCTACAGGGAACTCTTGAACGAGATATGGGAAGATGAACTGCAACGACTATCAAAACGACCCGACGCGCCATCCGCATCGACCTTTGCCTGGATTCGGTATTCGTTGCAAAAACAACTGCCGGCCATCTTGAACGCCGAGGCGAAGACTTTTCCCGATACGTTGAGCTGGGGATATGAATATAAATTGGAGGAGGTCGATCTGGAACGGGGCTATAGTCTGGAAGGACGGATCGACCGCATTGTCCTGCTGCGTTCTGCGGACGGCGGCCCGCCATCTCCTCACGACGCCGTGGAATCCAATGGGGCGATGTTCGCCGTGGTGGACTACAAAAAGGGCACGGGCATCGGCCCGAAGCAGTTCAATGCGAAGATGGAGCAGGGGGCGCTCGCTTCCTGCCAGCTGCCGGTATATCGGAAGCTCGTACGGACGGCTCTTGGAGCGACTGTCTCTACAGGCGCGTACTATTCAGTCAAGGACTGTAGGTATTCCATCATATGGAAGTCGGATGATGAGCAGGCCGCCAGGATGGACGACCTGTTGGACGAACAGATATCGAGGTTGCTACGGGCGGTGGAGCGGGGCGACCTGTCGGCCACCCCGTCGAAGGACAGTTGCGGGAACTGCATGTTCAGGCAGGTCTGCCGCAGGAGGTTTGCGATCCAATGATGAACTTTACCGATATCCTGAAACGGACGAGCCGTAGGCTCGACGCCAACCAACTGGCTGCGATAGACTGCGACGACAGGAATTCCGTAGTATCCGCGGGAGCTGGCTCTGGCAAGACCACCGTTCTCTCTTACCGTTTCCTTCGCCTTGTCGTTGAAGGGAAGGCCCATGTCGATGAAATCCTGACCCTGACGTTCACTAGGAAAGCGGCGGCGGAGATGCATGAACGCATTCATCGTCAGTTGTTGGAATATCGCGACGATCCCGATGTCGCGAAGGAGCTGTCCCGTTTCCCCGATGCGGCGATTTCCACGCTGGACAGCTTCTGTTCCAGGATCGTCCGGTGCGATTGCGTGCGCTACGGCATCTCTCCCGATTATACTACCGATGATGAAACATGTAGGCGATTGGCCTCGCTTTGCGCTGTTCAAGCGCTCGAAGATCATGCCCAGGAGCCCGGCGCACTGTTCCTGTCTTCCTTGTATAGTCCGGAGAACTTGGCCGAAGAATTCCTCGTCCCCTATGCGATGTCCTATTTCACATTCACTGAGCCGTTGCGGGCGGCCAGCGCCTCCGATACCGTTCTCCGCTATTTTCTGGAAGCCTGCCGGAATGCTTATGCGGAACTGATGGGCCTCGCCCGGCAAGTGACGGCGCTGACGGATTTCAGTTCATCTCCCGTCCAGAGGGCGGTCGAGGTCTGCCAACGACTTGTAGATGTTCTCCCCCCGTTGATGGAAACCGGGGGTTGGAATGAAATCCAGCGCCTGTGTTCTGACGGCTCATTGAACTGGAGCATGACGGGAACGTCCAATAAGAAGCCTGATTGTGTTACCCTCAAAGAGATCGTCCCGGTCTATCGGGAAACGCTGGAACGGTTTCAGGTCGCCTCGGCCGCCCTCGCGCAACAGGAACATATGCTGCCGATGTTCCAGTTCCTTGAATTGTACCAGGATCGTTTTTTCGAGCAAAAACGAAAAGCTGGAATCCTGACTTTTTCGGACGTCTCGCTGATGGCCGTCGATATCCTTCGGACGAACAAGCCGCTGCGGGCCTATTTCAAAAAGAAGTTCCGGTACATCATGATTGATGAGTTCCAGGACAACAACTCCTTGCAGAAGAATTTGCTCTATCTGCTCGCCGAGCGGGAGGGCGTGGAGCATGACGGCATTCCCGCCGCGGACATGCTTGACCCCGGCAAACTGTTTTTCGTTGGCGATGAAAAACAGTCCATCTACCGGTTTCGCGGGGCTGACGTGAGCGTGTTCAAGGAATTGAAAAATGAACTCGGCGCTACGGGAGGGCTTGCCCTGTCGCTTGATACGAACTATCGTAGCGAACCGCGGTTGATTGAGCAGTTCAACAAGCTTTTTGGCAATGTGATGAAAAATGAGGGGGAGCCTTGGGAGGCCGATTTCGCTCCTCTGGGGACGAGAAAACCATCGCCCGGCGTAACTCCGAGCTGCACCCTCTGCTTCAAGCCGCTGGAAAGCTTCGCCACCGGTTCCGTCTCCGGCCCTACCGGTACTGCCAGCGCCGATACCGTCGCCGACGATGCGTCGGACGAAGAGCAAGCCCAGGCTACGGAAGCCGAGGCGATGCACCTTGCGGAACTGATTGCTACGATGCTCGAAGGGGATTCCTATCTGATTCCCGACGGCAAGGGGGGGACCCGA
Organism: Sphaerochaetaceae bacterium; assembly: GCA_034114085.1. Classification (GTDB taxonomy): domain Bacteria; phylum Spirochaetota; class Spirochaetia; order Sphaerochaetales; family Sphaerochaetaceae; genus Spiro-02. The sequence continues at coordinate 13,116 of JAXEWB010000061.1, read as the reverse complement.
CGGCCGAAACCGAACGACATAGCCATGCTGCTGAAATCCACCGGTGGACAGCTCAGCTACGAGAAAGCGCTGCGCGCCCGCGGCATCCCCTATACGTTGCAGCTGCCCCGCGCCCTGCTGCTGGAGGCTCCCGCCAACGACCTGTACAACCTGTTGCAGTTGGCCCTGTACCCTTCGGACAAGCTGGCCTATGCCGCAAGCCTCCGTTCTCCGTTCTGCCGGTTGAGCGACCAAGGCGTGGCGACCGTCCTGAAACTGTACGCATCAACCACTTCCACAGTCGCGGGCATGCCGTATCCTAATTCAAACGATATCCTCCTGCAACTGAAATCCGAGTTTTCCGTTGATGATTACACCAGATACGCCATCGCCGCCGGGATATTCAAAGGGTTGGTTGAACGGGTGGGGCGAGTGCCCGTCACCAGTCTCCTTTCGTACCTTTGGTATGATTGCTGCTATCGCAACTATCTGGTAAGCCATGCGTCGTACCAAGCCTATCTGGAGCATTATGATTTCCTCTGGATGCTCGCCCGTCAATATGACCGGCGGGGCGACGGCCTTTCCGTGTTTCTCGACTTCCTCCGTCCCCGGCTGGGGGAGAATGAGAAGCTGGCGGACGTGGAGCTGCTGCATGAGGAGGTTCAGGGCGTCCAGATCATGACGATCCATAAATCGAAAGGACTGGAATTCCCCATCGTCATCGTCGCGGGAATGGGGGCGAAAGGAGAGCGGGAAATCACCCCTTGCTTCTATCCCTGCAATGGAGTCGCGTTGCCGTCCCATATGGAAGCGATCATCGGCAAGAAAACCGTTGTAAACGGATGCTATTTCCTTGAAAAGGACCGCCGCGCCAAGCTCGCCCAGGCCGAGCTGAAACGCCTGCTGTATGTCGCCGCGACCCGTGCTGAAACACATCTGGTGTTCTCCGGTTGCGAGAACGTCCAGAACCATGGCGACAACGCCGCCCTGTCCAATTTGCTGTATATGTTCATCCGCAACAGCGATATCGACATTGCCGCGGGAATCTCCAACGATCCTGATATCACAGTAAGGATTATCGACGATGTTCCTGCCGAAAGCCTGTATTCCCATACTGCCGTGCCGTTGACGGAACAAACGGATATCGACCGCAAATGCGACTGGTACCGCAACGCGACGCTACGGAACGTCGATGTGTCCCCGCTGCGATATGGCGTAACATCCTTGGTTGGCGCCGGCGTTGAATTCGTTCCTGTCGATGAGTCTGATTGGCACCCGGATGTTGAGAAACGGCTTCCCATCCTTCAAAGTGACCGGATCATGCGGGAAAATGGCCTGGCATCACGATTCGGGACCTATGCCCACGCGGTTGTCGAACAGTTGGTGAAGGGTGCTTCTGTGGATTCTTCGCCGGATTACCTTGCCTCGCTGTTCCCCGACGGCAGGCCGGATACATTGCCTCTGGGCGACTTTCACCAGATACTCGCGGACGGGCTTTCGCTGGCTCGGAATTTCGTGGTATCCGATCTTTGGCGGGAACTTTCCACTCACGCTGGCGCCACAGTTGAATGCGAAGTTCCTTTTTTCGCGCGAATCATCCACGAGGGGAAGCCTGCGTTGGTCGAGGGCTTCATCGACTTGCTGGTCACATCGGCCGACCGCCAGTATATCGTCGATTTCAAGACGGACGCGCTGCGGGAACCCTCCGTTCATGAGCGGCAGATTCGGACGTACATGGAGGCGATGCACCGGATCTCAGGATTGCCGGTGTATGGCGCCGTCTGTTTCCTCCGGCGTCCCGGCGGTGAAACCTGGTGGGGGCTGTAGCCGTTTCAACCCTGCGCGGCCGACCCTGAGGATGGGTGTCGTTTTCTGAGAATTGTCATGGATGTTTTATTGTCTTTTGTGTACGGAAAGAGTAGAATTTTTTGCGGAGGCTATATGCGCGGAAGAATGATTGTCGTTTCTGTGCTGCTGTTGCTGTTTCCGTCCACTATTTTTGCCCTGGATAGCGGGAAATGGTATGTCGGCGTCGGCGGCGACTATGTGTATAACATGATGGTGACGAATACCGGATATCGGGAGAATACATATTATGACAATGACCATGGCTTCGCCGTATCCGTTCCCGTCGTCTACCAGTTCAATGACTGGCTGGGAGTGGAAAGCGGACTGCGGTATACGCAGAAGAACTATGGCTGGCGCCATAAGAGGTATCTCCAGGAATCGTACGCATATACTGATTGGGAAAATGTGAAGAACCATTTTTTGGAGATACCCATTGCCGTAAACTTTTCTTTTGGCAATGATACCATCCAAAGCGTTGCGTCGGTGGGGGCGTACATGGGCTTCTGGGTTGCTTCCCAACGGTACGGGACGCTCAAGAGTTCGGCGGGTACATACGCCGCGGATAACATGCTCGTTGACTTTAACGAGATGATGGAATTCGACGAAGTCAGGGACAACCGTTTTGAGGCGGGGCTGCTGGCGAGTACCGGCTTTACGATCAATATTGATCCTGTCGCATTCTATCTGCGCGGTTCCTTCTACCTCGGTCTTACCGACCTCAGCAAACGTTACCAGAAGGATTTGGTGAGTAGATACAACAATTCCGTTACGGTGGAAGCAGGTATCCTTGTCGGTTTCGGAGGCGCAAAATGAAAAAATTCTTGAAAACCGCGCTTCTTCTGGCATTTCTCTCCTTGGCTGTCTCGTGTAACTTCAACACTCCAAAACCTCCGGTTTCCTATGTCAAGGATAATGGTACATGGAAGGGCGTCTTTGAAGGTTATTGGGCCGGCATGAACAACAACTACTTGTTCTGGAACCTCGACTCACCGAGCGACGAGTGGGATACGGTCTATGACCGATATGTCGAGAAGTTCGAGGCTTTGGGATCGGTCGATTATTCAGACGCTGCCAATACCAGGGAGGCGATCCTTCTGCTTTTCGATGTCGCGAAGGGGCTTTCCGATGGTCATTACGACTTGACTGTTCCCATCGACAAGGAAAAGAACGCTAGCTTCTGCCCCCGGGATTATCAGATAGCTTGGGAGAAATATAAAGACATTGCCGGTGCTACGGAGCGTGGGCTGCTTGAGCTGTTTTATGACAGGCAAAACCGGCGGTCCGAATACGATGAGCTCTTTCCTGATGATTATAGATATGAATCGACCAAAACCATCCTTGCGAATACGTTCAAGGTTAAATGGCCTGATGATCCAGCCGACGGTAATTTTGCATTTATATCAGACTATGACCTCTACGACAGGCTGTCTGACAGCATTGATAAATCTAAGCTTACATACAAGCTTGTCCTGCCAACAGGAAGCGAATACTTATTGGATGAGTATTTCAGTGAATGGATGTTGTTCGGCACGTATAAGGATGGGTCTGTTGACTTTAGCTGTTTGCTGGGACTGACGAAGAGGGACGACGCAAAGGGCATTCCTGACAACAGCGTCTACTTGGGTTTCTCAAGCTTTAATTTCTATACCTATGTCAATGAAGGCAATTCTGACTTGCTGGCGTTGCTTGAGATATTCAAGGGCTACAAGCGGAGAAACGATACCACGGGTCTTGTCCTCGATGTCCGGGGAAATACAGGCGGGTTCAACATTGATCGGGATCTGCTTTTTTCCGATCTTGTGGCGGAATTACACCAGTTTGCCTCGACAAGACAGAAAATCGGAGACAACCGTCTCGACTACAGCCCGTGGATGCCGTTATATCTCTATCCCTACACCCCCAAAGCGAATGAAGCGGGCTATAGCCCGTCGCCGCTGTATGATAAGCCGATCGTGGCGGTGACCAACAGATTCTCCATCTCGAATGGCGAACTAACGGCCATGCTCGCCAAGTCCTTTCCAAAGGGGACGACCGTTGGAGGGCTTACGTATGGGGGGCAGGGCGCTTTGTCGGGAGACAAGACCAACACCGCGGCCAATGGGGGTGAGTTCTCGGTCGGCTCATATATATCGACGGTATATACGCCGTATCTGCAGACAAAGGCCTTGGACGGCACCATCTATGAGGGAAAGGGTATCCCGCCGGAGATACCGGTTGATTTCAATAAGACCGAATTTGAAAGCGGAACCGACGCCCGACTGGAGCGCGCCTTCCAATATGTGATTGATACGCAATGATGCGTTGGTAAAAGAACGTCCGCACGAATGTGCGGGCGTTCTCTATCTAAGCGGCCTTGTTTTCACATGTCATATCGTCGGAATCGAAATGCCGTGCGATTGCCATCCGTTCCGGCGTTCTCCAAAGGTGAAAGTGCAAAGGCTGAAGGGCGGTGTCAGCGCAATGCGTTGACCGCCGCTTCAATTTTGAGCAGGGCCGATTCCACCACGGCCCGGCTGGTTCCGTAGTTGAACCTGACGAACCGCCTGTAGGCGTCCCCGCCGAACCACGTGCCATCGTTGACCGCGATACCCGCCCTCATACCGAAGAACCGGGACAGCGAGCCTCCTGCTGGACTCTTTGCCGCATCGTACACATCGGGATGCCGGATGGCATCCGTCTCCACCAGCGGCAACAGGTCGCCGCAATCCATGAAGCAGATGAACGACGCATGGGGCATGACGACTTTAATTTCCGGAATCCGCTCCTTGCAGAAGGTATCGACGAAGCTCACATTATCCTTCAAGTACTTCCTCAACTGCATCAGCCAGTCATAGCCGTGGGCATAGCCCGCCCTGGCCGCCGTACCCGACAACAAGGAAGGTTCGGTGGCGAACAATTGATTCTGTCGCTTTTCAAAAGCCCTTTTCAGGTTCTGATCATCGAACACCGCTATGGAGAAATGCTCTCCGGCGATATTGAAGGTCTTGGAAGGAGCCATGCAGGTCACGGCCTTACAACCGGCCTCCCGTGCCACGACGTTGAACGGAACATGATGTTCGCCCTCAAACGCCAGGTCTGAGTGGATTTCATCACTAATGACGGACACTCCATGCTTCGCCGCGATTTCAGCTATCTTGGACAGTGTTTCCCTATCCCAGACGATTCCCGCGGGATTGTGCGGGGAGCAGAACACCAGCAGGGTATTGGACGGCTCGGCGCAGAGCGCTTCCAGTTCCTCGAAATCGAGGGAGAACATTGCCGCCTGGGGATCATAGACCAGATGCCATGGAGCAAACTTTCTGCCATAGTTTTTCACCAGCCGCAGGAACGGCTGATACGCAGGAACGGGAATGATGATTCCATCGTTCTCCCTGGTCAGTATTTCAGTAAGAAGGGAAATAGAGCCGAGCAACCCCTGGCAGACCGCCACCTGTTCGGGGGCGACGTTCCAGCCGTGCCGTTTCTTCGCCCATGCCGTGAACAGCTCCTCGTTGTCCGTGAAGTGCGGATATCCATATACCCCCAGACCAGCGGCCTGTTCCAGGGCCTCCTTGACCTCGATGGGGGAATGAAGGTCCATGTCCGCCACCCAGAAGGGTTCCGCCTCTGGATTTCCACAAATGTTCTGTATCGCGTCGCCCGCCCATTTTACAGAAATCGTTCCCCGTCTGTTGACCGGTGTATCAAAATCGTATGTCCTGCCCATGATGTATTTCTTCCTTTCTATTTTCTATATCCGGGTCTGAACCCTGACCGCTGGTTGGGATACCAGCTGTATCCCCTGCGCGGTGTTTTCTTGAACGCTATCGCATGCGCGGGGCATCTATGGTAACACCCCATGCATCCCTCGCAGGCATTGCCGAAGACCGGTTTGCCCGCCGACATGACGATATTGCCGGAGGGGCAGCCCCTATGGCAGGCGCCGCATCCGTTACAGGCGTCCGTCACGAGATATCTTCCGCTGACATCGGCCAGCAGATGCTTGTTCATGCCGAGGAACAGCCTCATGTAGAGTTTCGTGAACAACCGTCTCCTCGGTATCCGCAGTTCCCCCTTGATAATGTCCTGGATGATGACGTCAATCCGCCCGTCGGCTTCCTTGTACAGTCCTTCGATTTTTTCTTCTGTCGGCACGGGCGACAGGAATACATATCCGTCGGGCATCTTGACCTTGGCCGAGTAGCTGGTCATCACGCCGGCGAACATGCAGAGCTTTTCCGTTACAGAAAGACTCCACCCCGGGCCGGCTCCGCAGGTCGCGACCTGAAAGAGGTATTCCAGTTCCCGCATGTCCCTGCGGGCGAGCACTTCGTTGATGAACCGCATGACCATCGGTGGCGGGGCTGACATGTACACGGGATACACCAACCCCAATTGCTCTGGCTGCCCCAGTAGCTCCGGATTCTCCATGATATCGGGAATCAGCAGCACCTTCGCATTCGGCAACGCCCCGGCAATCCTTTTCGCGACATACCAACTGTTGCCGGTTCCTGAAAAACAGGCGATGATTGTTTTTGGCGTTTCGTTTTCCATCACTGTGTTCAATGCCTCTGTGGTTCAAAGCTGGCCAGCACCTTGCACAGGCCGTCGATATCGGAATCATCCAGCAGCAGATTCGTGACAAGCCTGATGACAGGCCCTTCGGTATTCGCCAGCACGCCGACCTTCGACAACTGGTTTACGACCTCCGCTCCGTCGATTCCCCGGACGGTAAAGAAGATGATGTTCGTCTGTACGCCTTCCATGTCCACATCGGCCCAGCCCGCTTTCTGGATGGTCTGCGCCACCGCTTTTGCATGGGTATGGTCGTCCGCCAGGCGTTCCACATGATGCTCCAGCGCATAAATCCCCGCCGCGGCGAGTATGCCGCTCTGCCGCATACCTCCGCCCAGCATCTTGCGGACCTTCAATGCCCTTTGGTAGAACGCTTCGTCGCCGCACAGGACGCTTCCCACCGGAGCGCCAAGCCCCTTCGACAGGCAGAACGTGATTGTGTCGGCATAGGCTGCATACCTACGCACCGGTACGCCGGTGGCTACTTGGGCGTTGAACACCCGTGCGCCGTCCATATGAACCTTCAAGTCATTCGCCTGTGCGAATGCGCTGATTTCCGCCAGATTCTCAAGAGGATAGCAATATCCGCCAATGGTATTCTCAACTTCAACCATGGTCGTACTCGCCAGGTCATAGACACGGGGTTTCACTTTGCCCTGTAGCATCCGGGTAGTCAATACGCCTCGCGGTGCGTCGATGCCGATCGGCAATACCCCGGCTATCGCCGTTGGAGCGCCTATTTCATGTTGGATGATATGGGCGTTGCCCGCGGCAAGCACTTCATTGCCTCTGCCGCAGTTGATATACAGCGCCAGCAGGTTTCCCATGGAACCGGATGTTACGAACAATGCCCGTTCCTTGCCGGTCAGCTCCGCGGCCATGGCCTCCAATCTGTTGACGGTAGGGTCCTCCCTGTATACATCGTCGCCGACTTCCGCACGGTACATGGCGTCCCGCATTCCTTGTGTCGGTTTCGTGATGGTGTCGCTGCGCAGGTCATATATCTTCATGCCGCATCTCCTACGAGTATTTTAAGGACTCAATGCCCACCAGTATATACCGGGCGGATGTCTTTGAAAACTCAATCCGGCTCTTTTACGGACGAAGACCCGCCAAGGTCCTCCAACAGGGCGAAGAAAGTAGGGAAGGTGACGCCTGCGGCTTCGATTCCCTGAATCGTCACAGGTCCTGCGCACCGTAGTGATGCGATTGCCATGGACATGATGACACGGTGGTCGCCAAATCCATCGACTACGCCTCCTTGCAACCCGCCGTTTCCACGAATGGTCATTCCGTCCGGCTGCTCCGTGATAACCGCCCCAAGTTTTGCGAGGTTCTCATGCATCACCGCGATTCTGTCCGTTTCCTTGATTCGTGCCTGTGGAACATTGACTATACGGACCTCCGAGTCTGCGAAACAGGCCGTAACAGCGAGGATCGGCAGGGCGTCGGGCATGGCATTGAGATCGAACGTCCCGCCTTTCAACCCTCCTTGCCTTGGCCCTGTTGCTGTCGCCGCCTGTCCGTCCCATGACACAGAACACCCCATGCGTTCCAGAATGTCCAGGATGCGTTTGTCGCCCTGCGGGTCATCGGCGTCAAGCCCATCGACGGTTATAGACGTACCGCAGATGGCCGCGGCGCAGAAAAAGAACGACGCGGAACTGAAATCCCCAGTAATCTGTTCGTCAAACGGCTTGTACTTCTGCCCGCCGGGAACGATGAAATGCTGAAGATCCTTCGCTCCCGTGTATTTGATTCCCTGCCTGTCGAGCCAAGAAAGGGTGATGCCCACATAGGGCTTCTCGTGCAACAGCGGAATCTCGATCTCTGAATCTCCCGTGGCGATGGAGCAGGCGAGCAACAATCCTGAAAGATACTGGCTGGTCTTGCATTCCATGCTTGTTTTTCCACCCTTCAGCGGCCCTTTGATTGAAAAAGGCGGATATCCAATCCGCGCACTGTCATACGTGACCGTAGCGCCTAGGTCTTCAAGGCTGGAAAGCAACGGCCCGATAGGTCTGCCGCATAATTGTACATCTCCAGTGAACTTGACGTTCCTCCCCAGTGCGGCTGCCATGCCGGCGGCCAGATACAAGGTCGTCCCGCTGTTTCCGCAATCTACCGTCACCGGCATGTCGCTATCTCGTTCCACATGGGCTGAATCGAGGAATATGATGTTTTGTCCCTTGTCCCATGTGATTTTCGCGCCAAGAAGCCCGCACGCCTCCATGCAGGACCGGGTATCCTGACTGTCCAATGGGTTCCTGATGATGCTTTTCCCATTCGCCAGGGTGGCGATGAGCAAGGCTCTGATTGTTTGGGATTTCGATGCGGGGATGATGATCTTTCCCTGCGCCAATGATGGTGTAAGTGTGATGTCCATGGCGCAACTATACTGCACTCGGGCGAATTGAGTCCAGTTGCGCTTTACAGATACCCCTGAAGTTGCCCCTGTAGTCACGAAGCAAAATCGGAGGAGAATGAAACCTGTGAATCCGCATTGTTGTCACATAGTTGTTTGATGTGTTCAATTGACAGTTCAAATGGCATCTCTCCCTTCAAGTAATCCTTTGAAACATGCGACCTATACAGATCCTTGTATTGATCCGCATGAAGCGGCTGCGTAAAGTGGCCGTGTTGCAAGCAGCGGGTTTGCCAGTCTTCGATTACTTCTTTCGAGAGATGCAACGCAAGGAAATCTTCAAAGTTCTGATGGTTGAAGTAAAAATCTGGAATTCCTTGAGTTTTATTCTCATATGCGGTCCTTGTCTTATTGTCATTTCGGGCATGGATATCATAATCCACCCAAATGAGTATTTGAGAACGGGGATTTCGTGCTTTTTCTCCTTTATACCGTTTGCTCACTTGTGAATAATGTCCTCCCCCAGCATTTTTTTGGAATCAAAACTACCCTGATATGGTTTTCTGTAAGTAGTCTATTGAGTTCTTGAATGCATGCGACCTTTGATTGACCTTCGCATACTATGATGATGGGTTTTGTTTGTTGCATCATGCCCGGTTATGTCCTCATGTCAAATATAGGGAAAGGGGATGCCTGAGAATGTTCCTGACAAGTATTGCTTGCGAAAATCCAGGACATTACGGATTCCCTCGAAATCCGATAGGCGTGTAATCGTTGTCCCGGTTGAAGCGGTTTTCGCAACTATTCCTATCTCAGACACACGAATGTCGTCATCTTCCAATAAATCAGTATTGTGAGCTGTAAATATAAGCTGCGCATTATGTTTATTGTAACGTTTGTCCTTGAACAACTTGACGATTTCCCTGAAAACAAACGAATGGAGGGAATTGTCAAGTTCATCGATGAATATTACCGCTCCATCGTCTAACACTTTCAGAAGGATGCAAAGCAGTCCTGCCAATACTTGCGTCCCCGCTGATTCTTCGTTGAAATTAAACCACACGTCATGACCTTCGTGGTCAACATGCTTGGTGTGTATCCTGTCAAAACACATATGATTGTCTTGTTTTCTCACATACACTGGTGTTTTGGATGGTAGTATTTTCTTAAAAGCTTCTTCCGAACACGCTGTACGTTCGACGGTAATCCGCTTGATACCGATATCAAGTTTTTGGACAAGCTTCGTAATCGCGTCACTATACCTAAAAACAGGCTTGGAAACGGCACGTCCAAGGGAATGACTGGGTGAAACGGCACGATAAAAGGGTAAATATCGAGTAAAATCGTGTGTTCTAGGCATAGAAAAAGCCATCCTCCTGTAACGGAGAATGGCTTTCAATTTCTGCCAGGCTAAACACTTGGCTCAACCCGGCAAGGAATCTGGAAACAAGCGGGAAACTACTTCTTGTAGCTTTACGCCTATTTGCCCCGCCATTCTCCAGCGTTCTATAGTGACTTCACTATACTACTTTCCCTATGATATGAATATCATCGATATTCCTTTGTTGTATATGGAGTTAATTGTTTTTTGGGTCAAACAAAAGGGCAGTTGGTTTTAAGCAAAAATTGCAGGTCTTTGATACGTCCTTCTTCTCCAAACTATTTATGTATAGGAGAACAAATAATGATTGTACTACCGAAAAGACTTTCCGAACGGTTCACCCTGCGTGACATCGAAACTGTAAAGGCTATGCTTGACACCCTTGTGAAGATGCAGGAAGAGATGCTGAGGTATGTAACGAAAACGGTATGTGACTTTTATACCAAGTATGATGGCAAGCAGCTATACATTGACGAATGCGCCACCGATAATGCAAAGGTTCATGGAGTACCCAAGAAGCATGAATAAGCTGTGGAGACTATTAAAACGCCTTGCACCCCGTAGGAGGTGCAAGGTTCGATGGAATGGCGATTCTGATGATGTAGTGATGGTGTGCGAGAACGGGGTCTTTAGCTTTCAACTACGAAAGTCTTCATATTGACAGTAAGGTTCTATACCAATACAAAATATCAATCTTGTGACGGGACGATAAACGTTCCCGTTGATATCGCTTTGATAATATCGGTAGAGGTATCATTAATATCTACATCATAATACGTTGAGATATACCACCAAAACGGATTGCCAGATTTACCATCATAATTTGGCTTCACCATTTTATATTCTTCCTCAATGATGTCTGGATAAAAAATGAAATAACTCCATTCAGTACCGTTGTGGGGACTTTTCTTGAACAATGAGAAATCATCCGTGACACCAAGAGCCATATTTTTCTCCGTAGCCCTCCGCACAGGAACAGGGTCAAGCTGTCTTGAGCCAATATCAGGGATAGTCAAACCAGTAGAGCTTCTTTCAAACAAATTTCCCTGCGTACCAGTCTCGGTTGTGCTAGGATATGGAAGTTTTTGAGCATCAAGGAGAGTATCCAAGGCTAAAGGCCAGTTTGCATTTATCTGATCATAACTCATGTCGAGAAACTTGTTCATATACCACCAGAAAGCATTACCATTCTTTGTAGAGTCTTTTCCAGTACTCAGGGTATATGCTTTTTGAATACAATCGGGAACAAACAGTACATAGTTGTATTCCATTCCATCGCCATTGGTATACGTCCCATATACACATTCCAAATAAAACCCATACGGATCTTCTGGCACTACATTTATACCATTTTTACGCCAAGATCCTTCATTATGGTATCGTAGCAATACTCCGATGATAGGATCTCCGATCCTATCGTGAATGTCCCTTGAAGATGCAAGAGACTTTGGCGCAACCTGTTGGATGCTGTCTACATTGCTATGGAGTACCAGATCTTTTTCAACCGGTGATGTCGTTGAATCACAGGAAAATACAAAAAACAACAATAGAACCATACCAATAATTAACAAACTTCGCTTCATTGCTCCCTCTTTTTTACATTTAAATTTCTATGTAGCAAATCATCACATATAATTAAAAACCACTATTCTCCATCAATCTGAATCCTATTCGGATACGAAAAACCATGGGTCTCAGCATACAATACAGCTTTTTTAAATGCATCAACATATTTAGAATCAGTAATACCACAAGCACGCAAATGCTGTTCCGCAAGGAACATGCCAATATCATCGTCAGTCAAGTTTTCATCTCCCACAGAATAAAACTCACCAAAACCAAGTAAGTTATATTTTTCCCAAGAATTTACAGACAAGAAATTAATGGAAAAAGGAGGTTTAGTTTTCATACTATGTGTACTAGCTCCTTTGCCATCCGTTACCCTATAGATTGATGGCATGGGACTATTGAAAGGCCGAGAAGGCTTGCTCAAATCTGAAAAAGTACCAAGTTCACTGTTTAGGTTCTTGATGCTGTCGGATTGATATTCTGCATATGACCGATATGGGGTATTCCGCTGATTCCTCGTCGCAATTCTTTCTCCTTGTGTATAGATATTTTTTACAAGTTTCAATGCGAAATCCTTGTTGGCGGCAGAACGTTCTTCGCCTGTATCGATGATATAATTCTCCCCTGCTACATCTTTCATACTATTCTGTATGTTCTGTGGCATGTCAGTCCACAATGTTTTTGTAGAAATTCTCTCAGAATCGGGCTGAGAAAATACGGCGACTATACCATCCTCTGCTCGCATAGTTATATTCTTTCTAAGAAATGTGATGTAACCAGCATCCTTATTCGTACTGTCACCCAACCTGATTGCATCTACTATGGCATTGTCATCCAAGTATCCGTTAGCGGTAAGCTGTCCGGCGCTGAAAGCAAAATTTTGAAGTTCTATATCATTGTATTCAAGGACAAAAATCTGATTTACATTAAGGTGGTCTTGCGGACCTGTCATTATTTCATCTAATGTGACAACCACAATCTGACGATAAGAGAATTTCTTTTCAACAATACTGTAGTAGTAATCAGCGACACCAACTACTTTATCAGATCCGGTAGGACTATAGATATTATATCTGAGATAAACCCCATCTTTGTTTATTGCAGAACTGCCTATTTGCAATTTAATTTCAAAACCATAGACGGAATAAATAAGATCAATGCCAAAACCATTCATATTTACATCAACATCAATTGGTAAAATTGAAGTCATTGCTGGCATTGTTGTCATAACTGCAGTAGCTAGTCCGACATCGTTTCCAAATTTCTCAATCGGCATATTCACGATACCACGATCAGGTGAAGATGATGACACTACTTCACCAAACACAGGAACAGGTATCGTAAGTTTAGAAACCTCACTATTCGGCTCGGTACAGGAAACCAATACCAATACGGACAACAAACCAATCAGTACTTTTTT
>JAXEWB010000060.1:0-91144 GCA_034114085.1 Sphaerochaetaceae bacterium | reverse complement strand
AGTGTCGCACCCCTCATGGGTGCGTGAATTGAAACTTGCGGTGGTCGTTGTTTTTGTGATGGCCTACCGGAGTCGCACCCCTCATGGGTGCGTGACTTGAAACTGGTTCTGATGCGTTCAGGCTTACTGACCAGTCTGGGTCGCACCCCTCATGGGTGCGTGAATTGAAACTCCGGGATTGACCCATATCTGCTGCCGGTCGCCGGTGTCGCACCCCTCATGGGTGCGTGAATTGAAACGAGGACAACAAGGAGTACATCAGGACGGCTACCGTCGCACCCCTCATGGGTGCGTGAATTGAAACCAGTTCGACGCGACTACGATCTATCTGTACGAGTGTCGCACCCCTCGTGGATGCATGGATTAAATTCGAGGAACATGTCAATGACACATAAATTGTATTTGACTGGCTTCTTTCCTGATTTTAGGTATCTTGTAAAATATATCCTGGGCTTCCATCATACCTGCATCATGAGGGACAATAGAAGAAATCGCTTCCAAGAGACATCTACAATTGTTCGCCTTCACCTCCCATCTTGCCCCAACCCCACCTTCTCCCCTACACTCTCCCCATGAAGATCATCATCTCCCCCGCCAAGAAGATGCGCATGGACTATGATTTCCTGGAACCGCGGAACACCCCGGTGTTCATCGACCGCGCACGTCAGCTCGCCGGATATCTCAAATCCCTCCCCTACGAAGAACTGAAGCAACTGCTCGCCTGCAACGATGAAATCGCGACGCTGAACTACGGCAGATACCAGAGCATGGATCTGGATAACGGTACGACCAACCCGGCGATACTCTGTTACGATGGCATTCAATACAAATACATGGCCCCGCAGGTGTTCGAGGATCCCTATTATGAATACATCGAGGAACACTTGCGGATTCTTTCCGGGCTCTACGGTATACTCAGACCGTTTGACGGGGTCGTGCCGTACCGGCTGGAGATGCAGGCAAAGCTGCGAACCGACTTTTGCAAGAACCTCTATGACTACTGGGGTGATGCCATCTACAAAGAACTTGTCAAAGACGACGACCAGATACTCAACCTAGCGTCGGAGGAATACGGCAAGGCCGTGATGAAATACCTCACCCCGGACGCCTCGTGCATCACCTGCATTTTGGGGGAGATGGAGAACGGCAAGGTCAAGGAGAAAGGTGTCTACGTGAAGATGGCGCGGGGAGAGATGGTCCGGTATATGGCGGAGAACGATATCATCGACATGGAAGAGATTAAAACATTCGATAGGCTGGGGTTCAGATACCATGAAGAACTGTCTTCACAGAACCAATTTGTATTCATAAAATCCAACGGACACAGTTGAGACCGATATGTGCTGTATTTGATACAGGGGGGACCCGGTCGACGCCGGGACTGATGGAACCTTTAACTATAACCATCAGGATACTCATACCCTACAGCAAGAAATTCCAGTTATCCCCCCCAACGCAATCATTCAGAACAAAAGGGCTCCCATGTTCCATGAGCGAGTCCCTATCCGCCGGCCCTGATCGTCTTCAGCAGTCACTCCTATTTGTCTCCAAAGCACGGACAAGGACATCGGGAAAATTGATGGTCATTCCATCGACCTGGAGATCAAGCATGCGCTTCATGGTGTCTTCGCAGTCGATACCCCAGGCGCGCACGGAAAAACCTCCGCTCCGCAGAATGGAGTTCCATTTCTCATCGAGGACGCTGGCCTTCGGGCAGATTTGGAAGATGCCGTTGGCCTTGGCCGCAACAAGCAACTCGGGCGTCAGGAGCTTCGCCAGATAGCCGAGCTTCATTTCGGGGTCGAGGGCATGTACGGTCAACAAAGCCTGCCAAATACCGGAAGTAATGATCGTCCTATCGTAGCACCCGTACCGCCTGATGAGTCCGAGCGTCTCATTCTCCACCCCGACCTCTTTTATCTCTATGGCGAAATACTGGTATCCGGTGGAGAACCTACGAAGGAAATCCTCTAGTTTCGGAATAGGCTCCCCCTTGTACCGGGCTCCTTTGTGGATTCCGAAATCGAGCCGCAGAAGCTCCTGATAGGTCAGGTCTTGGATTGCCTCGGGACGCCCGCATATGCGCATGAGGTCATTGTCATGAAACAAAACAAGCACCCCATCCTTTGTCCGCTGCACATCGGTCTCCACACCATTTGCCTTCATCTCATAGCCGAGGGCGAAGGATGCCATGGTATTCTCCGGAGCATATTCACTGGCTCCCCTATGGGCGTAGTTGATAAATTCCATTATCGTTCCTTTGTTTAACCACAGGGGGAACCATTCCTTGGTTTTTGATCATCCCTCAAAAGTCATAAGCCCACCGCTCGGAGGCCAGATACTTCAAACTTCCAGAACGGCTCCCCTGTCCGGCAGTATCATCAATACATCTTGATGAACTCGTCGACATCCTTCTGGAAACTTGTCAGCTTGCCGTCAAGATCCAGATCGGGATCCGCTTCTATTTCAGAAATGAGCTTGGTCATCGTATTCCAGACAGTCGCATCGACAGGGTTTACGCCCTCGCCTCGGATATACTGGGTCTGATCCAGGACAACCTGATGGCGGGGATCCGCAAGAAGCTCCTTGACGTAATCCAACTCGAACTGGCTGTGGGTATAGGGGATATAGCCAAGCTTCAGCGAAGTGTTGATGGAAACCTCGGGACTGATCAGATACTTCACAAATTCCGCGGCCATGGCTTCTTTCTTGTCGTTGGACTTGAAAACCGCCAGTCCGCTTCCTCCCGTGCATACGTTAAGCGTCTTGTCAGTGGGGAACTGTCCAACGACAAACTCAAACTTGTCGCCGATGTTCTTTGCGTATTTATCAACCGCGGAACAGGAAATAAAGTAGAACAATGTCCTTCCGTTCTGGAAATCCTGACCTGCGGTCTTATGTTGGTTGGCTGGCAGAACTCCGTCCTTGACGAGAGTGGCGATACGGGACAGGACAAGCTTCATCTCAGGAGTATTGACTGTAACATTGCCATTTCCATCGGAGATCGTACCACCAGCGGACCAAATCAGAGGCTGGATATACCAAGGGGTATCAGAGTTGAAGTTGATACCATAGACATCCGTCATTCCGTCGCCATCGACATCCTTGACGGCCTTGTAAGCCGCTTCCACTATTCCATCCCAAGTCGCGGGAACAGAATCATATCCAAGCGCTCGCAAGAGGGTCATGTTGACCATCACGATCGGCATGGAACAGCCGAAAGGCACGGCAAGGCGCTTTCCATCATACGTATAACGGACCCAATATCCATCGATGATATCCGCCTGTTCTTCCTTGGTCATGAAGTTTTCCATAGGAATCAGCCACCCCCCGTCATAGAACTGGGGGATGCCGTGACGCTGCCCTACCATACCGACATCCGGCATGTCACCCGCTTGCATGGCGGCATTGTACTTCGCCACCAAGTCATCCCAATTCTGCCCGATTTGAACCTGATTGATTGTCACTTCCGGATGCAACGCTTCGAAATTCTGAATCTCTTCAGTCAAGTCGTCATTGAACCGTACCCAGAAATCCAATGTCATTTCCTCACTGGTACCCTTTGCGAAGCAGGCCATCATAGCAAGCGACGCAATCATGAAAATCAAAGAAATCTTTTTCATCTATTCTTCTCCTTTTGTTTAATCACGGAGCAATGAGGATACGGGTGTCCCGCTTGCGCCAGTGAAACATTCTATTTCAGCCCGACCTTCGTTATGCCCTGGACAAAATACCTCTGGAGGAATATGAAAAGCATAACGACTGGCATGATGATGACAGCGGCCGCAGCCATTACCGACCCCCAGTCAACTCCGAAATCAGACTGCATGAGCATCCTCAATCCCGTCTGTACTGTCCTCAGGCTAGAGGAATTGACAATGATCAAGGGCCAGAGGTAGCTGTTCCAGCTATTGATGAAACCGATGATACCAACGGTCGCCATGACTCCCTTGCTCAGAGGGGCGAAGATGCTGGAATAAATCCTGAAGTCCCCTGCGCCGTCTATACGGGCGGCATCCATCAGGGCGTTGTCTATCGTCATGTAGTACTGTCTGAACAAAAAGACACTGAATACACTCACCATGGAGGTCACCACTACGGAAAAGAAAGTATCCATCAAATGCAACGATGAAATCGTCAGGTAGTTGCTGATGATCGTCGCTTCGGACGGAATCATCATGGAACACATGAACAACATGAACAATGGTTTGCTCAACTTGAATTTCATCTTGGCAAAGCCAAATCCCGCCAGTGATCCCGTGATTATCTGCGCGACTACGGAAGCAATCGCGAAAGCGAAACTATTGCGAAAATAAAGACCAAAAGGAGCGCCGCTCATAGCGGTCAGGTAATTCTCGAAATATGGCCTCGTGGGAAAGAAAACATTGGAGTCCATCACTTCACCAGGAGACTTCAACGACCCAAGGACAAGCCAGAAAATAGGGAATATCATCAAAAGGGAAAATATTGTCAGGAAGACTATGCGTATAGTTTCACCTAATGGAAACGGCTTTCCATACGTCATGGTGCCGGTGCTTTTCATAAGCTCCTCCTCATACGTCGTAATTGACATAGCGTTCAAAAGACATCTGTACGAGATTGATCGCCAAGATCAGCAGGAAAAGGAGTACCGCGATGGCAGAGGCATATCCCATCTGGTATTGTCGGAAAGCATACTCATACAGCATCATCACCAGATTGGCCGTCGATGTACCCGGCCCGCCACCTGTCATGTTTTCTATGGTCGTGAATAATTTCATCACAGAAATGGTATTCAGAATAAGCAGCATGAAGGTTGAAGGCGAAACTAACGGCATGATTATGTTCCATACCGTACGAATACCTTTTGCTCCATCAATATGTGCGGCCTCTATGACTTCCTGGGGAATGTTCTGTATCGCGCCAAGGTAGACGATCACGTTATAGCCCAGCATCCTCCAGACAGTGACTATCACAATGGAAAGAAGCGCAGTTGAAGAATCATTTACCCAACGCAACGGAGCAAGGCCCATGTTT
Organism: Sphaerochaetaceae bacterium; assembly: GCA_034114085.1. Taxonomy (GTDB): domain Bacteria; phylum Spirochaetota; class Spirochaetia; order Sphaerochaetales; family Sphaerochaetaceae; genus Spiro-02. Next base: position 86,128 of record JAXEWB010000060.1, on the reverse strand, counting down.
GTCAGAACCTTGTTGAGAATTCCGTATTGAGGATTGAAGATATATAGCCACACGACGGAAAGACCGACCATACTTGCGATGTGAGGAGTAAAAATCATCGTCCGATAAACAACATTCAGCTTTGATTTTCTTTTGAGAAACACGGCCAGGAGGAAACCAAGCACGATTGTGAAAGGCAGGATTGATACGACATAGACCAAAGTATTCCTCAGCACCATATATATTTCATCGGCCGAGAACATCTTCTGATAATTGTACAGGCCGACGAACCTTTTCCTCCCCCCAAGGTTCCAGTTATAGAAACTATTGAGGATTGCATTGATCATCGGATACAGTGTAAAGATCGCAAGAAACGAGAAGGCGGGGACAACAAAAACAAGTCCCTTCACTTCTTGCTTGATCGAAAAACCTTTCTTGCCAGGCATATAACCTCCTTGCCCTAGCACCCCTACTTGTATTCGGGAAGCCATTGTTCATGCGCCACGAACATGTCATCGCAAAGCGCCTTGATATCCTCCATGCTCAATTCCGCGGACGCATGGGGGTCAAGCAAAGCAGCTTGGTATACATCTTCTTTTCTTTTCGTGGCCGCAGCTTGGATCGCCATGAGCTGGACATTTATGTTCGTGCGGTTTAAAGCGGCGCATTGTTCAGGAAGAGCCCCCACCATAATGCGATCTATACCGAAAGAACTAGTCACACAAGGCACTTCAACGCATGCATTGTCAGGAAGATTAGAAATAGATCCATTGTTGATGACATTTCCATTGAATACAAACGGGCTGTCAAGAACGATTCCCCGCATGATCAGAGAAGCGTATTCCCTTGAACGTTCATGCGATGGATTGTCGTTCTCGACAAGCTCCCGTCGCATCTGGGACCATTTCTCGATATTCATGATGCACCGCCGCGGATACTCATCAAGAGGGATGTTGTATTTTTCTATCTGGTCCGGATATGTCTTCTTGATGAAATACGGTAGATACTCCGCGACATGCTCGCTGGACTCCGTAACGTAATATCCGAATTTATTCATTACAGCTATCCTGACTCGATCATTTTCAGGGACATGGTCCAAAGAGAGACGTTTGATTTCCGGGTAAATATCACGCCCGTCCTCGGTTATGGCCAGGAGCCATGCCATATGGTTGATACCGGCGATACGATAGGCGACGTGGCCTTTCGCTACAAAACCTACGCCATCCATCAACTTCTTCGCGGTAACCTGAACGCTATGGCACAAACCTACGGTTTTTATATCCGTATATCGTTGCATATAACCCGAGAGGATTCCCATAGGGTTTGTATAGTTCAGGAACCATGCCTGTGGGCATTCCCTGCTCATGGTCTCCGCAAAGAAATCCAAGATCGGTATGGTACGTAGCGCTCTGAAGATTCCGGCCGGTCCCAAGGTGTCCCCGATGGTTGTCTGTAGATGATATTTATTACAGATGTCAAAATCAGCCTTGGTCGCGGGTTCGTAGCCGCCAACCTGGATAGCGTTAACGACGAAATCCGCACCATGCAAAGCCTCTGCCAGGTGGGCTCCTCCACAGTGCGCTGAAAAAGTCGCCTTGCCATCATTGATGCTCATATTCAGCGCATTTACCATCGACAAGGCATCGGAAAGCCTCTGGCAGTCTATATCATAAAGGGCATAGTGGGCATCCTTCAGACCGTCTGTAAGCAGACAGTCGTCTATGACATTCCGGAGGAACACTACACTTCCGGCCCCAAGAAAAGTAATCTTCACATGCATAACCGGCTTTATTCTCCTTTCTCTCAAACAGGAGGCATCCTCCTTGTTCCGGGATAGTATATGGCCGGCCCTTTTAGAAGAACATCGTCCGATGTGTCCAGCTCATATCCAAATGTGTCTTTTTACGGAAAAGCCATAGACTACCCAGCTTGGACGCGCTTGCACGAACCGAGCATGTCGATGCTTCTTACAGACGTGAATATCGAATCTTAAATACGAAATTAATACGTTGATTGATATTGTATTGGCAACAAATGGGATAATGGCCATACAAGTACAGTACCTAGGATATCATTGCCATAGTTTACGACAGAAGACGTTTCTTCTTGTGAAATGTGTCTTTTCAATAGTATGATGTGTTTACATAAGGATTCTACATGCAGCACCTCATTCCGATTTCTCCTGTAAACTGGGAACATGTATCCCCCATCAACTGCGGCACGGAACGTTGCGCCCCGGAGCATAGCTTCGGTCCGACGCAGAGGGCGTTTTATCTGATTCATTATATCTTCTCGGGTACAGGGAACTATGTTTCGCCAGCCGGTACATTTACCTTGTCGAAGGGAGATTGTTTTATCATTCATCCACATGAAACAACCTTCTACAAAGCCTCGGCGGATGATCCTTGGGACTATGCCTGGCTAGGCTTCACATGTGCCCATCCCCCTGCGGTCCTTGACCGATATACTATGCATCTTCCCATATGTGAGTCTATATTCAGTTCTGTTTCGTCATGCGCTTCCCTTTCCGCTGGCAGGGAATGGTATGTCCTTGGGCTGATAACGCAACTACTGGCGCTTATGGTAGAAGCCGACAATCCGAATAAGAGTGACAATCATCGCGACATCAACAGAGTTTGTTTCTTCATTGAGACTAACTTCTCCATCAATATGACGGTACGAGAGCTAGCGTACAGCATCAATCTGGAACGTAGTTATTTCAGCAGGCTCTTCAAGTCCATTGTCGGAATCTCTCCTCAGAAATATATGCTTCAATGCAAACTCAAGCAAGCGGCCTTGATGCTCACGAAACAGGACAAGACCCCTGGCGAGGTGGCCCAGATAATCGGTTATGCCGATGTATTCAGCTTCTCAAGATCCTTCCACCGGCAGTTTGGATGTTCTCCTACGGAATTCATACGGAGGGAAAAGCAACAGGACAATGAGAAATAGCTCAAAAAGAACCGCGTTTTGAAGTAATCCCCGACTTTACTTCCGTATAACGCTTACCGATTTTCGCCGATTTTCGCCGATTTTCGCCGATTCAAGCTAATCTATAATTGGTAGCGGCGCCTTTACCATCCTTAATGAGTACTCCTTCTTCAACCATCTTGCTGAAAACATACTTTGCATGGCTATCCGCGCATTTGCATAGCTCAAGCATCTCTTTCCTAGATATGGAAGGGTTATTCTGAAGATACCATAAAATCAGATTCTTTTCTTCTTTTATAGTCAGTCCCTTCTGCTTGGAGTAACCACCGGGATTACCAGCGATGGAATATACCTTTTTACTGAAGATATATTCTCTACTTCTACCTTTTCCAATCGCTTCCACAATGCCATTCTCAATAAGTTGTTCAACAATTCTTCTAGCGTCTGCTTCACCCTTCTGCATTCGTCTTGAAAACTGTTCAACGGAGAGCCTGTGTTCATCTCGTAGGGCAGAGAGGACGATGAGAGTATCTACGGAAAATTCAATATCCAGCCTGTGCTGTTCTTCAACCAACATACGAACAAACTTCATATCCTTTTCCGCGCTCATAAGACGGAGAGTGACATTTGTCGTCGTCGATAGAGAATAGTCAGGAAAAGGATGCCCGCTCCTGAGCATGGAGGAATATATTTTGTCAATACCTCTTCCGGTTCTCTCGGACAGCCCTATTCTCTTCGTAGCCTCAACCAGCAATCTGTTGCGTGGAGTCGGAGCAACCGTAAGGATATTATCTACATTGACGCCCTGAATAAAGCCACCAGGGCTGCTTATCTGAAGCACATCCGGCTGGATTTGCACAATTACAGCACCCATTCGATAATAATCACGGTGAACCAAGGCATTGACAAAACCTTCCCTAAAAGCGATTGGCTCATAATTTGGTATTGGTACCCTGAAAAGACCTACTTGTATTTCCTGCTCACTCACCCTTGATTGGAATAGAGTACTTACTTTCTCAAACACCTCCAGGAGAGGTTCATGCATGGCAGGTGGGTTCTGAAGCACATTAGTACCATCCATTACATGGAAAAGGACCTCATGGCTTGGCACATATGCTTCTAGATACTCCTGCTTTCCAACAATGAGGAGACCTGCAATAGTAGGGTAAAATCGGCCACCTACCATCCTAGAGAAGCCAAGCGCCAAATCAATCTCAATATCGCTTAAAGCAAGAAGAGCTTTATCGCCATTATGTATACCAATGAGCTTTCTTAATCTTTCATGCTCGATAGCGCTGAATGCTTCTTCAGAAGTGACATCCTTGATAATCTGAGACGAGGGATCAAGTACTTGGATGTAAGAGAGACGTTGTACTATTTCCTCTGGCACAAGAGGTCTCGTGGCAGGAGTGCCATCCTGTTGTAAAGTCCTGCTACCATATCTGCCATCTCTTGTAGAATGAAGCTGACCGGTTAGTCCAACAGAAAACACCATTACCTCTTTCCCGGTTATATCATCGGTTTCAAGGAAGGCATTGATCGCTAAAGGAGGCACGGTATTTTCCAGAATCAAAGCAACAAGCTGCTGGGCGTTCTTATGCTGGGGGTGGACGCCGGTGACCGCTCCGTCGTTTTCAATTCCAAGATAGAGAATTCCACCTTCAGCATTGGCCATGGAGACAAGTTCATAGATGAGCTTGTCCTCACCATAGCATCGAAGGTCACTCTTGAACTCAACCGTCATCGTCTCTTTTTGGGGAAAACGCATCTGCATGAACTCCTTGCGGCTTTTGATAAAATGATTTTATCACCATAACCAAGGCTTTGGATATAGAAAACATAGTGCCTGTCCAATAAGGAGAGTCGTCATGATTGCGCATTGAAGCACAAGGGTTCAAGCGCCATCCTCCTACGTAGCTCCGAGATGTCAAATCTGATCATATCGGTACTTTCCGGCCTCTCTTGGTCATTTGTGGCGAAAAGGAATCAGTTATCTTTGGATACCGCCGCAACTACCGCGGACCTCTTCCACCCCGATCGGTTTATTCCAGTCGCAGACGGGAATTTTGTCCAGCATCAGACGGGCGAATTCGGGGTCGGAAAAGGGAACGGTCAGTTCTGGCTGCATGCACCATATCAACCGATACAGTTTTTTATCCATGAGGTTGACGCATACGCCCCGATAGGTATCGTCCGCTACAAGAGCTTCATCATCGACAAGGACATACTCGGCGTCCTCATAGTCAATCCGTCTCAAACCATTCCACCATGCTTCCGCCTCTTCAACGGAATCGGCGTCAGGAAACAGGTAGTCACAGCCCCCTTGAGGGGGAAGCATACGCGCAACCGCGCCACAGGCAACGACCGCCCCGGTGGAGAGGTCTATGACAGGGGTCACGTCTCCATCCGCAATCCGTGAGAAAAATTCATTCGCTTCCATCTGGTCGAAATACCGCACATCATATTTCATGCCCGCCTCCATATTTTCTCTTCCCTAGGCATAAGATACTTGCAAAACGGCCAAGAGGCAAAACAGAACGACGACTATTCGTGGACTACCCCTAAGCCACCCTTTAGCTACCCCTAAGCTACCCCTTTGGTTCCCCTAGCCGCTCCCCCGCTTCTGGTCCTTGATAGCCTGCATGTATTCAGTGGGGGTGACGCCCTCGTACTTACGGAACACCTGGCTGAAATACCGTGGGTTGTTGCCGAAACCAACTTCCTGGGCGATCTCCTGGATCATGCTCTCGTGGTAGACGGACATCAACTGCTTGGCCGAGGCGATCCGCAGACGGCTGACGTAGTCGGAGAACTTGACGCCGGTTTCCTTGAGGAACAGTTTGCTCAGATAGCCCACGTTCATGCCCAGCAGGTTCTCAGCTATCCATTTGAGGGAGATGCTTTCCGATGAGAGATTCTGCTCGACATATTTTTTGATCGTCCTGACGGGATAGCTCCCATCTTCGGCCTCCGTCGAAAGCTGATGCTGTACCAGACGCCTGACGTAGGTGACGATTTCATCAACCGAACCGGCGCCGCGCATGATGGACAGCAGATGGTCCCCGATAGCGTCCTCTTCATTGCCGTGCAAGGTGGTGGCGAGGGACAAGAGAACAGATTTCGCTTCGTCGAGGGAACACGAGGACAACACCCGGCCCAATTCGTCCATGAGGGGCTGGACGTCATCGCCCGACTGAGCATGGCGAGCGATATCGGAACCAAGGGCCATGATCTTTCGCACGAAACCATTGTCGTTGAACACGCATTCGGAACGCCCGGCCACATCGAAAATCCGAATCTCCTTGCAACCACCGATATGATGCATCAGTTCAGAAAAAATCGCGGATATCGAGTCCAGATGGAAAACAGAAATATCGTAGTTCCCGGAAACGACATGTTGTCGGAACTCGTCCGCCGCGGCGATGTTCTCTATGTGGAGGATGCAATAGATCACGCCGTTGCCCAGGACGGGGCTCATGAGCAACTCAGTCTTACGGACTTTGCAGTAATTGTATATATCGAGAACTGATGAACGATAGCGCGGGATGTCGGCGGCCACCCCCAGCAAACAGGCGTTTTCAACGCCTTCAAGACCAAGGATATGCCTATTGCGTTCCAGAATGGAGTTGGTCGAGGCGGGGTTGTTGAGCAGTTCCAGCAGTATGCCCTTCTGGAAATAAAATCCATATTCCCGTACCAGCTTCAGGTACTCCTCCTTGCGCCGCTGTTCTTTCTCTTCGATTTCGCCGACCACCGACTTCAGGATTTTCACAAGATCCGCCTTCTTGGTCGGCTTCAACAGATAATGCCTCACCCCGAACCGCATAGCCTTCTGCGCCAACCCGAACTCGCCGTAACCCGAAAGTACAATGAACTCAGCGTCCCCGTCGAGCATCCGGACCTTCTCGATCAGTTCAAGACCGTCCATTACCGGCATCATGACGTCGGTAATGATGATATCAGGATAATTGTCGCTGACCTGCTGGTACGCCTCGACGCCGTTCCGTGCGGTAGCGACTACGGTACAACCCAGCTCGGCCCATGGAATCATCATGTTCAGCGACTTGCGGATGATTTCTTCATCGTCAACAATCAGTACTTTCAACATGGCGTCCAATACTCCTTGGTACGGTGAACGAAACGACGGCCATTCCGGCATGGTTGTGGAAACAGAGTCCATGGTCATAGCCAAACAGCAATTGCAACCGCTCATCGATGTTGACGAGGCCGATATTTCCGCTTTGCTTGATCTGGCGGCTACGAACGCGCTCGGCGATATCCGCATCGAAACTGGAGCCCGTATTGGCTATGCTGATGACGATCTGATTTTCCTCGCACCTCGCGGACACGAGAATCCTGCAAGGCTCGTCGTTCAGCTCCATTGAATGCTTGATCGCGTTCTCGACAAGCGGCTGTATCGAGAACTTAGGGACGGAGACGTCAAGTGCATCGTCGGGAATATCCAGCCCGAACGACAGGCGGTCATTGAAACGAATCATCTGGATTTTGATGTAGTAGTCCAGGAATTCCAGTTCGCGTTTCAACGGAACGCAGACTTCATCGTTGGAAATCGATATCCGGAACAGGTTCGCCAGACTGTACGACATCTGCTCAATGTCTTCCGCGCCGTATCCCTGCGCAAGCCAATAGATCGAATCAAGTACATTGTACAGGAAATGGGGGTTGATCTGCTGGCTCAGCATCCTGATCGTGTTGTCCTTGATCAGCAGCTGCTTGACATAGTTGTCCTTGATCAGCCCGTCGAACTTCACGACCATCTGGTCGAAATGCTGGTGGACGACGCCGATTTCATCGGGACGCTTCGCATAGGAGGGGAAGTCGGACATGTCCATGTCGCCCAACTCAAAGCGTTCCATCTTGAGTTCAAGAACATGCAGATGATGGATGATGTGCTTGACGATATAGTGGATGATGATCAGGGACAGCAGCATCGCAAACAGCAGGGTGATGACGGAAGAGAGTACGATCGATGAGATACGGTTCGACAGCGACTGGTAGTCAAGGTAGTGGACATACCGCCATTGACTGCTGGACATCACCCCGTCAGTCACGAAATACTTGTTGCCCTCGACGGTCATGAACGAATACCGGCCGTTGCCTTCGACAAAGGAATGCAACACATCTGCGTCCTCAGGATTGACGCGAAAGCTTGAATAGAGCAGTCGGTCGTCATGATAGACCGACAGGTTCAAAGGAGTGTCGAGGCCGAATCTGTCTGAAATTTCCGAGAGGATGCTGGAAATATCCAGTTTCAGATACAGTACGGAAAGATGATCAAGCTTAAGGTATTCCTTGCGGCGTATCTGCCGTACATAGTAGATGTTGCCCAAGCCGTCGGGAACCCACACGACTTTTCCTTGGGAAGCCATGGCAAGGTCATTGGCCTTGCCAGTGTCGTCGGAAAACAGCAGGAATCCATCGCCGGAATGGATGACTTCCTGGGAGGGAAGGACAAGGGCCATGTCCTTGACGAACTGGACGGTCCCTTGCAAGGAATTCAGGCGGCGCACGATGGTACGCTTGGCTACGCTGATATCGGCCTGGTCAGGAGATTCCTTGATAGTGGAGAGATTCGTCTGGATGACATCATCCCCTACGAAATAATCCCCGAAGACGTTCACGCTGTCCAGAATGCCATCAAGTTCTGAAAGGATGCTCCGCGTATTGATCACGCTGATATTGTACATTTCCTCGTCGTACACCGAGGTCACGTGCCGAATCTCGAACAAGCCGATGCATACAATGACGGCGAACACAACAATCAGGACAATCCCAATCTTCTGTTCGAGTTTCAGATGATGCAGCAATCTTCGGATACGGCCTTCCTTCATCTACCTGGAATCACCCCTTGGCGACACCTCCTTCTCTATTCTCACATGCAATGCGCCCATCGAGCAACCTCTGATATGCATCAACATCGAAAGGAATTTGGACAGGACGGCTTTCCCATGAGGAAAGATACATCGCGTTGGCGACAGTCAGCGCTTCGACTCCCGCTGAAAGAGGGGCGATGGGAGACCTGCCGGACAGTACGGATTGACCGAAATCGCGCAGGATTTCCTCGTATTCGGCATGGCCCCGGTCCTCGAACGACCAGGCTTCCTCTACGCAGGGAATGCCCGTGGTCACCGTGGCGCTCTTGGAGAATTCATCGGAAGCGACGGCGTTCCGATATAGCCGCAGGTCGTGTCCGTCAAGAACCAGCTTTCCCAAAGTACCGTGGAGTTCAAGATGGTTGCTTCCGGGCGATTCTCCGCTGGAAGCGACACATACCCCGCGCAACCCGCCGGGATAGGTGAACAGGACCTCAAAGCTGTCATCTACGGAAATATCATTGAACCGGCCGAACGAGACGGAAGCGAAAACTTCCTGAGGAACGCCCAGCAACCAGTTCCAGATATCGAACACGTGCTGCATCTGATTGATCGCAAGGCCGCCGCCCTCTCCGGTCCAACTGCTGCGCCAGGGATTCAGGCGGTGGTAATAGGAGGTCCTGTACCAGAAATTCGCTATCCAGACCGCATGGGTCAACGTTCCCAGTCCGCCGCTGGAGACAAGCTCCTTGGCCTTGCGATATACATCCCTGGTTCTCCAGTTGAAAATCATGGCGATCCGCCGGTCGGAAGCCGCCGCAACGGCCTGAAGGGGCCGCGCATCCTTCAGGCTTACTCCAAGGGGCTTTTCGCATAGGACATGCGTTCCATGGGACAACGCCGCGCCTGCAAGCTGAACATGGGTCTTGTGCGGGGTCGTGATGATGACCGCATCGTATGAACGATAGTCGGAAAGGGCTTCGACATCGGAAGAATATATCCGGACACCGGGAAATTTGCTATGGATATCGTCATGGCGGGCTTGGTTCCTGCAACAGATACCGAAAAGATCAAGTTCCGGTATCCTACCCGACGCAATCATATCAGCATACAGCCCGCCCATGCTGCCGTAGCCTATGATCACGACTTGTACCTTGTCCATGGTCGCCGCTCCTATGGGATCAGTACGACTTTCATCGCATCGGGAGCTTTCTCCGCCGTTTCAAACGCCCGTTCCCATTCTTCCAGCCGAAAATGATGCGACACCAGACCGTCGGTCTTCAACAGGCCCTGGTCAATACCGTCTATCACCGCCCTGAAGGTTTTCGCGGAAAGGTGCGAGCCCTGTATGCTGAGTTCCTTACCGTCCCCTATGACATTCCAGTCCACCGTGACAGGAGAAGCGAACACCCCCATCTGGACATACCGGCCATGATTGCACAGTAGATTCAGTCCTTGGCTGACGCTGGCGGGACTTCCTGAAGCTTCAATATACACATCGCATCCATGCCCCCCGGTAATTGCGGCAATCCGCTCCGACAAGTCGGCGTCGAGGGGATTCAGGACCTGCTGGGCGCCGAATTTCTTTCCAAGCTCCAGCCGGAAGGGCTTCACATCCAGGCCGATGACCATGTTCGGCAGGCAGAGCCGTGACATGCCGACCATGGCCGCGCCAATCGCCCCCAGGCCGGCGATCACTACATTGTCGTCATGCCTGATTTGCGCCAGTTCCACCGCGTGCATGCCGCAGGCCATCGGTTCCACCAGTACGGCCTGGTCGATTGAAAACGACGCGGGAATCCTATGGATGAGACTGTTCGGATGGACTTTCACATACTCGGCGAACCCGCCGTGTATGGCTTGCTTGAACCCATACACCGCCGACTGCTCGCACATCCAGTACTTTCCGGCCTTGCAGAACCGGCATTCCCCGCAAGGGGCGATCTGCTCTACCGTCACGACATCGCCAATGGAGAAATCCTTTACCTTTCTCCCCTTTTCGACAATCTCTCCAAAAAACTCGTGTCCGCCGATGACGGGGGGCTCGATATACCGGTCGGCTTCGTTCGTACCCCAGATTCTGATACCGCCGTGGTACGCCTTCAGGTCGCCGGCGCAAATACCGCAGGCATGCACCTTGAGCAACAATTCATCATCCGAGACGGAAGGAACCTCCACCTCCTCCAAACGGTTGTCAAACGGCGCATACTGCACCAAAGCTTTCATTTTCATATGGTTCTCCTTTTTCATCTTCCAGCCGCCCGCCGGAAGAAGGTCAGTTCTTGATCCCGGTCGCCGCGATACCTTCGACGAGGTATTTCTGCATCGTCAAGAAAATCAGGAAAATCGGCAGCAGGGACAGGCTCGCCATCGCAAACATGGCGCCCCAGTCCGAACCTGTGGCGGGATCGGAAAACAATTTCAACGCAAGGCTGACCGGATACCGGCTCGGCTTGTTCAGGTACAGCAGCGCGGCCAGGAAGTCATCCCACCTCCACATGAAGGAGAAGATAGCGCTGGTCACTAGCGCCGACTTGATCAGCGGAAGTATGATTCTGACGAAAATGCCGTAGATGGAAAGTCCGTCGATTTTGGCGGCTTCGTCCAAATCCATCGGGATTCCTTTGATGAACTGCACATCAAGGAAGATGAAAAAACCTTGTCCGAAGAATTGGGGGACGATAAGAGGAAGGAACGTACCGATCCAGCCCATCCGGTTGAACATGATGTATTGGGGAATCATCAAAACCTGGAACGGGAGCATCATGGACAGCAGCATGCAGCCGAACCAGAACTTCTTGAATTTGAAGCTACACCTCGCGAATCCAAAGGCGACAATCGCGGAAGATATCACCGCACCGACCGTCGCGACAGAAGAGATGAAGAGTGAATTTTTGAAAAATGTCCCAAAAGAATGTCCGGCGAACCCTTTCCATCCGGTAACGAAATTCGAGAAATTAAACTGCCTGGGCAGCAAAGTCGCGGCAGAAGTCAATATCTCGGAATTCGTCTTGAACGCGCCCATCAGCATCCAGATGACGGGATACACCATGGTCCAAGCGAATAGGATGACGAACAAATGGTACAGCACTGTACGGGACGTCCGTCTGAATTTTACTTTTTTCATGGCCTATTTCTCCGTTTCGTAATACACCCATTTCTTCTGGGTGAAGAAAATCAAGGCGGTCAGGGTGCCTACGACCAATACCATGAACCAGGCCATGGCGCAACCATAGCCGAGCTTGTTGAACTTGAAGGAGTTCTGATACATGTACACGACGTAGAACAACGTACTGTTCAACGGCTTTCCTTCCGTGATGATGAAGCTCTGGGTGAACGCCATGAAACCATTGATCAGCTGGTTGATGAGGTTAAAGAAAATGGTCGGGGTAAGCATCGGCAGCGTGATCTTGGTAAACTTCGCCCAGCCGCCGATACCGTCCACCGTAGCCGCCTCGTACAGATGTACGGGAATCTGTTTCAGCCCCGCCAGAAAAATCAGCATCGATGAACCGAACTGCCATACGGCGAGGATGATCAAGGTCCAGATCGCGGTGTCCACCCGTCCCAACCACGCCACTTTGCTTTCTATGCCGATCAGCCCGAGCAACGCATTGAAGATGCCGTTGCTGGCGAACAGCCTTTTCCAAAGCAACGCCACGGCGACACTGGAGCCTATGATGGACGGCAGATAGAAAACCGCGCGATAGAAACCGGAAAGCTTCGACGGCCGCACCAGAAGCATGGCGACCAGCAGGGCCATCACCAATCGAAGCGGTACGGAAAATACGACGTAGTACATCGTTACGCCAAATGTCTTCCAGAACAACTGGTCATGAAAAAACATATCCAGATAGTTGCGTATGCCAATGAACGAGGGAGAAGTCAGGATATTGTACCGTGTGAACGAGAAGACCAATGACATGAGCATCGGGAAGCTGACGAATGCGATGAAGCCGACTACGAACGGCAGGATAAATACATACCCCGCCGTTCTCTCATCGGTAAGCTTCCTGATAAAACCTGAACGTGTTTTATTCATAAGCCAACCTGTATATCGTTATTTCGCGGCGTTGGCCAATATCGCCTGAGCCTGGGGCACGAATTGGGCGGTAGCCTGGGCGGCGGTCATGTTTCCGTAGCGGATGTTGTCCACATAGGTCAACAGAAGAGCCTCGACCTCGCTGAACCCGGGAGGATTGGGTGGATCGACGGGGTTCGCGACCTTGTTCACCTCGGCGAGATATCCGTATGCGACGGAATCCACGTCGCTGACATTCTTCTTGACCATATCGGCGACATCGCCGTTTACAGGAACGCCACGTTCGCCCATGAGGATCGCGTTCGCCTCCAGATCATTGACGAACCAGTTGATGAACGCGGCGGCGGCTTCCTTGTTCTTGGAAGTGTCGGCGACAGAATAGAACATGGTCGGCTTGACATACACCGGCTCCTGCACCGCGTCGTCGAGCTTCGGATACATGCAGACACCCATCTGCCGGTTGCCGCCGCAGGCGGCGTAAATCGCGGAGAAGCCGTTGGATACAGTGAACTGATTCCAAGTGGTCAGGTCATTGATAGGCATCTGGTCCACGACAAGCGTATTTTTCTCAGCCAACAGTTCGGGAGAAATATGGAACGGCGCCTTGGAGAACTTCTCCACCAGCTCGAAATGAGCGGCGGACGAGGTCGCGTCACCCTTGCTCAAATCCGAGAAGATTTCGGAGCCGCAGCCACGGGCGACATACAGGATCATGTTCATCCCGCTTTCCCAGAACATGGGAACGCCGGTCTTGTCATAGATTGTCTGGCACAGGTCATAAAACTCACTTACCGTAGGATTGATCGGCATGACGACTCCCGCCTTGTCGATCACAGCCTGGTCATACATCATCATCGGTGCGGTACTGCCCAATGCGATCGCATAGCAATTGCCATCGACCGAACCGCTCTGAATTACGGCATCAGCGATTTTCGATGAGTCTATCGTTCCATCCTGCAAGTACGCATTGAGGTTCGCGAGCTGGTTGCTGTTGGCATATTGCAGCAGATACGAATAGTCCATCTGGATGATGTCGGGCAATCCTCCGCCGGCCGCCTGCGTCGCCAGCTTGTCCCAATAGCCGGACCAGTCGGTGAATTCCGCTTCGATCACGACATCGGGGTTCCGCCGCATATACAGGTCGATGGCTTTCTGCGTCAGGTCATTGCGCAACTGGTTCCCCCACCAAGATAGTCTCAGGACTGTCTTTCCAGATTTCGTCGCGGCAGATGAGGTTGCTTCCTTTTGCCCTGCGGCGAACAGGCCGCCGCATACCATCGCTACTACGAGCATCGACACGATGACTTTCAAAATTGTTTTCTTCATACGCTACTCCTTTTATGTTTTTCAGCCCAAAGCTTCCGCCAGAGCAATCAAAGCGAGTGCCTGGCCATAGGCCATGGGCCGAATCATAATCTGTTGATAGAACTGGACGTCCATGCCGATCGCCGTTCCCGCGGAGACGTTCTCCACCGTACCGTCGTCGGCGATGTTCCGGCAAATCGCAGCGGTCGCCTTATCTGCCACGTTTTTGTAGGAATCGTCCAAAATTCCCAGTCGGATACCACGGTATATTCCCGCTGCGACGCCGGCCGATCCAGAGACCTCTTCGTAGCTTGATGGATCGTCAAGGACCGTCGTCCACAGCCCCGACTTGCGTTGGAGTTTCGCCAATGCGGATACCTGCGCCCTGTAGGTATCTATCAGGAACTCCCTCACCCCCTTGTCCAACGGAAAAGCCTTGTCCTGGGCAAGGAACTCGGTAATCCCCAAAGTAAACCAGGAGTTGCCCCGGCACCAGAAGATCTTCCCGAAATTATCATTGCGGGTGAAACTCCATCCATGATAGAACAAACCGTTTTCTTTCTCATAGAGATACTTGATATGGAGCAATATCTGATGAACCGCCTCCTGGACGTATTCCTGCACCTGATTTTGCTGCCCATAGGCGTTGAGGAACAGGACGGCCATGAAAATCGTATCAATCCAAAGTTGGCCGTCGTTCAATCGAACCGCCTGCCGATCCCCAATCGCACTCGTCACATGCTGAAAACCGTTCTCACGTGTCCTTGGAAGGTTCTCCATGATCCATCGTGCCTGCGTTTCGCACTCCCTCCGGTAGTCCTCGTTTCCAGTCCGTTCCGCGAAATCCAGCAACGTGAGGAATGGAGCGGTGGTATTCACGTTCCTGGACGGTAGGCCGACCGAAAAATTCCGCCGATACCATCCCGATAGGAATTCATCGTACCGATTGTCCTTGTAGAAGTTCTGAAGCTTCGTCAAACCGAACAGCCCCACCCCCTGGGGCCAATCCCATTCCTCGATGCCGAAGTCCCTCTCGACCTGGCCCTTTATATGGGAATCGGCGTCGGTGGCCTTGTCGTTCTCGTATTTGCCCCCGCCAAGGTGCAGCAACCGGTCAACGACCAGTCCAACTTTTTCACACAGGTATTTCTGCGTCAGTTCTTTCATATCCGTTCCATCCTGTCATTCTTGATATGTCGGCTCTCTCAAGGAGACGCATTCGGCGATCCGAACCGATTGAAGGGCGTACGCCATCGATTCTTCAGGTTGTTTTCCCAAAGTCACACAGGAGAGGAAATGATCGATTTCATGATGAAAACCGTTGATGATATAGTCTTCCGCACCATCCAATTCCGCTCCACCCTTGATATAACGCAGGGAATTGTTCTCATTGCATTGAACCAGCCCGGGGACGTCGTCGCAGTCCCACATGGGAAGATGGGCGAAATACGTCGCGTCGTCGCAAGTAATCATGACTCGTTCGTTGGTAGTGCCGGAACAGACAAGCATCGACGCCTGCCCCGACACTCCATTCTGAAATACATAGTCCATGAAGATATTGCTCACACCGCGTCCATAATTCGGGAGATCCTGATATGAGAAGCGGATGCTCCGGTACTCGCTTCCCGCCAGATAACGCACAAGGTCGATGCTGTGTATCGCCGTAGTATAGAACGTATCCTCTACCCTCCGGTAACGCGACATGAGCGAATGGACGCACTGGATGTGTCTGTCGTGTTGCAAGAGTTCCTGTTTCAGATACTGGACGACCGGCATGAAATGCCGGTTGAAAGCGATCTGGTGCGGAACGGCGTTCCGCTCCAAGGCATCGCATAGCCGCCGCCCGGCGGCAAAGGTCAACGCAGGGGGCTTTTCAATCATCATGGGAATACGGTACGACGAAAGCCGGGTGGCCAGCTCAGTCGTCACCGTCACCGGGGTAGCGATGAACAGACAATCTGGCTTCACCTCGCATATCATTTCATCGACATCGGAAAAAATTCTGTTGAATCCATATTTCTGGGCGAACCCATGGGCCTTGGCCATATCAAGGTCACAACAGGACAGCGAATCAATCTTCCCCTCTTTCCGCAATTTTACGAAGGAAGGACCGTAGTATCTGTTAACGATATCGCCGCAACCGACCAATGCGATCTTCACGTTCTTATCCCCTTTTGCATTATGGTCGGTTGATTTTTTTAATCTGTAAATACAAAAAAACGTGTCTCGATGTTCAAAAAAACGTAAATTTTCCCGAATGCAAATTCACAGCAACTCTATATGGAACACATGATTATATATGCGGATAATGTGTAGCGTCGCAATATCACTTGCGTTCACTTATCCCGCTCTTCACCAACTCCACTATCTCCCCGAACCTTTCCGCATGAGGTATGGAATCCTCCAGCTCCGGTGAATGAAGCCGATATGCGATGCAGCGCATGCCGGCGGCCTTGGCGGCATGGATGCCGGAAAGCGCATCCTCCACGACCACACAGCGGGACGGTTCGATACCGATTAGCGCGGCGGCCTTGAGAAAGACCTCCGGGTCAGGCTTGCTTCTGGAAATCATCGTCCCGTCGGCCACTGCGTCAAACATGTCGAACAGTCCCAGGCGATCAAGAATCAGGCGGGCGTTTCGGCTGGAGGAACCGAGGGCGAGACGCAGGCCCATGGCATGCAGTTCGGTCAACGCGGGCCGTACATCGGGTTCCAGATCGGCGGGGGTCATACGTTCCAGAAATTCCCGGTACCATGCATTCTTCCGGTCCATGGCGTCCCGCAGGGCGTCTTCGGAAAGTGAGATGTCATTGTGGCTAAGGATAATCTCCAGGCTCTCCCGGCGGCTGACGCCCCGTAGCTGTTCATTGAGAGGACGGTCGAACCGTAGCCCTAAGAAATCGCACAGCCGTTTCCAAGCGAGATAATGATACTCATCGGTATGGCAGACTACACCGTCCAGGTCAAAAATACATGCGGACAGCATCATCAGAAATCCCTCCTTATGTAGCGGCGTATTGCGTTATAGGTTTCACAAGCGGAACATGTCATATAAAGTCTCCCAGAATGTTTCAGCATCATTCCATACATTGACAACATACTTCGGGCATGAGTTCTGCGCTTTTTTTGCGTTGTTTCACCAATTACAGGACATCAAATACAACTTCCGTACAATGCCTTACTGTGCGGGCGTTCGCAACGGATAGGTCTGAATCGCCGCGGTTATGGCAACCGGTTCGCCGTAGAGAAAGACGCGGAGCGTTTGGCCGCCCTCCCGAACCACAGGACTTTTGAATTGCAGCGATACATCTGTGTGATCCACATGCACTTTCAGGACGCGCCCTCTGAGTTTCAGGCTGAAATGGTATCCACGCCACGTCCGAGGTACGGCGGGGGCAAGGTAGAAACCGCTCTCCTTGATCCGCAGACCGGCGAAACCGAACAGGATCGCCAGATAGCTGCCGCCCATGTTGGCGGTATGGATGCCGTCCTTCGTGTTGCCGTGGGTGTTGCGGATGTCGATCTCCACAGAGTCGCCGAAATATGCATACGCTTCATCCGCCAGACCGAGCCGGGAAGCCATGATGCTAAACACGCAGGTGGACAACGAAGAATCATGCGTCGTCAGCTTCTCGTAATAGCGGAAGGAATTCATCATCGTGGAAAAATCAACTTCATCCTCATAGAGAAAATGAGCGAGTACGGCGTCGGCCTGCTTGCAGACCTGATGGCGATAGAGGGTCAGCGGATGATAGTGCATCAGCAAAGGAAAGTCTTCGGGCGGGGTGGCGGCGACATCCCACACTTTTTTGGAAAGAAAACTGTCGTCCTGCGGGGTGATATCAAGTTTCGCGTCGTAGGGAAGATACATTGCTTCGGCGGCTTCGGTGAATGCGCAAAGCTCCGCATCCGTAATCCCCGTAGCCCGTTTCGCCCGGTCGGCAAGCCCCCTGCGGTCGAAATCCCGGTACAGCTCCACCGCCCGGCGAAGGTCGTACTTGGCGGATACGTTGGTATAGTAGTTGTTGTTGACGACACAGGTGTATTCGTCCGGCCCCGTCACGCAATGAAGCTGGAACCGTCCCTCATGGTAGGTTCCCAAGTCATACCAGAGGCGGGCGATTTCCAGCAGCAACTCAAGGCCCATCGACTCCATGAAATCATCATCCCCAGTAACCAGATAGTACATGACCACCGCATAAGCTATGGCGCCGTCTATATGGTACTGCGCCGTACCAGCGGGAAAAAAGCCGGAACATTCCTTGCCGGAGATCGTGCGCCAAGGATAGAGCGCGCCGCGTCGATGTCCCAAAGTCCGGGCGTTCTCCCGTGCCAAAGGAAGGGAGGAATAGCGATATGTCAGCAACTGCCGCGAAATTTCGGGCCGCATCAAGGTGAAAAGCGGCTGGACATACATTTCGGTATCCCAGAAATAATGCCCTTCGTAGCCCTCCCCCGACAGCCCTTTCGCCGCCAGATGGGAGTATCCGTCCTTGCCCACCGACTGCAATAGCTGGAACACATTGAACGTCAACGCTTCGGAAAGGACATCATCCCCGTCGATATCAAAATCGAAGTCATTCCAGAAAGACGTGAGATAGGCGGCCTGTTCCTCAAGGAGGCGGGCGGAACCGGCGGTAACGGCGGAAGCAAGCAACTTCGCCCCGTCTGACTCCGGTGACGAGTACCGTCGCCCGTCGGTGAAAACTGCATAACGGGTGAATGTCACAGGGACTTCCGTCTCCGCTTTGACAGAGAACCGATGGACTACACATTTAGGAAACACCGCAGTGGCAACATCCGCCGTAGGCGCATCGATGGTATCAAGCAGATTGGTGACGACGGAAATGCCGCTCTTCGCAGTATGAGTGGCTATGGTGGAATAGCACCCTTCCTTCGATTTGCGGGTTCTCACCCGATCCACGATGATATGCTTCAAGGATTCCGCAGCGACTCTTGGATCGTTCGGGTCGCTGAAGTTGCGGACGTCCGCATTGTGAGCGGCGACCAGCTGGAGTTCGCAGGGTCCGTCGGCGGCGACGGTATACAGCAGGAGAAACAGGGACGGCCGCACAAATGACGCCATACGGACGATGTTGAGCCGGAGCGTCTTGCCCGCAGGGCTTTTCCAGACGAAGCGTCGTGTCACCACGCCCCGGGCCATGTCCAGCATCCGTTCACTCTCCGCAAGCCCGCCGGTAAACGGCGTGCACAGTTCATCGTCCACGTACAGCTTGATATCCTGCACGTCGGAGACATTCACCAACGTCTGCTTTTCCGTAGCCAACCCAGGAAGCAGCTCCGCCTGCGGCATCGGTACAATATCGTATACACCGTTGATGTAGGCTCCCCGGACTGTGACATAATCTTCAGGATACCCCTCCTCAAACGCGCCACGGACGCCGAAATAACCGTTGGCGCTATGAAAGAGCGTCTCTTCCAAGGAAAGCGTATCGTTGTCGAGAGCCTGCCGTTTCCGAGCATATGCATATTTTCGCATCATTTCACCGCCCCGGCCGCGACACCCTTGATAATGTACTTCTGGGCGCAGAAATAGAAGATGATAACGGGAATGATGGCCATCGTCAGACCGGCCATCGCCTGATTCCACTGAATGGTGAATACCCCGAAGAAGGAGCTGGTTGACAGCGGGATTGTGCGTAACGCCTTGTTGTTCAGGACGAGGGACGGAAGCAGATAGTCGTTCCATATCCAGATGATATCAAGGATGATGACCGTGACCGTCGTCGGCTTGAGCATCGGGAACACGATGCGCCAGAACACGCCGAACCTGCCGCAGCCGTCCAGCGTGGCGGCCTCCTCCAAGGAGACGGGGATGCTCTTGACGAAGCCATGGAACAAAAAGACGGCCAGAGACATGCCGAACCCGATATACATGAACACGATTCCCTTGTAGGTGTTGAGGACCTGGATGCCGAGATTGACCTTGGTCCATTTCATCATCTGGACCAACGGCATCATCAACGTCTGGAACGGAATCAGCATGGTGGCCACGAATGTGAAATAGATCAGCTTGCTCAGCCGGTCGTCTTTTCTAGCGATCATCCAGGCGCACATCGACGAAAATATGATGATGAACACGACCGATGCGATGGTGATCAACAAAGAGTTGCCGAACGCCCTGAAAAAACTCATCTTTTCGGCCGCCTCCGCGTAATTATGCCAGAGAAAAGCCTTGGGAATGGCCACCGGACCCATGTACAGCTCGGCGCGGTTCTTTACGGAATTGATGAACATGATATAGAGGGGGAACAGGAAACAGAGCCCCAGCGTAATCACAAGGATGGACAGGATGATTCTGCCGATTCGTTTCTTTGCCGTCATAGCTGCACCTCCCTTCTCTTGGTAAACGCAACTTGGGTGATGGTCACGGCGGCGATCAGCAGGAAGAACATGATAGCTTTCGCCTGTCCGTAACCATAATGGTTGTACGAGAATATCTCGTGGAAGATATTCATGGCGAACATCTCGGTCGAGGTACCGGGGCCTCCGCCGGTCAGCGAGAGGTTGATGTCATAGATCTTGAAGCAGTTGGACAGGGAGTAGAACGTGCAGATGGTCACGGACGGCATGATCAGCGGCAACTCGATGGCGAAGAATTTCCTCCAGGCGCCGGCGCCATCGATTGTCGCGGCCTCCATGACCTCGTCGGGAACGGCCTGGATACCGGTGATGTAGATGATCATCACATAGCCGGCCATCTGCCAGGTAATCACCAACACTAGCGCGACCAGCGCGGAGTTCGGATGCAGCAGCCAGTTGAAGAATATCCCCGTCATGCCGGTACTTTCGCCGATAGCCTTGAAAGCGTCGGAGAGGATGAATTTCCAGATATAGCCGAGAATCAGGCCACCGATCAGGTTCGGCATGAAAAACATGGTACGGGCCATGGTGTTGACCCGGAGCTTGGAGGTTACCAGCAGGGCCAACGCCAGTCCCAGCACATTGATGCACACCACCGACGAGACCGTGAATACAAGGGTATGCAGGGCGGACTCACCGAAACGGGTGTCGCTGAACAAGGTCCTGAAATTTTCCAGCCCCGCGAACTTCGCGGGTTCCATCACCAGTCCGTTCCATTCCACGAAAGAATAACCGATGCCAATCAGAAACGGTATGATCACAACGACGAAAAAGGCAAAAACCGCGGGGAACACGAACACAAAGAACCATAAGCGTTCTTTTCTCATATTTGTCACCATGATGAACCACCTCCTGGGTCAGATAAAAGCGGAGTTCCCGCCAGTATCCCCCATCCAGGCTGGAACTCTGATTATGTTTCCGCTATTTTTTCAAGCGGGTCTGATATGCGTCGTCGAGCTGCTTGACGAAATCGAGACCGCTCATGGACGGAGTGGTGAAAAACTTCTGGGTAATCGGTGCAAAATCCGTGTCGATGATGTTCATCGGCCATTCATTGAAGGTCCAAGGCAGGGTGTTGCCGGAACCAGCGGCTTTTGCGACATCGGCGGAAAGAGGATCGAGAGAATCGGTCGGAATGTTCGATGTCGCGGGTACGAAACCGAACTGATCGACGATATAGGACATACCCCGTTCAGATGTGTACAGCCAATCCAGGAACTTCACCGCAACTTCCTGCTGTGCGGCGGGAACCTGTGAATTGACCACCCAGTAATACGGTACGGAAACGGATACCTTCTGGTTGCCGAGCAACGGCACTCCCCTGAGGCTCATGTCAAAAGAAGGGGCATAGTCCTTGAACATGCCATAGCACCAGTTGCCCTGATGAATCATCGCCGTCTTGCCGGTAGCGAAATCACCGCAGGAACGGTCATAGTTGATTTCCATCGGGTTGACGCAATACTGGCGAATCAATTCCATCATCTGGGCGAATGCCTGAAATTCCTTCTGATCGGCCAGCCGTACCCCGCCCAGTTCATATTCGGCGCGAAAGGCCTGAGGGTCGGACATGATGGCGAACGGCGTGTTGAGCAGATGTCCAATCAGAAAGTAGGATTCCTGACTCAAGCCCAATGGGTTGACGCCTTTGGATGAGAGCGACTTGATAGCGTTGAAGAAAGCCCGTTGTGATGCGAGGTCAGCGTCCGTCACCAAGCCGTTGTCAACTACCAATCCGAACCCTTCGACGCTATAGGGAACGCCGACGCTCTTCCCGTCCATCTTCAACGCCACGGAATCAGCGATGTAGCGCTGAACCGCACCAGCGCCTATATCGGCGAGATACGCTTTGAACATGTCGGCCTCCGCACCCTTGCTTACGGAGAACAATGTGGGAACTTCATCACCAGCGAGCTTCAAGCGCAATTGGGCGCGATAGTCGTCACCGGTAGTCTCCCAGATTTCCACCCGGATACCCGTCTCGTCGGAAAAGTCCTGGGCGGCCCTCGCAAGCGCGTCGGTTATCTCCACCTTCGACTGGAAGATGATGATTTTTGTAGCGTCCGTCTTTTTTTCAGAGCCGCCTGCGGCGAACAATGAAACTGACAACAATGCGACGAGCAATACAATCACAATTTTTTTCATAATCGTCCTCTCCTTTCATAAAGATATGATGATTTTCTAATAAATCGTTTAATTAATTATCAGTGTGACGATACTATGCCTGTCAAGTAATTTTTTATATTAAGTTGTTTTATAATGATTTACAGAATATATTGAGTAAATTTTACATTAATAAATAATATATTTATATAAAATATATTTACTAACGTATTGGATAAGGCGCGACAGAGGTCCTTTCTACCAGTTTCGCAGTGACACGGAACAACTCTTTGTTCATATCGCCCTCAATATTGCCGACCAAGGCTTGCGCTGCAAGATAGCCCCGTTCATAGTCAGGAATGTCTATCGTGGTGATACCGTTGTATTCCGCGATCGCGTTGTTGTCGAAGCCCGTCACCGAGATATCGCGCCCCACTGCCAGTCCGTTCGCATTGAAGGTCCGAATCGCCCCCAAGGCCATGTTGTCATTGGCGCATACCAGTACTTCCGGCCTCGATTCCGTCAGCAGGAGAATCTGAGCGGCGCGTATGCCGCTGTTCTCATGCCAGTCGCCTGCGATATACCCGTCCCGAGTGAATCTGACGCCATTGGCCGCCAACGCGTCGATAAACGCCTGGTATCGTTCCCTGTTGTCCGCGGTATTCTCCACGCCTCCGAGAAAAGAGAAACGGGAAAAACCTTTCTTAGCCAAAGAATCCACTAAAGCGTACATTGGATCATAATTATTTACAAGGATGCTTTTTACATACGAATTCACAAGAATTCTATCCAACACGACGATTGGATAATCGGGGGCGGCTTTCCGATCCAGAACTTCGTCGGGAAGCTTGCCGTCAAGCGCGACGCACCCGCTGGTTATGGCTGGATGCATGTACTTTTCGCACATCCGTCCTGTACAGATCAACAGGTCATAGTCATGCGCATCGGCGTAGTCGTGTATGCCATGGATGACTTCAAGGTAAAAAGAACGGTCAAAATCGCTGAACGTGAACAGGATGGTCTTCGGCTTGCCGGTCTTGAGGTTTTTACCGACGATATTGGGATGGTAGTTGTAGTCCTTGCAGATGGCGAGCACCCGTTCTTTGGTTCCCTGTCCTACGTTGGCACGTCCGTTGAGTACATTTGATACCGTAGCGGGCGAAACCCCCGCTAGTCGCGCGATTTCCTTGACACCTATCATGCTTCCAGTATGATGCTTTTTACGTATTTTACAAGGGAATTTACTGAGTTTTTACCAGTATGCTCTGAACAATAGCCACAATGGTTCCAACGTAGTTGATCATCAGGCAAAGATATTTCCGTAAATTCCAGTCCTTTTGCAAGGCGCCACTACGACAAGGGGGCGATTCCACTTCTCAAAGCCAATGACGATACCGGCACAAGGGTGTCACCGATTTGCCGATACAGCGAAAACCAGAATATCCGTCTCCGGTATTCCTTGACGATGACGGTAGCATCGCAAAGCTACGAAAACACAAGGAAGCTGAGAAACCAAGTATTGAGCTGAAAAAGATGAAGGATATCCCGCAACTCGACGAAGCGAAAGAATTCACATGCGGTACGAAACTAGAACAGCCGCTCTCCCACTACCCTAGCTACTTCCTCTATAAATCTGACGTCGGTATCGGTGAAACGCCCGACCAAGGGACTGTCGATATCGATTACTCCGGCGACGGCTTTGGAAGCCTGATCGCCACCGACCATGACCCCCTCTTTGAATATCGGAACCACCAGTTCGCTTCTTGAATCGCCGTCACAGGCTATGTAATCTGGAAAAGCATGGACATCGGCTACCAGCTGGGGCTTGCCCGTAGCTGCTGCGGTTCCGCAGACACCCCGGCCGAATGGAATGGAAATACAGGCGGGCACCCCCTGAAACGGGCCAAGCTGAAGCAATGTACCGATAGGAAACATGGAATCCAAGTCAGATGCTTTCCTGATCACCGGAATCTCAAAATTGGTCAAATAGAATCCCGCCCAGTTGATATCGGTCAAGTACCACCACAACAACGCGGCGGCGTTGGCAAGCCCGGCGTACTGGGAAGCGATAGAATGCGAAGCAGGCCCCAGCAAGGCTGACAGCGACTGAAGGAAAGCATGGTCATCGGCGGCTCGGTCTCCGCTACGAAGGAACGGTTCAAACATATGGGTTCTCCTTTGCGGGAAGTCCGCTTTTACTCATGATATCGCGACTCTCGGCACAAAACAACCGAAGATACAAAAACAACAACTCCGGCAGACCGATACGGTCAACCGGAGAAACCAAGACATCAATATAACCAATCGATCATTTCACCGGCGGCTTGGCGACACCGGGGACAACGGGCTTTACACCGGAAATTCCCGTTTTCGCACCAGGAACGCCACTTCCACCACGAAGCTTCATGGCCAGCGCGGGCTTGACGATCGTGCCGGGCCCTGCGATACAGCCGCCTTCACAGCACATGACCTCGACCAAGTCGGCATCAGGGGCGCGACGCTCCCAAGTCTTCATCAGCCGTACCGTTTTCTTGTCCAGCCCGTTGATCGGCAGCGTACGGACATCGTCACCAATGACACGATGCAATACACAACCGGCGACACCGGAGCTACAGGCGAATTCACGGCAATCGGAGAACGAAACGGTATCGCCCAGATCGGCGGCTTCCAGCTCCCGAACATCGATATCCTTCGCGATGAACAGGGCGGCAAGCTCGCTAAAATTAATCACCCCATCGACCTCTGGCGTTCGAGCCGCCTCGACACGTTTGGCAAGACATGGCCCAATGAACACCCGCTTGCTCTCGGGATCACGCTCTTTACAGAGCTGGGCGGTATAAGCCATCGGAGTAAGCGCCGTCGAATGACGGTCCTTAAGAAACGGCAGATGTTTGTTGATCAACTCCATGTAAGCGGGACAGCAGCTTGTGGTCATATACCCTTCGCCGTTCCCCTTCTTTTCCACCACTTCCTTCGCCTCGTGGATGGAAGTGACCTCGGCGCCTTCCGCGACCTCAACCACACTGGTAAAGCCAAGCTTGAGCAACGCAGCCTTGATCTGAGCAAGCGAACCAGGGAATTGCCCTTCGATGGCCGGGGCGATCATCGCCACAACTTTTTCGTGGTTCTTCAGCATCTTCGCGACAGGCATCAGCCCGCTACGCTCGACAATCGCGCCGAACGGACAGGAACGGGCGCACTTGCCGCAACTGATGCAGAGCTTGTGGTCGATCTCGACGAATCCCTGCTCATTCTTCCTGACGGCACCAACTGGACAGGCATCCTCACACGGAACGGGGATATGCACGACGGCATGGAACGGACACACCTCCATGCATTTGCCGCAACGGATACAGCGGTCTTCCTGAATATGGGCCTGGCCATTGATGAACACGATGGCGTCCTTCGGACAGTTGGCCAGACAAGGACGCGCGAAACAACCGCGGCAGGCGTCGGAGATGCGATATTGGTCCTGCGGGCAACCGGAACACGCCGTGCTGATTGTGGTCAGCACAGGAACCGCGGGAGGATCTTCGGCAAGAATCTCCTTCACATAGTCAACGAGCGGCTTCATCTCATCGTCAAACCGTTCGATATCGATACCCAGCAACGCCATGATCCTGTAGCGGACCATGGCCCGTTCCTTGTAGATACAGCAGCGGTTGGGGACACGATCCTTCGGGATGATCTGAAACGGCAGTTTGTCGGCATCTATGTCAAGCTTGTCCGAAAAGAACAGTTTGAGTACCTCGGTGTCGATACGCCGTTTCATGAGCGTATACTGGTTATTCAGTTCAAGCATTCACAGCCTCCTCGAGAAGCTTGCAGAACCGATCCTGATTCACACTGCCGTAGACCTTGCCGTTAACGGTGATAAAAGGCGGCTTTGAATCAATCCCGGCGTCAGCTTCGACTTTTTTGCAGACATCCAGGCAGGAACTTCCTTCGATCTCGCAACCGGCAAGAACTTCGGGATCGAGAAAATCATTATAGAGGAGCAAATCAGCACCCCCCTGGACAAAGCATGCGGTTCCGACGCAGATCTTTACTTCGACTTTTTTCTTCTTGTTCATATACTTCTCCTTCTACTCATATTATCCTTGCCTGGCGAAACCAGTGATTTTATCCCAAGCGTATCGCCATCGCAACATGCTCTTGTTCTTCCCTCCGGTGGTCGCCATCTCCAACGGATGTGTCCAGACCGGAACAATCGACAGTCTTCATCATCCCGCATCCACGCCCGGTTCCGGCGGGGAAGCAGAAAGTCCACATTCGCGGGGAAACTACAGGTATTCCTGCGAAGTCTCCTTGAGATAGTTCTGTTCCAAAGCGTTTCGCAACCGACCGATGATTGTCCTGCGGATTCCAATCTCCACAGGAATGTTCGGGTCCTGATGCGCCTCGTTGATTTTCGTCCCGACAATGAAATGAACCTGATCGCTATCCAACAGGATATCGACGAACCGCTTCACGGCGTCGTCGGGAAGTTCCGTAGTGGGAATTTTCTTCTCCAGCACGGTGGCGACCTTGCTCAGCGTCAGCATTCCCTCCGTTACCAGATCGACCCCTTCCATCGTTGAACAAGGAGGTACGTCGGGCGACCACGAATGCATATCGACCTTGACTTTCTTTCCGAACAATCTGGACACGATCTGGGCGGTAGTACCACCAGAAACGATTTTCTTGCCTTCGAACTCCCGAAGCTTCTGCCCCAAGACCTCATCGGCTTCCTTGGTGAACGGAGGGCCGGTGACAATCACCGTCCGTCTAGGCTTGCGCACATAGACGACCACGCAAGTAATATCGTCACGGGAAGCAAGCCCATCCAAAGAATATGCCTTGCGGACGATTGCTTTGGAAAGCTCCCTGGATGAGATGTCTGGATTTGCCGCTATCTGCTCATGGATGAACTTCCTAGCCCCGTCCAGACGCCAACCCAACGGCAGGCTCTTGCCCAATCCGGCCTGAGTGACACCGTCGGTGAACATGACCAGGCGGTCCCCTACGGACAGGCGGAACTGCGACTGAGAAAGCAGTTCTTTCTTGAAAGCCCCTTCTCGCTGGAGGTCTATCTGGTGACGTTCCCATTTGAGAGATTCCGAACCAACGAAATGCAGGGCCGGAGGATTGTCGTATTCCGCCAGCTGGACTTCGATGTCATCGCGGGTCGGGAACCTGATATCCGCGATGGTGAAGGTCGAATAACTGATCTTCCGCTCCTTGCAGACCGGCAGGGTATTCATGATGATTTTTGCGGAATGCGTCAGATTGATGGGACTGAAACTCAGCTTATGGGCCATATGGGCGGTCAGGCTGGCAAGAACGTTCGCCTTGACTCCACTGCCCAGACCGTCGCTGAGCGTACAGACGATCTGGTCATTATCCGGATTCCGTGAAAGAAGGAACACGTCGCCACCGATCTTCTGCCCATGCTTGTATATCTGTGAATAGTCTACATCAATGAATATATCGTTCATGACAAATCCTGCTGGTCATCGAGCATAAAGCCATCTTCTTCGCCAGTACCGGGAACTTTGAAGGCGTCGATTAGCGAATTAAGCATGATTTCCGTTTCCGCGGCGTTCTCGCCGAGCAAGGAGGCGATCTGCTGAACCGTCTCCAAGCTCTTCTGGATAACATCCTCGGCCTTCTTGACCACAGTCTCGCGGCGCACGGTCGGTGAAGTGACATCCTCGAAAATCGCCCCGACCAACCGTTGCTTCTCGACGATGAAGAACGTAACGCGGAGGAACTTGTCCTGATAGTGCAACCGGTACTGGCCGGGCTTGGAAGCGTAGAACTGGTCACGGAACTTGTCATGGAACGGAACGAACCGCTCCAGCGGCAAGCCGCTGATCAGGTCGAGGATCTCACTTTCGATGCTGTAGTCGATATCACCGAACAAATGCAGAAAACCAGTATTGCAATCAACGATCTTCAGATCCTCGTCAACCATGACGACTCCCATAGGAATCGTCCTCAGCAATACATCGACCTTGCTCTGGGCTTCCTTGCGCATCTTGGTGACGCACATCTCAGGCTCAGCCATGCCTTCCAAATAAGCGATAGCCATGTCGCGGCAGGTGTTATAGCCGCAACCACCGCAGTTCAGCTCATCCGCCTTGGTCATCTTGCCGAGATCCTTCAGGGCCTGGGTAATCCGCTCCTCGGTAAACTTCCCCTTGTGTCCGGCAGGAACAAAGCTGGAAGGTGGATATTCACTACGCCGGTCGCTACGAACCAACATGTCATAACCCTTGTCCAACAGCCGTTCAAGGAAGTCCATTGGAGGTACGAACAGTTTTTCCTGCTCTGTGGTAATCCGTTCCCTAGTATATCTGGTGGAGAGGGACTTCTTCGTGGCGGGAGAACGCCCTTTTGACGCACCGGGCCCGTTCACGCACCCCCCTTCACAGCTCAGCAGTTCCAGAAAGTCATCGTAGACATCCCGATCCTGACCGGTCGCTGAATCTTTTCCCGGCAGTTCGTCCAGAACCCCGATTACCTGATCCACGCCGCTAATCGCAACAGCCTTGTCCTGGAACACATCATGCCCCCAGACCAACGAAGCGATCATGCCGCCTTCAACTGGATACAGGGTAGTCTCTCCCGCAGGAGCCGGGACAAAATTAGGAATCCGCACCGTCTTGCGTTCTATACCCGCCGCGAGCTCGTCCAAAGAAATATTCTCACGGTCAAGCCACTGGCGCAGTTCTCCGAACGTCAAAGCGAAATCAGGAAATCCGGGCGTAGTGTCCGCTTCGACTTTCTTCGCAATACAAGGCCCGATGAATACGATGCCGATGTCGTCTCCGTAAATTTCACGCAGATATGCGCTATGGCACTGCAATGGAGAAGGAACAGGCGACAGATTACCTTCAAGCTGAGGATAATATTTATGAACCAGTTCGACCACGGAGGGACAGGCGGTCGAAATCCATGAACAGACGCCGCCATTGCGGCTGGCGTCAAGATCGACGCAAGCGGAAACCAAAGCGGCGCCAATGGCCGTCTCGGAGATGCCGGTGAAACCAAGCTGAACCAAAGCGGCCAGTACGGCATCGCTCTGCCCGGCGAATTCAGCCGCATAGGAGGGCGCTATTGAACAGTATACTTTTTTGTCGCTACGAAGGAACATCTGGACCCGGGCGATATCATCTCGTACTTTCTTGGCATGGTTTGGACAAATATCGACGCAATGTCCACAAAAAACACAACGATCCTTGATGACGACGGCGCTGCCGTCCTTTACCTGAATCGCCTTGACCGGACAAGACCGAACGCATTTGTAGCAATCCCTGCATTGTGTCAGTTCAGTATATATCGGATAGACCATACACCCCTCCTGGATGACCCTATGGATTTCTCGCCGCGCCTGGAACAAAGCCGCGACGCTTTATGACGCCGACTCCTTGTTCAACGCTTCGACCAACAGGTCTACGACACAATCCGGATCGACACCGGAATAGGAGACGTCTCCGACCTTGATGTTAGGCCCCTTCGCACAAGCGCCCAAGCAAAGATGGCCGATGAGATCGACACGATCTTCCAGGCTGTTTTCGGAAATATAGCTTTCCAGATTAGTCAGGGCCTGGGAATTCCCCCTAGCAAAACAGGAACTGCCCATGCAAAGCTCTACCGTCACTTTTTCCATTGCGAACACACTCCTCGCACACCGCACCCTCCAATACGCACCAGGAAGGCGGATCGTACGCAACAAGGATACATCACAACACCGGAAAAGTCAACAAAAGATATCATTTGAAACAAATTAACGCTATATACTCTCGTTTTTGAAACATCATTCTAAAAAAAATAATAATTAATGTGAATATAATCACTTTAATCATACTTAATCATACATAAGCACATAGGTACACATACAAAAACAAAGCCATTCCCAGATGTTTCTCTCAGGCAATGGCTTTATCCATGGAATATACTTCTGCGCCTACAGCGTTTTCATACCTGTCCGGGGTCTTCTTCATCGTCAAAGGCATCAAGCATCTCCCCCGCCATCATCCGCCGCAATTTCGCCGACAATACGGCGAAGCTCGTGGCGAGGTCGGTCCGTTGCAGGACGACACCCGGCGGAATCTTCAGATCCTTGGGAGCGAAATTCCAGATCGCCTTGATGCCGCATTTGATCAGCAAATCGGCTACAGCCTGCGCCTGGTTGGCGGGTACGGCAATCGCGGCTATATTGATCCTGTTTTCCTTGATGAACATCTGCAGCTTCTCCAGCGGCAGGATATCGACGTCGCCCATCTTCCTGCCGCATTTCTCAGGATCCCGATCGAACATGGCCACAATCCGCAGTCCATAGGATTCAAACCCCTCATATCTCGCCAAAGCCGAGCCAAGATGTCCGGCGCCCACGACCAGAGCGTCGGTGGAATTGTCCCAGCCAAGACAATGGGTGATCGCCCTGATCAGGGACGGTATCTCAAAACCGACCTTGGGCCGCCCCTCGACACCGGTACAGGACATATCCTTGCGGACCTGAATCGGCTTCAAACCCAATTCCTCAGCCAACTTTGTAGCGGAAACCCATTCATGGCCAGCCTCATCATATTGCCTGAGGATCCTCAGATACGATGGAAACCGTTTGATCGTCGGTATCGATATGGACGACCGAAGCTCAACTTCCTTCTTGTTTGTCACATCCATGCTGCTCATTCGTTGATTACCCCTCATCCTTTCCTTGAGACATTCTATCACACATCAGACGCAAACGCTTCTTGACATTCTCTATGACGACCGTCGCCGTAGACGCTCCGGCAGTAAGGCCAACGCAGTCATAACGACACATATCTTCCGTCAGCTCATCCGCCGTCTCAACCCAATAGACAGGAATCCGTCTATCCCGGACGATCTCGACAAGCGCCTGAGTATTGGCGCTCATGTGGCTTCCGACCACGACCACCGCATCGCACACGTCGCACAGTCTGTTGACGGACTCCCGGCGGGCCGAAGAGCTGGGACAAATACGATTGCCGAAAACGATCTTCCGCCCGACAAAACGCGAAGATATCGCCTGATATATCAATCTGCCTTCAAGTTCCGGAAACGTCGTCTGAATCATGACGAACAACGGTATGCCGCCGGGCACCCGTTCAAGATCCCCGACCTTTTCCACAATGGTGGACGGAACCAACGTCCCCGGAGAAACCTCACAGCCGGCGAGGGCGAGCGTCTCATGATGGCCGGTGAGACCTATGACCACCACATGGAAGCCATCACGCCCGGCCTCCCTGATCAGCCGTTGAGACTTGGCCACCGTCGGACACGTACCATCAATGATATTGAACCCCGCATCCTCAAAACTTCTCCTGACGGAATCGGAAATGCCGTGGGCACGTATGACGATGTAGCCAGGAACATTGCCTTCCGGACTTTCTATGACCTTGAGTCCCTGCTTTTCATACTGTTCCATCACCTGTCGGTTATGGATGAAATCCCCATAGGAGTATGCCTGCACGCCCTGTCGCACAGCCAAGGCAAGACATCGCTCCACCTTGCCGACGGCATAGGAGACGCCATTGCAAAACCCCATCGTGGAGGCTTCTATCAAATCCATACGGCGATACACCTCTTCTCCCATACTGTACGATGGAGCTCCGCCCAAGGCAAGCCTTTCATGCCGCCTCGGCTTGATGCCCACCGCCCGATAAACAAAACGGGGCCATCGGCCAAGTCCTGCGACTTTTGCGACAGCCCCATTGAAACCATAGCGGCACAGCCCTATTTCTTCTGCTGGCGCTTGCCCTTGAGCTTCCTCTCCGCGACAGGAATCTCAACGATGTTGGAAGTCTCGACCAATTCGGCATCGACCACGGAAGCATCTTCGGTCAGGCTCGCCTTGCTCTCAGGCGTCTTGCCGCCCTTCTGACCCTGCGCCTTGACAATCCAATACAGCAACGCGGGGGAGATGAAGTTTGAGGAATAGGTACCGACTACAACGCCGAACACCAGTTCAATAGCGAACAACCGGATATCGCCGGTAGTGAAGACAGCCAGCGGCAGAATCGCCAGAACCGTGGTCAGGGAGCTGAACGAAGTTCTTCTCAATGACTGTGTCACGCTGGTATCGACCAAAGACGCCATGGTGGCATCCTTGTTGAGCCCGACGTTCTCACGGATACGGTCGAAAATAACAATCGTGTTGTTCAACGAATAACCGATGATTGTCAGAACCGCGGCAATCGTCGTACTGGAAATCTCAAGCTGGAATACAACGATGAAACTCAGCAGGAGCAACACATCGTGGAACAATCCCACCAAAGCGGAGACGGCGTATGCGAAACGGAAGCGAACCCATACATAGACCATGATCAGCACCATGGCGATGAGAATCGCAATGACGGAACTGGAGACCAGCGTAGCGGAGAACTTGGGACCGACAAAGTCGTTCTGCAAGACAACCACGCTGTCATCGCCGAAAGCGGCGCCAAGCAGGCTGGAGACCTTCTCCTCCAAAGAAGCCTGGGTATCGCCTTCCGTGGTTCCCAGACGAATCTGGAAGGTAGCGTTCGCCGTGGAACCGACGGTCTGCACCTTGACATTACCCAAAGAGGAAAGTGCCTCGCGAACCTGATTGATCGACACATCCACGGTATCGGTACTGAAATTCAACATCTTGGGAACGGGGCTCAGCGTCGCGGGGAAACCAAAACCGGAGAGAAGGTTCTGGGTAAGCAGCCCGCCTTCGATTGCAGCGGCCTCCACCCCTTCGATATCGTTCAACCCCTTCGCCAAATCGGCGGAAGTCGGATATGCGGAAGAAGCGAAGTTGTAGGTCTTTACACCGGAGGCGTCACGAATCTCCAAGGACAACGCATTGCCGGAAATCGACAACGTCGCATCAGCGGCTCCGGTATAGGAAACTTGCAGGCCTGCGGGAGCGATCTGGATGCGCTGGCTCAAGCCGCTGTCGAAGTCGATGCCAGTATTGAAACCACCGAACACGATGAAGGCGACGATGCCCGCCACCAGCAGGACCAACGATATGGCCACCGCATAAAAACGAAATTTAACGACAGGAACTTTCTTATTGGCCATTTTAGTTCTTCCTCCAGCTGATATGCAGCTTGGCGTTCGGCTTGTCCGTAACGGTCGCATCAAAGACCAGATGCGATACGAACAGAGCCGTGAACAGCGAGCTGACGATACCGATCGCCAATGTATTGGCGAAGCCCTTGACGGCGCTGGTTCCAAGCTGAGAAAGTACCAAAGCCGCGATAATCGTGGTGATGTTGGAGTCCATGATCGTCCAGAAAGCCTTTCCGAAACCGGCTTTGACCGAAGCCTGCGGAGTCTTGCCCAACGCGCGCTCTTCCTTGATTCTCTCAAAGATGATGACGTTGGCATCGACAGCCATGCCCAAGGTCAGGATCAAACCGGCGATACTGGTCAACGTCAGCGTAAAATTGAAAGCGGACAGCACCGAGAGCATGATGA
This sequence comes from Sphaerochaetaceae bacterium, assembly GCA_034114085.1. Taxonomy (GTDB): domain Bacteria; phylum Spirochaetota; class Spirochaetia; order Sphaerochaetales; family Sphaerochaetaceae; genus Spiro-02. The sequence continues at coordinate 52,093 of JAXEWB010000060.1, read as the reverse complement.
TCAGATTCAAAATCAACGCGAGGTCGGCGATCAGACCGCTCCAGGCATAGTATGCGATCATGAACAAAACGACAAGAATCAACCCCAAGCCAATCGCCTTCAAGCCAGTGACGACGGCGTCTTCGCCCAACGTAGCGCCGACCGCCTGCTGACTGGAGACGACAAGCTCAATCGGAAGCGCCGCGGTCCGCAGCACAACCGCGAGATTGGCGGCTTCGTCAGCGGAGAAACCGGAAATCTGGACGCTGTTACGGATTCCTTCTGTAATGGTGGCCATGGCCTTCACCTTGCCGTCCATGACGACCGCCATAGTATCGTTGACATGGGTGGAGGTCAGTTTGTAGAAGATGTCGCCGCCTACGCTGTCAAGCTGGAAATTGACTACCGGACGACCGGTAACGCCGTCGGTAGAAGTCGTCGCCTGTTCAAGATGAATGCCGTCAAGACCTACTTCTTCGTTCAACACGACGAAGCTTTGCAACTCGTCAATACCATAGGCGTCGTTGACATAGTAGCCTGCGGCGATCTTGCCAGCCGGCAGGAAGTCCGGCTGCTTGATGATACCGGTGTCGGTATAGACCTCGGACGGATTCGCGGCATAATAGGCATTCAACTGACTGGTAAGCTCGGTATCCACAATCTGGAACGTCAAGGAACCCTTGCCGCGCAGGAAGGAATTTACACGCTCAGGATCGGCCGCACCAGGGATCTCAATCAGAATCTGGTCGGAGCCCTGAAGGCGGATATCCGGTTCGGACACTCCGAATTGGTCGATACGGTTCTGCAAAATTTCGATATCCTGATTCACCAACGTAGTCACTTCGGAAGAGCTGACGCTACGACCGACTTTCGCCTGATAAGCGTCCACGTCCGCATCGAGCAGAATGCTCATGCCGCCGCGGAGGTCGAGACCGAGCTGCAACACCTTTGAACCAAGAGCCTTGAGGTCAAGCAACTGAGTCCTATGTTCGTTTTCAAGTGCGTCGAACATGGCCTGTTCATTGACAAAGGCATAGAAGACGGCTTCAACGGTCCAAGTCTTTGGAATCGGCTGCTTCATCGCCTTATAGTTGTCCTTGGCAATGGACTTGAGGAAATCGTATTCCTCAGGCAGCGCCGCAGACGGATTGCCCTGCACCAACTCTTTCAATTCCCGTAGCTCACGCGAAGCCTGTCCGCGGGAATATTCCTTGATCTGCACATTCGAGCCTGTTGCTAGTTCCTTGGCCGACTGCGGTACGAAACCATACCACTTGATGGTAGGATACAGGAAAATCCCGCAAACTACCAAAACCAGAAGAACGATGATCAAGCGCCCTCGTTTTTTCATGATTCTCTCCAGATAACGAAATATCGAACAACATCGTCATGCCCAAGCAAAACGAGATTGCCGCCGGGCTGGCGGCAATGCGTTCTTCTCAAAGCAGGGGTCAGTTAGTTTATTTTTTCTCTTCAGAAGCAGGAGCTTCGGCCGCTTTCTCCCCAGCCTCGGCGGAAGCTTCTTCAACAACGGCCTCTTCAACGACCTCAACGGCCTCTTCAGCGGCTTTCGCCTTCTTGTCCTTCTTGGAAGGAGCTTCCACTTTCTCAACCTTTTCCTCGGAAGCGGCTTTTTTCTTGGAAGGCGCAGCTTCAGGCTTCTTGTCGAGTACGGTGGAAATCGCATTCTTCGCAAACTCGATGCGGGTATTGTCATCGACCTTCACAATCACGGAAGACTCTTTGACGGACACGACAGTACCGCGGATGCCTCCGATCGACTGGATCTTGTCGCCCTTCTTGATGGCGGCCAGCATGTCCTTGGCCTCACGGTCCCGCTTCTTCTGCGGCCTGATGATCAGAAAATAGAAAATCAGGATGATCATTCCGAATGTGACCAACGTCACCATCATGGAACTGCCGGAACTAGCGTCGGTGGCAGGTGCGGCCATGGCCGCCAATAATGCATGCATATGTCAAATCCTCGCTTTGAAATAAGGGGCGGTCGTCTCTATCGGCGAAATTGGAAAACCAGTGCAACGCAACCAGCTTGTTCCAATCTCATTCAATCAGTCCCGACATGTACAGCCACGGGGAATACCCCGAAAGCTTCACGCACCCGATTTCCATAAGTACCGATAAAAGTATCACGTTACCGCTTATATAGTCAAGTTTGACCCATCCATGGAATCACTTGTCCACAGACCGCGGACACCGGGACGTTTCACCCCGCCTATACAAGCCGTTCCGTACGATGCCATGACCTTCCATACAAAACGAGCCGCGGGGACAAGCTCCGCGGCTCGATCAATTGCACACAGCGCCCGAAGGGCCTACATCATACCGCCCATTCCGCCTGCCGCCGGATTCGGAGCCGGTTCCGGAGCGGGGATATCGGTGATGGAGCATTCGGTGGTCAGTATCAACGCAGCGATGGAAGCCGCGTTCTGCAGAGCGGAACGAGCGACCTTCGCGGGGTCGATGATACCGGCGGCCATCATATTGGTCCACTGCATCAGATTCGCATCGAAACCAACGCCAGGTTCAGCGCTCTTGCACTTGTCGGCGATGATGGAACCATCCAGGCCGGCGTTCTCGGCAATCTGTCGGATGGGCTCCTCAAGGGCGCGGCGGACAATCTTATAGCCGACCTGCTCCTCGTCGGTAAGCTTGGACAAGTCCTTGGCTTCAAGAATCTTCGCAGCCTGAACCAGCGTTACGCCACCGCCGGGGATAACACCCTCTTCAATAGCGGCGCGGGTCGCGCTCAACGCATCCTCGACACGATGCTTCTTTTCCTTCAGCTCGACTTCGGTAGCCGCGCCGACATTGACGACGGCGACACCGCCCGCCAGCTTGGCAAGACGCTCCTGCAATTTCTCACGGTCATAGTCACTGGTGGTATCGGCAATCTGGACTTTGATCTGAGCGACACGATCCTTGATGTCGGCCTGTTTGCCGGCGCCATTGATAATCGTGGTGTTCTCTTTCTCAACCTTGATGCTCTTCGCACGGCCAAGCTGGGAAAGATCCGCGTTCTCAAGTTTCAGCCCAAGTTCTTCGCTGATCACCTGACCGCCGGTGAGAATGGCGATATCCTCAAGCATCGCCTTGCGACGATCGCCAAAGCCAGGAGCCTTGACGGCGACGACGTTCAGAATGCCGCGGACGCTGTTGACGACCAATGTCGCCAGAGCCTCTCCGTCGACATCCTCAGCGATAATCAACAAAGGCTTGCCGGACTGGGCGACCTTCTCCAGAACGGGAAGGAGCTCCTTCATGTTGGAGATCTTCTTGTCGTAGATCAAGACGAACGGATCGTCGAGCACCGCGGTCATGGTGTCGCGGTTGTTGCAGAAATACGAGGACAGATACCCCCGGTCGAACTGCATTCCTTCGACGAACTCCGTAGTGGTCTCGATAGTCTTGGATTCTTCGACAGTAATGACGCCGTCCTTGCCGACTTTCTCCATCGCATTCGCGATTTCATCACCAATGGTGCGATCATTGTTGGCGCTGATGGAAGCGACCTGCGCGATCTCTTCCTTGTCCTTGATGATCTTGGCCTGTTTCTTGATCTCGACGACGGCGTCGGCCACGGCCTTGTCGATACCCCGGCGGATACCCATCGGGTTCACACCGGCCGCGACGCTCTTCATGCCTTCCTTGGTGATGGACCAAGCAAGCACGGTAGCGGTAGTGGTTCCGTCGCCAGCGACATCGTTGGTCTTGGTGGCGACTTCCTTGAGAAGCTGGGCGCCCATATTTTCAAACGGGTCTTCCAATTCAATCTCACGAGCGACGGAAACGCCGTCCTTGGTTACTGTCGGGGCGCCGAACTTTTTGTCCAGCAACACCAGCCGGCCTTTCGGTCCCAAGGTGGTCATAACCGCACGAGAAATCTTCTCGACGCCCGCGACGAGCGATTTACGGGCTTCTTCACTAAACTGAAGTTGTTTTGCCATGTGTATATCCTCTCTTTAATGAAATTAATAATTTGTTTTTTCGGCTTGCCAATTGTGGCAATACGCACCGATACTGTCAACAGGTATTCCTGTCGGAATGTAAAATACAAATAAAGCGAAGGATTATCAAGGAAAATTTTCAGATTTTCATTTCAAGATGATGAATATCCCCGCAACGCCTCGCCTGGATGGTAGTCTGTCGGCGATATTTCCTAATTCTTGCGCGAACCGGCGAACAATATGCCACCACTGGATTTCATCATCGATAGAGCGCACGTAAAGATATCGACTGTTTCGCAGGAAGTTCCATCTCAATTATTTTGTGAACATCCAAGGAACATCCAAGCCCCGCACCCACGACAGAAAGCAGAATGTCTGCATTGACTTTTTTGATTCGGGACAGTATCTTGAATAAAGAAAGGTGATTGAGGCCAGATGCGAGCCTAGAGCATCAAATAAACGTATTTTTTTGTTATTGAACAGGTTGGCTGTCATAGCGCAGTCAACCTTTTTTATTATTGGCCTTATCCGGCCGCATCCGTGATGAGCCATGTGAACTCAACGGGAAACCATGAGGACCGGGTTGCCCCGGCCCTCATCGTCAACCATCATATACAGGCAAACGCTGTTCAGAGTTCGACAACGACCTTCATATACCGGCCGGGATTTTTCTCAATATCCGTCACAACGGCGGGAACATCATCCATATGAACCGTCTTCGTCAGAATCTTCGTCATATCAACGCGCTTGGTGCGGATCAACTCCAGAGCTTCCTCGAACTCACCCGCGCTCGTCCGCGCACCCCGGATATCGATTTCCTTCTTGGTGATCATGTCGGTGGGAAGGCTCGTCTCCTTCTTCGGCCAGCCGGTCAACGTAATGCGCCCCGCGTGGGACACGAAATCCAAAGTGTTGCGGATAGACGCATTGGCTCCGCTGCACTCCATCACTTGCTGCGACATCGTTCCGCCGGTAATCTCAAAAATACGTTGCGCGGAGTCTTCTACACTGGCGTTGATGGTGTGTTCGATACCAAGTTCCTTGGCGAAATCAAGCCGTTCCTGCACCAAGTCAATCAGAATGGCGTGGGCGCCATACTCCTGAGCGACCATCCCCGCGACCAAACCGATAGGGCCGGCGCCGATAATCGTACAGAATTCACCGGCCTTCAGCCCTCCCCTATGTATACCGTGGAGCGATATGGTCAGAGGTTCCGCCATCGCCGCCCGCACATAATCCATGTCATCGGGGATCTTCACCAGCATAGAGGCGGGATGACAGAAATATTCTGCCATGCCCCCGTCGACATGGACGCCAAGCACTTTCAAGTCTGTACAACAGTTCGTGCGCCCGATCGAACATGGATAGCAATGCCCACAATAGAGATACGGATCAACGACGACACGGTCCCCAGGCTTCAGTCCTTTGTCATTCTCCGCGATGGAGATGATTTCTCCGGCTATCTCATGGCCGATGAGCCGGGGATAGGTCACGAGGCCATTGGTCCCCCGAAAGGCTCCGATATCGCTGCCGCAAATACCGGCGGCTTTCACCTTGATCAACGCCTCGCCTTCCTTCGGTTCCGGCATGGGGACGTCCACACAGGCGATCTCCCATGGTTTTTCTAGTTTTATCGCTTTCATTTCAATTGCATCCCTGAATTCCCGCATACGGAAACGGGAGGGATTTCCTCCAATATGTTATACAGTATAGACGATATCTGTAAAATTAACATGTCAGTATTCTACTATTATCACAAACTAGCTGTCAAGTTTTCTACATTACAGAATGAAACATGGGTGATAAAATATGCATCCGACATACTTGGATACTTATGCGGACAATCAAATATCTTCAACATGACAATATCACATGAGGAATTTTTTCTTGGTATCGGGACGAACGAAAAAAACGTCAAAAAACGGGAAAGTGAGAATCCAGCCATGCATATGTCAACGAATCTCAGACAATCGAAGCCAACCCCCCGGCAAGCAGTACGCCAAACAGATTGCTGATCAGATTCACCATATCGTTGTCCACCCACCGGATACCCCGCGACAGCTCCAGCTTGCGACCATTGACGAATTCATGCTCAGTAAGCCGCTGCCGCTCATCATCCCAGTAATGGGCCTGCACAAGCGCACCGAGCAGACTGTCCATCAGACAACCTGAGAACCCGCCGACAGCCACAAACGAGGCATAGCCGACCCAAGCGGAAAAGCTTTGCGACCCAAACGCCGCGAAAGAGCCGAGCCAGAACACCGCGATCATTACGGCTCCCGCCAGACCGCTGAACGTACCGATGGCGGACACCCCGCCGGACAAGCCGGGAGTGATGGGGCGCATCGTCAGGATCGAGACGGGATTCCGCCGTGAAAGAATGCCGATTTCCCCCGCCCAGGTATCAGAAGCGGCCTCAGCCACTCCGGCGCCGAACATGACCAGCGCAAGGGGCGTTGGCGCCACGGCATACAGCAACGCGGCGACCGTGGCCGGCGCGCCGTTGGCGATTACCTGCATCCAGTCCCGCGCACCCGTCTTCTTCTGAATGCTCACGATATTCCGCGCCGCATGAATCCGTTTGGAACATCTGCCGATCACCGCCGCGGACAGGAAAAACAGCAGCATGACCGCCAGCCCCTCAAAACCGAGGAACCACGCTATGCACACCCCTTCCAGCCAAGCGAGGACGGCTCCGCTCACAGTCAGTTGCTTCGCCCTCCATGCCAAGACCGCGACCACCGTCATGACCAAGCACAACACCGCCAGCGACCAAGGGAACGGAAGGGAATGGAGCAGTTTGTCCAGCGGCGCTAGCATAAGACGGCCACCCAGAGCGCAGTACCCAGCGGCACGGTCACATTGTCCAGCCCCAACGGGGTCGCGGCTTCAAGGAACGCCCCGACCAGACCAGTCGTCACAGCGACCACCAGACGATAAGGGACCTCCGATATCGGAGCGAAGACATACGCCACCACGACGACGACAAAGAACATGACCACAGTCCCGAGCCAAGTCTTTCCCCCGGTAAGAAACGGAAGCTTCCTCTTTCCCCGCGCATGCCCGACAATCGCGGCAAGCCCATCTCCGTATCCCATGGACAGAACGCCGATGGTGGCCGCCGCCGCGGCCAGCTTTCCATTGTAGACCAACAGTACCAGTATGAGCAGGGAAATGGGAAAATAGATCAATCCATAGTTGCGCTTCTTGTCGTTCATCCCCAGGAAACCGCCATATCCGCCGAACGTCATGACGCTATTGAGGATGATGAACACAACCGGGCCGGCAAGCGCATACCAGAGGTTGTCCATCCAGGCCATCAGGATGAACCACCAGTTTGAAACACCGATATGGATGAATTTTCGGATAAACTCGGAAGAAAAGCCGGTAAATCGACGAAGCAGCACGGCGATGCCGATGACAAGTCCGAGAAAGACGAATGAAATGACAAGCCCAAGAATATTATTGTCCATGTGGACTATCATGCCTGCAAACAGTAATAAAAGCAATATTTATCATTTCTCATGACTTTTTAGCAAAATTAATGAGGTCGTGACGTTGACAGGATGAAAACGCCGTGCTACCGTTCATTTGCTTTAGTTTTTGTTCGCTGCAGCTAGTTCTTTTTCCTATCTTTCGTTTGCGCGTTACTGAGTCGCTTTCCCGCAGACAGGTTTTGGTTCGAGCATGCCGCCAATTAAAGCAATTTAATGCATACAGGCGATTATGCCTGTGAAGGATGCTTTTCTATGGCAAAGAAAATTTACGTTGGTAACATGAGTTACAACACCACCGAAGAAGAACTTCGGGACCTGTTCGCACAGTTCGGTACCGTACTTAGCGCAAACATCATCATCGACCGCGAAACCCGTCGCCCCAAGGGGTTCGGTTTCGTTGAAATCGAAGAGGATTCCGCTGCGGAAGCCGCTATCTCCCAGCTCGACGGCAAAGAGTTCGGCGGCCGCAATCTTCGCGTGAACGAAGCAATCGCAAAGACTCGCCCTGCACGTAGCAATTATCGCGACTAATCACATTTGACAGACTCAGTAATGGGACGGGATCGAGAAATCGATCCCGTTTTCATATCATGCAACGCCGTCCTGTTCAATAAATGATAGAATATCCTGATGCGTTCTACAATTCTCAAACATCCATTTCATATCCCGTTAACATCTTTGACACGTACCTACATCATGAGAGAGGCGTTTTTATGAACAGCTCGTGGCGCACACAATTGAAACAGCCCAATGCTTCGATCGGACGGTCCGTGGACAAGCGACGCAGGAGGACGATTCGCATTACAGGCGCGTCCTGCATGGGGAATGCGTTCGTTGGATTGGGAAAACTGCTGATCGGCATCGCATCGCCGTCCCTCTTTACCTGTGTAAGCGCATGCTATACCTTCGGCATGGTCATAGCCAAAGGCTTCGCCGTCGCGGGGATGTTCACGGAAAAGGACGAGACGGTCCAGCGGAAGTACTGTCGGCTTTCAGGAGTGATACTTATCGTCGCGAGCGCCTGCTATATCCTGTATTCGCTACGCCTCTTCATCTTTCCCGAACATACCGTATTCCACGAATACGTAGCCATTGGAATCGCCGCCATCACATTCGCGGAAATCGGGCTGAACATCAGCGGCGTCCTGCGGGAAAGAAAAAACCATTCCCTGCCAGGACAATCGGTAAAGATGATCAATCTGGCGGCATCCCTGATCAGTCTCGTCTTGACGCAGACAGCGCTTCTGTCCTTCGCGTCCGACCAAGTGGATGCGCATCCCACGGCGAACGGGTTCATGGGAATACTGATGGGTACGGCGGCGACCATCATAGGCATGCTTCTGGTCGTTAAGACAAAACGACAGTCCGAATCCGATCATTGAGTACGGCAGACGGAAAAAGACAGGCTCGCAGGAATGGTGGAGGACGATTCCAACAAAATTCCAAATGGGAGCCCGCGGACGCCGCGACAATTCCGACAGAGAAACAGGAACCCCGCCCAAGAAGCACCGTCCTATCGGAAAGACGCCGACGCTATTCAATGAACGTGAATCGTCTGTACACGACGCCGTTCCGTTCTACCGTCCCCATGAACATGTCGTACGGACGCACCCACCAGTCCAAGGAGCCCTGCGGGCGATATAGAACCATGGTGCCGAGCGATTCACTGTCAATGACAGTATCCATCACCTCGTACAGGCCGCCTTTGAAATGCCTGTAGAGACCCGGTTGTATCCGTTTGCGTTCAATTTTCTCCCGTTCCATATTCCGATTCCCCATCACGTGCCGGCATACCGGCGCATATATCGAATTTTTCCGGTCTGTGCGGCCGGTCCACCCCGCCCCACAAGGCGCTTCTACCAGATAACGACCTGGCAGCCCCACAATACGGCGATGAACAACAGATTCACGACGGTGAATACGACCATATACCGCCCGACTCCCGGCACGAGGTCGGCATGGCCGACATGGAACCCCGCATAATATTTATAGGAAATGACACTCGCCAAGCTTGCGATCAAGGTACCGCATCCACCGGCGTTCACACCGAGCAACAACTGTATCCCGTCCTCGGTGAAACGCGACAGCAGCAAGGTGGCGGGAACGTTGCTGATGATCTGGCTCGCCAACAACGAAGTCTCGAATACATGCCCCTCCAGCAACCGGCCAAACCATGCGGCCAAGTCTTCCATCGAAGACAAGTTGCCGATGAACACGAAAAACCCGATGAACGTCAGCAACAGCGACCAGTCGATCTTCGCGAACAGCTCATGGTCGGGAAGCATCGCCACGGCGACGACGCAGACGGCGACATACCAGGGGACAACGGGAAAAACCGCGCAGAGGGCGACTATGAACAACACGCAGTATCTGACGACCGCAACCACGGAAAACGCTTCCGGAGACTGCGTCGGGACGTTGTTCAAAGCGTTCAAGCCGTTCGGCACAGGATTCTCGTTCACGGACGAAGCCCCAATGGTGTTCTTGCGGCCATGAAGCATCACCCACAGGCAGATGGCAAGCAATACGGCTCCGACAAGCACGAACGGAAGCATCGTAGTGAAGAACGTCCCCGCCGAGAACCTGTAACGACTATAGATATAGAGATTCTGCGGGTTGCCTACAGGAGTCAACGCCGAACCGACATTCGCGGCCACAGTCTGCAACACGACTACGGGCAGGATCGCCCGCGGTGTACCATTGGAAACATATACAGCCATGGTAAATGGCACGAACGTAATCAAGGCTACATCGTTGGTGATCGCCATGGAAAGAAAAAACGTCAGGAACACCAAGGAAAACCCGATTCCCCGCACGCCATGGACTTTCCGAAGCAATGCGTCGGCCAAACGGGCGAACACCCCCTGTTTGCGCAGTCCCGCCACCACAAGCATCAACGAGGCGAGACAGCCAAGCACCTTCCAGTCAACCGCATGTATCAACGCCGACATCGAAAATGGAACGAAGAACGAAGAAACTACAGCGAGAACCAATGCTATGAGCAACACGGGCTCATGTTTCCAGAAAGAGAGAACACGGTTATTACGCATTGCATCACCAAGCGCGACCACCACCGCCACCGAACCCGCCGCCGGAGAATCCTGAAGAACCGAAAGATGATCCACCGAACCGCATTCCAGGATTCCGGGGATTCGCGCCATGTCCGGCTGCCGAGGCACGGGCCGTATTGAGAGAACTCCGCCACCGGCGGGACAAGGCGCTATAGAACATCGCGTCCCAGACCAGGTCACTACCGGTATACCAATTCGGCGGCTCGATAGTGATTGAGCTGAACTTCTTTGCCCAGGTATTTTCAAGACCAAGTACGATCGCAAAGGAAAGCACATGGTAGAAAACCATCGGATCATGGTCGATCATCGTCCGCAGACGATCCATCTCCACCTTGTCGATGAACTCCCTCAACCCCAGCACCTGTTCCAGCATCTCCTGTCCATAGGCGCTCCGCTTGCGGGTGACATAGGAAAGGAACATGATGACGGAAATGGAAACAACCTGAACCAACGCACAAGCGAATATCCAGGGGCTACCCAGATCCCCGTTGAACACAAACGTAACGCCTACCAGAAAAGCATATTCTACGACTAACAGCAGGCAATAGACGCAAATCAACGCGATATTCGAACCAGGCGAACGCAGGTACCATTTACGCATCAGCGACCAACCGCACAGCCACCCGACGAACATGGCGACGATACCGCCGACCAAAAGCAACAATGTCGCCGCATCCATATAGTTGACCGTCATGGCGACGGCATAACCGACCACGGGCAATACAGCGAGCGTTCCGCAGCCAACGGCGACGCCCACGGACTTTGAATCGGTCAGGGACTTGTCCCCGGTATAATAGGAAGCGACGCTTTGTTTCACGCCATCGACATACTGCCCGAACCGCTTTTCCAACTCAGGCATCGTCACGACCCCGTCCGTGCCACAGGAAAAGAACTGTTGGAACAGTTTCCGTTCGTGGGGGCTACCGTCCACAGGCTCCTTCAGCCGGGTAAAGACGCAATCTTTCTTGCGGCCGGACTCCGCGATCGTCAGATTTCCCTTGTCCGCCCAGTAGAAGATCATGGCGGTGATATCCTTGTCGTCGACCATCCCGTCGGACAGATAGCCAACGTCCATCGGCGTCAGTCCATCGGGAGCTTCATACCGAGCCATGACGATCGGTTCGGCGTCCCGTCCCCATCGGGACCAGAGGAAGAACGCAAGGGCGACGGCCAATGCGGAAACAATCAGGAATACCGTACAGGCCAGGGGCGTCCAATCATGAATCTGCCGCATCCCGGAAAAATACCCTTCGGACAACTGCACGCGCATGGTCAGAGCTTCCCCAGGCCTCAGGGACACGGCTTTTCCGGTAATGACAGTCCTGTCGTCCGAAATGGAGTATGCGGCGTCTACAGAATCGGTAGAACCCCACGCGCCTCTGGTCAGAAAGATGTAGTCGGTGTCTATCGGCTTCGGGAATACGATACGGAATTCAAAGTCCTGAATAGGAACTTCCCAACCTTCTCCGACCAGATTGAAGTAGAATTCATCGTAGTCGTAATGTCCATCGTCTCCAGTATCATACAGATAGGAGATTTCATACCGTTGAGCCCCTCGTACCGTCCGGTCGGGATCGCCGATCCGGAGCGAGATGTAGTTCTTGTCCCTCTCAATCTGAACAGGGGCATTTACCTGGATATCGGAAACCTTGACCCGCCGGATGCCATACCCTACTGGAATATCACGGAAAAAACCATGGCGCGGAGTCTGAAAATCAAAATCAATCGTTTCATCAACCCGGTAGACCCCATCTGCGGCGACATTCACATCCATCTGGTATCGGTCAATGACATAATCGTAAGAAGCCCCGAAAAGAGCCTGTATAATGCACAGGCAGAGGATGGCGGAGGTCAGCGTCTTGGCGGGTCTGGTCATGGCGGTTCCTAGAACTTCACTTCCACGCGGGAGCGGGCTTCTTCTTCGATAGCCAGATACGGTTGTTTCTCGAAATGTCCCAGCCGTGCGAACAGGGAAGACGGAAACACCTCGACGACGGTGTTGAACTGCTTGATCACGGCGTTGTAGTACTTGCGTGCATTGAGCAACTCCCCTTCGATCTTCGTCAGCTGCCGTTGCAAGTCGATGAACCCCTGGTTGGCCTTGAGATCGGGATAGGATTCAGCCAAGGCGAACAGACTTTTCAATGTCGCGGAGAAGCTCTTGTCTGCGGCGTCCTTCTCGGAGATAGTCGTCGCGGACATGGCGCGGTTGCGTGCGTCTATGACAGCGGTCAACGTCTCCCGTTCATGCGCGGCGTAACCTTTTACGGTCTCAACCAAGTTCGGCACCAGATCATACCGCTGTTTTAAGTGCGCATCGATCGCGGCGAACGCCTCTTCCCCCTGATTTCTCAAACGCACCAAGCGATTGTGTACACTGATTGCGTAGAGACCGATGATCACGACAAGTATAAGAATGATCCACAATGCGACCATGGCTAGGCCCTCCTTACCGGACAAAAGTCAGATAGATCCATGATACGACCATTCCTGCCAGAGGTCTAGTAGCCAGAGTCTGGAAAAATTACCCATACTCGGATTGTATCAAGATTGGACGAGGCAATTCTTCCCGCAATAGGGGCAAAAGCGAGCCGCGGGAGGTAACGCCCGGCCACAATGGGGGCAGAATCGAAAATCACTATCATTGAGAGGCGAGTGACACGTCGCCGGACCTGAAGGACCGGAACCAGTATGCGCACGCAAAGTAGCCAGACAACGGACCATGTCTTTATCGTTAATCCAGATGGCGTCAAGCAGGAACAGATCGAGGGATAAACCGTGAACGGCTAAATCCCGCCCGAACGATTGTTGGATATGGCCCGACAGGGTGGCGGAAGAAAAAACAGACACTTCCATATGGCATTCATCAACCGCCTGCTGGACATATTCAGGGAGTTTCCTATCTATCAGATTGCGGCAGAACACAAGGACCGATTGAAAATCTGAAAGCTGATCCAACTGAACCACTGAAATAGAACTATAAGAGAGAGAGAGAGAGAGAGAGAGAGAGAGAGAGAGAGAGAGAGAGAGAGAAAATCTTCCAAACATTTGCAAACGATATTTCTCTCCGCATATGGGATCGACGATGGAAACCGGGCGAGTGCTCGTGCCGAAATACATGGACAAACGTGCATTGTCATTGACAAAATAGATATCCACGGGAACCTCGCTCAAAGATGGGGCGCCAAACTCTGGAATCGACACGGCGGACAACGGGTACATGCCATGGTGCAATCGGACACGTACCATCCCTTCCGTCACGAGAAAAGCAGTCTGTCCTTTTCTGACGGCTATCTGCGAAGGAACTTGTTGAGCGACTGCACCGTCAATGCCGGAACCAATGAGCTTCTGCCCCGCAAGATGGTACACAAACCAATTTTTGTCTTTCACTCCCTTGGGACAAGCAATTACTTCTGGCACGGTATTCCCCTTTAAACCCTTCCAACGTCATTCAGTCCATAAACCGGTATGATTCTGTACTGGCAGAAGTGAATTTTACCAGAAAAGTTTTATCTGACAAAGAGCTATTTACAAAGAAATCATGCCAACACCGCATTTTTAGTCCTACTTTTCAAAAAGAAAGTTCAGTAGGTAGACATACACTTGCGGAGAAAGAGCATGCATTCAGAAATGCATCCCGCCGAAGAATGCATCTTGCCTTATGAGGGCACGCTCGTTTTTGCCGAAATTCTCATTTATGACCGGACTTTGATGGCTGATACCCAAATTGACCACAAAAACATCACCCATAGTATTGTGCGCCATATGAGAATTGGAGCAAAAGCAGGTTTATCCTTGCTTTTACCCGCATGGTAATGTATATTTATCCGCACAGAGTGAATAAATATTCCAGTTTTAAGACATGAGGAGAACTCAGCCATGAGGGAACGTCATAACAGATTGTCGGTCGTCAAGGAAATGATCAAGAACAATCGGATCGACAATCAGGATACGTTGCTTGAGATGTTGCGCAAAGAGGGGTATTCGGTAACCCAGGCGACCCTGTCCAGAGATTTGAAAATGCTCAAGGTCGGCAAGATATCCGATGGCTGGTCAGGATATTATTATGCGCTTCCTGAAAACGACTTGATTTCCGAATCTGAAAAGAGCTACATACAGGATGTCCGCAGAGGTATCCTGTCTATTGAGTTCAGCGGAAACTTCGGCGTAATCAAAACTCGTCCGGGACATGCGAACAGCGTCGGCATCGCGCTTGACGTCTTGGCGATACCCGAAATACTCGGAACGTTGGCCGGAGACGATACAATCTTCGTCATCCTCAGGGAAGGCATGACAAAAGAAGATCTCCAGGAAAGCTTCAAGACCAGGATTCCCGCAATTGAAGAATGATCTTCACGGAAAAACTTCCGAGCGTCCCTCTATTATTGCCTAGAACTTCTTCGTTGTACTACACTGCTTAAGAGGGACTTGGTTTTTGAGCTATCATGCCGAGTTCATCCGCGGATTCGAAAACCGTGAAAAGATTCTTATGCATTGCATGGATTAGGCTGCAAAGCAGCGAGCGTACTCATGGTACGTGAGCGGGTGCGGACGACGTGACATGCCCACAAAGGCCGGGCAAGGCGAAGGAACAAGGACAGTACACCAGTACGGCCTTGTTCCGACAACGAAGCCCCGCATCACCTATAACGCAAACATTCGAAGGAGAATGAAGGCCGGGCAAGACGAAGGAACAAGGACAGTACGTCAAGTACGGCCTTGTTCCGACAACGAAGCCCCCGCATCACCTATAACGCAAACATTCGAAGGAGAATGAAGGCCGGGCTAGGCGAAGGAACAAGGACAGTACGTCAAGTACGGCCTTGTTCCGACAACGAAGCCCCGCATGCATTCTCCGAGAAGGAAAGGAGAAGAGAGATGACATACCATAACCTAGACCAAACCAACGCGTTCTCCGCATTGGCAAAAACGAAACCCACGTGCTTGAAATGTGCGCTTACTCCGCAGAGAATCAGTTCTTATGCGATTCCCGCGGGAGCAGGGCTGACCTATAGATATGCGACAATGCCGGTAGAGGAAGACCATATCAAGCTGTTGCAGGCGCTTGCCGATGAACAGGAACTAATCGCAAAATACAAGGCCCTGCTTTCCGGGGGAATCATCAATACGGGAGAAAAGAGGCTGGTCCTGCACCAGCTTACCAGAGGACGCGTCCTGGACGGCGCAACGGTCATGGCCGATGGAGAGGAGAAAGGAGCGTTTTACCAAGGGCAGCTCGCGCATATCAAGAAGTTTTCCGACGACGTGCGCAACGGAAAGATTCTTGGTTCTACGGGTAAACTGTTCAAGACGGTGGTGCAGATCGGAATTGGCGGAAGCGATCTTGGACCGAGAGCGTTGTATCTTGCGTTGAAAGGTTGGGCGGAAGCCGAAGGTATCCGGCAACTTGAAGCTAGATTCATCTCCAACGTCGATCCGGATGATGCCGCGGACGTCCTGAAGGAGCTTGATTTTGAAAGTTCATTGTTCGTCCTTGTTTCAAAAAGCGGGACGACACAGGAAACGCTGACGAACAGGGACCTTGTCATCCAAGCCATGTCCAATGCGGGAATAGACGGACTCGATCCGGCGAAACATATGGTGGCGGTAACGAGTAAAACCAGTCCGCTGGCCTCTTCCAAGGATGTTCTGGACGCATTCTTTATCGATGACTACATCGGAGGGCGGTATTCTTCGACCAGCGCCGTCGGCGGCGTGATCATCTCCACCGCCCTCGGGTATGAAACGTTTGACAAGCTGCTCGCCGGCGCACACGCCGCCGACGTGAATGCGCTGGAGACCGACATCACCAAAAACGCGGCGTTGATGGACGCTCTGATCGGCGTGTATCTTCGCAACGTCCTCGACCGTCCCTGTACCGCCATCCTGCCGTATTCTCAGGCGCTCAGCAGATTCCCCGCGCATCTCCAGCAGCTCGACATGGAAAGCAATGGAAAGCATGTAAACCGGTACGGAGAACCGGTCGGCTACCCTACCGGCCCGGTAATTTTCGGTGAGCCAGGGACCAATGGACAGCATTCCTTCTATCAGTTGCTGCATCAGGGAACCGATGTCGTCCCCTTGCAGTTCATCGGTTTCAAGCAGTCACAACGGAACAAGGACATCTCTACCGCAGGATCGACCAGCCAGGAAAAGCTAGACGCGAACCTTGTGGCGCAGATAGTGGCGTTCGCCAGGGGCAAGGATGACGAAAACCCGAACAAGCAGTTCGCAGGCAATCGTTGGTCTTCGCTGCTTCACGCCGACAGGCTCACACCGGAAGTTCTCGGCGCGTTGCTCGCCCATTATGAAAACAAGGTGATGTTCCAGGGGTTCGCATGGAATCTCAACTCCTTCGACCAGGAGGGCGTCCAGCTGGGCAAAGTCCTCGCCAAGAAAGTCCTCGCAGGATGTGAAGGTGATGAAATTCTCAAAGCATACGCAGATTTGTTCTAGTTTCAACCATTTTTTCTAGAAAACAGCCACCGCCTAAAAAGCGGTGGCTGTTTTTTTTATTCTCACAGTAATGAATTACCTTAAAAATCGTATAAACTTTTTTCTCAGAAAACCAAAAATGGCATGCCATCCGCAAAGGTTTTATCGAATAGGCCCCTCAATTAATTCAAGAAGCCATGCGTTTATTTATGCCTCACCACACAAAAACATTACAATATTCAAATTAATATAACCGCAATCACATTAATAATGCAAATACAAACAAAAACCCCCTCAGGAAAAGGAGGTTAAACCTGAGGGGGAACAAAAGGAGGTTAGAAAAATACCGATGTTTCAACTCATATACCCAACGGGTGCTATGGCTGGTGTCGTTCTCTTTCTAGTCCCAAAAATACTGATATCACTAAAAAGAATCAAGTTGTTTTAAACACTTTTCATAAAAAATTTTTGCTGATTCTGCACCGTTTTCCTCATTCCTTCAGATTTTTCATAGAACTGGGCTGGCGGGTGTTCTCCAGGACGTCCCTCCACAGGGAACCTTCGAGGTCCACATGGTTCCTCGACGAGACCGCCACCTTGATTGGAATATGGACGAACTGATTGTTCACCAAGGAGACCAACGCCTGCGTCTTTCCCGCCATGGCGGCATGTACGGCATGGGCGCCAAGCCGGGCGCAATAGATGGAATCATTCGGATTGGCGGGGGCGCTCCTGATGATATAGCTCGGATCGATATACTTGATGTTGCACTCAATCCCCTCACGCTTGAAATACGCCTTGATTTGATCTTTGAGGAACAGCCCGATATCCTGATACTTCACGTTTCCCGAGGCGTCCCTTTCGTTCGTTGGAGGAACAAGGTCCTGTCCCGCGCCCTCCGCGACTAGGATTACCGCATGACCCCGGTCAAGGATACGATGCTTCAGGTGTTCCAGCAGGCCGTTCGGACCTTCAAGATCAAACGGATTTTCAGGAATCAGACAGAAGTTCACATCGCTCTGAGCCAAAGAAGTATGAGCCGCGATAAAACCGGATTCACGTCCCATGACTTTGACCATGCCGATTCCGTTAATTGAGTTCTTCGCCTCGACATGGGCGCCCCGGACGGAAGGAACCGCCATCGCCACGGCAGTATCAAATCCGAAGGAACTCTGGATAAACGAAAGGTCATTGTCGATGGTCTTGGGAATGCCGATTACAGCGATCTTCAATCCGCGCTTCTTGATTTCCTCTCCTATATCATATGCGCCGCGAAGCGTACCGTCACCGCCAATCGTCACGAGGATATTGATGTTCAGCCGTTCCAACGAATCGACGATTTCATCAACCTGCTTCCCACCACCGCGCGCGGAGCCAAGAATCGTACCACCCTTCTCCTGGATATCGTCCACGAGATCGGGATCAAGGGCAATCAATGGATATGGGCTATTCTCCAACAACCCCTGATAACCATACTGGATACCGCTGATGCGGCGCACCCCGTACCGGTACCAGAAGCAACGGACAACGGCACGGATCACGTTGTTCAGACCTGGGCAAATACCGCCGCAAGTGCAGATTGCGGCATGCACGTGGGCGGGATTGAAATACAATTTGGAACGTGGACCGGCAAGTTCAACGGTATCTTCATGGAGTGGAACAGGATGCCCATCCACGCCCATGACGGTCTGGATGCTATACAGAATACGGTCTTCATCGTTCACATAGTCGGCCAATCCATCACCTTGATAGGTGGACATCATGATTGGAGAAGGAATCTTGGCCTCCCCTAGGTTTGGAATAGAAAAATCATAGATTCTGTCATTGCTCACGGTACGCCTCCTATATGAACTGCGCATATGTACCAATGTACTGAAACGCCACTCTCAGCGGCAAGCTCCACTTTCACCTTCCATCGGCTCCATATCGTCTACGGTTTCAAGAAGTTTTGCAAGTCCCGTACGAAAATCAGCGAACGGTCCCTCCACCAATTTCTTAGACTTTGCCTGGAAATCCCGATACAATTCAATGAACTGTCTGCCGAATGGAGTCAAAGTGGCGCCGTCATGGCTGGCCCCGCCCTTCTTGCGTACCAAGACGGGAACGCCGAGGCTCTTTTCAAGATTCCGAACCATTCCATACGCCTTGGAATAGGAAATGCCCAATGCGGCGGCACTTCCCCGCAAGGACCCTTCCGTCTCGATTTTCTCCAACAGCCAGAGAACCCCGATTCCCATGAACTTGTCGCCTTCTTCATCGACCAGATAGAGCTTGACTTTTACTTCCATGCTTCCTCCGCCGCTTGATATACAATATCCACAAGATCGTCAATCCTGTCGCATTCAACGCTACAATACGCGACCCGCAACGTCTTTCCAAGAATGTTTACCGTTCCGACATGGTAGGCATCCAATAAGCGCCTGCGCAGTACTTCCGCATCCCCAGCGCATCGAAACGCCATGAAATATCCCGAATTGAACGGGTACGGAGTCAACAGGGAAGTATCGGCATGCCGCTTTAAAGCGTCGATAAACTTCCGATATCGCCGTTCCATCTCCCGCTTCGCGCAGTCCTTGTCAGCCTGATAGGTGCGCCCGTCCTCCATAGCGCGGATGAGCAGGCTCTGTCCGGGCCTGTCGCAACTGGAAACGGTGCAACGGATGGCACCCATGGTCTTTTTCAGCAATGCGCCATATTGGGCTTCGGAAAAGCCTTTGCAACCGAACGTCAGGAAGCCGACCCGAAAGCCCCAGACCATGTCTTCCTTGGTCGCGGCGTCGCCCTTGACCGCGAGGATGTTCTCATGCGCCCCGGCAAGATAGGCGAACAAGGATTCCCGGCATGTATCATCCTCATAAAACAAACTGAAATAGGCATCGTCGGAAATGACGACCAGCCGCATCCCTCCTTCAGCGAGTTCAACCAACGCATCGACAATCAAATGCATTTCGGCTACGGACGGAGTATAGCCAGTCGGATTATTGGGAAAGTTGAGCAACAGACGCCCCTTGCCTCCGCAAGACGCGAGAGTCTCCTTCATCGCCGAGACGTTGAAACGTGACTGGGCGTCGAACAGTGGGAAAGTGCGGATATCCGCCTGACAGAGATCGGTGAAAATCAAGTCGTAGTTGTCCCAATAGAGGTCGGGAAGCACTACAGGATCGCCTTCACCAATGAACAGCTGTGCCGCGACCGAGATTCCATGGGTCAGACCGGCTGTGACGATAGGCAGGGATACAGGCGTTCCGGCGAGGGAGGGATTCTTGTCCAGCATCGCCTGACGCCAAAGGTTCCGCAAGCGGGGGTCGCCACCGGCGGGGGCGTAGTTGAAGATGTCGTTCGGCGCAAAGGCCTCGGGGGAGAACTGATTGTAGATGTCCTGCAAATGCATCGTCTGGCCATTGCTCATGGCCACGCCCGCCGTAGCGTTGTGGCGAGTAGCCTGCTGTTTCGCCTCGGCGCATTGGGCGATGATTCCTTTGGGGAAATACATTCTGCGCCCGAACGGAGAGAGCATGTCTCCGGCTACGGTTCTCTCCAACATCCTGTTCAGTTCAGCGGCGAGTTCATTCATCTTCATCAACCTCCTGCGCAAAACATGTTCCGAAACACCCTGCGGCTATCTCCTGTATACACCGTTGACGGCAAAATGTCATTGCAAAGAGATGACTTTTCTTGAGAAAGATGAAGCCGGACGCAAGTGGGACATGCATTCCACGGTAGCAAACAAATCTGGTGAACCCTGTAAAAACATGCATCCCAGTGACGAATTTTGATGGTTTGAATCAGCAGCGGGTTTTTGGGACATATGAGTATCAGAAAAGCCAAAAAACAAGACTTGGCATGATTCAAGGGGTATGAAACCAATGACTACACAATTCGTTGACATCCATATGCATATACATTATTGCATATACAGCAAACGGGAAAAATCGTTTTTTGAATGGGACGAAGCCAAGAACCGTACAAACCTGCGAAAACACAGCGTCCGGTTCGAGATAGCATGCTGGATATTCCCAGATCCATATAGGCTGGAATCCTTTGACACAGTATCCAGTTTTTTGGACGAAGACCGCTGGAAGGCCACAGGAAGCGTACATGGGAAAATCCTGTTTGTCGTATATACCGAAGTATCGAACGATACTGTCAGAATCATTTCCGCCCGCTGTGCGAGCAATCGGGAAAAGGAGGCGTACCATGTCCATCGCAAAATGTACAACTAATAATACCCCCCCCATCTCCAAGGAAGAACTAGAACGGCTGAAAAATATATCAGACGATGAGATTGATTTCTCAGACATACCGGAAGTCACTGATTTTTCCAACTGGATGACCGTGCAAGAAGCCGATAAATTCAGAAAAGAACTCTATCGAAATCGCAAACAAGCCGTAAGCATCAGACTGGATAAAGACATACTCCTCTGGCTGAAATCGGAAGGACAGGGGTATCAGACCCGAATCAACCAAATTCTTCGTAACGAAATGGAAAAAAACTGCACACTACGCAAACGTCACGACACTCCCCTAAAAACAAAAACCAATATGGACATCTGAGATATACAGCGAGAATCGGGGAACAAGCGATTACTCATCGAGTTCCCCGAATAAATCCAACGTATCCGTATCAGCCTTACTTTTTCGACTTGTAGAAACAGATGATGGTCGAGTCCGGTCTGCAATAGATTGAATTTCGCCTCCGTCATTATATTTTTCGGTCTCTGACTTATTCATGGGAACATGTGAACTATCGTCGTTACCATCCCCGCGGGAACCCAAAATATTATCCATGACAGATGATGAGGAAATATCTTCAATCGCAAACCTTGTTTCTTCAGAAAAAACCTTTTCACCCGTACCGACATGGTTCCCCGCTGATTCCGATCCATCCGCCGGAGACACTTTTCCTTCCATGTCGTCGGACATGTCGCTGGACATATCACTGGATATGCCACTTTGAGCTTCGGAAAGCATCGACAGGAACCGCTTTTCGCCCACCACCGCGACACCGAGCTTTTCAGCCTGCGCCAGCTTGCTTCCGGCACCCGCCCCAGCGAGCAGATGAGTAGTCTTGCCCGTTACGGAACTGACGGTGCGTCCCCCGCGCTTCTCCACCTCATCCATCGCAAGCGACCTTGGAGCGAAATGCTCGAACGAACCGGTGACACACCACACCTGCCCGGCGAAAATCTGTGGAAGGACATTCGCCTTCGGGGAATCTTCTTCAAAACAAAGGCCTAATCCTCGCAATCTTGCTATACGATTGCGCATCTGTGGATCATTCAAGCCATCAATCAGCAATTGGGCCGTCTTTTCTCCGATTTGCTTGATGCTGACCAGACGCTCCACATCGTTCCGATCCGCGATGTCCAGCAGCATGTCAATCGTCCGAATCCCGTTGGAAACGAGCAAGTCCACGGCCTTCTTGCCGAATTCCGCGATCCCCAACGAAACCAGCACGTTGCGAAACGGCTTTTCCTTACTTTTCGCAACACCATCGATAATCAACGAAATTTTCCGCTCGCCAAAGCCTGGCTCGTTGTCGAGTACTTCATGATAATCGATGGTATAGATATCGGGAACATCCTTGAGCAGTCCTTTCCGAATCAATACGGAAGCCGTCTCCGGCCCGAAGTTCTCGATATCCATCTGACCCTTGCCGATAAAGAAATAAACCCGCCCCGCAATCTGGTCGGGACATTCATCATTCGGGCAAAAAGTATGGGCGCCCCGCTTCACCAAGGAAGAACCGCAAGTCGGACAATGTCCGGGCATTTTCCAAGTAACATTACCCAATTCATTCTTCTCCACCACCCGTTCAACCGCGGGAATGACATCCCCTCGTTTGGAAATGGAGACGATATCCCCGATGGCAAGCTCCAGCATGTCCACATAGTCCTGGTTGTGAAGGGTGATGTTCGAGACCGTCGAACCCCCGACGAACACAGGCTTCACCCTGGCCAACGGCGTCACCCTGCCCGTCCGTCCAACCTGCACATTTATATTCTCCACGACGGTCTGCGCTTCCGGAGCCTCGAACTTGTAGGCTATCGCCCAACGGGGGTGATGTTCAGTATAGCCGAACGCTTCTCGGATGGCGATCTCGTTCACTTTGGTCACCAAGCCATCAATTTCATATGGCAGGTCTCCACGGGCGTCCGTCCGTTTCGTAATATAGCCGGGGATATCGTCGAAAGAACCGGCGACCCCTTCAAGCCCCGCGTCCCGCAGCTTCCGCCGGGCTTCATCCGCCGACTTGCAGAACAAGCCAAGAGTCGGGTTCACCCTGAAGCCATACCGTTTCAACGCGGAGAGAATCTGCACATGGTCGGCGAACGGTTCGACACCATCGGCCCAGAAACCTTCATAGACGAAAATCTGCAACGGAATCCTCGCCGTCTCACTGCTCTTGATCCGGCGCACCGTCCCCGCGGCAAGATTGCGGGGATTCGCATAGGGAGTCTCCAACTCCTTGTTGATGGCTTCAAAATCGGCTTTCGGCAGGTAGACTTCACCCCGCACAGCGATATCTATCGGCTCGGTCAGCCGAAGGGGGACGGAGGCGATGGTCTTGATATTGGCGGTGACATCGTTGCCCACGAAGCCGTTTCCACGTGTGACGGCCCGCGCCAGCAGCCCTTTCTCATAGTACAGGACCATCGACACCCCGTCGATTTTTTCTTCAACGACGAAAGAAAGCTCCCGTTCCCCCTTGTTCTCGCTTTTGACGATCCAGCTCAGCACGGCGTCTGCGCTGTAGGCTTTGTCAAGGCTCAGAACCGGGATGGTATGGCGGACTTCAGGAAAGTCGCTGGTCAGGTCGCTACCGACCCGCTGGGTCGGAGAATCGGGAAACTTCAGTTCGGGATGTTCCGCCTCAAGCTCCACAAGGCGGTCGAACAACCGGTCGTATTCCAAGTCGCCGACCAACGGGTGGTTATCGACATAATAGGCGTGCTGATAGGCGCGAAGCTGCTCGGAAAGCGCGGCCACTTCCTGAGCCAAGGT
Organism: Sphaerochaetaceae bacterium; assembly: GCA_034114085.1. Lineage (GTDB taxonomy): Bacteria > Spirochaetota > Spirochaetia > Sphaerochaetales > Sphaerochaetaceae > Spiro-02. The sequence continues at coordinate 28,141 of JAXEWB010000060.1, read as the reverse complement.
GGTTTCAGTAGTACTCATGCCCATATCGTACCGATAAAGGGGAGAAGGTTCAAGAAAATCAGAGCTACGAACGATATCATGGCGGCCTGCGCGGAAAAACAGTTTTCCCCTCGCAGACAGCCCATGCAGACACCATGCGGATAGAATCCGTATCCGGTTGCTGGTTTCAGACACTCTTCTGAGATGGAGTTCCCAACCATGTCATGCTCCCCTTCCCCTGCCTCTTGCGCTATGAACAAACACGACGATAGGTGCCGGGCGACATTCCATCAATCCGCATAATGCGAACGGCACTGCGCAATCTGGATGGCTCCATCCAAGATTCGATAGATGAGCCGATGTTTTTCATCTATCCGACGCCCCCTCCATCCTGACAAATTCTCTTTCAACGGCTCCGGTTTGTCCAGCCCCATATAACCGTTGCGAAGAATGCCGCGAATCAGTTGGTTGATACGTTTGATCATCCTTTTGTCCTGAGACTGCCAATAGACATGATCCGCCCACCCTTCTTCCGTCCAACTGATTCTCACGCAGTTCACACCTCTATCAAATCATGTTCAAAAAGCCGGCCTTCTTCCGCATCCTTGATTGACTTGCGCAACACCTCCATGTTGTACGGATTATAGAAGTCGTCCTGAGCGGCGATCTCGAACGGCATGCGCCGCCGCCTCACCACCGTCTTCGCGAATACAGTGAACGCAGTAGTGATGTTCATGCCGAATTCCGAGCAAGTCTGCTCGAAGGACCGTTTGAGTTCAGAATCCATGCGAACCTGTACGTTCACCATCTTGTCTTCCTTGGTTTCTTTGTCCATCATATTGTAATGTTAAATTATTGTTATTGCATTACATATTCATCAACACGCTACCCAACCGCACGGGATTAGCCTGTCACGAATCCATCCATGAAGAAAGGATACGACACCAGGGAACGAAAAGATATACCCTGTTCAGCATACGCTGACGAGCATACGCTCATTGAGGTATTGACAGAGTATCGACATGGCCCCACGGGCAACGCATCCCCGCATCAAGAAACCGACGCAACGTCATCAAAACCGATTCAACCGCCGCCTTGCCCAACGGCTCGTTCATTCGCACAAGCACCCAAGAGAGAAACAAAAGCTCGGCCTTGGCGAGGAGCGTATCTCCGGCGCTCACTCGCACGATCCGCCATGGGAGAGCCCAGAAAACCCCGGAACCACACAATGAGCGAGCATCGGCGACATTCCCCACAAGGGAAAACGCGAGAGTAACAAAACCGACGCATCCAACCAATTGCCGATTACCACCTAACATGATATTCTTTGCAACAGGACCGACTTGGAGAACCACGCAAGATGGCAGAGAAAAAATCTACGGCGATCAACAAAATGAATATCCTCCACGGAATCATCATCCGCTCGACGGTTGATGAAGGCCAAATCGTGGACATCCAGCTACCGGAACTGGACAGCCATTTCCTTGTCATCGCGGCAAGGGACATCCCCGGCAACAACAGGATTCAGGTATTGGATACACAGATGCCGTTGCTGACTTCATCTCAGATTTCGTACAAAGGGCAGCCGATCCTGGCTCTCTTCGGTCATGATTTTGAATCGGTGGAGCTCAAGGCTCGCGAAATCCGGATATCCTACAAACTCCCCCCGTCGGTAGAACCCACCACAATACCTTCCGTCGTACAACAGCAGGAAATCCCCATCATGGAAGGATCAGGAAAAAACGACGGCAAGACAGTAGACGCCCAGACTGAAACGATACCAGCGCCGACACAAGAGTCAGGCCAAACGCAACAGCCGGTTTCTCCAGCCATGCCGGATGGGCGACCGGTTCAGACGGGTACGCAGGAAAAACCACGTCTTGCCGCAGACAAACGCAAGGTCGCCTTGAGCGTCCCTCCCAAAACCCTTGGATGGGGAGACATAGATACTGTATTCCACCAAGAGGGAGTCGCTGTCGTACAGCGTTCCTATACCTTCCGGTCTGTAAGCAGCAACACTACATCGATCACCAGAGCAACTGCCGCAAAGGTCGAAGACCTGTTGCATATCGACGTTCCAACACAATGGCCATTCCATGTCCGAGACACCGTCAGTGAAGCAACCTCAGTTCCGAAAAAGAAAATCGTCATACACCAGCAACAGTACTACGCCCCATGTGATGAAAAATTGCTCGAACCATCCATATTGTCCGCACTGGCGGCTATTGCCGCGAACAATACCGGGTTCTCGGTAGAAATTCAGAGCCAGCAACCGACGTTCTCCCCGGAAATTCAGATACGGCGCAAAAGCGCGATAGACAAAAACGGGAAACCGCTGGCTGAACAAATCGACGTGATGGTGGACCAAGGAGCCTACCCGCTATTCAGTTCCGAGCTGGCAAACCAGTTGACTGCGGGGCTTGTCCCGCTGTATCCGCTCCAGGCCATGCAAATCCGTATCACCACCATGTCCAGTCCTACCGCCCCGGCCCATTTCTTCGGTGACCTCGGATATTCCAAGGCGATTGCAAGTACGGAAACCCATTATTCGGCACTTGCAAGGGAAGCCGGAATGAACCCGGCGGACTGGAGATTTAAATATCTCGGTGAGTATCCTCAACGAACGGCGCAAGTCGCCAACGTGCGATTCTCTCGTTTGAAGGAGATGTTGAACGCCTTGTGCGAGCGGAGCGATTACCAGCGCAAGCACGCCACATATGAAATACAACGAAGTCAGAAACTCCGGGTATCGACATTTCTCAATTATTCCAGAGGAATCGGAATCGCATGCGGGGCGGGCATCAGCGGTTTCAGCGGCTCGTTCCGGCAGGAGAACCAGTTCTCCGTGCAGGTCATATTGAACGCCAACGACAGGACGACCCTAAACACATCATTCCCAACGCGTTCCTCCAGCGCGGACGTCTGGAAAGCCATTGTCGCAAGGGAGCTGGACGTTGACGACAGAGACATCGGTTTTATTGAAGATCCCATTGAACTGGTGGACAGCGGACCGGTAGTGCTTTCCAGAAACATCGGCAGGCTGCCGTTGCTTTTCGAAAAAGCCTGCGATACAATCAAGGCACAACGGTTCATCGAGCCTCTGCCGATTGTCGCGACCATCAGCTCCAAGGCATCGGGAGCTTCCGGTTCACAATTCTACAGCGATAGTTGGGCGGCGCTGATTCTGGAGCTTGAAATCGACACAATTTCCTTGCAACCGATTATCAGACACGCATGGGCGTCGTTCGATTTCGGGTACGTCCACGATGAACATGCGTTACGTTCCAAAGTCCACAACATCATTGTCAGAACACTAGTGGAGAATGGAGCGCAGCTGAGTAAGAAAAAAAACAACGAATTCACAATGGACATTGAGATATCGACCCAAAGCAAGGGAGAACCCATCTCAATCAGTTCGGTCCTCCAGGGGCTGGTCATCTCCGCATTGGGAGATGCGATGACCCAGGCGATGGATGCGGAAGTCCGGTATATGCCTGTATCTGCGGAAGATGTCCTGAACGGCATCAGGGGAGGAGAAGCATGAAAATCGAATGTACGATAGACGGTAAGCATCTATCGCTTTCGGTAAACTCGAACAAGCCCCTCTCATTGATATTGATGGAGGAAGTCGGCAACCAGTCCCTGAACAGTCGGTGCAGGGGCGACAACTGTGGAAACTGCATCGTCCTGCTCAACGGCGAGGCCGTTCTCGCCTGCATGATTCCGGCTTTCAGGCTCCGCGGCATGGAGATCAAGACATTCGACGGCTTCCAGAAGACCAGAGCCTGCCATGATATAGAGCGCGCCTATTTGGCTGCGGGCAGCAAGCCCTGTCCGAACTGCTATGCGGCGAAGACGCTGATCATTGAATCAATTCTCCAAGGTATGGAGCAACCTTCAGAAGATCAACCGTTCCCAGTTCCTTCGCGAGGAAGGATTCCCAGTACAATGGAGGAACTCGATCAGGAAAAGGTCATACAGGAACTGGAACTCAATACGTGCCGCTGCATGGATTCCGCGGAACTCTTGCAGATTGTGAATATAGCGGCGGGATATAGGAGGCGCAGGCGTGTACGAAGGAATTAGGTCTCCAGCCATCCATACTCCACGTTCAGTCAGCGAGTTCATCTCGGCGGCGGCCCATTACCCCAACGCGGTCATTTGGGCGGGCGGTACCTATATCATGGGCAGGCCGAACTATTATCCGTCGGAAGACAATACCGACATCATCTATCTAGGGGAGATCACGGAACTCAAGAAGATCACCCGCAACGACAGGTTCATTGAAATCGGATCTATGGTTACGGCCAGCCAACTGCTCAATGCGGGGAAGCTTGTGCTGTCCGATGTCCTGCTGGATACGCTTAATTCCCTCGCTTCCAGAATCGTACGCAGGCAGGTCACTATCGGCGGTTCGCTGTGCACTCCCGACATCAGGCTGTCCATTCCCGGTTCCTTGGCCGTACTCGACGCAATTGTCGAGGTCAAGCAAATTCAGGGGAACAAGACCATCAACCGCTGGATTCCTATATCAAGGCTTTATGACAAGGATGGACAGCTGTTGCTGAATGGAACCAATCTGATCACAAGAATCAGAATCGGCTTGGAATCGGGGAACTTCCAGAGATTCAGGGTAATCGACAGTCCGGTTCTTAATCCGCAGCAATGCGTCATTTTCGCTTTCCAGTGCACCCGTGGCCAGAGCGCAATCTCCAAAGCCCATTTCTGTTTCACCTTCCCCACTTCGGGATTCCACATCAGCCGGGAATTGGAAACGCAGTTGTCAGGACAGTCGCTTCCTGTGCCACCGCAACGAATCAACAGGCTCTCTTTTGCGCTGACGTCGGAAATCCACAAGCTGCATCCGTTGGTGACGGACTTGCAGCTGGAACGAAGCAGGAGGATGTTCGAGGCGGTTTTCCACGACCTGAACACTGAAGTGCTGGAGGAATAGGGGCGTACTGCGAATCCATCCGCCGTAGCCATTCAGGTTTCCCTGCGTTTCTTCCCTGCTCCAACCGCCTTGATACAGGCGAACGGCGTGATGACATACATGTAGAATTTCTTGTTCGTGGAGGGAACAAGAAAACGCTCTGTAGTTCTATCGCGCTTCCCAGCGTTTCATCCAGCAAACCAGCAATGATTTTGCAAAACGAGCACTATCCAACTTGATGAACGCACCATCAAGGGAATCACCATGTTTAGGCTTCGGTTTGTAGTCGTATCGCCTATGAGCAGCTACGGCTTCGGTGAAGCTCTTGCCGAAGAACTCCATTGCGAAATTAATCGGTTTTCCGCCCCTACTCCGCAAATGCCAATATCATTTGTTTTCTCTGAGCGTCAAACTGCCATGCCGTTTCCATCGGTATTCGGCTCCGGCACGTTCAAGAGATTCTCCCTGCGCTTGCCAAAAAGAAGCTCGGTCGGCATCATTTACACAGTGCTGTAATTTTCGTTCGCTTTTTCATATTCCGCTTTCTTTCTCGAAAAAGCATGATATATGCCTGTAAGATACTTCCCAATCGTTTGATTAATAAGTTTTCCATAGCATACATTTCCGTATGCAGAAACATGCCCTGCCATGAATCGGGCCGTTTTCTCCAATTGACGGCGTGACGACCACTATCTCCAATCCCAGCGTTCATACCTCAGAATCCATCGTTCGTCAAACAGACAGAGCCGAAGCATCAGGTCCCGTACCAGCTCTCAGACGTCAGCCATCCCCCCCCCGGCCTATTGTCCGGATGGGCTACCCCCGACGGGCGATGTTATGTTACAATACCCAAGCGGCCGCCCTCCTTGTCGCCGGCGAAAACAACCCGGCTTTGGAGTTCAGGACCGCTAGGAGTTAGCTCACAATGTCCCAATTCGTCCATTTGCACAACCACACCGACTATTCTCTGCTCGATGGAGCGGCGCCGATTGCCAAGTACGTAGCGAAAGCTCAGGAATTCGGCATGACTTCCCTGGCGATCACCGACCATGGGAACATGTTCGGCGCCCTTCGCTTCTACCGCGCCTGCAAAGCCGCGGGCATCAACCCAATCATTGGCTGTGAATTCTATGTGAACCCGGAAAGCCATCTCCAGCGAGGAACGGTATCGGGTGGCGGCAGGAACTATCATCTGGTATTGCTGGCAATGAATGAGACCGGCTACCACAATCTGATAGAGCTGAACTCCATCGCCTACACAGAAGGCTACTACTACAAGCCGCGTATCGACGACCAGCTGATCATGGAGCATCAGGAGGGGCTGATCTGTACCTCAGCCTGCATCGGTGGCGAAATAGCCCAGCTCGTCCTCAACGGGCAGTATGACCGGGCGGTGGAACGTGCCAACTGGTTCAAGTCGGTATTCAACGATGGCCGGTACTACATCGAAGTCCAGGACCACGGGATGCCGGACCAGCAAAGGATCAACCCGCTGCTCAAACAACTGGCCGAAGAGACGGGGATCCCGCTGGTGGCGACGAACGACATCCACTATATCAACCAGGACGACGCCAACGCCCAGGACATCCTGCTGTGCATCGGCACGAACTCGAAGAAAAACGACGCCGACAGAATGCGCTTTCCCACTCAAGAATTCTACATGAAAAGCCCGGAACAGATGTCTGAACTGTTCTCATGGTGTCCAGAGGCGATAGAAAACACGGTAAAAATCGCGGAACGCTGCAATCTGGAGATACATTTCCCTGGGCCATTGCTCCCCGTCTTCGAGGTTCCCGAGGGCTTTACCGATACGTCCGACTATTTGAGGCACCTCGCCTCCGAAGGTCTGATCCGCAGATACGGAGAAGCGACGGCCGCCTTGACGGAACGGCTGAACTACGAGCTGGACATCATTATCAAAATGGACTTCCAAGGCTATTTCCTGATTGTTCGCGACTATATCTACTGGGCGAAGACACATGGTATCCCGGTAGGCCCGGGGCGTGGTTCGGGAGCGGGTTCGCTGGTCGCCTACTGCATCGACATCACCGACGTGGATCCAATCAAGTACAACCTGCTGTTTGAACGGTTCCTCAACCCGGAACGCGTATCGATGCCCGATTTCGATATCGACTTCTGCTTCGAAAGACGACAGGAAGTCATCGACTACGTAACGGAACATTATGGAATCGAGAGGGTCGCCCAGATCGCTACGTTCGGGACGCTGAAGGCGAAGGCCGTCGTGAAGGACGTGGCCCGCGTACTCGACATTCCATACGACGAATCGAACCAAATATGCAAATTGATTCCCGATGATCCCAAAATGACTTTGGCCAAGGCCATGGAGATGAGTCCTGAACTGAAGGAAAAGGCTGAATCAGGCGGCATTTATGGCGAACTGTTCGACGTAGCGCAACGGCTCGAAGGCATGAACCGTCACACCTCGACGCATGCGGCGGGAGTGGTAATCGGCAAAGAGGCGTTGATCAACTATGTCCCCCTCTATCGTGATCCGAAGACCGGGGCGATTTCCACACAGTATACGATGGACCTGATTGAGGATTGCGGACTGGTAAAGATGGACTTCCTGGGGTTGAAGACACTCACCCTGATCAAACATACGGTGGATCTGATCAGAAAGCGGGAACCTGATTTCAATATCGACAAGATTTCCGATACCGACGGACCTACGTTCAAGATGCTCTGCGATGGAGACAGCGCATGCGTATTCCAGTTTGAAAGCGCCGGCATGCAACGTATTCTCCGGGACGCACAGCCGAACAACATCGAGGACCTTGTGGCGTTGAACGCCCTGTACAGGCCGGGCCCGATGGCTTACATCCCCCAGTTCGTAGACTGTAAGTTGGGCAAGAAGCCGATTACCTACGCAGATCCAGATTTGGAAGATGAGTTGAAGACGACCTACGGAGTAATCGTCTATCAGGAACAAGTCATGAAGGTCGCCCAGATTATCGCCGGGTATACCCTCGGCGGCGCGGACATCCTCCGGCGTATCATGGGCAAGAAGAAAAAGGACAAGCTGGCCGAAGAAAAGGTCAAGTTCATAGCTGGAGCGAAGAAGCTTGGCCGGGATGCCAAGCACGCGGAAGAGATTTTTGAAATGTTGGAGCCGTTCGCCGGCTACGGATTCAACAAATCCCATGCGGTGGCGTATTCCGTCGTCGCATACCAGACGGCGTTCCTCAAGGCGAACTACCCCGCCGAGTTCATGGCGGCGAACCTGACCAACGAAATCAACAGTCCAGACAAGTTCACCGAATACCTGCTTAAGGCGAAGGAGATGGGGCTGGAGATTCTGCCGCCGACAATCAACTTCTCGGACAAGCACTTCAATGTGGTCGATCACAAGATCGTCTACGGACTCGCCGGTATCAAGAATGTCGGAGAAGGCATCGTCGAACTGATCGTCAAGGAACGTGAGGAGCATGGCCCGTTCAAGGATTTCATCGATTTCCTGATGCGTGTTGATGCGAAGGCGGTCAACTCGAAGCTCCTGGAATCCCTGATTCAGGCAGGAGCGTTTGACGCGCTGGGCACAAACCGCCCGACGCTGATGGGCAACCTCGAAGCAGCGGTCAAGTTCGTCCAGAAACGAAGGGAGGCGCAAGCGTTCGGCCAATGTTCCCTGTTCGACGCCGAGGAAGAGGCCGCCATGGATACCTTCGACATGGTACCCGCCGCGGACTACGGTATCATGGAAAAGCTGGAAATCGAAAAGGGACTTCTCGGTTTCTATATTTCAGGACATCCGCTGGATCTCTATAGAGAAGCGTTCAAGACGCGGGTCACCGTCGATATCAGCCATACGGACCGGCTACCAAAAAACCGGACTTGCGCAATGATCGCCATGGTCACGAGCCTGCGGGAATTCATTACAAAGAGCGGTTCGAAAATGGCCTTCCTCGTCCTGACCGATTTTAACGGTTCCATCGACGCTACCGTGTTCCCCAAAACTTGGGAAAGAATCAGTTCACAGATACAGGTTGACGGCATCTATGGATTCAAGGGCAAGTTCGACAACAATCGTGATCCGGAAAAATACTCTTTTCTGATTGATGAGATGGTACAAAATCCGAACGATTTGGAGCCGGAGGCCGTCAAGGAAGCCCATATCAGCCTGGAGAAGGAAATGTGCTCCCCCACCGCATTGAGGGAACTGATGGATCTTTGCCTGAACTATCATGGCCCCTGCTCTATCCTGCTGCATGTCATGGACGGTGCGGTTTCCATGGCCGCGGGAGAGGACGAACAGACTCCGCAGGAGGGCGTCCAGAAGCAATGCGCCGTCATACAGGCGGGACGGGAATTCTCCCTGCGATATTCGGAAGAACTTCTTTCAGAACTGAACAAAATGCCAATCGTTCGTTCGGCATGGTTCAATTGACCGGCGGGAGGCGGTTCCGATAAGAAAAACACACCCAGTTTGGCAAAGAGATGTTTGCCAAGCGGGACGTTGTACCGTATATTTAGCACAGGCGACGTTTTTGAATGTCAAAGGAGACCTTGGCGCTATGGATATCGTGACCCCGCCCCCTTCCAATTTTCTCATGACTCTGGCGAATATCGCGGCAACACTGCTGTCGCTGTATTCCATGCTGATCTGGATACGCATCATTCTTACCTGGATCAGAGTTCCAGGCAGCCAATGGAACAATGGAGGAAACCCGTTCCTCAATTTTCTCTCCAAAATCGTCGATCCGTATCTCAACCTGTTCTCCGGCATTACTCCGTTGCGCCGGTCCCATCTCGATTTCACGCCATTGGTGGCGATGGCCGTCCTGAGCATCGTCCAAAGCCTGCTGAGGATTTTCGGCGCATATGGAAGAATCACCCTCGGACTGGTGCTGGGGCTGGTCATTAGGACGCTCTGGAGCTACATATTCTCGCTGTTCTTCTGGTTCTTCATCATCATGCTGATTATCCGCCTCGTATTTTGCTATCGGAGAAGCCCGAACGCAATCCAGTATATCCAGATGCTCGATTCGATGCTTGGCGGCCTGTTCAATTGGGTTCAGAAGGTATTCTTCCGCAACAAGCCCGTAAACGACAGGAATCTGGTCATCGCCTCCCTCATCTTCACCGTCTGTCTCTACATACTCGCGGTGATTCTCGTGAATCTGGCGGTAGGGGCGCTGGGAAAGCTGCCGCTCTGACCAGCCGGACGGTCGCCGGGAGGAAACGATGTTCATCAGAGAGCTTGCCCAAAGTGTCGCGACCTTGCACGGCGTCGGAAAAAGCGCCGCGAACGGGTATGAGGCCCTTGGAATCAAGACGCTCGCCGACCTGGTATTGCTCCCCCCCCGCGCATGGGAGGACCGCAGCGTCATCATGCCGTTGGGCAAGCTCCGCCGAGAACCGGACGGCACGTTCGCAAATACGTTCGTCGAGGTCGTCTCGCATTCTTTCTTCGGAGGAAGGACCGCCCGTAAACGGACGCTCAAGATTATCGTCAAGGATATCAGCGGCGAGGGAGACGGCCGCCTTTCGCTCCTCTGTTTCGGCCGCAACTTTCTGGAAAAAACGCTGAAGGTAGGGAGATGCTATTACCTTTATGGCGCGGTCACGCACCACATGACGGATCTCCAGTGTACCCAGTTTGAGATGACTCCTTTGCCGGACGATGGCACAGAACCGGGTAATTTTGGTAAAATCCTCCCCATATATCCACTATCAGGGGCATTGAGCCAACGGATTATCAGACGCGATGTCCAGGCCATTCTTGCGGAGAACCAGTTTGATGATGAACTTCCAGCGGACCTGATGAGCAGGTTCAACCTGTTGCCATTGGACCGGGCGATACGGCTGTGGCACTTTCCGTCCGCCATGGACGAGGTATCCGCGGCAAGAAGAACGCTGGCGTTCACTGAACTATTCTATTTGCAAATCATAGCGAGACGTCGTTCATTCTCCATTCCCGATGGCGAACGGGCGTTGACGGGCCGGGTGGCGAAAGCCGCGGGGGAGCTTGAACGCAAGTTCATCGGCACCCTCCCGTTCTCGCTGACCGCAGACCAGCAGACGGTTCTGGGGGAAATCCGCGGCGACCTGGATTCGTCAACGCCGATGAACCGTCTTCTCCAAGGCGATGTCGGCAGCGGCAAAACGTTGGTCGCATGGATATCGGCGCTCCATGTCATAGCGGCGGGATATCAAGTCGCGTTCATGGCGCCGACGGAACTGCTGGCCCGGCAGCATGCCGAACATGCGGCGGAACTGCTGGAGCCGCTGGGGATACGGATCGCGTTCCTGACCGGTTCGGTCAAGGGCAAGGAACGGAAACTGCTGCTCGACGCTCTGGCACAGGGGAAGGTGGACATTATCATCGGCACCCATGCGCTGTTTTCAAAAGAGGTCGAGTTCAGGGCGCTCAGGTACATCATCATCGATGAACAGCACCGTTTCGGCGTTGAACAGCGAATGGCGCTGCTGGGCAAGGGCGAAGCTCCCGACGTCCTGCTCATGACCGCCACTCCCATCCCACGTACCCTTGCCCTGACGGTATTCGGTGACCTCAATGTCTCCACGATCCATACGATGCCGGCGGGTCGGTTGCCGATTGTCACCCACTTGGTCGCGGACAAGAGCCGGGAACGCATGTACCGGGCCGTAGGCGTGGAGTTCGAGCGCGGACACCAGGCCTATTTCGTCTATCCCAGAATCGACGATACCGGGGAAAGCGAGCTTCGCGACGTGACCAACATGTATGAATTCCTGTCGTCCGAGGTCTATCCCGGCGTGCCAGCGGCCTTGATCCATAGTCGGTTGTCCGAGGATGAGAAGGTCGATATTCTGTTCAGGTTCCGAAACGGAGAGTTGCGGTACCTTGTCTCCACCAGCGTCGTTGAGGTAGGCATCGATATTCCCAACGCTACCTGCATGGTCATAGAGCATGCCGACAGGTTCGGGCTGTCCGCGCTCCACCAGCTTCGGGGGCGGGTCGGTCGCAGCGATCTCCAGTCCTATTGTTTTCTTGTCTATGGCGATGAGCTTTCCGACGAAGCGAAGCAGCGTCTCAAGGTCATGCGGGAATCAACCGATGGGTTCTATATCGCCGAGCAGGATCTGCTGATCAGGGGGCCGGGCGAGATTACCGGTACAAAGCAGTCGGGCTTCCTCCGCCTGCGCTTCGCCAGCCTGACGGACGATCTGCCGATGATCCAAGTGGCGCGGACGGAGGCCGATAGGATCCTTACCGAAGATCCCGGGTTCATTTCCGGCTCCAATTCGGTGATCAGGCTGGTGTTGGCGAAAGCCCCGCCGTTCGACGACGAGGTGGCGGAGGTATCGTAGGCCCGGCTACATCCATAGTGCGGAGAACGGAACGGCGAACATCCCGTCTCCATAGGAAAGGACTTGCGAGCCGGTATACAGAACGATTCCCCGGCGGAAATGTCGTTGCGTGGAACGATTTTTGAAATACTTCAGGTGCTTGAAGTCTTCGGGACCGACAGAGGTACTTGCCTTGATCTCCAAGCCAACCAGTTCGTTGTTCAGTTCAATGATAAAGTCCACTTCGTGGTCATCTCGATCACGATAATGATATAGCCGACAGCGAGCTGCCAGTTCACATTGTGCGACGAGCTGTGTATATGCGAATGTCTCAACCAGCTTGCCAAGAGTATCGGGTTGCAAGGTAACAGCGTTTTTCTCGACCTGAAGCAGATTCGCCATGAGCCCGGAATCCGCAAGAAAGACTTTCTCTTTCCCAGTCGCTTTCTTGTAATCGGAACAAGAAAACGCTGGAACATAGTCCACCAAAAATAGTTCGTGCAGATATGCCGCATAATTTTCAAACGTAGCCGGGCTGACTTCCAGTTTTTCCGCGATATTGCGGTTGACCGGAATTTTGGAAGACCATGCGGCAAGGGAATGCAATGCCCGTTCAAGCTTGTCCAAACGCTGAACTTTGAAGAGTTCCATAATGTCGTGATCCAGGATACTTGATATATAGGATGAAAACCAATCCTCCCGAAAGGTATTGTCCGACGTATCCAGGACACGAGGATATCCACCGTTCACAGCAAAAGAAAGCACTTCGTCCCGAGAAGTCGCTGGAACATCTTTGCTAAGTTCATCACCAAAAATATAGTCGAGAAAAACAGGAGTCCGCCCTTTTTGCTCTGCTACCGTAATAGGTCTCAAGCGTAGGCTATGAATCCTTCCTGCCAGAGACTCCTGTACCGTCGGCAAAGAAAATACATTCGCGGAGCCAGTAATCAGATACAATCCTTTATGAGAACTCCTATCTACGGCTAGTTTCATGGCGGGAATCAAAGCGGGGAGTTTTTGAATCTCATCTATGCACATGGGACGTTCATCGCGATTCACGAAATCCTGGGGATCGAGGGCCGCGGCTTGGAGTAAGGTCTGGTCATCTAAACTATAGATCTGAAAATCATAGGGAAGCAGATGCATCAGTATCGTTGTCTTGCCTGTTTGGCGGGCTCCAACAATCTGGACAATCGGAAATTCTTTCAATGAGGTGATTATCTTGGGGACAAGCCATCTTTGTATCATATGTAATCTTCTGATATTATCGGCAAAAAGTAAAGAGTTTAATCGGCAAAAACATACGAGATGTACCGGCAAAAATACAAGTCATAGTTTTTTTCATACAGAATAGCCCTGTATCGCCTGCGATGGCCGTATTCTAGTATCCCACTGGCAATGATGTCATGGTGTCTCTTGAAGGAAAGAGAAATACCGGTATCGGCTGATATCCGCCATCTGCATATCAGGTTGCATATTTCTCTGACTTTCCGTATCATCATATTTGACAGTTTTTCCAAAAAGTGACAGAAACAATTGAATCTTTCACGAGATTCAGTCCGTTCCGCAGAGATGGGTGAATGCTTGGAACGTTGGAAGTCTGATGGAAAAACGGACAGATAAAGAGGAACCGCTTCATGAGGATAACAGGTGGAATCTACTGTGGTCGTATTATCCAGTGCCCGCCAGGTGTCATTAGGCCCGCCATGGACCGCATGAGGGAGTCGTTGTTTTCGATTCTCGGCAATCTGGAGGGATGTTCCTTCCTTGATCTGTTCTCAGGCAGCGGCTGCGTTGGAATCGAGGCTGCGTCGCGAGGGGCGGAACCCGTCCATCTGGTGGAAATGGACCGGGGCAAAAAGCAGGTGATCGCGAAGAACATCAGTTTTGTGGAATCGCAAATCCAGGTCTTCATGATGAACGTGAACCGCTTTATCCCGACGGCGAAGCTTCAGTATGACATCGTCTACGCCGATCCTCCGTTTCCCATGGGGGGAAAAGTGGCACTGGCCCAGTCCATCGACACGGCGGGCATCGTGAAACCCGGCGGGCTGTTCATCATCCATTATCCCGCGGAAGAGAAAGCGGGATGGCCGGAAAAAATCGGGGGGCTGGAATACAACGATGAACGGACCTATGGGAGAAGCTTGTTGAGATTCTACAGGCGCACGGAAGAAATTCAATGACAAGGGGCTGAGGAGGAACGATGTTCAGAATCAACGACGGCAATGTGTATGAATCAGACTTTACGACATACACCTACAATACCGATGCGCATTACCATGCACGATTGGAGTTCTATTTCCAGATGTTGCAGGAGGTCGCCGGACATCATGCGGCGCTCAGGGGTTGTAGCATCCCGGAACTCAATGCGGAGGGAAAGACCTGGGTGGTCACTAGAACCCGGATGAAAATCCATAGATACACTGTATGGCCGGAACGCCTGCTTCTTGAAACCTGGGCGCAACCGGGATACAAGCTCCATTTTCCCCGCGCGACGAGAATCAAGGATGAAGCGGGCGCGCCGATTTTGGAAGCCATGGCTTGGTGGGCGGTCCTGGATATCCAACACAACTTCCGTCCCTGCCGTCCGCAGGAGATCACCGGAAGAATCGGCTCCCCCGCCTTAGAGGACGCAACCCACTATTGCGACCCGGCGTTGGGCCGGAGAGTTTCGTATGAAGAGGCGCATGCTCAGGATATCTGCTCATGCAAGCCCCAGATCAAATACCTCGACACCGACTACAACCAGCATGTGAACAATATATCCTATATCGGTTGGATGCTCGATTCTCTGCCAGTCCCTTTCCGAGACGAATATAAGGTCGCGGAAATCGACGTATCATGGATCCATCAGACATTCCGCAACGATGCCTTGACCGTCTATACTGGCGCAGTCAACACCAACGAGATGGAAAAGGGAACTCCTCAGTTCTACCACAAGATTGTCAGGACGGAACCCGACGGCGGCGAAACCGTAGTCTGGGAGGCCACTACCGTATGGAAATCTCGAGAAGCGATGTTCACGGGAGTATGATTACAGCGGGACTG
The DNA here is from genome assembly GCA_034114085.1 of Sphaerochaetaceae bacterium. Taxonomy (GTDB): domain Bacteria; phylum Spirochaetota; class Spirochaetia; order Sphaerochaetales; family Sphaerochaetaceae; genus Spiro-02. Next base: position 12,888 of record JAXEWB010000060.1, on the reverse strand, counting down.
GCGGCATTGCCCTATCCAGTCCAAACGGTGTTTGTTGATAGTCTGATACTATCCAGATGGTCAAAAACAAATGCACGATCGGCATATGATTCGGCCGCGCCGTGCGCCTCCCATCAATAGTGGGGAGGACGACGATTGGGCCGAGGACCGTCGCCGGCCTCTTCCACCAAATCTTCCACCTTCTGCGTCAGCTTCGCCAGCTTCTGTTCCAGCAGCGCCTGTTCTTTCCGTTGCTCGATCACGATCTCATTCAATTCGACCACTGTAGCTTCTAAAAAGGAAAGCTTCATTTCTATCGCTACCAAGCCGCCATCTTCCATAATTGTCGCCTCCGCGTTCCCGGACATCCTATCATAGACGGGAAAAGTTGTCAGTGTTTTGCCAACTGTTGCAAAATATGCCTTATTTTTCCTTGCGGTGCAATGAAAACATGATATACTGAATTAGATTTGTTGCAAATTGGTGCAAAAGAGGTATCCATGAAAGGTGAACGAGTAGCACAGCTCGAACTGCTTCTTCATTCCCATCCCGAAGGGCTTCGACGGGCGGAAATCGCAAGAAGACTCGGTGTGCATAGGTCCACGATCAGCAGATACGTGGATGAGTTGAAACAGTACATTGATATTTATGAGGACAACAACCTCATCAAAATCAAGCAACACGAGGGTGAAGAAAACATCGCGTTGAGCGTGTACGAAAGCCTTGCGTTCAACATGTCGGCGGAAATTCTGGCGAACAGCGCGGAATTCCAGAATCCCCATCTCGCTTCGGGGCTGAGAAAAATAGCGATGAACATGCGTTCCTATGCACCGAAGATCAGCGACAACATCATCCAGGTCGCTGAATCAATCGACACCGAAGCACAGCGGAAAAAAGAGAACGGGCAGTTCAACTCTATTCTTGAAGTGTTGATCGACTCCTGGGTTTCCGGTCGTATCGTGCGTATCACCCATATGCAAGGCGACGAGCCTACGGAAACTGAGCTAGCCCCCTACTTCATCGGCTTCCGGGAAGAAGAACACGGGCGCAACCCGATCAGCGTCACAGGACGGCTTCGCCACACCACTGAAATTGTGACAATTGATATCAACAAGATCACCGCCGCAACAATCCTTGACGAGACGTATACGATTCCCGATAACCTCAAACCGTTCAGGCATCCAGAAAAACAGGACGGCTACGAGAGTATCGACATGATTCCGCTAGTATTGAAGCTGAAGGAGAAATCGGCTCTCAACTCATTCAGGAATCTCGTCCATGGAACGCAAAGAATTGAAAAGAATCCACAGGGAGAGACAATCTGCATGATGGATGTCGAAAATTCCATTGAGCTGATGCTCAGAATCATCCAATGTGGCGATGATGTTGAAATTGTCAGTCCGGAACAGTACAGAAAGAAGTTCTGCAAGGAATTACGAAAAATACTCGATATCTATGAACAAGCATAGTTGTCGAGTCCGGCGCTTGAGAGTATCTTAGGTACATCTAGTAAACAGATAGATATGGAGGAATAGGATGAAGAAGTATGTTTGCGACCTTTGTGGCTACGTGTACGATCCAGCCGAGGGAGATCCTGATGGCGGCATCCAGCCGGGAACCGCTTTTGAAAACATCCCCGAGGATTGGGTATGCCCTCTCTGTGGCGCGTCCAAGAGCGACTTTTCTCCAATGGAATAAATTGGGATAGTCGTCTTTACGCCATGACATGATAGGAAAACGGAGCTTCGGCTCCGTTTTTTTATATATATGCACAAGAACGGGCTATGCTACTTTTGAGCAAAAGGAACAGACTGCCCGCCCGCCGCACCCGCGCACCCGCCGTTTGGGGTGGGCCTACGTCCTGTATGTTGTTGCTACGTCCTGCGTGTCGGGATTGCCGACCAGTTCGGGGAATCTATCGTTTCGCAGGTGAGTATGACAATCCATCCCTCCTGCTGGTAACTCAGCCGGAGGGCTTTATAGAACAAGTCTCAAGATACATCAACGAAAATAGAAATCGGCAGACCGTTCAGCCTTTGACCTGCACGACAGCTTTATGCTCTCAGGAACTTCGGAAAATCATTTCACGGACGTGAGTATCTTCTTATAGAACTCCACCGCCGGGGGCAGAGTGTCGATATTGATGTTCTCGTCAAGGCCGTGGATGGACTTGAACTGCTGTTCGTTGATCTCCAGCGGAGCGAACCGGATTGCGTTCTGGCAAATCGGGCCGTAGAAACGCGCATCCGTACCGCCTGTCATCGCATACGGTGAAGGAATCACCTCCGGGAACAGCTCCCTGACGGTACGTTCTACAAGCTTGAACGGTTCGCTGTGGTAGTCCACTACCGGGCAGGGATCGCTGGTGTTGATGACCTCCACCTCGACATCGTATTTCGCGGCGATGCCCTCCAGCAGCTTGCGGGTTTCTTCAGGTCCCTGATGATGTATGAACCTGCTGTTGCCAGTCACGTAAGCCTCCTGCGGCAGAACGTTCAGTCCATCGGACCCCTTGGCCATGGTGAAGGCCAGTGTGGTGCTGATCATGGCGCCAGCCAGCGGATTTACTTTCGGCAACATTTTGTTCAACAGCGGGGAAAGGCCTTTCGCATGACGAAGTACGAAGCCGAGCGGGCCGCTGATGGTCGGGCCGAGCCTGCGGAACATCTCAATCGTCGTCGGATTGAGCTTGGCGGTGAAGGGATTATGCTTCTCGATATCGCACATGAACTGTCCGAGCCGTACCAGCGGAGTGTTTTTTCCTGGCGCGGAAGCATGACCGCCGCCGGATCTCGCCACGAACCGGAAGTTGCCCGTCCCTTTCTCAAGGCAGCCGATCATGGCGAAACGGCCTTTCGCCCCCTTGAGCGGCTCGCTTTTGATCATGCCGCCTTCATCAAGCAGGAATTGAAGTTTCACTCCCTGTCCCTGGAGGTAGGCTACGATATCGGAAGCACCCGGCCCGGAGACCTCTTCGCCGCATGATGAGGCGATATACAAGTCCACCGTCGGCTCATAACCGCTTTCAATCAGTTCATCGAACGCCTGGAAAATGCAGAAAAGTGATCCCTTCGTATCGACCGTGCCTCGTCCCCAGATAACACCGTTCTCGATATCTCCACTGAACGGACCATGCGTCCATGTTCCCGTCGCCTCTACGACATCCTGATGACTCATCAGCAGAATCGGATCGGCCTTTGGAGCCTTGCTCGCCCACTTGAGCAGGATGGAGCCATTGAAATCATGAAGTTCCATAGTGGAGAATACATGCGGGAACAATTCTTTCAATACAACGTGGAATGCCTCGAATTTCGCAGGCTGCGGTACATCGACGATTGAAACTGTCTCGCACTGAATCATCTTCGCCAGTTTTTGCGCGTAGATCATTGTGGTATCATTCTTTTTGGACATCATTGTTCCTCCATATAAGTATACTGTTCGGTATATGTATTAGTTCTTAAGCTTCCCCTTGCGGAAGAACACCCAGGCGATGGCAATCGAAACCGCGCCTATGAGGATCAGCAGGGTGCTGGTCTGGCTGATTAACGACGGTACTAGGATGCATAGTGCGCTCATCAGCGCCAGCGGGAAGATGGAAAGCTTCACGCTCTTGGAAAAATATTGCATGCCCAACGCGCCGAACAAGGTGGGCAGCACGTTGTCGAATGCCGGCTTGAGCGTTGGATTTTGCAGGATCGGCGTCAACGGTATCAGACAAAGCACCCCGATGAAAATGACCAGCATGGTCACGAGCGACGAAGTAGCCACGCTGAGCGTGGCGATAATCTCATCCTCCGGAGTCCCCGCCTCGGTTTTCGCTATTTCGCGGGCGTTGAAGGCACAGGGCAACTTCAGGTTCGTGATATTTCCGGTGATGAAGGATAGATAGCTCGCTCCCGGGCCGATCAACGGCACGTAGATAAGGAATTCCACGATGCAGGAGGGGAGGTAGACGATCAGCACCTTGATCAGCGCCGGCCAGAACGCATCCATCATGATATGGGAGTCCGTGATCAGGCAGATCGCCAGCGGTGCGCCCAGCAGAAGCGCCAGCCCGATCGACAGCCCTATTTTCCCGATCAGATGGATTTGGTTGTTGTATGCCTTGAAGTCGAAATTTTCACTCATGTCAGCTTCTCCTTAGATCATCCCGATGAAGATGGCGCAGACCATGCCAACGAGCATGCTTGTCGCGAGGGAGAAGCTCTCCAGCTTCGCGTAGCCCTTGTTTTTGATCAGATATTGGAACAGCCCCATGCTCAAGGCGCTGATGATGGCCGTACAGACGGGCAGGTAGTCCTTGTAGACGAACAGCTTTCCGATGTAGCTGCCGAGGAACGTGGCGCACAATCCTATGAACATCGCCACCATGGCCCAATTGGCGAAGCCCTGCTTCTTTGCGCCTGTTGCATCCTGTCGCTGAGGTCTGCTGGAAAGCTTGTTGGAATAGGTCTTGAGCGTAAAGATCGAGAGCAGGCAGCCCCAGATGATGCCTATGGTCATGACGGACATGATCGTCACCAGATGGTCCATCGTCAGCTTCGACGCATCAAGCGCCGTGCCCATGCTTTCTGCGGCGACGGAAGCGACGGTCGCCTCATACTGGAGGTTGCCGATGACACTGAGCCGCAGCCAGGAAACAGGCACGCCCAGCGATCCCGAAAGGGCTATGACCCCCAGCAGGATTGATATGGACGGCAACACGGTGAATGTCGCCGACGAAAAGATCGCCTTACGCAGTACCTGCCGGTCCATGCCGAGCCTGACGCCTGCGCGGTAGCTCTTCATGATGAATACCAGACAGAGCAGGACGATGAACAAAAGTATTCCTCCCACGACTAGATAGATGGGCAGGGAATTCGCTAAGGATAGATAATCGCTCATTGCATACCTCTCACAGAGTTTCATGTTGAGCATAGATTGGCTCATGGAGAATGTCCATCCCGTTTATTGTTTTTTTTCGTTGAGTGGATGAAAGAAGACCGATGCCGTTCGGCGTCGGTCTCTGGAACAAGTCGGTCCTAGTCTCATGGAATCAGAGCATATCGAGGAAATGCTCATGGACCGTCGTATCCTGCGTCAATTCGGGATGGAACGCCGTGACCAGCATGTTGCGTTCCCTGGCGGCTACGATTTTCCCTTTGACCACGGACAGCACCTTGACTTCCGGGCTAGTCGTCCGGTCGATGTATGGAGCGCGGATAAAGGTCATGGGAACCTCGGAGTGCCCCGAGAAATCTCCAATGGTTGAAAAACTGCCCAGTTGCCGTCCATAGGCGTTTCGTTTCGCCACGATATCCATCAGGGCGAAATGACAGCGGTCGTCGTTGTCCATCTGTTTCGCCAGCAGCAACAATCCCGCGCAGGTGCCGAATACCGGCATGCCCACGGCGATGCGTTCCCGCAGTGGGGCGAACAACCCCAATTCCCGCAGCAGTCGCCCCTGGACCGTGCTTTCCCCGCCGGGAAGAATCAATCCGTCGAACGTCCTGTCGATATCCGCAGATTCTCGGATTTCAATATGCCTGACGCAAAGGCGGTCCAGCATCCGTTCATGTTCGATGAAAGCTCCTTGCAACGCCAGTACCGCTATCGTCACCGGCATGTCAGCGCCCCCTGTCGGCCATCAGCAGGGCGATTTCGTCTTCGTTGATTCCCACCATGGCTTCTCCAAGGTCTTCGCTCAGCTTCGCCAGCAAATCCGCGTCCCGATAGTTCGTGACCGCCTGTACGATCGCCGCCGCCCGCTTGGCTGGATTGCCTGACTTGAATATACCGCTTCCGACGAACACGCCCTCGGCGCCAAGCTGCATCATCAGCGCGGCGTTGGCGGGGGTGGCGACGCCCCCCGCGGCGAAGTTCACTACGGGCAGCTTCCCGTTTTCATGGACATACTGGACAAGGTGGCAGGGTACTTGCAGCTCCTTCGCCGCCTCGTACAGCTCATCTTCCCTCATCGCCCGCAGACGGGCTATCTCGGCATTCATCTTCCGCATATGCCTGACCGCCTGAACGATATCCCCCGTACCCGGCTCTCCCTTGGTGCGGATCATCGCCGCGCCTTCGTTGATCCTACGCAACGCCTCGCCCAAATCCCTCGCGCCGCACACGAACGGGACGTTGAACTTGGCCTTGTCGATATGATAGGTATCGTCCGCAGGGCTGAGTACCTCGCTTTCGTCAATAAAGTCGATTTCAAGGGCCTGAAGGATTTGTGCCTCGACGATGTGCCCGATACGGACCTTCGCCATTACCGGAATGGATACCGCTTCCTGGATGCCCCGTATCATTTTTGGGTCGCTCATGCGGGACACCCCGCCCGCGGCCCTGATGTCAGCGGGTATCCGCTCCAGCGCCATGACGGCGCACGCGCCCGCGTCCTCCGCTATCTTCGCCTGCTGGGGCGTGGTTACGTCCATGATGACACCGCCTTTCAGCATTTGGGCCAAGTTCTTGTTCAGTTCATACCGTTCATTATTCATAGGAAAACCTCATTGTTCTGTTTTCCAAGGCCTTGTGCTTGTATCATACAGAAAAATCTGTATATATAGAAATATACAGATTTGATAATTTTTAACAGGACAGATATCATGTTGTATGACTTCATGACAATTGATCCCCAGGCGAACAAGCCCTTGTACCGGCAGGTGTACGAGGAACTGGCCGTGGCAATCCGCATCGGCAAATTGCGTCCTGGCCAGCGTCTCGTTTCAATCAGGGAAGCCGCGTCGTTCCTCCATGTCAGTAAGATTACAGTTGAGGAAGCCTATAGGCGGCTATGTGTCGATGGATATGTACGCAGCCTGCCCAAAAGTGGTTACATCGTTCGTGAGACGCTTCCCCGCCGGTCACGACCTCCCTCGCAGCCGATAAAGGAACCGGCATCCTCGTATCTTTATGATTTGGGGACGGGAAGCATGGATACCGCCGCGTTCGACATCAAGGTCTGGCAGTATCATCTGCGCAAGGTGCTGACACAACGCAAGTCGATTCTATCGTACGGCGAACCCCAAGGTGAATGTTCCTTGCGCCGGGAACTCGCCCAATATGCCTATACCGCGCGGGGGGTGGACGCTGACATCGCGAGGATCGTCATTGGCGCGGGAATCCAGCCGTTGCTATCGTTGCTGTGCGGCCTGCTGGGAACCGGTGGACAGGTGTGCTTGCAAGAACCCATGTTGCCCCAGGCCGTCCGCATCTTCAAGGACTTCGGCTATACTGTTTCCTCGTTCAGCATCCCAAACAGTATCCATGGCGGCGTTCGGGACGAGGAATCCGGCAATGGACAAGGTGGTGGACCTGACCTGCTGTCTGCTTCGGACTCCCGTTTGTGCTTCGCCATGCCGACACTGTGTGACAATGGCGCCGACTACCAGTACGCTTTGCTCGATTGGCTAGCGAGGTCGCCGGACCGTTTCCTGATAGAAGACGATTATAACGGCGAATTGCATTATGTTACGGACAGCGTATCCGCCCTGCAGGGACGTGACCCCGATAGGATTGTCTATCTTGGCTCTTTTTCCAAACTACTGCTCCCGTCTATAAGAATCAGCTACATGGTTTTGCCGACGAGCCTGATGGATCGGTACTCCTCCCTTCTTCCGAGTTACAATCAGACCGCTTCAAAAATTGAGCAGCTTGCCCTGGCGGGGTATCTACATGAAGGGGAGTTGGAACGGCATCTGCGGAGGCTTCGCAAGCAATGTCGGTTGAAAAGCAAGGTTTTCGAACATTGTTTTCCCCTGATATTCGGTGAAAGCGCTTCATTGCGCCTTGTTGAAAGCAACCTTTGTTTCTATATTTATCCGAAGCTTCGGAAGAACCTCGGCTTGGCGTGTGATACATCCCCGATAACCGTTCTCATGGCCGCGGCCAGTCGTGCGGGGGTGCGGACACTCCCTGCGTCGGCGTATCAGGACAATCCCGTTTTCGTAGCGGGCTTCAGCGGTATGGACGTTGACGACATTCCTCTTGCGATCGGGCGACTGCACGAGGCGTGGAAGGAATATCTGGTGGAATTCTGACAGCCAGAATCTCTTTGCCGCGTCCTTGTTTCAGGGGATGATGAATTCCGCATTCTGTTCTATGTCGGCGGTTTTTGTATCCTTTGCCCGTCCTGGAGCCTCTTTCCATCAGAAAGCGGCCTGATTGGCCTTTTGCGACAATCATGCGATAGGCACTCCCGCCGATTGCTCGCCGGGCGCGGACGATGGACAATAAAAAGCCGGGCCGCCACGAAGGGGCTCCCGGCTTTCATCATCACGATGAAATGGACCTACATGTTTCTTTCTTCGGCTTCTTTCTTCTCGATAGCCCGAACTTCCGCATCGGTAAGGAACGCCGACGGAGCCGGTTTCGTACCCATCTTCCACTGGATGAGGTTGACAAGGAAGAACGTGATGGTTCCCACTGCGCAGCCGAATACTACGGGGAGGATTCCAAGATAGAAATTCCCCCCGGAAAGAATCTGCCAGACAATGACGCCGATAGTGCCGGTGACGATTGAAATCTGACCGGACGCCTTGGTCGCACGAGGAACCACCATGCCCAGCCCATAGGCGGCGAACGGTCCTGCGCACCTGATGGCAAACGCGAAGGTGTTCATGGTCACTATGTCCACTCCGCCAAGGGATATCGCCATGGCAATGAGGGATGCGATGACGTTGCACGTCCTGGTGGCGAAAATCACTTGTTTGTCAGTAAGCGGATTCTCCTTCCTGAGATATTTCGTGTAGATGTCATTGATGAACATCGTAGACATGCACAGCAGGTTGGAGTCGGCCGAACTCATCGTGGCCGAAATGATAGCTGCGGAGACTAGTCCCGTGATAATGGTCGGCGCAAAATGTTCTGTAACGCCCATCATCGCGGTAGCGCCGGTGATGCCCGGAATCTGGTCCTTGACCGCCAACGCGGCAAGGCCGAGCAATGTCGGGAAGAACGCCATCGCGGCCATTAGCACGCCGGACAGCAGTGATGCGTTGCGGGCGGTCCGCTCGTCCTTCGCACTTTCAAACCGGCTGATCATCTCAGGACCGGACAGGAACGTACAGAAATAGTTGAAGATGTAGCCGATGATCACCACCCAGCCGATTTTCGTCATGCTGAGCTGTTCCGCGGGGAGTTTGCTCGAAATGACCTGCCAGCCGCCACAGCCTTTTATGACGATCGGGGTGGCGATCGCAAGTCCGACAAGGATGATCGTGAACTGGATCAAGTCTGAAACCTGGTCGGCGATCATGCCTCCCAACGTCGTATACAGGATGATGACCACGCCGGCGATGATCAGACAGACGTTGAGCGGAATGCCTGTCAAAGTCGTGATGACGGCCCCGGAAGCGGCTATCTGGGATGAGGTCAGACAGAACAGCGCCAGGATGTTGAGTACCGCAGAGAACGTCGCGCTGGTTTTACCAAAGCGCCGTTCAATGACTTCGGGAATAGTAACCGCCATGGTCTTTCTTATTTTCGGTGCGAAGTAGGCGAGCGGTATCATCGCTACCGATGCCGCGAGTACATACCATACCGCGCTCATGCCCCAAGTTCCGAATGCCTTGTTCGCCAATCCGGTAGTGGAGCCACCCCCGATATTGTTCGCTGACAACGAGAACGCGACCATGAGCAGGCCCATCCTTCTTCCGGCGACCATGTAGTCCTTGCTGTTCTTGATCTTCAGCTTGCCGACTACGAAGCCAACGACGAGCATGCCGATCAGATACACTGCAACAATAATAAGAGCCCCAGTGTTGATGTCCATACAAACACCTCTTTTTGTTTAAACTTGTATTCAGACTATCATGTGAAAATCAGGTTTTAAAGAAAAAAACGATACAGTTGCATTCTGTTGCAACAATATTAGCGATTTCTTTACAGCGGTAGGGGGAAAGATATCCGTGGGACTTATATGTATGAAGAAAACAGAAGCGTCCCCAGGGTCGTCTGTGATTTTCAACTGAGGGGACGTATCGATATGCGGCGATTGCTGCGCTCTCTATCTGTTTCCCGCCGTCAGGGAATGATATATGTCCCAAGCAAGGCGTACCGGTTCGGGACCTGCTTGTCGGACTGCGACGACAGGCCGCCAAGACTGAGCATTGTAGTCTCCATGGGCAACAGTTTTCGCGAATACATATAGTCGATACGCTCCTGCAGGTCGAGGGAGCCTTGTTGCCAGCGTATCGTCGTACCCGCCGCCGTTTCTTCGCTATAGCGGGTGGTCCGGTAGGCATCAAGGAACTGCTTTTCCTCCATCAGCAGGGACAGCGGCCAGTCGTATGGCTTCCGGTAGGTAATCGGGGTAAAGGAAGTCCAGTCCAGATGAGAAGGCTCGAACAGCGAAGCCCCCACCAATACGGGCGTCGTGGCGGAAGCCTCGATGAGCATGTCCTCCAACTGCTGGATCCGGGATTCCTTCCGCTCCTCGGCGATAGTCTGCCAGTCGGTTGACCCGGGGTTGCTGAAAAATGCTTCGGCGACCTGGTATTCCGGGGTATAGGCAAGTAACAATTGCATCGTTTTTCCGGTTTGTGGCATCACGGTGACGCTGTTTTCTCCAATATCCGTAATGGGAAGGGATGTGACTATCGCCCCGCTGGACACAACGACCGCATCCCTTCTCAACTGATTCACCAGCGTGATGACATTCTGCAAATGACCGGTGATGAACAGGACAGGCAGGTCGATATCTGAAATGCTGGATACGATTTCCTGTGACAGCCGGGCCGCTTCTTCCGCGGGCAGTCTGTTGTCCGGCAGTGGAATCAGCAGGCTGGAGAGTTTCAATATCGGTCCGGAGAGCTGGCGATTTTCCTGAAGCGGTTGGTATCGGTAGGGGAGCGTCACCTTGTCAGCGTCTGGAACCGGCGCGGACAACTTGGCCGCTTCCTCCGCTGCGCGTCTGGCAATCTCTTCTTCCGTTTTGCGTTTCGCTTCTTCCGCTGCGGCGGCTTCATCCGCTATCCGTCGAAGTTCAGCTTCTTCAGCGAGCCGCTTCGCCTCCGCTTCGGCCTCAGACTGTTTTCGCATGGCCTCGTTTTCCGCTTGCTGACGTCGCATTTCCGCTTCTTCCGCCAGGCGTCGCGCCTCAGCTTCCGCCTCGGCCTGCCTGCGTTGTGCCTCCGCTTCTTCCGCCAGGCGCTTCGCTTCAGCATCCGCTTCCGCCTGTTTGCGTCGGGCTTCGGCGGCCTGTTCCGCTTCAACGCGCTTGGCCTCTTCCTCGGCCTGCGCCGCCGCCTTTGCTTCACGCGCCGCGATTTCAGCGTCCAACCGCGCTTGCTCCGCATCCTGGATTGCCTTGATTTCCGACATCTTGGTAGGAACCGGCTCTTGAACGGGGATGGATGGGATGGGGTCTATCCTGGTCTTCGCATCATCATACGTATACGATGAACAGCCAATCACCGCCAGTGACAGGAAAAACGCCAACACGGACAACAAGACACGTGGTTTATTCATGCTCGTCCGCTCCGTTTTTTCAGATATTCAGCGATTTGTCCGCCATGTGTGGCTGGCGTTACCTTCGCCCAGACCTTTTCTATGATGCCATTGGCGTCGATGATGAACGTGCTTCTGATTACGCCCATATATTTTCTACCATAGTTGACCTTCTCTCCCCATGCTCCCAGCGCCTGCAGCAGAACCTTTTCCGGATCTGAAAGTAATGTAAAAGGAAGCGCATGGTCTTCCTTGAACTTGGCGTGGCTCGCAACGGAATCGGGGCTGATCCCGACGACTTGCGCATCAAGCGACGCCAGCGCATGGCTTTGATCTCTCAATGAGCAGGCCTCTTTCGTGCAGCCTGGAGTATTGTCCTTTGGATAGGCATACAGTACCAAGGTCTTTCCCAAGAAATCCTTGAGGGTTCTTTCGTTGCCTTGGTCATCCAGCAAGATGAAGTCTGGGGTTTTCGTTCCCGGCGATATCATGTATCCGCATCCTCCAAGATGAACTAGAAATTAAAGAGAGCCTCGGCCCGAGTCCTGGCCTCATCCTTCTTGGCGTCCCGCGTTTTGCGGCCCGTCCCCTCGGCAAGTGCGAACTGGTCGCAGAAATTCGCCCCGCCCTTGTCCTCGACAACCTCATCGACCGCTTCCTTGCAGTCGTGATAAGCTCCCGGTTCATAGAATCGACAATTGTCACAGGTATGCAAATATCCGCCGCAACCTTCACAGAGCGTTGTTCTTCCGATAATCGTCCCGTCTGGAACCGGCCGTCCACAATGCTGACAACATTTCATCATGACCATAGTGTATCAAGAGCAAAGCCATGGAGCAAGGGAAAACTTATAGGAGGAGGCGCTTGCCGTAGTTGACCATCTCTCCTTCCGCGTAGACTTCCTTTGAAAACCCGAATTTCTGCCCGTCATTGTCATAACGGGGGATGACATGGATGTGGAGGTGCGGCACTTCCTGTCCAGCCGCCGGGCCGTTGTTGATCAGGATGTTCGTCCCATCACAGGACAGCGCCTTGCGCATTTTCCCATCCAGTTGCTTGGCGACTTTCATCAAATGCGACAATACTTCGTCCGGACATTGCGTGATGGTAGGGTACGGTTTTTTTGCGATGATAAGCGAATGTCCCTTTTTGACGGGGTTGATGTCCAATATTGCGATGCACAGATCGTCTTCGAACAGTTTGACTGCAGGCAGTTCCCCTGCGATGATTCTAGAAAAGATGGTCTCCATGACGGTACCTCCTGATATGTCCGCAGTATAGCATTTATTAAAAGAAAGTTCATGCTGGACGATTGCGAAGTCCTGTTGTTTTTTTCTATGGAGGGATGTCCTGTTTCGTTTGTTTTTCTGGAGATGAAAAATTCACAAGTATCTAATACCGAACGGATTGAATAAATTAACCTAATATACTATTATCACCTTCTGTACGCTGGATTACTAGTGTATTCTATCGGCC
>JAXEWB010000059.1:0-2336 GCA_034114085.1 Sphaerochaetaceae bacterium | reverse complement strand
GATAGGCTTTCTTCAGATCTTCAGAGACACTGGAGGGAACACGACCATATTTGGCCAGCTCCATGGTGAATTCAGCCTTGCCCTGGCTCAAGGAGCGGAGGACGGTGGAATAGCCAAACATCTCGGAAAGCGGTACTTCCGCATCGACCTGGCAAACATTATGGTCTTCGGTCGAACTGACGATGATACCACGACGCTGGTTGATGCTGCCGAAAATGTTGCCTTGGAATTCGGAAGGCCCCTCTACCTCGACCTTCATAATGGGTTCGAGGATGGCAGGCTTCGCTTTCTCATACGCTTCGCGGAACGCACCGATAGCCGCAGTCTGGAACGCCATGTCGGAAGAGTCGACCGGATGCCATGCGCCATCGTTGATGACACAGCGGACACCGACGACGGGGAAACCGATCTGCGTCCCCTTCTTCATAGCGGCCTGGAAGCCCTTGTCGCAGGAAGGGACATATTCGTTGGGAATTGAGCCGCCCTTGATTTCATCGACAAACTCATAATCCTTCAAATCCTCTCCGTCGGCGGGAGGCTCAATCGGTTCGATGTATCCGGCGACACGAGCGTACTGACCGGAACCACCGGTCTGCTTCTTGTGGGTATAGTTGAAGTCGGCGCGCTGGGTGATCGCCTCACGGTACGCAACCTCAGGCTGCCCGATGGTAACCTCGGCCTTGTATTCCCGCTTCATTCGCTCGATATACACGTCGAGGTGCAGTTCGCCCATGCCCTGGATAATCGTCTGGTTGGATTCAGGATCAACATAGGTGTGGAACGTCGGGTCCTCTTTGGTAAAGCGGTTGAGGGCCTTGGCCATGTTGTCGGCGGCCTTCTTGTCAACAGGAGTAATGGCGAGGCTGATAACCGGATTCGGAACATACATGGAACTCATCGTGTAGTTCAGGCTGGGTGAGCAGAAGGTATCGCCACTGGCGCATTCGATACCGAACAGAGCCGCGATTTCACCACAACCGCACTCGGTGATGTCTTCCATTTCCGCGGAGTGCATCTTGATCAGACGGCCTACCTTGAACTTCTTGCGGGTACGGGTGTTGTACAGTTCATCGCCCTTCTTGATTTTCCCCTGATAGACGCGGATATAGGTCAACTGGCCATACTGACCGTCCTCCAGCTTGAACGCGAGGATGACGGGAGGCAGGCTTTCATCCGATTTGAGTACGACGGCTTCTTCGTTCTTGTCGATATCAAGGGCGATGTTCTCAACCTCGGCAGGATTGGGCAGATAGGACAGAACGCCGTCGAGCAGCGGCTGGATACCCTTGTTCTTGTAGGCGGAACCCATGAACACCGGGCACAGTTCGAGAGCTATAGTCCCTTTGCGGACTGCGTCGCGAATCAAGTCCTCGGTAACGGAATCCTCAAGCATCGCCTCCATCAGGTCATCGCTGAACATGGATACGGCGTCGAGCATCTCCTCACGCTTCTCCTGCGCCTCGTCAAGCAACTCGGCGGGAATCTCAGCTTCACGGACTTGGTCGCGATTCGGACCATCATCAAAATACAGAGCCTTCATGGTGATAAGGTCAACCACACCCTCAAGCCGATCCTCAAGACCGATGGGGATCTGCATCAGCACGGCGTTCAAGCCGAGCTTGTCGATCAGCTGCTGCTTGACGCGGTACGGATTCGCACCGGTACGGTCGCACTTGTTGACGAACGCGATGCGGGGAACATGATATCGCTTCATCTGCCGGTCTACAGTGATGGACTGCGACTGCACGCCGCCGACGGAGCAAAGAACCAGGATAGCGCCGTCGAGAACGCGAAGGGAACGTTCAACCTCAATAGTGAAGTCCACGTGTCCCGGAGTGTCGATGACGTTGATTTCATAATCCTTCCAAGTCACGTTGGTAGCGGCGGAAGCGATGGTGATGCCTCTCTCGCGTTCAAGTTCCATGCTGTCCATGGTCGCGCCGACGCCGTCCTTGCCACGAACCTCGTGGATTGCGTGAATCTTATTGCAGTAATACAGAATACGTTCAGAAAGAGTCGTCTTGCCAGAGTCAATATGGGCGCTAATACCGATATTTCTCATTTTCTGCAGGTCAGTGATCATCTAATAAACCTCTCAAAAGAAAACTTCTTGTATAGCTGGTCCGCGACAGCTTCGCTTCCAGCGCCAATTCCTATATCAACAAGCCGAAGCCCTCCGCTATCCGGGACAACGGGCGGCTTTTGCCTGACTCCACTACATGGCGGCGGCCCCCGCCACATCCCCTATCAGCCAAAACCGCTCAACAAGCCCTAGGAAGACTTCACAGATCCTTCCTCGTAATTCAGCTCACAATCAATGAATTGCAGGGCTTCGG
>JAXEWB010000058.1:0-74481 GCA_034114085.1 Sphaerochaetaceae bacterium | reverse complement strand
CCGTTCGACGCCCTCCTGCTCCGCGGCAAGAACGTTGAGGAGCTTCACGCCCGCGGCCTGCACCTGCAACGCCGCGGCCTCGACCTTGTTCAGCCCGTTCATCGCGTCAACATCGGCGGTATCGGTAGTCAGTACCGCACTGGCGTAGGCGTTCAGAGTCTCCAGATGATCAAGCATGTCCTGATATACCGTCAGGACGTCCGACAGCCATTTCGTCAGGTCGACCTTGCGGGAGGCTTCATCATCCAACAACATGTCAAGCCGGTACGCCAGCTCCCCCATCCGGGCGAGGTCCGAAAGAAATTCATCGCTTTTAATTCCGGGATAGATAGGATCGATATCCCAACGGGGCAACGTATGCATCGTCATAGTCTCCTTCATGACAGAACCGGATGAACGGTGAAAGCCCTCCGGATCTGGCAGGACCAGTGTACGGAGAGCTTCCCTTCCAGTCAACACATGAGGGAACCCACAGGCCTCCCAGGCAGTCCGATATCGGCAAGGAAGATGAAGACCGCATCAGCGGCGCAGTCCTTGGTTCGGGAGCCTACCAAAAATGCAAATGCCTTTGGGGACCCGCGGCCTTCACTACCGAAACGTTCAGCGTCCCAGCGTCATCACGCCGAAATTCACTACAAATCCAATCCGTACTCGGCGATCTTGTTGATCAACGTGCGGCGGCTGATGCCCAGCTCCTCGGCCGCGCGGGTCCGATTGCCCTCCCACCGGTGCAGGGCGCGGACAATGGCGTCCTCCTCCATCTCCTTGAGGCTGCGGGCCTCGCTGGAAACGGCATCGGCATACGCCACGCTCGACGTCGACTGGCTGTCCGGACGCGAGACGCTTCCGCGAAGGTCCAAATCGTCCGCACGAATCAGGGAACCATCGGCGAATATTACCGCACGTTCAAGGATATTCTCCAGTTCACGAACGTTTCCATAGAAATTATGATGTTTCAGCATCTCCAGGGCATCGGGAGACAGACCTTCGACCTTATGCCCCATCTGGCGGTTCAGCCGGCGGATGATTCCCGCGACAAGCAACGGGATGTCATCCCTGCGCTCACGCAACGGGGGTATCTCAATGCGGACGACATTCAACCTATAGAATAGATCCTCGCGGAATTTCCCCTGCCTGACCATGTCCTCAAGGTTCTTGTTGGTGGCGGCGACGATCCTCGCGTTGATAGGAATCGGGGTGGTCCCACCCAGACGGGTGATTTTGTGATCCTGCAAGACACGGAGAATCTTCACTTGCAGGGACAACGGCATGTCGCCGATCTCATCGAGAAACAACGTTCCCCCTGAAGCAAGTTCGAACATGCCCGGCTTACGGTTCATTGCGCCGGTGAAAGCGCCTTTTTCATATCCGAACAATTCACTCTCCAACAGGTTCTCCGGCACACCACCGATATTGATTGCTACGAACGGACCGTCCTTCAACAACGAGGAGGCGTGAATCTCGCGGGCCACGACCTCCTTCCCGGTACCGCTTTCGCCGGTAATCAGTACGGTGGCGGGACTGTCCGCGATACGGCTGATCACTTCCTTGATCTTCCTGATCGGCAGGGAATCTCCAATAAAACCGCTCTGGCCGCCATCCTCGTTGGCCCGAAACTCCGATTCCACCAGATTGCGCAGGTTCTGGGCCTCGACCAGCTTCTTGAGCCGGATGGTCAGTTCTTCGGGATCAAACGGCTTCACTATATAGTCCTGGGCGCCTTCCTTCAATGCGGAAACAGCGTCGTTGATCTCCCCATGGGCGGAAATCATGATCACCGGCATTCGAAACCCTTCCTGTCTCAACCACATGATCAGTTGCAGACCATCCATCCCCGGCATCTTCAGATCGACCAGGCAGGCATCGTAAGGAGTCTCCTTCAACAGGCGCTGGGCGGAAAATCCATTTTCCGCACCGTCACTGTCGATTCCCTCAAGTCCGAGATACTTTCTCATCAACTCCCTGATATTCGGTTCGTCATCAACAATCAAGATTTTCATCATTCGTTCCTTTCTTCCATCCTGTTCACTATAGCGACTACCCTTCCAGCGAATCCCTCACCCTATGCAGGGACCGGGGCAGGACGACCTCGGCCACCGTGCCGCCCCCCTCCCGCGGGTAGAGGCGGATATTGCCACCGCGGGCTTTTACAAACTGTCTGGAGATGGACAACCCTATCCCAGAACCATGTATCTTCGTCGTAAAGAACGGATCAAATATCTTTTTCTCATCGCCTTCGGGGACTCCATCACCCCGGTCGCGGACGTAGACATGGACAAGCTCCCGTTTGTCCAGGCTGATTTCGACCTCTACCTGAGGATCCCTGCCCTGACAGCTTTCCATCGCGTTCTTCAACAGGTTCTCAAATACGGACCTAGCCCGGTCGGCGTCGAATTCAATCGACACATGGACAAGGCTTTTCGGTACGAACGTCACGGGCATCGGAAAACGTTGAGAAATCGTCTCTATGAATGGAGGGAGGTCAAGAGCTTCCGGCGTTCCCAGCGGATTGCGCAGGAAATCGCTGACTTTGTTGGTAAGCTGAATCAACCGCTGAACCTCGAGGTCCACGACCTGCAAGTCCCCCTTGTGCTCAGGAGGCAACATCTTCTTCAACAATGCGATTTGAATGGTGATGGCGCTCAGCGGGTTTTTGATCTCATGGGTCAGCGTGCGGGCCGCCTCGCCCAGGTTCACCAGGCTTTCCTGCTTGGCCAACGTTTCCCGGTACTGCTTGTTGCTCTGGTAGATATTGACGATCATCAAGAAGAACACTCCGATCGCCATGATCGTGAAGAAAGAGAACGCCTTGACCATCGTCAGCCGTCGTTGATAGGCCTGTCCATCAAACAGAATATAGAGGATATTGGGAAAATCAACCGGATTGCTGATCAGGTTGTTGTCGGAGAAACTGAAAGTCCCGATGTCCAGCAAAATCTGGCGGGCGAAACGGAGATATTCAATCATCCCCGTCTCCCTGTTGTAGGTCAGGATGCCCGACTGGATGTCGTCATTGTTGTTGCGCAAGATGTTCAGATGCTCCAGGGAAAGTGAATACGGCGCGGGACCGAGCCCGAAGCTGAACCGGCCGTTGTCCTCGTATATTCCGATCGCCTTCACCCCCTCCTCCTGCATCACTCGCGTGGCCTTCGAAATCGCATAGGTATCGAACGCAGAACTGGAGTAGGAAGAAACGCCAGTCATAGTCGACAAAGTGACGTAGACTGAATTGAACGCCCGTTCAGCCTGCATCTGGATATTCAGGTTCTCCGCCCTGATGATATTGTAGGACAGGAACAGCACCAGACAGATGAGAAGCAGAAATGCGAACACAAGCCCGGAAATAACGAATATAGGCTCTTTCCCGTTGGCAATCGACCATCTTCGTCTTTTTTCCTTCTTCTTCACGACAAAAGCCCCCCTTCCCTAACGCATTATCGCAATCTCAACGACGTAACGCGAACTCCTTCATCATTCGTAGTTCAACGCCTCGATAGGATCGAGCCTGGAAGCCTTCATGGCGGGATACCATCCGAAGAAAACCCCCACGCACATCGAGAAGCCCATGGCGAATACAAAGGAAAAATAGGAAAGGTGCAACGACCAATTCACAAGGTTGGTCAATGCGACGCTGATACCCGCGCCAAAGACGATCCCCAATATGCCGCCTATCAGCGTCAACGTGATCGCCTCGGTCAGAAACTGTCCCCGGATCGTCGACGGAGACGCTCCGAGCGCCTTGCGGATTCCGATCTCCTTCGTCCGTTCCGCCACGGATACCAGCATGATGTTCATGATGCCGATCCCTCCGACCAGCAGGGAGATCGCGGCGATAGCCGCCAGGAAGGAACTGAACGTCCCCGTAATCTGCTTCGACATCTCCACCAGCGTAGCGGGGGAAAACAGCCCGTAGGCGTCCGCCCCCACGAGGTTGTCCAGGTACTGCGTGATCTTGTCGGAGACCTCGATGGTGTTGACGTCCTCATTCACCTCGACCACGTACGCACCTACCGTGGAGGTACGGCGGAACCGCTGCTGATAGGTGTTGTAGGGAATGTAGACGCCGGCGTCATAGGAGTTGCTGAACGAAGCGTCCTTCTTCTTCATCACCCCCACGACAAGGTAGCTTTTCGCCTGATTGCGGAACAGGCTGACGTATTGGCCGACCGCATCGCCGTAGGGAAACAGCTCTTTGGCGACTTCCGCGCCCAGCACGATCACCTGCCGCCGGTTGATATTGTCCATGCTGCTGAAGAATTCGCCCTCTTCGGGCTCGTAGTTCTGAACCCCGGCATAGGATGACAGCACCCCATTGACGGTCACGCTCTTCCGTTTCGACCCCTTGCGGACGTAGGCGTTGCTGCTTACCTGTGGTAGTACAGAATCAATGCCGTCGACGTTGCGCATCAGAGTATCGCCGAAATCCTCGGTAAAGACCGAACTTGTCTTCTGATTGGCAACGGGAAAGATAGAAACCATATTCAGTCCGCCGGACGTGATGGAATCAGTGATGCTTTCCGTGGCGCTCTGCCCCAGCGTGAGGATCGCCACCACGGAGCCTACGCCGATGATGATCCCGAGCAAGGAAAGCAACGTCCTGAGCTTGTTGCCCCGCATCGCGGCGAACGCCAGCTTGATATTCTCTATGAACATGTCAAACCTCCAACAGCCCGTCGCGAATACGGATCTGCCTATGGCATCTCATGCCTAGCTCGCGGTCATGGGTGACGAATACGACGGTACGGCCCTCGCTGTTCAGTTCCTCGAACAGTTCCATGATCTGGTTGCCGGTGTTTGAATCCAATGCGCCGGTAGGCTCGTCCGCCAACAGGATCGAGGGATTGTTCACCAGCGCGCGGGCGATGGCCACCCGCTGCTTCTGTCCGCCGGACAGTTCATTGGGTCGGTGCTTCATCCTGTCGGACAGCCCCACCCGCTCCAGCGCGGTCATGGCCCTCTCCTTCCGTTCCTTGACGGATATGCCGGCATAGAGCAGCGGAGTGACCACATTCTCCAAAGCGGTGAGCTTGCCCAGCAGGTTGAACTGCTGGAACACGAACCCGACCTTCTGGTTGCGGACGAACGCCAGTTCCGTCTCGTTCATGCCCGACGTATCCTCGCCGTCTATCCGTATGTCGCCGCTCGTAGGAGTGTCGAGGCAGCCGATCAGGTTCATCATGGTGGACTTCCCTGAGCCGGACGGCCCCATGATCGCGGCGAAATCCCCTTTCTGGATATCCAGCGACACACCGTCCAGAGCCTTCACGATGAAATCCCCGACCATGAAGTACCGCTTGACGTCACGGAGCGTGATGATGGCCTTTCCAGGGGACGGCCGCACCTGTCCGTTCCGAACTTCGGTGACGGGCATCGCGACATCGGTTTGCGTCCCCGACGCTGACCCGGCCGCATATGCTCCGGCCGTGTATGGCCGGGACTGCATATCTTTCATGCTTTCATCCATTTCAGCTTGTCTCCGTCAACGCGGCCCCGGTCCGTCGGAAGCGGGGGCGTCCATCGTCACCATCATGTTCGAGACAGAATCGGACGGCAGGGTCGATTTCTTTACGATGACCGTATCGCCCACTTTCAGCGTACCGCCCAATACCTGGCAAAGCCCCTCTCCCAGATATTTTACGGAGACCGTGACCGTCTGGGTGGAACCGTCCGACATCTTCTTTTCCACAGTGCTGGTCCCCCTGCGGGTGATGACCGCCGACTGTGGGACCAAAACCATGGATATCTCACCCTCTATGTCAATCCTGCCTTCAAAGGTATAGCCGGGAGCGAGTCCGGCGGGAGGATCGTCGATAGTAATCTTTACGTCCATCACCCCGATACCTTGGGTCGTGTAACGGCCTATCATGGGAATATATGTCACGACGGCCTCAACGGTTTGCCCCGGCAGCGAATCAAACGTGAGCATCGCCTTCTGTCCGAGCTTGACATATTGCATGTCTATCTCGTCGATCTCCACGGTAGCCTTGAGCTTGCTGCGGTCGATCACTGTCATGGCGGAGGAACCCGCTTCGAAATAGTCGCCGACCGATACATCGACCGATGCTACGACACCATCAAAATTGGCATAGGAACGGGTATAGTCGAGGTTGTTTTCAGCCGCCTTCTTTTGCAACTCCAGCAATTCGAGGGCACGGGCGCTACCTTCAATCTGGGCTTGTTCAATCTGGGACTCCAAGTTCGCCAACGCATATTGCTGGCTCGTGTCGTTGATCGTCACAAGCAAATCCCCTTTCTTCACCGCCTGGCCGGCCTTCACATACACGCCGGTGATTGCGCCGGTAGAACGGAACTTGACCTTCTGTTCGTCGAACGGCGCCACATAGCCCGACAGATCAATCGTGGTGTTGTAGGTGCTTTCGTATACCTTCGCCTCTTCGGTGGTATACATCGATACCGCCGCCTTCTCGGGCATCCAGGGCAACCGGCTGTTTTTCTTGTAGAAATCATACAAATAATATCCGCCCAGGATAATTGCGATGACGATGATCCAGATAACGATCCGTTTCACCCGTTTACGAGCCATGCGACGGCGCAACGTGCTACGGACTTGTTCCTCGGTAGAGGTCGGTGTATTGTTCATATCCCTATTTTTAGCCATGATATTCCATTCGCTCCTTCGTCCTATAACTGGATCATGCGGATTTTGTTTTCCAGCGCCAAGCCGTCCAACAACAGTTTATTCCAATCGTATTGATCCTGTTCAATGGTGAATTTCGCGGCGTCCACGTCGGTCTGCTTGCCCAACCCTTTTTCAAGCATCACTTCTTTCTGCGCCAGAACCTGCTTGTGATAGTCCATCATGTTCTTCTGCTGGGCCATTGAGAGATTCCAGTTCTGGACATCGTTCTGCAACGAAATCGCATTCGCCTGATAAGCAAGCAAGGCCTCATTGTAGTCTATCTGGGCAAGCAGAACCTTGTTCTCCAGTTGTTGGAGCTTCAAGGTGTCGGAGGTCTGTCCCGCGTTGTTCTTCCACGTACCGACGACCGTGACCGACGGGGAGAACTTGTCGTTGGTGATTGAATAATCCATTTTCGTCGATGCAGAAACGGAAAAGTTCGCGCCTGTAAGCGTAGCCCCCGCGGCGCCATTGATCGAGTAGGAGTTTGTCCCGTTCTTCCTTGAGACGGGAGCGCTGACGGACCCATTGACCCCAAGGGTCGTGTTGGTCTGCTTGGCCTTCTCAATCTTCAGGTCTTCCTCCGCCACCTGCAAGGAAAGCTGCTTGAGGATTACCGCGGTATTTCCGGACGACAGCGGGGCGAAGTTCAGCGAAACCTCGCGGATACCCGTTACGGGTTCATATGCCAGTCCGGTCAGTATCTTGTATTGCTCCAGATTGTAGTTGTATGACAGCATAAGGTTGTCCAGCGTGTTCTGGTACGACTTCAACTGGAGCTCCTGGTTCTGATATGTCACTGTATCCTTGGTAGTCGTACCCAGCTTGATCGCATTGCCCATGGTGGTCGTCAGGTCGTTGATATTTTTCTGTGTGGAACGGATCTGCTGTTCCAGCGCGAGGATGGCGGATATCTTCTGATATACCTGGTTTTCAAACGCAAGCACGTTATTGGAATAGGTCTGGCTAGCCAACAGCGTATTTTGGGAGTACAGCAGGTCTGAGCGGTCATCGCCTGTCCGCCCGAACGTAAAGGTATGGGAGGCCGAGACGGCGGGACTTAGCGAGTAGATGCGTCCACCGGAATCAAGGAAGTCCACCGTCGCGCCCGAACCGACTGAAATCTTCGTCTTGCCGTCGTTGGGCAATGTGAAAGTGATCGACGGACCGGCGGATGTGGAGGTATGGCTGGGTGTGACATCCCCCGTCGTGGCATTTGTAGATTTCTGAACATAGGCGACCGTCGTATTGCCCGTAGAAACCTCTATCCCCAGCGAATCCTTGGTATCGGTAAGCTCATTCGCTATTTCACTGTTCCGCCGGGTCAGGAGGTAAGCCTGCATCTGCGGGCTTTTTTCCTTCGCCATGGACATCAGCTGATCCAGCTCGACCGCGAACAACGGCGCCAGCGTGCAACAAGCCACTATCAGAAGCCCGATGTACCGGCGTTTCATAGACACATTCATAATATTCCCCTCATTATACGTACCTCATCATGCGCAAAACATATGCCAACGACAATCAGAATGTGAAGAAAAATTACAAAAAACACAAAAACTTCATACGGCCAGTCCGAATGACATTCTGTATCAAATCAGAAAGTGATATTTCTTGCACAATCTTTGCGACATCCATGAAAATCATCGCCCTATATTCTAGGAAAAACTCACGCACTGAGCAATTATTGCACAATATACCGCGAAATACTATCAGCGACCACCTCCGTACTGAGGTTTTTCAATGGAGTTTTTTCATAGGGGGGATGATTTACCGCACCCATACGGAACGTTGCTGGAGCGGTCGTCCGCCTTATGCATGCGGCAAGCCCGGGTATCCGCCTAGAGGCTGGAGAGCACGCGGACGGGATGATCAGTCCGCATCCCCAAAAAAGATGCATAGGGCATCATGCATAAATATAACTTATAGCTATACGATGGAACGTGGAGAAATGTTCTGAAAGTTATATTTATGATTAT
Source organism: Sphaerochaetaceae bacterium (assembly GCA_034114085.1). Taxonomy (GTDB): domain Bacteria; phylum Spirochaetota; class Spirochaetia; order Sphaerochaetales; family Sphaerochaetaceae; genus Spiro-02. Next base: position 65,865 of record JAXEWB010000058.1, on the reverse strand, counting down.
TTTTTGAACTTCATTTGCCAAACAGGCAGGTCCAGAAGTATATTTGCCATATCTTCTTTCATATTATTACATCCATGAAGAAGTCCATCGCAAGACGGACGACAAGGGAGACACATGGCGACAGAAAAGAATCCGAACGAAGTAGAGAACCTCGATCGGCAATATGCGTCCCAGAGCGGACAGGACGATAAAAAGAAAAACAAGTTCGGGGAAGAACCGGGTATACACAAAGGCGGCGTAGATCCAGGGACAAAGAAGAAATTCAAATTCTCCTTCTGGTATTTCTTCATCATCCTGATGGCGCTGATGCTGATCAACAGCTTCTTTTTCTCGCAAAACAGCAACGTCACATCAGTGGACTACAACCAGTTCAAAGCGTTGATCAAGAACGGCACTATCAAACGTGTGGCGATAGAAAGTGAGCAATATATCGGCTATACCTACTCAAAAGGACCGGTAGTAGAGGATTTCAGGACATCGTTCTTCAATATGGCCCCTTCACAAACCAGCTCTACGGAAACGACGACCCCTACGGCGATGGCCTATTCCACCTATTCTCTGGACGACCCATCGCTGATCCCCCTGCTGGATGAGATGGGCGTCGAATACTATGCGACCGCTCCTGCGCGACCAGGCCTGATCTCAACGTTGCTGAGCTGGATATTGCCCTTCGCGCTGTTCTTCCTGCTATGGAGGTTCCTGTTCGCGAAAATGGGACAAGGAGGACAAGGGGTCCTCTCCTTCAACCAGAACAAGGCGAAAATCGTCGCGGAAGGAGATACCGGGGTAAGGTTCTCCGACGTTGCTGGCGCCGACGAGAGCAAATATGAACTGGAGGAAGTAGTCGATTTCCTCAAACATCCAGACAAGTATACGGAAATCGGCGGCAAGATTCCCAAGGGCGTCCTGCTGGTGGGACCTCCTGGAACGGGAAAAACCCTGCTGGCGAAAGCGGTCGCGGGAGAAGCCGGCGTCCCGTTCTTCAAGATGAGCGGGGCGGACTTCGTGGAAATGTTCGTCGGCGTCGGCGCAGCGCGGGTCAGGGACCTGTTCAGGCAAGCCAGGGAAAATTCCCCATGCATCATCTTCATTGATGAAATCGACGCGATCGGCCGTTCACGCGTATCCGCGGGAATCGGAGGCAATGACGAACGGGAGCAGACGCTCAACCAGTTGCTGGTCGAAATGGACGGTTTTGATTCCCGCACCGGGGTCATCATCCTCGCGGCGACGAACAGGCCGGAGATCCTAGATCCCGCGTTGCTTCGGCCTGGACGCTTCGACCGTCAGGTATTGATCGACAAACCCGACCTCGAGGGCCGTGTGGCGATTCTCAAGATCCATACAAAGAATATCAAACTGGCCCCCGATGTCGATCTCAGGAAAATCGCCCAGGCCGCGGCAGGACTCGCAGGTGCGGATCTTGCGAACATCGCCAACGAAGCGGCGCTGATGGCCGTCCGCTCGGGCCGCAAGCGTGTCAACCAGACGGACCTTGAAGAGGCCATCGAGAAGTCAGTGGCGGGACTCCAGCGCAAGAGCAGGATTCTCACTGAAGACGAACGGAAGAAAGTCGCCTACCATGAAACGGGTCACGCCTTGACCGCATACATGACCCCTGGCGCGCAACCGGTATCGAAAATATCGATTATCCCCAGAGGCATGGGAGCTTTGGGTTATACGCTCCAATACCCGACGGAGGACAGGTTCTTGCTTTCCCAAAGCGAGCTGCTGGGGAATATCGATACGCTGCTCGGAGGCCGCGCGGCTGAAGAAGTCGTATTCGGTGAGATTTCCACCGGAGCGGGCAATGATATCAGCCGGGCGAGTGATCTGGTCCGCAGGATGATCACTGAATTCGGCATGAGCGACAAGTACCGCAACATCACATTGCCGACCACCCAAAGTGGCATCGCGGGCGTCGCCGGCGCAAGGGAATATTCTGAGAAAGCGCAGGAATACATCGACACAGAGACGGCGAGGATCGTCAATGACCGATATGGCATTGTCAAAGGGAAAATCGAAAAAAACCGTGCAGCGTTAGAAAAAATCACCTCGAAGCTATTGGAAAACGAAGTAATTGAAGGATCGGAGTTCGAGGCTATTGCAAAAAGCGAGGTCATTGTCTAAGCTGTCTCCGTTACGGTCCCGCCGGATTGTAACGGTTGCGAAGGAACGTCAGGTCCCCATGACTGGTGACCGGTTGACATGCATGATGAACGAACAGGTAGTGATGCCATGTGGAGGAAGATTCAGCCACTGGACGCTGTGACGGGATGGTGCCGGGCAGTTGTCGCTACCGATGGAGACAAAGGTGTTTCGAAAACAAATTGAAGATCCAATATTAGTTGAACATCTCGCCTCCTTGCCCGACGACGGCAGGGAGGTGTTTCTTTTGGATGACGGCAGGATCCGCCTGACGGCCTTGCAGGGAACCCGCATGGTCAACCAGATGCGGGCGAACCATGGTCTGGGCATCCTGGAGACGGTCGCGTTGGGGCAGGCATATATCGCGGGAGGGCTTCTTTCCTCTACGGTGAAGGGCAACGACCGCATTCAGCTCACCATCGAGTGCGGCGGGCCTATCGGAGGAGTCTATGTCGAGGCCTGGGCCTGCGGGGCGGTACGGGGATATCTGAAGAACGTCCCGATCCCGGTGGACAAACCGTTGGAGAGCTTTGATCTTTCCATGTTCTATGGGCCAGGTTTCCTCACTATTACAAAATTGATTGAAGGCGGCAGCCAGCCGTTTACCGGCCAAGTCATGCTCCAATACGGCAACCTCGCGCAGGATCTTGCTGTATATTACCGTCAGTCAGAGCAGACTCCCAGCCTGTTTTCGCTGAGTATTCAGTTCGACAAGGAAGGGCGCGTCGCCGGGGCAGGAGGAATGTTTCTCCAAGCCATGCCCGGCTGTCCGGACGACGTCCTTGACAGACTCCAAGAGCTGGCTCCGAAACTCGCCCCCATCGGAAGGACGCTCGCAGGCGGCACGACTATCGGAGAGTATGTCCTACGGGAATTCACAAACGAAAAACCCGAGCATCTCGCCCACCTGGCGGTCGGCTTTTCGTGTCCCTGCAACCGGGAGCATTTCGCGGGGTATCTCTGCGGACTGCCAGATGGAGAGAAGCGGGAAATATTGGAGCAGAAATCGTTCCCGTTGCAACTTGAATGCTTCAACTGCGGTACGATTTACAGTTTTGACCGCGAAGAATTACAAGAACTGTTTGAATCAGGACATCATATTGAAAAATAAAATACATCAGCTGATATTGCTTTCAGGTAGGGAGATAAAATGATATTCTATGCTACGGCTTCTGCCAATCAGAACGATCTCGTAGAGATGGAGGCCCGTCAGGCCGGCTCGACGGATGTGTATGTAACCAACGGAGGCGTTGAATTCGAGGCGGATCTCGCCGTCGCATATCGTTTCTGCCTTTGGACGCGAACGGCGACCAGGGTCTTGCTCGCCCTCTTCCAGGATGAATGCGTCACCAGCGCCGACGAGCTGTACGATTCCTCCATCCAGATCCCATGGGAGAACTGGGTCACGCCGGAGAATACGTTCGCGGTCACGGAGACCGTCACCGACTGCCGGTGGTTGAAGAACTCCCATTTCGCCGCACTGCGGGTCAAGGATGCCATCGTCGATCGGATCAGGGAACATTTCGAGGACAAAAGGCCCAACGTGGATAGGGACGTCCCCGATGTAACGTTCCACATCCATGTAGATGGAGAACGGGTCGTCTGGTATGTCGATTTTTCAGGGAAATCGTTGCATAAACGGGGCTACAGGAAAATGCAGACCGACGCCATACTCACCGAATACCTCGCCGCCGCCCTGCTCTATCGCTCCGACTGGAGGAAGTCGCTGGACGGAGAAGACGGGCCGGAACCATTGCTGGATCCGTTCTGTGGTTCAGGAACCATCTGTATTGAAGCCGCCTGGATGGCGACGGACACCGCCCCCGGACTTCTCAATACCAGTAAGTTCGCATTCTTCAAGCTGCCGATTCATGACCCCGATGTCTGGGAGGACATTTTGGATGAAGCGGCGGCACGCCAGGAAGAGGGACGCAAACAGCAGGTGAAAATCTATGCCTGGGACAAGGATCCGGAAGCTCTGGGCATCGCCAAGGCGAACGCACAGGCCGCCGGTGTGGTGGATATCATCGAATTCGCCCGACACGATGTCAAGGACCTCACCGCCGGTGATATTCCTGTGGAACGAGGTTGCATCGTCACCGACCCGCCATACGGAGTCCGACTGGAAAATGAAAACATCGAAAACCTGTATATCGCCATGGGACGGCAGTTCAACAGCCTGTTCGCTGGTTGGAGGATCGCCATCCTTTGCGGGGACCAGCAGTTGCTCTCCTATGTGGACATGAAGCCGAACAGAACCAACACGCTGTTCAACGGCGGCATGCCTTGCCAGATCGCGCATTACTATGTTTTCACCGAGGAAGAACGCGCGGAGATGATCGCCAAAGCGGAGCAGAAACGTCGGGAACGTCTCGCCAAGCCGCTTACCCCTGGAGCGGAAATGGCCGCCAACCGGCTGAAGAAGAACCTCGCCGCACTTAAACCGCTGATGGAGGCCCAGAACGTATCCAGCTACCGTATCTACGACGCGGACATGCCCGAATACTCGGCGGCGATCGACCTCTACGAAAACAGGTGGATATCCTTGCAGGAGTATGCAGCCCCCTCCTCCATCGATCCAGAAGACGCCATTCGGCGGCTTGAGGAATTGATTGACGCGACGGAGCGTGTGACCGGCATCGACCGCGACATGATCTTCGTCAAGCAGAGAACCCAGCAGAAGGGGCTGAACCAGTACGAGAAGCTTGCGACCACCAACAGATTCTTCATCATGCGTGAAAACGGACTGAAATTCATGGTGAACTTTACCGACTATCTTGATACGGGGATATTTCTGGACCATCGGCCGGTACGCCGGATGATCAGGGAGATGTCCGATGGCAAGAGGTTCCTCAACCTGTTCTGCTATACGGGAACGGCGACCGCGTATGCCGCGGCGGGAAACGCCCTCAGCACCGTCAGCGTAGACGCCTCCAGCACGTATCTCGATTGGGCCTTGAAAAACATGCAGCTCAACGGCTTTACCGGCATGAACCATTTTTTCTACAAGGAGGACTGCATCGAATGGCTGTTCGATACCTATGACAGGTTCGACTTGATCTTTTGTGATCCTCCGACGTTCAGCAACAGCAAGAGCCGGCGCACGTTCGATGTCGACCAAGATCAGGTCAAGCTGATCCGCGCCTGCATGATGCACCTGGAGAAGGACGGCACGCTGATTTTTTCAAACAACTACAGGAAGTTCCAGCTCGATGAACGGCTCTATGAACAGTTCGCCGTCCAGGACATCTCGTCGGAGACCATCGGGGACGATTTCAAGCGCGATGAAAAGATTCACAAATGCTTCTTGATCCGGCACAAGAAGGTAACGCCCCAAAAAGCCCAGCCCGAAATCAGAACCATCCGCAAGGCCGTCCTGAAAAAACCGTTGGACTGATTCCATCGGAATCGGTTGACGCCTGATGATGAAATCCGCCGTCGGCATTTGCCTGCCGTATACCCGGCGCCCTCCGAATTGGCCTATCGCCCCTCGGAGGTGTGCGGGTATGGCGAGCATCCCTTTGGCGGGGAGCAATACCCATAGGATTCGCAAAGCCTGTACCAAGGGATATCACAGTGTCCGCACAGGGGGCTGGCGAACTGTTTTGAAAACTTGTTTTTCCGCCTTGAACCGTATCCGCACATAGTCGATGGTCCAGTCCGCCCCATTGTATAGAACTGGACGGAGTTCGTCCGCCGCTTCCGCGATGATATCCTGAGCCATGGACAAGTCCAGACCGTCGAACGGCTGGGTGACGAACATATGAATCCAGTCTTCCAGCCCACAGACGCCCGCCATCCTGGTGGGTCTGTCGAACAGGACCGCATACCGGACGAGCAACCCATGGGATTCCAGACGCGGGGCATATTCGCCGATTGACGGAAAATAGAACGGCATCCGATAGGCGAGCCCCCTGCGGCCGAACGCACGTGCCAATGATTCATGTACGGAAGCCCCGCAGCCTACCCCGCCGAATTCACAGGCGAGCGTCCCACCCGGCTTCAACGCCGCGGCGACATTCGCCAACAGCCGGTCCTGATTGGAAATCCAATGGAATACCGCGTTGGAAAAAACAACGTCGAACTCATCGTGATAGTCAAGGTCCAGAGCGTCCATGCACTGAACATCCAAGTCAGGATATTGCTCGGACGCAAGCGCCAGCATCCGGGATGATGAGTCCACACCAATGACATCTGCTCCAAGTCCTTTCAGGCGATGGGTCAGAACGCCGCTACCGCATCCGAGATCCAGAACTTTCTTTCCCGCAAGTTCCGTCGGCAAGAGGGACAACACGTCCTCTCCATACTGGTATACGAAACCACATTGCGCCTGATACAGCCCGGCGTTCCATTGTTTAGCTACATTCTGTTTCATCCAAAACTCCAGTTCCCCGCCTTCAGTGCTATCTTTGCTGAAATTATTGCTATCCAGACCTTACAAAAGCGTACCGACACTGCTATATTTGAGTAAACACCATACGGAGGTAACAAAACAATGGCTAAAGGCAAGTTCTTGGGAGAATTCAAGGAATTTATCTCACGTGGCAGTGTCATGGACATGGCCGTCGGCATCATCGTGGGCAGCGCGTTCACCGCGATCGTACAGTCCATGGTCAACGACCTGCTCATGCCTATTATCGGCCTGATCATCGGCGGGATAAATTTTTCCGAACTAAAATGGGTAATCACACCGGCTGTCGGGGATGTAGCCGCCGTAACGCTCAACTACGGCGCATTCATCCAGAAGTGCATCAACTTCCTGTTGATCGCCTTCGTCGTGTTTCTTATGGTCAGGGGCATCAACAGGCTGCGCAGGAAGAAGGAAGAGGCTCCGGCACCCGCAGCTCCTGCCGCACCTCCAGCTCCTCCCGCAGACGTAGTATTGCTCACCGAAATCAGAGATCTGCTCAAAAAAGAAAAGCGGTAGGTCTGGAACAACAACAGGCGGCGAGACCTTCCCTCGCCGCTTGCCGTTCGCATACGTCTCCCGCGGGGAAGGGTCTCTTCACTCGTGCCGGCGACGCCTCCGGACGACGTTTTTCAAAAGCACATGGGGGAAAACGGCGAACGGGTCCAGGTCGGCTGTTTTGAATTCCAGGAGGATTCACCGGCGGATATCCCCTCCTTGCCGATGATTCCGGTGTTACGCTGTTTCGGTAGACGCTACAAATCCCTTCGGCCTCTTTTGGGCATCCGGATGTCAAGTAGCTGTATCAGACTTAGGGAATCCCCTAGTTGGTTTTTCATCATCAGCATCAAACATATGTTGGTAAGGAATCATTACCAACATATTATCATACTGTCCTGTATATAATTATATATATCATTTGTTGACACCCGTTTCTTGATGCGCCGCTACGGCACAACCTGCGCCCCCCCAAGTCCGACAGTAAATAAGGACTGCTTACTTAAACGGAAACATACGGGAAGCTCTTGGGCCAGCAGGTCAAAAACAACGTTTCTTATGATCTTTGGGACAAGTCCCGCTCTCCAGACATTGATAACAGATTTCGTTGGGCATCACCTCGCCCGCGAAAAACTGCCTGATGTTCTCGGCCGTCGTATCCGCGATATTGCGCAACGCTTCGTCGGTCAGGAACGCCTGGTGGCTAGTAACGATCACATTCGGCATGGCGATCAGCAGGGCCAGTACATCATCCTGGATAATTGACGCCGACTGATCCTCATAGAATAAGTCGGCCTCTTCTTCATAGACGTCCAGTCCGGCGCCACCGACTTTCTTCGCCTTGATCGCTTCAAGCAGAGCCTCACTGTCTACCAGCGCACCACGGGAAGTGTTGATGATATACACGTTCGGTTTCATCAGGGCCAATGTTTTCGCATTGATGATATGCCTGGTCTCCGGGGTCAGCGGACAATGCAGCGATATGATGTCACTACGCTCGCACAACGCCTCGACGCTGAGATATTCGACGCCGAGATCCTTGGCCGGATATGGATCATAGGCAACTACATTCATGCCGAAGCCCTTGCAGATATCGATGAAAACTCGTCCGATCTTCCCCGTACCGATCACTCCCACGGTCTTGCCGTGCAGGTCGAAGCCGGTCAATCCATTAAGACTGAAATTGAACTCGCGCGTCCGCACATACGCATGCTGGATACGGCGGACCAGCGTCAGCAACAACGCCATCGCATGCTCCGCCACCGCATAGGGTGAATACGCGGGAACCCGCACAATATGGAGTTGGCCAAACGCCTGCTTGAAGTCTATGTTGTTGTAGCCGGCGCAACGCATCGCCAGAAGCTTGACGCCATCGCGGACCAGCGTATCGACGACTTCGCCATCGACTGTATCATTGACGAACGCGACCACGACATCGTAGCCCTTGGCCGTCGCAGCGGTATTCTTGTTCAGTTTGTGTTCAAAATATGTGATGTCCAGACCATGATGCTCCTTGATCCTGTCAAACCAAAGGCGATCATAGGCCTTGGTATCATAGAATGCGACTTTAATTTTTTTCATGCCCTTGCTCTCCTCACATGTCCAATATACAAATAAATGGCTACATCGCCCATGAAAGGCTGAAAAGGGGTTTACAAAGAAGTATCATTCATGTTGAATCGTGGGCATGAATACGTATTGTGTCATTGGAAGCCTCTACTACAGTTTGACCACGACATGCGGAAGCCTTCCCCAACCCGGCGACCACACACAGGTCGAGGACCTCCGGGCATCGTTCGGAGGTCAGGGAGGGAACATCGCTGTAGCATTGGCGAAATTCGGTGCGAAAGTCAGTTTTATCGGTAAAGTCGGTTCTGACAGCTTCGGAAAAGCATACAAGGACGCACTGCAAAAGCTTGGAGTCCAGACATCGGATATCAAGACGGAGGCAAAATGCTCGACCGGCATGGCGTTGCTGAATATCGACGCTTCGGGACGGAAGACTGAGCTTCTGTATTCGGGAGCGAACAGCAAACTAGACAACGCCTACCTCAGCCTCCATGCGGATACGCTCCGGCAATGCGACTACCTGCTGCTACAAGGGGACATTCCTGCGCAGACGGCGATTCTCGCGAAGGAACTGGCGAGGAAAGCTGGCAAGACGATTTTCTTCGACCCTGGCGTGCACATCCAATATCCATCGGTCATCTATGACATGCTCGACTATATCACCCCGAACCAGGAAGAGACGAAGGTATTGACGGGAGTTGAAGTCCGCGACACGACAAGCGCGAAACGAGCGGCGGCTTGGTTTTTGAAAAAAGGGGTCCAGCATGTCGTCATTACCTGTGGTGCGGACGGACTGTACTATTTCGACAAGGAAGGCGGACAATACTACAGCGCCTATCGGGATATCAAGGTAGTGGACGCACTGGACGCAGGAGATATCTTCAACGCCGCGTTCGCCTTCGCCATAGGCCGGGGAGACGATGTGCAGGACGCCGTATATTTTTCCCAAGCGGCAGCGGCGGTCTCACTCCAGCACAAAGGGGGCGCACAAGCTTCTATCCCCTCTTTGATGGAAATTGAAATCTTGTGCAATAGTCAGTTGTTGGATAATTTTACAATATAACATACCGTATTCGGCATATTATATATCATTTAATCAATTCGTACATTCTACATGAGCGGAAGATTCGTCCGGCGCCTCTCCCTCTCTTATTTGTCTTTTGCATCCAACCCGGTATCGGCCTATCATGCCGTCCGCGTTATTTTTGCCGTGACGGCACAGCAGAGAATTGCGGCGAGCAGGGTGGATAGGATATCCGCCACAGGCTGCGCCCACACAAGACCATCGGCCCCAAGGAAATTCTGGAAAATGAACAGCGCCGGGATATAGATCAACCCCTGGCGGCTCAAATTGAGCACCAGCGACGAGACCGCCGCGCCCATGGACTGCAAGGCGTTGGTCAAAACATAGAATACTCCGAAGAGACAACTTGTGGTCAGCAGGATACGCACGAAGCGAACGGCATAGATGAACGCACTTCCTTCCGCCAGGAACGCATGGACTATCTGATCGGTGAACAAATAACACACCAAAGTCAGCACAATGCTCAATATGAGCGCAAAGCACAGTGAGAAACGAAGGATTTTTCTATAACGTTCCCAGTTTTTCGCTCCGACGCAATAGCCAAGCAATGGCTGCACCCCTTGCCCCAGGCCAATGCAGACCATACCGGTTATCATAGTTACCTTCATGGCCACCCCGATCCCCGCAAGCGCCATGTCCCCATATCCGGACATCCGGCCATTCACGATAATCTGGGAGACACTCATCAACAACGACCCCAACGAGGCGGGGATACCGATCGCAAGAACTCCGCTACAGACTTTGCCCCGGACGGCGAAGTCCTTCATACGGACGCTTAACAGTGACTTGCCACGCAGAAAGTACAAGATATAGTAGCCTGCGCCGACAACGTTTCCTATCACCGTCGCGATTGCCGCACCAGCGATGTTCCATCCAAAGCCAAGAATCATCATTGGATCCAGGACGAGATTGAGAAGATTGCCGACCAGCATTCCCATCATGGCTTTCGAGGATTGCCCTTCAGCACGCAAGATGTTGGAATAGCAGTTGCCGATCAACACGAATGGACCGCTGAGGCAAACAATATTCAAATAGCATTTCGCCAGTTCCCATGTATTCGGGCTTGCGCCGATTACAGCGAGAAGCCGATCCATGAACAACCAGAATAGCACCGACATGACACTGCCGATAAGCACGCAGCTCCACATGCAGAAGGAACAGACTTTTTGGGCATATTCCTTTCGGCCCTCTCCCATGGCGCGTGAAATCACCGAAGTTCCCCCGATGCCGAATACCGTTCCGACAGCCATGAAGATCAGGAACACGGGAGTGGCAAGCGATACGGCGGCGACCTGCATGGCGTCGTGAGTCTGACCGATGAAGAATGTATCGGCAAGATTGTATATCAGCACCATGAGCATAGCCGCCATGGCGGGGATCGCATTCTTGAGCACAGCCTTCGGGACGGGCATGGAACTGAACACTTCCAGCGATTGTACGTCACGCATCGTTTTTCCTCCAATATCCGATAGCATCATATTGATAGCATACTATCAATATCCATACAATATATTCCTTCTCTTTCATCACATGTGCCTTATTTCATATTGTCGCTGACTTTTTGCAGCAAGACGTTGAATATCTCCCGCTCAGCCGAAGTCAGGCCGGAAAGCAGTCTGTTTTCCGCATCCTTCATACGGGCTTCCGCCGTCTGGCAACATCGTTGACCCGCTTCCGTGATCCTGATGATCTTAATTCGTTTGTCTTCGGTACTTTCACGGCGCATGACCAGCCCCTTCCGCTCCAGCCTGACAACGATTCCCGCCGTTGTTGACTGAGCGACATGGAGGAGCTTTTCCAATTCCTTCAAGGGAACGTCGCGGTCGCCAAGCTCATGCAGGTGCATCAAGGCCATGACCTGTGCCATCGTCAACCCCTGGCTGCGAAGTGCATTGTTGGAATCCTGCTCCAGCGTGTCGTGGAGCTGTTTGATGAGTACCCCGCAGGGATTTCGCGCCGCCATATCCATCACCTCTGCCTATATATGATATATATATGTAGTGGATATATCGTCCCAAGTCAATATTATGCTATTGAATCAATGCCAATAGATCTCTCAAGAACATATCTCGAACCGGTCAACCGGGGAGGGATAGGAATACCTTTTCATAGCCGTACTATCGGGTGTATGGCGGTCTTGGAATTTGGACTTTACAGATGTACGGTTCACAGACTTGGCCGCCGTTTCATTGACTTTTCTATGGGACGGCATACATAATCGTTTGTGTGGAAAATTTTTCCACGACGGGCTTTCGCACCGTCGGAATACAGGGAATCGCCAAAAGGAGCGTAGATTCCGATGAAAGAACAGGGCAAGCCGCACGGCGCGGCGGAAGTTTCAGTACATCCTGTATTTCAAAGAAAAAAACTCAACCCGCAAAAACTGTCTCCTTTCGGTTTTACTCGGCAAGATGACCGGTATGTATATTCCACGGACATCATGGACGGGCAATTCACCATGACGGTCTCCATTGCGGAAACTGGAGAAGTCAGCACCGTGCTACGGGAATTCGACTCTGAGGATGAATACATACTACACCGCATACAGGGGACTACCGGCGCGTTCGTGGGGCGAGTAAAGGAAGAATACGAAACTATCCTGCGCGCCATCGCGGAACAATGCTTCGAGCCGGACTGTTTCGCTAGCGAGGAGGCGAAGGACATCATCCAGTATGTCCGGGAAACATATCAGGATACGCTGGAATTTTTGTGGAAGCGATTCCCGGACAATGCGATTTTCCGGAGGAAAGACACAAGCAAGTGGTATGCCGCCCTGTTGGCGGTGCCTAAACGGAAACTTGGCTGTAACTCCGATGAAACCGTCGACATCCTCGACTTGCGCATGCCCGTCAACGACGCGGCGACCATAATAGACCTCAAGCGATTTTTCCCCGGCTACCATATGAACAAAAACCACTGGTACACGATATGTCTGGATGGTTCCGTACCGATTGAAGAAATCTGCCGGAGAATCGACATAAGCTACGGCCTGGCGAAATGATACACTTGCCATGCACACAGGAAACGGCTGGACGAATTCATCATCAGGAATGATTCAATGAAGTATGGCGAGCTTCGCGGGATGACGATAGTTCCGCAAGAACGGCACAGATGTCTCCATCGATGCATATGGATTTTGCGGCGATGTCGTCAGGAGCATAGGCTTCCCCCTGATTGACGCAGGCATATACGGAGTCCGGCCACCGGCGAGCCATGCTCCAGAAGGGAAACTTGATGATCGATGGCGTATTCCCTCCAACGCCTAGTTCCAGAAACAAAACGCGGGCATTGTTCCGTTCGTTCAGGAACCGGGCATAGCGTGTCGCCGCCTCATGCCATCCCGCGTCCTCTACAAACGTATCGTCCACACGCAGGTTCATCGCCATGGGTTTGCCGCATACCGGGCAATAGGGAATCAAAGATGAAGGAATCCGCATGCCCTCCTGTGATTCAACCATTTTCCGTACAGCGGCTTCGTTGTCGTACGTCTTGTCATGGCAGGCTTTTGAGCATTGCCACAAACCGTAGTCACCCTGTGTATAGAAGAGACGGCGCTTGTCAAAGCCCGCCTTCTGGAAGCAGTGGTCGACATTGGTGGTAAGCACGAAATAATCCTTTTCCTCCACAAGTTCCAACAGTCGTCGGTATACGGGCTTCGGGGTATCCATGTAGCGGTTTACAAAGATATGACGACTCCACCAAGCCCAGTATTCCTCCAACGAACGGTATGGGTAGAATCCACCGGAATACATATCATGTATGCCATACCGATCCCGAAAATCAGTGAAGTATGCATCGAAACGTTCACCGGAATAGGTCAGCCCCGCTGCGGAAGAAAGTCCGGACCCCGCGCCAATCAGAATAGCGTCGGCACGTTCAAGTTCAATGGAGAGAAGCTCTATTCGTCGTAAGGAGCCGTCTATAGATCGCATAGTCCTTTTCTGTAAAAACATTGAACACCACCTTCAATTCCAATCCTGTTTCCTCCAACCAGTCCCTGACGGTCCCGACCGCGATGCTTGCCGCCAATTCCTGAGGAAAACGATACACGCCTGTAGAAATACAACAACAGGCGAAGCTGCCCAGCCCCATCTCTCCGGCTTTTCTCAGACAGGACCGGTAGCATCTTCGCAGATCGTTCCGGTTGCCGTCAGTCACACGGTCCTGGACGATGGGGCCGACGGTGTGGAAGATATATCGGCTTGGAAGATTGTATGCTTTCGTCACTTCGACTTCACCGTTCGGCTCCAGGCCCCCCTGCATCAGCTTGTTGCAGTCCAGCCTCACCTGAACGCCGGCGTTGGAATGGATGACATTGTCGATACAGTCATGCAATGGATGGAAGCAACCCAGCAAGGCTGGATTGCAGGCGTTCATGATCGCATCGACTTTCAACCGCGTAATATCTCCGCGCCACAGTCCTACATTTCCTATAAAACTGATTTCCGATAAGGAAACGGTGCCTCGTTGACGCGCCGTTTCGGAAAGATAGGCGTCCTGCAACCGCAAAAAAACATCCGATACCGGTTTTGGGGGGCGTACATTGCACAAGGCACGAAAATGGAGCGCCTTTTCAGCGTCGGAAAGATCCTGCGGAACGCTTTCATTCCGTTCCGCATAGAGAATCTCAAGCAATCTATCAAGAATGGAGATATTCATTGTACGAGCCTCCTGATTGCCCATATCCACGATAGGCGGCCGAGTATTGGTGGCGGCACTGTCTCGCAAGATTTCCCCGCAGCGGTTTCGCCGTTCCAGCCATTGCTTCGCTCCCCATTGAGAATATGATGGAACACACATGGCAAGCCACTTGTTGTAACTATATGAATTACAACATAGCATACTATACGCCGCCCTCCGTTGTAATGTCAATAGTCACGCTATCGAACCTAACGATAGATTCTGAAAGTACCGCGGGCAGTCAACGCGAAGCTGTACCGTCGCGCTCAAAAAGCCCGCCGCACGCACTGGGGATGTCGTTATCCGATCCTGCCGTCGAGCTCCCGCACAAGATCCGCGAACGTGGTTTCCCGCAGCTTCCGCTCCATGGCCGCCTGGGCGTCCAGAAGATGCCCGTCCAGCACCGCATGTATGTTTTTGCCGACGGGACACGCTGGATTCGGGTTGTCGTGGAAGTTGAACAGTCCGTCCTCGACACTGTCTACAGCCTTGTAGACGTCCAGCAATGTGATGTCTTTCAGCGGCTTGATGATACTCGCTCCCCCGCTCCCCGCCTTGACATCTACGATTCCGGCCTCTTTCAACGATCCGAGAGTACGGCGGATGATCACGGGATTCACGTTAACGCTGGATGCGATGAATTCAGAGGTCGTCTTATAGTCCTTGCCGAACGTATGTATCGCAAGCAAAGTATGAACCGCCACAGTGAACCTGGATGTTATCTTCATTCATTCGGCCTCCATAATTCCGACGCAACAGCCCTAATATACATCATCATCATTGTGCTATCAACAGTTACAACACAACAAGAAGGGACAACTGCGAACAAACGGAGGATAACGGACATCGATACTTGACAAACCTTGATAGGCATGCAATTGTAAGGCGGTGCGTAAGGGAGTAGTCAGCGCCTGACGGCGTGGCGGAGTCAACATACTGGAGACGACCTTGTTTCCTGGCTTTGTTTTAAATGACGAGACTTATCTGTGGATGACAGATGGGTCTTTTTTTTATGCCGTCTGCCACCGGAAAACCACCTCTAGGAGGACAGGATGGGCATTGGAGAATTAATCGTCATCGCTGTCGGTCTTTCAATGGACGCCTTCGCGGTTTCAGTCTGCAAAGGGCTTTCGGTTCAGAAGGTCAGCATCAGGCACATGTTGATAGCGGGTCTCTACTTCGGAGGATTCCAAGCCCTGATGCCCGCATCAGGGTACTTGCTCGGCATCCAATTTCAAACCCTGATTACCAATGTCGATCATTGGGTTGCTTTCGCCCTCCTTGGCTTGATCGGGTTCAACATGATACGGGAATCTCGTTCACAGGAGGAATGCTGCAACGATTCCTTCAGTTTCAAGACTATGCTGCCGCTGGCCGTCGCCACCAGCATCGACGCGCTGGCCGTCGGGATTTCCTTCGCGTTCTTGCAGGTGGACATTATCCCCGCCGTCTGCTCAATCGGCGCAATTACGTTCTTATTCTCCGCCGCGGGCGTCAAGATCGGCAATGTGTTCGGCGCCAAGTACAAATCCAAGGCGGAGCTTCTCGGCGGTATCATACTGATTCTGATGGGTCTCAAAATATTGCTGGAGCATCTGGGAGTATTTGGTTGACCGTGGCCGCCATCCGCTTTTCCCTGGGGTGGCGGCGTGCAGATTTCTGGTGCGCAAAAGGGGTCTCAAGGTGGCGAACCTGCTTCCAGGAAGGTGGATAGGCGGCCTTTGCGGACTTAATCATCCCCATGGCATCAAACTCATATGAACAACAGACTTCCCTTGCATGCAAAAAAAAGTCAATCGCAAAGGACGATGCAAGTGGATATTTTGTGTCCGTATAGCAAAAGGGGCCATCGCACCCGCGAGCATTTTCACCCAACGCCATGCGACAGCCCCCTATGAGCAAACCGGCTATGCCAGAGGAGGTCTACAGCACCTCGACTTCGGACTCAAAGCAACCGATTCCCTCGTCGGGATATTCCCGGCGCAGGCTTTCGACAAGTTTCTTCAACTTGAAGGCGTCGTCGTCGGAAACGACCATCATGTACCAGGAATTCAATTGCGGCCACACGCTGTCGCCCATCTTGGGATTGCAGCAACCGCGCCCCATCACATCAGGAACCTTCGTATACTTGTCCGCGACGTGGAGCAACTGGCATTGATAGATAAAATCCTCTTCAAGAGCCTGGCTCAGTATGATGTCCATCCGTTTCATCTTCATCGCTTGTCCTCCTTGCCGTCACCGGGGTTCGACCATTTGACGGAATGTCCGGAAATCATCGTCCGGGAATCGTTATCGGCCCCGGATTGTCCAGAAGACTCCAATATAGGATGGGAAGCTGGAACATCGCCATCAGGGAC
Organism: Sphaerochaetaceae bacterium; assembly: GCA_034114085.1. Lineage (GTDB taxonomy): Bacteria > Spirochaetota > Spirochaetia > Sphaerochaetales > Sphaerochaetaceae > Spiro-02. Next base: position 49,121 of record JAXEWB010000058.1, on the reverse strand, counting down.
GACCTCATCTGGAACGGCAGCGCTTGGAATGGCAGCGCTTGGAATGGCTGCGCTTGGAATGGCTGCGCTTGGAACGGCAGCGCTTGGAACGGCAGCCTTCGCGGATACGTCATTCTTTTCAAGAGAAGAATCCTCGCCGGACTTGGATGAATTGGCGGCATCCACAGCCGTTGCCGTCGTCGTTCCATCGACGGAGGATGTCCGCAGGACATCGTAGACCGAAGCCTCTGCCGCCGCTTCCATGATTTTTCTCTTCTTCCGCATCCGTTTGTCCTTGCCATAGTTGAATAGGTAATAGAGTACGGGCATCAGGAACAACGTCATCAGCGTCCCGAAAGAAAGACCGCCAAGAACCGTCATGCCGATGGGCTGAACCAACGCGGCATTGCCGCTGGAGGAGAATGTCATGGGGACCAGCGCCAGCACAGTGGTCAGCGTGGTCATGAGGATCGGGCGCAGGCGGCTTTTCGCCGCGGCGACACAGGCATCCTCAAGCCCATAGCCGCGCTTGCGAAGCAGATTCATGTAGTCGATCAGGACAATACCGTTGTTGACGATGATTCCTACCAGAATCAACGCGCCGATAGCGGTGATCATGCTCAACGTCTTGCCCATCAGCAGATAGACGACCACAATGCCGACAATCGACAGCGGAATGGTGAACAGGACGATGAACGGATCCTTGAAGGATTCAAACTGACTGGCCATGACGGCGAACACAAGTATGATCGCCATGATGATGATCAGGAAGAAAGTCTCAAGTCCCTCCGTGAGCATCTGGTAGTCGCCGCCGAAGGTGATGAACACCGAATCATCAGCCGGAATCCGCGTGTTGATCAGGTTTTCGACCTGCTTCTGAACCTGGTCGATGCTCATGCCCGGCGCAGGCAGCGCGGTAACGTGGATGGAACGGGCCTGGTTCTCCCTGAGAATCGAGGTCGGGGAAGTGGTTTCCACATACGTGGCGAAGTTGGAGAGAGGAATCTTCGTACCATTGCCGTTGGTTACGGAAACCTGCTCCAGATCGACCAGTTGCGCCTTGTCAGAGTCGGGAAGTCCGATGATAATGTCGGTTTCCTCCCCGCCCTTATAGTATCTGCCGACCGTCAGGCCGTCTATGTTCGCCTTCAACTCGGAATTGACTCCCGCTATCGTCAGACCGAGGGCATACATCCGCTCACGGTCGATCACCAGCTCCACCTGCGGCAGACCTTCGGTCATGGAGGTCTGGACGTCGGTGACGAACTCGCCCCCCTCTTCCTGCAACAAGGTCTTTATTTGCTGGGTCATGGCGCGGACGGCATCCATGTCATCGCCCTTGACGGCGATATCCACGCCTCCGCCGCTGATACTGTTCAGAGAAGAACTGGAAATGGTGAAATCGGCTCCGGGGAATACATTGAACAGTGGCCGGACCTTCTCCTTGGCGGAGTTCACCGTATCCCATGCGGCGACCTGAGCGACATCGAAACCTTTCCGTTCTTCAGGTGAATAGAACGACAAAGTTAGCGTCGCGCTATTCGTCCCGCCCCCCATGAGCGACGTTCCTCCGATGGAAACCGTACTGCTCTTCACCCCAGAAATATTTTTCTGAACGAGTGTCTCAAACGTACATATTGTCTCGTTCGTCACTTCTATATTGGTTCCCTGGGGCATCGTCAGGTTGATGGTAAGGGTAGTATCCTCCTGCTCCGGCATATAGACGAAGCCGATGCGGGGTATCGCCATCACGCTCAGAACCAATGCGACCAGTACGATGGCGACAATCAGCAACTTATGGCGTACCGAGAACCGCACCGCCTTGGAATAGCCATTGTCAACCGCATCGAAGAAACGGGTCATGACCTTGTTCAAGCCTTTTTTATTGCGTTTCTTGACGTTCTCCAGCTTCAAGTATTTAGAAGCGAGTACGGGAACAAGTACAATGGCGAACAGCAGGCTGCATACCAACGAAATGACGACGGTAAAAGCGAGGCCCAAGAAGACCTGCTTCATCATTCCCAATCGGGAGCCGAACATGATCATCGGCAGAAATACGCAGATCGTGGTCAGCGTACTACTGGTGATCGCCATGGTCATTTCCTGGGAACCGAGAATCGCGGCGACATCCGCCTTCGCGCCTTTCTCGCGATAGCTGTAGATGTTCTCCAATATGACGATCGAGTTGTCGACCAGCATGCCGACGCCGAGCGCCAGCCCCGCCAAGGTCATCATGTTCAGGGTATGGCCGGCGAAATACATGATCCCCAACGTCACGATCAGCGAGACGGGAATCGTCAGGCCGATGATACCGGTACTCTTGAAGCTCCGGAGGAAGAACAGCAGCACGAGGATAGCCAGGACCGCGCCCTGGATCGCGGAATCGAGAACGGTCGAGATCGCTTCATTGATGATGTCGGTAGTGTTGGAAGTCTCCGCCAGCTCAACGCCTGCGGACAGGTTTTCCAGAATACCCGGCATCTCCTTACGAATCTGCTCGACGGTCTGTACCGAGTTCTTGCTGCTCTGTTTCTGCACCGAAAGCAGCACGCAGGGAGAGCCATTGAGATAGGCGTAGCTGCTGATCGGCTTGTACCCTTCGGAAACCTCGGCTATGTCCCCCAGCAGGATACGATGCACCTCCACGCCGGTCGCGGCGGGAGTTCCCGCCTTGTAGGCCACCACGGTGTTGCGGATATCGTCCAGCGACTGGAACTGCCCGCTGGTGGTGACGCTGTAGTCCACCCCGCTCTCGGTGACGGTGCCGCTGGCGGAACGGATGTTCTGCGCGGCGAGCATCTGCCCGACCTGCGTGATCGTCAGTCCATACGCCTCAAGACTGTCGCGGGAGATGTCGATGTCTATCGCCTTCTCCCGGCCACCGCTGATCGAGACGGACGCCACGCCCTCGATTTGCTCCAGGCGGGGTTGAACGACATCTTCCGCGATCTGCCTCAGTTCCTCCAACGAACGGTCACCGGTCAGGGCGATTGTCATGATGGGGATCATGGAGGGATCCATCTTCAGGATGACGGGAGACGTGACCTCGTCCGGAAGATAGTTCCTGACCAGGTCGATACGGTCACGGACCATGTTGGTCGCTTCCGCCAAGTCCGTCCCGTCAGTGAACTCCAGCATGATCATGCTGGACCCCTGATTGGAAACCGACTGCATCGTCTTCAGGCCGGATATGCCCGACAGGGAGCTTTCCAGGGTGCGGGTGACTTTATCCTCGACTTCCTCCGGACTTGCGTTGGCATATGCCGTCGATACGACGATGTACGGCATCTCCATTTCCGGGAACAGGTCGATCGGCAACAGCGTCGTGGCATAGATGCCCAGCGCCGTCAGCACGATGAATATGATCAGTACGGTGGTAGGTTTGCGTACCGCCAGTTTTGACAAGGACATCAGCGGATCTCCTCTATCGTGGAAGCTACGTTGACCGCGCTACCGTCGGCAAGCAGGTTCTGTCCCTTGACGATGACCTTGTCGCCCATCCGGAGGCCTTCAAGGACCTCCACTACATTGCCTGTCCGTATACCAAGGGTCACGCTCCGCCGTTCGGCGACCGCGGGGTTCTTCCTGTCGTTCGCGACGAATACATAGGACCGCCGGTCGCTTATCAATACGGCGCCATACGGCACGACGACGCAGTTTTCCTTATGCTCGGTGAATACCTGGATTCTGGCGTACATGCCGATGATGATCCTGTCGTCCGGCTTATCAAGCGTACAGGTGACTTTCAGCGTGCGGCTCCCGGTATCCAACGTCGGGCTGACCTTCGTGACGGTGGCGGCGAAGGTCTCTCCCGGATATGCGGTGAACGTGATTTCAGCCTTCTGCCCCACATGAATCTGGGACACATACCGTTCCACGACATTGAAGGCAATTTCCAGGTTCTCAGTGTCGCTGATTTTGCCCAACGACATGGTAGGGGCCACCGTCACGCCGACGACGGGAATAAAGGCCGTAATGGTGCCATCCTTGATCGCCTTTACCTGGCTGAGGTTATAGGTCGTTCCGGGGCGGGATGGATCGATATCGAGCAAGACCTGGTCCTTGACCACGCGGTCTCCGATTCCGACATAGACGTTCGCGACCTTGCCGGAGAGTTCGGGAAGAATATCCACGTTGACGGAGGCGGATACATCGCCGCTGAACCTCAGATAGGATGTGATGGACTCCGGCGTGACCTGATATATCTGGACGGGAATCGCCACAGTCTCCGGCGCCGCCGCGGCGGGAGCCGTGGTAGATTTCGCGGCGGTCTCCGTCTTGGAGCAACCAACCATGACGCCTATCGTCAACAGAGCTATGAGACAGAGCGCGACGGCGCTCTTGCAGTACGTTGTCTTATTCATTTGATGATACTCCTCTGTATCGCATATTCAAGGTCAAGCAAGGCCGACAAATATGTATATTGTTCGCTCAACCGGCCAAGCCTCGCCTGGTCGAGCTGTAGTTGCGCATCCCGGACGTCCAGCAGTTCGGTGGAGCCGTACCGGTAGGATTCCTCCGTCAGCGTATAGACCTTCTGGGCGAGCGCTATGCTCCGTTCGCTGTTTTCGATAGCCAGGCGAGATTGTTCCAGCGTGGTCAGCAGGTTGAGGATTTCAACCGTGGCGCTCTGTCGCAGTACCAGCTCGCTGGTCGCCAGCTTGCCGATATTATCCTGCAAATCCTTCAATTTCTGTCGTGAACTGGACCAAGGAAGCAGATTGGTAAGGTTCATGGCCACAGTTACGCTCATGCTCCCGTTGTCCGAATAGTTGTCCGCGATCATAGGGCTCGTTCCCACCGTTCCACCCCAATCCCTGGAAATATCTTTGATCATCGGTTGATAGGAAGCGCTCAATGAAATAGTCGGAACGTTGACCTGCATCTTCAACGCCTTTTCCTGGGTCTTCAGCACCTCCGCCTGCTTGCCGAGCTTGGCGATATCGAACCGGTTGTCCAAGCTGGACAGACTGGATTCAGCGTCGATGTCGTAGAAATCAAGTCCAATTTCTCCTTGGAGGACGATGTCCGTATCGACAGGAAGCCCGAGCAGCATGGCGAAGGTCCTTTTCTGCTGAACGAACGCCTGCTCCTGTTTTTGCAGGCTCGATACGGCGTTGTCATAGGCGGTCTGGGCCTGGAGGACCGTCAGCTCAGGAACATAGCCAGCCTTGAAGCTCGCTTCGGCCTGGCTCGCCCGTGATTCAGTATTCTTCAGCGATTCTCTCTGGAGTTCCAGGCTTTCCTGTTGCAGGAGCAATCCGTAGAACAGCTTGCGGACATTGAGGACCGTCTGCTGCCGCTGTTCTTCGTAAGTGATCAGTCCCGCCTCATATTGTCTGTGGGCAAGGTCTATGTTGGTGATCAGCGCCGGGTTGAAACTCCACGAGGCGGATATTCCTCCGACGAAGCTGACCGTAGGATCTTTGACGCCCAGGGAAGTGAACGACGACTGGTTGCCCCGGTTCAGGGTCGCCGTGACCTGGACGGTCGGCAATAGTCCGTTCCAGCCGTTCTTGTCGGCCCGCGCCTGCACATCGAGATCCATGGCCGCCAGTTTCAGGCTGCCGTTGTTCTGCAACGCATACTCCACGGCCTGGTCTTCCGTCAGCGTCATCGTCCAACAGGAAGCCAGGACGCACGACAGCAGAAACAGCGTGGCGATGGCTCTTTTCTGTATTCTCATCTCTTTTCTTCTCCCAAATATATTCCACGATACATACGGGGCGAGAGCATCCCCGCTCCGGTCGCCCGCATCAACGCAATCGCACCCAGGACAACGGACGGGCTCCTTATGCTCTCATTTCATCATCACCCGTATCTGAACGAGCACCGCCTACCCCGCGCTGTATCAGCCGATAAAGGGATTCGTCAGAATAGCCAGACGGGTAGAATTCCGGACACAGTCTCTTCATAAAACAAAAGCTGAACGGCAAGAACATGACCCATCGGGAAATCAGATCTGAATCTACGTTTTCCTGATCGCAATACTCCTGGAATTGTTCATGGAAGCGATCCAGTTCAGGATTTTGCCGAGGCTGGAAGTCAACACGCTCGAAGTCATCGCAGCTGCAGTCCAATTTACCGTTCATGCAAATCCAACTGATGATGCAATCGGAAAGCGGAATCGACTGGGCGCAATACGACGAGGATGTCGCAAGGACTACATAGATCGCTTCGGATAGGGATTGGGCGCAAGCCAACCGCTTGGTCAAAACCGTGCCGAAATTGAGGAATTCCTTGATTACGGTCTGGCGGATCAGGGTTTCCTTATTCGCATAGGTCGCATACAACGTACTGTTGGCCAAGCCAAGCTCCGCAGCTACGCGTTCGACTGAAATTCCCAACGGACTGTATTGTTCCAATACTCGTCCCAACGCAATAAAAAAACGGTCCTGCGTCGTTTCCTGTGCGGAGACTTCGGCTATGCTGTCGAGTTCTTCCATCCGTTGGACGGTAATCGATCCAAAACAGGGAAATCCATGTTCTATCAACAGAGACACGGAGTCGGCGTACTGATGAATCATAGCAGTGTCACCGGGATAGTCGCTCACCATCTGCATGAGGAAAAAGCACATGGTCGCCATGTCGAAACACTTTTGAACAGAACGGATGTCCGAGGTTCCAAATACCTCCAGCAATGTCGTGGTCGCGACGCTCGACTGAGAATTGAACGCCCTTTGAATGAGGTATGGCAATAGTTCTGGTTTTTCACTGAAAAAGAGGGCGAGGACTTCAAACACCTTTGACCGGGATTCAGTCTCCGGCAAAGCGGACTTGTCGATTGCCAGCAACTGGTCGCGCAAGACAAGAATCTGGTTCAAGACCTGCGTTTCAAGCGTATCGAACAATTCCTGTTTATTCTTGAAATGTCGGAATATCGCGGTTTTTGAAACTCCTACCCGCTTCGCGATCATCGCCAAGGAAATATCCTCGAAACGCAATGAACTGAAAGCGAACAGTGTCTCCCTCAATATTCTTTCTTTCGTATCCCGAGCCACATGCGATCTCCATTTGTTACCGAATTTTCGGTAACAAATATAGGAACTACACAACGGGACGTCAATACATTACATGAAAAATCCACAAAACGACAACAATGTTCACCAAAGAGGAATCACGACCTCTGACAGAACGTCGATCAATAGCTGGTAGTCGCCGTCGATGGCGGAAATATCGGCTTCGAGCATCCTGTCGGGGGCGACCTTGTACCATTCGATGTCATATCCGGCGTTCAAGGCGAGCTGGTAGAAGAACAGGCGCGCCGCGCGGCCATTGCCGTCCCGAAACGGATGCAACGCCTCGACCTCCCCCATGTAAAAGGCGAAATCGTTGATGAAGTCATCCCTGCCGAGATTCTTCAGATAATGATCGTTGCGAAGCTTCCCGAAAATCTCGGAAGCCATGTCGTCGATAAAGTCAGGCTGGCAGAACACCGTCCGCTTCGCCGCGGCGACCTCGCGTACCTGCCCGCTACTGGGATAGATGTCACCGAACAACCGTTCATGGATAGCTTTCAGGCGATCAAAATCAAACTGTGTATCGATGGGTTCCAACAGTATTTCCGCTGTGCGGACATTGACGAATCTCGTCTCCACCTCGCGAAGCCGGTCCCTATCCATGATATTGAAGAAATTCGTCAGGCAGCCGGTACCGGGATAGACATCTCCTTCGTCAGCGGAAGGGATATATTCCGCGGGAAGCCGCAGTTCTTCGACAAGCGCCTCTATAGCGTCATCGGCGGTACGATCCTCATCGAGGACTTCCCTGAGGACATCTTCTTCCGTCTCCTCCAGCAAGAAGCCCTCGGCTTCCTGATTGAACCTGATATAGTCGATGCACGCTTGCATACGGCCTGATTTCATTACGCCCTCACCGTCCTTTCGATTGGGGACATGGGGAAAGATCATACTTGTCCCGGCACGTCCTTACTGCGTCCACTGGATATTTCTCTGCGTTCTTACGGAGCTTGTCCATAACCACGGCATCGAGATCCAAGCCCAGCAGATCAGCGAACTGAACCAGATAGATCAGCACATCGGCCAATTCATCCGCCATTTCGTCCTTGTCATGCGCCACGGCTTCGCCGGAATCGACCCATTGGAACAATTCCAGCAGTTCCGAAGCTTCCAAGGAGATCGATATCGCCAAATCCTTCGCCGTATGGAATCGCCGCCAGTTCCGTTCATCGCGGAATGTACGAATCGCCTCCAGTGTCTCCTGTTTCATATGGTCAATGATACCTATAGCGGGCGAGACTGGTCAAGGGAGAAATCCCATGCCTGTTCTTTTATCACCCAGAGGGCATTCGCCAGCACCGCCAAATTACATATTTCGTCGGTCAGGGCATGTAGTAACGTTGAGGAGGCAACCCATCTCATCTATATCACATACCGCTGAGGCTTGCCCCGCATCGCTGACATCACTCAGGTCATTGATACACCAACCACTCATCATATGCCTTCCTTCAGTTTCTCCTGATATACATGCACACTCCATTCGGCAGTCAGTCCAACTATCGACCCAGTTCCGATTAAAGAATATCGTAAAAACAGGCAAAGCCAACAATGATATCCAGCTATTCTATATGGTTGAGACAACGGAGCTGGCTGAAACGAAGTCGGATGAAATGGAAAACACAGAACCAAATACCCCGCGCAGACGCCAGCGCCCGACAGATCAACATCAAAAGCATCAAAATCAAATTTACAGACCGTATGCCTACAAACCTCTCAACAACAAAAACAGACCAGTTCACCTATTGGACAGACATGAAATGTAATTTCTTCCGTGGCGTCCTCGTGATCCAGGCAACGGTATCCAATATGGTCTGGTATAGGTCTCTCGGCTGATAGCCCAATTCCCTTGTCGCCTTGTCGTGCGAGAACCTGTCGTTGCTTTTCAACGCATACAATGAATACTTGGTGTAGAGCGGCCGTTTTTTCCGTAGACGGGCGCCCCAGCCGAACAATGGGGCGAAAGCGCGAGCCATCCACATCGGCAGAACGGGAAGCTTCCGGCCTCCCCATATGGATTTGACCATTCCAAGAATATCTTTAATCTCATAATGACGGTTCGACAGGATGAAGCACTCCCCGCTCCGACCTTTTTCTATGGCGGACAGACAACCCGCCGCGACATCCCTGACATCGACGAAATCATAGCCGCCGTTGACACAGGCGGGAAGCTTGCCGTGAATATAGTCGCTGACCATCTGCACAAGATGGTTGTGGGATGAATCATAAGGACCAAGGATACCCGACGGATGGACAACTACGGCATCAAGCCCTTCCCGTACCGCGTCAAGGACGATCTGCGTAGCCTCGGCTTTCGTCTTGGCATATCCGCCGACCACCGCGTCGGCGGAGAACCGGCCCACCTCTTCCAACACCGAGAGCTTGTCCTTCTCCGGTATCGCATGAACGGAGCTTACGTACAGTAATCGTTTCGCATGGTGTTCCATGCACAGTTCAACGACATTGCGCGTCCCTCCGACATTGACATCATACATGACTTGCGAGACATCTCCGGCGATATCTATGATTCCCGCGGTATGTATGACGACAACCTCCATCCCTTCAGTTTGCGCGAACAAAGGTTCCAAAGAGGTTTTGTCGCGCACATCTCCCATGACATACAAGACATTGGCCTGGGGGCGTCCTTGTTCAGAAGGAAGTATCAAGCCCCGTACCAGAGCCTCGCTATCCTTCAGTTTCCTGATGATCGTACCGCCGAGGTGTCCATTGGCGCCGGTGATGATAAACAGCTTCCGCATAGGCGTCGCACGCTCCTTTCCCGTATTGAACAGCATGTCGATTTACAGGACTACCCGTATTGTAACCATCGGCCTGGCCATCGGGCAATATGCAAACGAACTAACAAATGACAGTATATAGACATACGTACTGTCAACTGTTCGACAGGAGTACAATGACAGGGAAAACGTCGGACAATGAAGACAGCCTTTCCCCTGTACCGGCAGGACATCGTTTCATGGCGCCAGGTTCAGGATCTCCTGACGGGAAGCCTAGAAACATCCCCCGCCCTGGCTTATGATATCCATCCTATCAGCGGATAATGTCCATATCTCAGAACCCCTGTGGATAGCCTGGCACAGCCTTCCGGAGCGGCCAGAACATCTTTGGGGAGGTTGGATATGTCCATATGGTCACATCAAGGTATCCATGAAGCTATCCAAAGTTATAGGCGGAGAAACCAAAGTCAAATTGACGGCGGCGTTCCACTCAGGCAGACTGAATCCGGAGATGCTTATCTATTGAGGGGGGGACGATGAGAGACGCAGGACACTACGGACGAACAGGCATGCTTTTACTACTGGCACTATGTATGGTTTTCATAGGGTGCAACAATCCGGTGGACGAGAAGAAGGTTGACCGACTGATGACCGACAAGCCTGTGAGCGTGCGATGGAATCCCAGCGAGAAGGGGAAGATCGAAAGCTTCCAGGCGGATGTCGAGGTCTACATGATGAACAACCGCAAGGATACCGAAGCAGAACTCCAGATGAAATACCGTCTTGCGACGAAAGTAGTCGATGGAGCCAGGTACACAAGGATCGATATGGATCCTCAGTCATACCAGGGACAAGCAAGGATATCAGTTATATCAAGCGACAATGAAACGATATTCTTTGATACTGATACGGAGACTATCGTGTATCGTTTGGCCAATGAGACTTCTCCGTTGGCAAAGGATCTTTCGTTTCTTCAGATTGAAACTGGATTTTCCCGTCTCGATCTCGCGGCAATTCGGCAGGAAGCGAACCGGTTGTCGCTGAAAATGGAAGAAAATGACAGTGAGCGCATGCTGGTGCTTGACCTGCCTACGAAACTATTGGAAGGGTTTTCCGATAGGCGCCTCTCAACGAAGGTGGTGTTCGATACGAACGAGGAAGTTCTTCAACTCGTCGAGACGGTGGATTACATGGAGGATGATGGAAGCACCATCAGGACCACCATCCAGCCGATGTATCAGGAAGTGGATGGACAACCTGTGAAAGTAGGCATGATCACGGTCGTAGACACACAAATCCCGATGACCATTGAAGGCGATTGGTCGGAAGTCCCCGTATACAACGCACCAGAAGACATACCAATCATATCGGAGCAGGAATTTAAAAGGCTCCAGGCCGACGGAATGATTCATGAATCAATCGGGGTTACGTTTGGAGACCCTGCAAGCCTGAACCATATTGATACAATGGTGGAGCTTTACTCAGAGATCCAAATAAACGAGACGCCAGACAGTACGTTCCGGCTGTTGCTAGAAGGAGGCCGTTGATATGAAAAATCATATGACAAGAATTGTCGGCATCATTTTGATTACCATATTCATTTGTCCCCTATGGGCGACCGAACTGGAGAACAAACCGGAACCGAAGATTGAGAAACAGGGAAACAACTGGTTCTTCAGTGGATTCAATTTCGACGGGTACGGTAAAGAGACTCATGGGCTCAAAGGGTTGGTCGAGGTTGAGACGGATACGATTCTTGCACAACAGCAAGGGAGATACGGCATTATCGGGCATAGTCAGGGAGGCTTGCGGGTCCTGGCATACGCCACGTATCTGAAAGACAATTATCCCGAACAATACAAGAATTTGAAGGGAGTGATCACCGTATCCGGCATCGACAAGGGGCTCAAGGCACTGGAGGGCGGGGTCGGCCCCTTGAAGAGCAAGCTGTACACAGATGCCGACATCCTTTGGAAAGGCGCGAAAGGCATTGTCGCCGCGGTACCGTTTTTGGACATCCTCATTGCGGAGCTCTCGTTCATCGAGGACGTTTCAGCGTTGGCGGGAGCAAACCTGTTCATGGAATTCGTGTTGAGCATGCTTCCGTCCAACTATACGGGCTATATAGAGCCAGCCCTCAGAACCGGAAATCTTGACGAATTGGCAGAAATCAAGGACATGGTTCCTCGAAGTGATTTCATCAAAGAATATGTAGCGGAAGTAGTTGAAGAACCAGCGCGCAGGGAGATAGGAACGAGAACAAAGCTTGTTCTACGCTCGAAGAAGGTCTGGTTCTTCACGGTTTGGTACATCGCCTTCGTAACTGAAAAAATCTATCAGAATTATACCATATATCATGATGTACCTAAATTCGACAGGTCTCTGCCGGTCGGGTACTTCGTCGGTTTGAACAAGGATACGCTCAGCATGGCTGGAGACAAGAAATCCGACATACAGGATTACCTGGGCCTGTATACGGGGCTGGGGGCGATGGCGATACCGTTGCATGTCGCGAAATGCGCGGTCTTGTGGGGATTGTTCACAGGAAGCCCCGTGCACATAGTGAACATCGGCAAGGGCATGGACTGGACGGTCAATTACCAGAGGGAGATCGACGAGCTTATGGGTTCTCCCGAACACGACGGGCTTGTCGCCAAGGAAAGCCAGTTCTACCCGAAGAAATACAGCGACAAGATACTGGGGAATGAAGAAGACGGTTACAACGCATATCCAGAATACAACCATATGACGATCATGAACGTAACGACAGAAGATTACATGAGGAAACTACTAAATGCAATCATCTAATGGGAAAAACAAAATGCTTCGGAATGGCTCTCTTTTTCTTTTTGTAATGACTTGTGCAATCCTTGTGTCCTGTCCCCTCTCTGGGGCGCGACCGAGGCTCCCCGAACCGAAATACGCCGCAGACAGGGTGTGGACGGTCCAGATGGACAGTCTCCGGTCCACCTGGGGGCCGCCGCTCCAGATAGGGCAACATCTCTATATGATAGATCATACCCGAAATGCCTCAACAAACACCCCGACCATGAGCCTTGAGAAACGGGACATCGCCTCTGGCAGCCTCGTCTGGAAAAGCGAGCCGGTTTCATTCAGGGATCATTCTTCCGCATGCAAATGGAATGGGCATCTATTTGTACAGGTAGACGACATATCCTATCACGAGGGATACCTGCTGTGCTACGACGAGGCCACCGGCGCACTCGAAGCGACGGTCAGGCTGGGGGGATCCGTCGAAGAGGCCATGGAGAACGAGAGCTGGATCAACGAACTGGCCACGACGGAAGACGGCCTGTACTGGGGCAGCATCAGCAAGAGGAAGGCCGGGGCAGGGCTCCTCCGCTTCGACCCGTCCCTGATCGACTTCTCGAAGCCCCCCTCCCTGATGCAGGACATCGCCCCGGAACTCGTCATACCGCTGGACAGGGGCATCCACACCTGCCTGGAGGTGGACGGCGACGTCATCTACTTCCTGACGTACAACATGTACTTCGACGACCCGACCGCCATACAGTCCCAGATCGGCGCGTGGGATACGAAGGCCCGCGCCATGGTATGGAACTTCAAGACGCCATACTTCACGGGAAGGGCGCGAAAGTCATTGAGGATTGAAGGGGACATGCTGTATGTCATCGACACCACTTCACCTGCGGCGTTCGACAAGCGAACCGGGCAAATCCTTTTCCTGAAAAATATGAAAGGGGTGGATCCTTCAAAAGAATTTCATCTGGGATGCTCACTAATCAGTGCCGGCTTCACTGTGAGCAACGGCAAGATCTACTACACAAACCATATGCACAGCGAGACATCAAACAGTACGGACATCCCATGGGACATGGTCTACAACATCGTATGCATCGACGCGGGAACCGGAAATCTCGTGTGGAAGAACAGGCCTCAGGGGGTGTTCGCCTCTCTCGGCACCTTCCCGGTCGTCAAGGACGGGAGGTCGTACTGGGTCACGGACTGCGGGCTGCGCGTCTACGACGCGGACACCGGGGAGCTCGTCGGCGTGGACGATTCGATCGTGAGCTATGGGGACGAACATCCCGCCTACCATGAGGGGATCATGGTGTTCAAGGATGACAACTACATGAACAACACCACCGTCCTGACCGCCATCCGGATATAGAATGGGGAGAGCATTGAAATGAAAGCATTCCGAACGTCAGTCGTCATCTCCTTTCTGACCCTGCTCCTGTTCTGCGGCTGTGAACGACGTCAGGCGGTACGCATCAGGACGACAGTGGAATCCTCGGCTTCAAGTTCCATGGCTACGGCCAGCGTCTATCTGGAAGGATCCGACGGCAATGCACTTACAGGGGCCGTGGTCCTCGTCACCACAATGGACAACATCGTGACAAAGCTGGACTTCGACACGGCAATGTACTGCTACAGGACAAAGACACTCCCACTATCGGAAACTCAGGGATACAGGTTCTCTGTGCAGTCAAACGCGAACAGGAAGACTATCTCGTACACCATCCCCCACCGGTTCCTTTCCACGGCGCCAGCCGTGACGTTGTTCGAGGATAGCGCGGGACACTCCGTACTCAGCGGCACAAGCCTGGATTCGGCGGCGACGGTCCAGATTGCATGGAGTCCTTCGGCAAACGACTGTGTATACCAAATATCCATCAAGGATGCCGTCCAGACACTCTATTCTACTTCCACTGCGGGAACTTCGGTTCAGATCCCAGCAGAAACCCTCGCCAACGGCAGCTATTATCTGGAGATTCTGGCACAATCACTATTCGGAGACCCGACGTTTCAAAACGAGGACTACTACTCCGCGTCCTCCTGTTCCAGCTCAAAGGTACGCTTTAATGTTACGTAAGACAATATTTGCCGTAGCCTGTGTAATAGCATGTCTGAACATTATGTCATGCTCGCTCGACACCAGTAGACAGTCCCCATCCCTACGCATACTCTCCCCGACCCCAGAATGGATATATCATGATGACAGTCCCGTCTACTTCCAGACAAACATACTCACAGAAGATGTCCACTGGACGCTCAGTACGCATGACGGTATGTTCACCGGCAACGGAAAGTCGCTGTTATTGGAAGCGGGGACTTACGCAGTGACAGTCAGCTACAAATCGCAGAGCACGAGTTCAACATTCTCTGTACGGCACCGTATCCAGCTGCCACTGGAGGAACGCCGCTACCTGATCGTATCCACCACCCAGAAGTGCATGCTTCCGCCGGGCATTCAATACCCTGCGTTGCTGGCGCTTGACGGGTTCGCCAACAGCATATCTGTCTCGTATGACACGCAGCCGGCAGACCGGTCAGTATCGACCGGTCAGAGCATGATTATGGACGAACCGGTCAGAGATATCCGCATACCGTTGACCGCCGCAACCCAGCTTCCCGTATCGGCTTCCAGAACGCTATCCGTTATGGACGGGGATGGGCCAAGGATGTTCCGGGTCATCAATACCACAAGCCAGATGGGCAAAGCCCATGAAGTCGAGGCGGCGGTACTTCATGAAGGAGAGAAATACAAACTCTGGAAACCAACCGGCGTGAAGATTGAACCAGCGGTTTTGGCCGGTTTCATCAACAGACTGGATACTCTTGTGATTCCTCGCATCACCTCCATATGGGGAGACTGGACCGATATAGATCAAGATGGCAAGATAGCGATTCTTTTCTGTCCGACCATCAATGCGGAAAAGCTGGCCGTCGGATTCTTCAATCCTAATGATTTCTTTTCCCGGAATACCAACGCCTCTTCTCCACATTATAATCCGAACAGTAATGAAATGGACATTCTCTATGTCGCTGTACCATCTGACGAGAACGAATCGTATTCGGTGGAGTCAATTCTGGCTACTATTGGACACGAGCTTACTCATGCCATCACATTTTCAGTAAAGACCTGGCGAAGAATTCATGATGGAAAGGAGATGACCCAAGCGGACCTGTTCCTTGACGAAGGTTGGAGCCATCTGAGCGAAAACCTATGTGGGTTGGGGGTAAGTGGCGGGAACATCAGGTTTCTGGAACGTTACCTTTCTTCCCCTATCGCCTATTCATTCACATCAATCACGGATACCGCGGGATCCAGAGGCGCAATCATGCTTTTGCTGAGCTGGCTCTTTTGGAAGCAAGGCGGCATGGATTTTGATCAAAATGGGAACGTCGTGGACAATGGAGGCATCGCGTTCCTTCGGAGAATGATAGAGTCGGAACATACCGGCTGGGAAGCGATAGGGCTGGCATATGACGGGAAAAGGACCTCCAATGCGTTACTTGGCGAGATGTTCTGCGCAATCAACAGGCAACGGACAACGGCTGAAACATTCCAATACAGGACCGATCCAGCCACAGGGGAACCCCTGGAGGTGTTCAGTGCCATGGGAAGTGTCGGGGATAGGATAATCGGCCAACCAGCTACGATCTCATACGGACAGAAAACACCCCAGCTTCCCCGATATACATTTGGTTTCCTCCCGCCGCAGACAAGGATGGGGACAGACCGAATATACACCATCATCTCCGGCAATATCCAAGGTGAAATATTCTTTTCCACAGTCAAAGGCAATGAAAGAGAATAGGTCAATTACACTAAATCAAGCAATCGTTTCAACAACTCCGTACGAGACTGAACACCGAACTTATGCAGAAGTTGATGGAACACCATCTTTACAGTAGGCAGGCTATATCCAAGTTGGCCAGCTATTTCCTTGTTGCTGAACCGTCCACCGCTTTCTACAAACAGGCAGAGGACATCCATCTCCTTCTCGGTAAAATGGACCTCGGACTGGTTCTTCTCCAACCATGTCCGGAGAGTTTCCGCCCGATCATGAGGCATCGTGGCATCGGTAGCTATGGCCTTGTCGTTTTCTTCACTTTCCCCACCCTCTCCACGAGGTATCGTTACAAACAGATACGCAAGAAGTCCAAAATACAGGGAACCGTTCACCACACCAGAGAGAGAACGCACCAGATTCCCCCGTACTATGCCAATGGATATCACGACGACAAGACATCCGGCGCACAGGCAGACGAGCTTTGCCTGCCTGAATCGGTGCAGAAAACCATAGGCATGACAAAGCAGACATACGATGGACAATAAACCCCATGCGGAGACAAACCCGGTATCGAAGCTGAACACCAGCAGACTATGGAGATACAGGATACCTACCTGCACATATCTCAGCCACACATTGTCGATGACCGCCGACAATATGAAGAAAACCAGACCGACCAGCAAAATGATATTCGTGATGTTCGTCAGGAAGTCGGCGATTGAATTCCCATTGTCCATGAAGTACCACAGGTTATTGGCGGTAGCTATGACACTGGCAATGGACAGTACTATACCGAACGCCTTCTGTATTTTGAAGCAAGCAATCTTATTAGACATGACGGTTAAAACCACCACATATCTTGAGAGACCGCGGCAGCCAGAGGAAACACTTCATCCATTTCCGGACAGGACACGCTTTTTATATATGAGACAAGCTCAGCCCGTTTCGCATCAGAATCCCAGGCGCCGGTCAGTACGGGGTTGTATTTCCCATTCTTGGAATCCTCCACCTTGTCCGTGCAGTAGTCGTTGATCATGACAATCGCCAAAAGGGCAAGTCCACGCATCTGGATGTCATGATCGCCGTCAGCATGGTACAACAACTGCAACCGATGCAGGACGTCTTGGTCGTCGGTCTGGTCATGGAGGAAGATATCCTTGCCGACTCCCTTCATCGACATGACGAGAATCAACATCAGGTTGTTCAGGGAAATCCGGTAGGCGTCCTTCGCTCCGGATAGGAACGGCAACGCCGCGGCGAGTTTGAACAATCCACAGGAAGCGATACGTTCCTGAACGGATTCGTCAAAATGGTACAGGATACCGGTTCTTTCCACCAGATCGGACCAAACGTCGTCTGAGAAACATACAGTCTTTCTTTCCATTCCTCACTCTCCTTGTAAATTATTTTCTATCGCCCTCAACAATATGATACGCTGACATTCCGTGTCTGTAAAGTTTTTACAATATAAATAATTATCTATGAATGAACTGGTTTATTGCAAAAGAGTTCCATATAAAAATATCGGGTTTTCAATTGGCGACAGACAAACAAAAGGAGCTGCGCTCAGTCCGCTACCGGACCTTGCGCAGCTCCTTTTCTATCCGACCGGAAAATCAAATCCTAGAAATGGAATCCCAGCACCAGTCTGCCATCGACGTAATGCCGATAGTTCCAGATGTAGTGGTAGCGGGCGTTGAGGCCCAAGGAGAACCAATCGTTCAACATAAAGTCGAACTGGACACCGGCGGCAAGACCCCAGTCAATGCCAACTTTCTTGGCGGCGTCCGCGGTCTTGATCGGCGGGAAGGAGAAGAAACCCTCCGCACCGGCTTCAATGGCCATACCGGCCTTGCCGCCGAACGCGATATCAAGCTTTGGCATCAGGCTGACGGTAGCGACATGGGTCGCGCCCTTCAACGTGTCAACGAACTGTGAACTGAACAAATCCTTGAAGAAAGAACCCCAGCCGCCATCGATCATCATCATATACCCGGCGTCAACACGGAGGCCGACACCAAAGTTATTGCCCAACCCGACGATGTTGTTGAACTTGAAGCCCAAGGAAGCGGCGGGAGAAAGGCTGGAAAGCGACTTATAGTCGGAAGCACCGGCGACCGTCGGCATCCATTTGTTCACCATGGCGCCGAGGGAGAGGTCAAGCCCGAATGAGAAGTCATTGTACGCAGGCTTCGTCTCGGCTTCCTTGGCCGGTACGGGCACGGCGACAGGAGCGGGTTCAACCGCTGGCTCGGCGACGGCTTGCGGAACCGGTTCTTCCGGAATGGAAACAGCAACGACAGGAGCCGCAACGGATTTTGGTTCTGCGACCGGCGTAACAACAGGCTCAACAGCCGGCTCAGCCACAGATTCGGCAACGGGCTCAACCACTGGTCCGGCCACGGCAGGAACCACAGGCTCCGGCTCGACTACTGGCTCGACCACCGGTTCAGCGACCGGCTCGGTTACGGCCTTGGCGACTGGTTCAGCTTCAGGCTTAGCCGTTGTCTCCGCAGCGGCAGCTTCAATGGCGGGCTTTTCAGCGACTACAACGGGAGCTTCCGCGACGGCTTCCGGAGCGGGTTCCGCAGCCAGGGGTTCAACAAGGGAAATCGCGCTAACGCTCCAGTTCTCGCCATCGTAGGATTGCTGGAGATATAGAGAATGGGTGACAGAACCCTCAATTCCCTCGACAGTATAGCTGGTCACGCTCGAATCAACCACAGTCCAAGCGGCGGGATCTTCCCCATCCACCTGATATCGGAACGCCGTTACATCAGGGTCTTCCATCAGCCATTCCCAAGTGATAACGACAGGAACCGCGAACAAGCTGGCCGGGACCAGGACCAGCAGGGCCAACAGAACCGCGATCAGTTTTTTCATACCGTTGTTCTTATGCATATTTTTCTCCTCTAACGGAACAATTGCCAGTATCAGACAAAGACGGCAACTACAACCTCATCAGATGTAGTATACTATAACACAATTCCATATGACAACAAACAAACTTCATTCTGGTGACATGATTCACTACAAAAAAATCAGAACCATACCCGGAGACCAGCAAAAGAGTCACCCTTATCATGCACCCCCAAGATGTGCTAGGGTGTCTGTGGAGGACGCTTACATGGGCAAGTTGGAACGACTCGCGGTATTCTGCGGTTCATCGCTCGGCAACGACGAACAGTATGAAACGGCGGCGGTCGGCATGGCGAACGCCATGGCAGAACGGGGGATCGGATTGGTCTACGGGGGCGGGAACATCGGGCTGATGGGAAAAGTCGCGGAAACGCTCCATGTCCGGGGAGGCGCGGTCGTCGGCGTCATTCCTGAAAAATTGCATCTGCCGAAAATCTGCAACAAGACCGTACACGATGAGCTTGTCGTCGTAGAGGGCATGCATCAGCGGAAGGCGGAAATGTACCGCAGGGCTGATGGTTTCGTGGCGTTGCCGGGGGGCATAGGGACTTTCGAGGAAATCCTTGAGATATTCACCTGGCAGCAGCTCAGGTATCATTCCAAACCGGTAGCTCTCCTGAATGTCGCTGGATTCTACGACGGTCTGCTCGCGTTCCTCCGCCACAGTTGTGAAGCAGGCTTCGTCAAATCCATCGTCATGGATTCCCTTTTGGTCGATGACAATCCAGTACGCCTGCTGGAACGAATGGAAAAACAAGAAGTAGCGTTGCCGGAGAAAATCACCTGACACTACCCTATCCCCTACGCATAGAGATTTATCAACGCCTGGGCGTAGATAGCCCTGACCTTCACCAGATGGTCAAGAGGGACATATTCATCGGTCACATGGGCGAGTTTTTGCGACGAAGGGCCGATTCCGATTGTGGCGATGTCCCTGCGTCCGGCGCTTTCGCTTCCATCGGTGCAGAAATAGTATGATCCGACCGACTCCTGGACGCCTGTGACCTGCCCGACCGCGTCGATGGCGCAACGGGCCAACTGGTGGGAACGGTCAAGACTCCAAGCGGGAAAGAAACGACGCCCACCTATACGTTCGCCTGTATAGCAGACCTGCTCGTCGCTGGCGATCAAGGCTCTTGCGGAAAAGGTTTCGTCCGTAATCGCCAAATTATCAATGATATCCTGAATCGGCGCCAGAACGTTGTTTTCTGTCTCCCCTACTATCAGACGGCGATCATAGGTCGCTTTCGCAAGATGCGGGATGACGGATTTTCCTGGATACGGCAGGCTCTTGATATCGGTTAAAACCATGAGGCCGTCTCCGACCAACGAATCCGAAGGACAGGGCAATTCGCGTACACGGGAAAGCAACCGGACCAAAGCGTCGGCGGCGTTGACACCCTTCTCAGGATTCGCCGAATGGGCATTCTTGCCGAAAGTCTCCAATACAATCTCCGCCCGTCCCTTCTGCGCGGTATAGACCTGTAGCTCGGTCGCCTCGCCAAGAATTACAAAATCGGGGCGCAGCGCATCCAACGCCTTGCCGAAGGCGATGCCTTCAAAAACTTCCTCGTAAACAACACCCACGACATGGACGTCGCCGGACGGCCTCCAGCCGGCATTGAGCAAATCCCCGATTGCCCAGATCATGGCGCACAATGCGCTCTTCATATCCGCCGCGCCCCGACCATACAGCTTGCCATCCGCAACAACAGACTCGAAAGGCGCATGCTTCCATTGTTCAGGAGCAGGTACGGGGACGGTGTCCATGTGCCCTTCCAGAACCACGACAGGACCGGTGGCGGAACCCTTTACCGTACCGATGATATTGCCGTACCGGTCGGAAACTACTTCATCAAACCCGGCGCGACGCATGCCGTCCATAAGGAACGAAGCGACCTGACGTTCCTCCCCGGATAGACTCCGTATCGACAGAACCTCCCGGCAAAATTCAAGATACGCCGGTTCAATCGTCCGCTGGCTTTCCATGGGACACCTCCTGCACATGTTCTCATGTACATGACCATACCCCCGTAAGCCCCTCCGGTCAAGGTGTGGTCTATCGAAACGGGTTGGTGTATACTGGAAACATGGAAATCAAACGTCACAAAGCCACTGAATACTTCTATATAGCGGTCGGTTCCTTTATCACGGCGGTAGGTGTCGCAGTATTTGCGAACCCGGCCAAAATAGCCAGTGGCGGGGTCAGCGGCATAGCGACCATCCTTTACCATACGTTCGGATGGGATCCCGGTCTTATGATCATGGTCCAGAGCGTCCCGCTGTTCTTGGTCGGCATGAAGATATTCGGAGCGCAATACGGCCTGAAGTCCTTGATCGGCACGTTGTTGCTCTCGGCGTTCACCAGCGGAATCTGTCTGGTGATCGGCTATGACGGAATCCTCAACTACGACCATCCGATGAGCGTGCTGCTGTCGGCCCTGTTCGGCGGGGTCATCATGGGCACGGGCATCGGGCTTGTCATGAAAAGCGGCTCGAACACGGGCGGTACGGATATCATCGCCCAGATACTCGCCCGCTATACCAAGCTGACACTCGGCACATCGTTGTTTCTCGTGGATGCGGTCATCATCTTGGCATCTGCGTTCACATTCGGTATCGAAAGCGCTTTATATGCCATCATCACCGTATATATTACGGGAGTGGTAATCGACAAAGTGGTGCTTTCCATGGGGACGAGATACGCGAAGACGGTGTATATCATCAGCGGCCGGAGGGAACAGATCAGCCGGGCGATCATGGATGAGTTGGGGCATGGCGGGACGTTGCTGCATGCGACGGGCATGTATACCGGCAACGACAGGACGGTAATCATGACTGTGGTGCCGAACCAGAAGATATCCCGGCTGACGAACATCGTCCATGAGATAGACGACAAGGCGTTCATGATCGTTCAGGAAGCGTATCAGGTACTTGGCGAGGGGTTCACTCCGATTGCGAAGGCCGCCCTCGCTTCCCAAGCCGACGTAACCCAGATGTCGAAACAGAAGCCGGAGAATCCGGATCACAGAAGTCCCGACGTTCCCCGGTGAGAGCAGGGGACGTGGGGGAATCCTGTATTCGAGCCGCATTATTCCGGCATGGAGGATGAAGGCCGCGCTAGAGCGTCAGCTCATAGTATGTTCCATTCAGCCGGAATGCGGCCATATCACTTGCGATAGAAGGGGCATGCCAAACTGCGACACACTTTTCCATACGGGGCAATTTGTCACCTACAAAAAAACGAGACTGTCGCGCACGTCTTTTTAGACTGTCACAACGGTCTCGTTCATGCGGAGGTCAAAAGCCAGAGCCTTAACGCTCCCACAGCTTCTCAGGATAATATCCAGCGGCGATTTTCTCAGCCAGCGCCTGGCGAACAAGCTCGCGGTCTTCGCTATAGGTCATTCCGAACCATTTCTCCTGGGTCGTATAGAACTTGATCTTACCTGCGCCGGACGTGACGATGTCGCTGGCCCCCTCGGGCAGATAGCATTCCGTCTTTTCCGCAGTGATATTCTTTTCAATGAATCTCTGAAAATACCCGTCAAAATCTGAGAATGCGGCGGGAGTAAAGCCAAAGAAATTCATCGACACCCATTCCTTGCCGGTCAACGGAACATCCTTGTCATCGATATGGCTGATAATCCTGTCGCCGACGTATTCGATCTTCGTATTCTCACGCATCGACACCAGATAGTCGTTCTTGACTGTACAGACGGCGCGGGACACTGACCCGCTCAGGCTCATGGTATTCTCCAGCACATAGCCGACCATCGCATGCTCGACACTCGCGTTGTCCAGCCGGGACAAATGCCCTTCCATGGTCTGGAACGCATCCCGGCCATAATAGTCGTCGGCGTTGATGACCGTGAACGGAGCCTGTACGGCGTCCCTGGCGCACAATACGGCATGAATCGTCCCCCAAGGCTTTTTCCTGTCTTTCGCCAAAACGACCTGCTGCGGGGTCAGCAGGGAATCTAGGCTCTGGAATACATACTCCGCGTCCATGTTCCGGGCGATCCGGTCGAACAGACGTTCCCGGAAGTCCTTCTCGATATCCTTGCGGATGATGAACACCACTTTGCCATAGCCGCTCTTGTGAGCATCGTATACTCCGAAATCAAGCAAGGTCTCCCCATGCATCCCCACGGAATCAATCTGTTTGACGCCACCGTACCGGCTCCCCATCCCAGCGGCAAGTACCAGCAATACAGGTTTCATGAATCGCTCCTCTTTTCTATCTTCCATCGACCGGCGCCCCCTGACGCACAGGGAACTCCCGCGGCCGACGGTCCTTCAAGTCTACCTCTAAAACCCCATGGCCGTCAAACCGATACTGTAGTTTTCGGTGCTGTCGTTCGGTGTCATAGACTCGCGGCTCACGGACTCCCCGATGTTTTTCCAACCGGAGAGAATACCGCCGTATATGTCACGCATGGTTTCTCAGACAGATACCAGCGCATTACAATGTATTGGGAATATACCGGCGCAATGTCTCGAACAGCTTCGGCATGTCGATCGGTTTGGAAACATGGTCATTCATGCCGGACTCAAGCGCTTCCGCCACATTTTCCGCAAAGGCGTCGGCGGTCATGGCGATGATTGGAATCGTTCTCGCCTCGGGATGGGCTGACGCCCGTATCGTGCGGGTAGCTTCATACCCATCCATCTCCGGCATCTGCACATCCATGAGAATCGCCTCATAGGTTCCCGCCGGAGCGTCTTCAAACCTCGACACGGCCTCCTTGCCGTTCAGAGCGGCGTCCACCGTTAGATGAACGGACCCAAGTATCCGTTTGGCGACCTCCATGTTCATGGCATTGTCTTCAACCAAAAGTACGCGTGCGCCACCGAAATGGTACTCAACGTTTCGGCTCACCACTACAGGAGCCAGTTTCCCGCAGATATTCGCAAGCAAGTCGAACAGGGAAGACTGGAATAGCGGTTTGGAAACAAACATATCGACTCCGGCTTCCTTCGCGGCGTCTGCAATCTCGGAGAAATCATATGCGGTGATGATAATGATCGGAATTTCTTCTCCAGCGATATCCCTGATGCGCTTCACCGTCTCAATCCCGTCCATGCGGGGCATGCGCCAGTCTATCATGCAGATGGTAAACCGCCTGCCGGAAGCGACGGCCCGTGAGAATGCGTCAACCGCGGCCTGACCGGAGGTTACGGTCTCGCAGCGGGCGCCGCAACGGGTGAATAGCAGACGGACATAATCGCAGGTACTGGCGTCATCATCCACGATAAGAGCGTTGATGCCGCTGAAATCATACGTATTGGAGGCCTTGGGCTGTTCGGTACGCTCAAAAGTCAGATCCACGAAGAAAGTCGAACCCACCCCCTGCTCACTCGTTACGCTAATCGTCCCGTTCATCAGTTCAACAAGGCTTTTTGTAATGGAAAGGCCAAGGCCTGTTCCTCCGAAACGTCGTGAAATCGAGGAATCCTCCTGTTCAAACGGCGCCCAGATATGATCGAGGTATTCTTGATCCATGCCTATGCCGGTATCCGCAACCTCGAAATGGATATGCGCCGCGTTGTTTTCCGCTTCCGGCTGGCTCACAAGCAACGTTACCTCGCCTCCTTCGGGAGTGAACTTGATCGCATTGGAGAGAAGGTTCGTGAGAATCTGGTTGACGCGCATCTGATCTCCGACAAACCATTCCTCGGTGAATGTATCAAACAAAACTTCAAACGCAACGCCCTTGTTTTTGGCTTGTGAATAAAAAATAGACGTGAGCGAAGTAATGAGACTTTTAAAATCGAACCGGTCATGGCCGACCTTGATCCGCCCGCTCTCGATGGCGGACATGTCCAGCACGTCATTGATGATCGTCAGAAGATGCTTGGAGGCCATTTCGCTTTTAGTCAGACAATCCATAACCTTCATGTCCGCCCGCCTATGGTCAATAGCATTCTGGACGGAAGACAATTCTTTCCGGGCAATGGTATTGTAGCCGATCACCGCATTGAGCGGCGTCCGAATCTCGTGGGACATCCTCGACATGAAGCTGCCTTTCGCCGCACTGGCTCTCTCCGCGAGAGCCAACGCTTCCTTCATCCCTTCATACGCCGCCTGAAGTTTTTCCTCATTCTTCCGTTTCATGACACAAAGGACGACCGACGCAACAATGGCAGCGACGAACAATATGGATAGGACCGCCGCAGGAATGGGATATACAGAAAACAAGATGTCGCCAAATGCAAGTTCGCCATTTTTCAGGCGCACCAGACATTCATCGTACGAATCGGGAACAGGCTCATGACTGTAGCCATGCGCGACAGTGGCTCCCGTTGTTGTTTCATCGACCGCGCCATCAGGCCTGTCCATGGGCCCGCTTCCAGAATCGGCATCTCCAAGGGCATAGCATGGTACGGCGACGCCAACCAGTAGGATGACACTGAACATCAACGCCACCGCTATTTTCCCGGATATTATTTTCCTCATTTTGTTCCTCGCCTTTCATACAGTCCCGTACACACGCGTCACTGCGCCATCATTGTGCGACAGCGAGGACGATGCCCTCGCAAGTGCGCCGATATACCGCTTCTACCACGGAGAACAGGCGGTCAACCTCAGCATCCGAGGCGGCCCCTTCCCGGAGTAGTTCCAACAACGGAACGACCGCCATATACAATTCGGTCAAGGCGGCGTTTCCAGTCACGCCCTTCAATTCATGCATACAGGTAAAAAGCGTTTTATAGTCTTTTGCCGCATATGCAGTCTTGGCACGGGGAAAACAATCATCTTGCAGAAACATGGACAGGAGCGTCTTGAAGAATTCAGGATCACCCAAGCTATTGCTCAATCCCGCGTCATAGTCTATCCCATATTCAATCAGTAACGTCCTGTCCATATCCTAGCTCCTTCATGTTTCGTCATTTACGCTTGATCAGTTTTGACATTGCCGCAAGCAAATTGTCGCGGTCGATCGGTTTTGTAGCGTATTCGTCGATGCCGGCTTTTCGCGCCTGGCGGATATCGTCGGCGAATCCATTGGCTGACACGCCGATGATCGGTATCGTCTTGGCGTCGGCCTTGTCCGATTCGCGGATCTGCATGGTGGCGCGGATACCGTCCAGCCGGGGCATCCTCATATCCATCAGGATGCAGTCAAACGTATGCTCCGGCGCATCGAGGAACGCCTTGACGGCCTCTTCGCCATCACCGGTCTCCACAAAGGTCATCCCCTCGTTCGTCAGCAACGCGCCCAGGATCGTCCGGTTCAGCACGTTGTCTTCGGCGACCAGCACGTGGCAGCCGTTCAAATCGTATTCACCCGGTTCGGCCACCGCATATTCATCCGGCTTTTTCTCCCCCTCGACATAGCGATCAAGCTGGATATGGATTGTAAAGGTACTGCCCTTGCCTTCCTCGCTCTCGACGGAGACATCGCCGTTGAGGGACATGATCTGGTTGTATGCGATGGAAAGGCCGAGCCCCATGCTGACCGCCGCATTCTCGTCATTGTTGTTTTCCCGTGTAAATGGCTTGAAAAGCTTGGGGAGGTATTCTTTCTTGATGCCGATCCCCGTATCGGCGATGACAAAGCAGACCCTCGCCTTGTTCCCCCGACGCAGTTCTTCAAACGCCCTCAGGGAAACCGCTCCGCCCGCTTTTGTATATTTGACCGAATTGTTCAGGAAATTGATCAGTATCTGCTGTATCTTCGTCTTGTTGCCGACATAGCTCGGATTGAAATTGTCATCGACGGACACCTCATAGGTTACGCCGGCCTCTTCGGCGCGCGGTTCCATAATGGCGGAGATGTTGTCCAGCACGGTACGTAGCGCGAACGACTCCGACACCTGATCGGCGGCGAGGCGTTCGCTGATGGAGGCCTCGGAGATATCCGTTACGATGGAAGTCATGTAGTCGACCGTGTCGGATATCTTGTCCAGGTTTGCGGTCAGCGCGTCCTTGTTGCCGACCTGTTGTTTCGCCGTCTTCGCAAGGCTGAGGAGCGAACTCATCGGCGTTCGTATCTCATGGGCGATGCGGGAAAGATAATCACTTTTGGCGTCGCTGACCTGCTGCGCCATGGACAGCCGCTTTTCAGTGTTCTGGAGGTTGGCCTGGCTCTGTTTCTGCGTAGTGATATCCATCAGGGTGATGACGCACCCGAGGATTTTGTTCTCCGTGGAACGATAGGGGGCCACGCGCATGAAAAAGACCTTGCTGTTGTTCGTGGTGATTTCCCGCTCGTCGGGAATCAGCGTCTTCAGCACGTTGGTGCAAATCTCCGTGACATCCACTGTCGGAAAATGATACGAGATAAACGCCAAGGAACGTCCGATATCGTGATCCATGACAGAAAACTCAGTGGTCACGTAATCGGTATAGCGGCGGATATTGAGCTTGTTGTCCACGAAGATGATACCGGTCAGCGTAGATGAGAGGAAGTTGGCGATATCGTCGTTCAGGTCGGAAAGCTCAGTCAGCTTCTGCTGGTATTCGGAGTTGACCGTATACAGCTCTTCATTGACGGATTGCAGTTCCTCGTTCGAGCTCTGCAATTCCTCGTTGGCGGTCAGCAGCTCTTCATTGGCGGCCTGAAGCTCCTCGTTGACGGTTTCCTGCTCGGATACGCTCTGGTCCAGCTTCGTCTGTTTCTCAGCCAGCTCCTGCTCCAGGTCGGTGATGCGCAGCGAGGCGACCTGATCGATGTCATAGACGACGGAATCCTCGGCGGGTTCCTGCGGCCTGTTCTCCGTGAATACCAGCGCGTACAGGCTCTCCGTGTCGTTGTTGTTCCTGCTGGCGGGGGCCACCGTCAGATCGATGACTGCGTTTTCATGCTCGCCGGTGAAATGGATGTCCCTGTACTGTACTTTACGCTTTTTCTCCCGCGATTCCTTCAACAGGGTGGAAACCGGAATTTTCAGGCCATCCGTAATCAGGTCGAACAGATTGTCGGAATACTTGCCCCTCGGCATGTGCACCACATTGGCGGTCTCCCCGTAGGTATGCACCAGCTCGTTCTTTTCGTTGATCACGATGCACGCCGGCATGAACTGCACGAGGATCGCGTCGTCGATGGCGACTTCACCATTGTATTCATTGTCGCCTCGGTCGGAGACGCGCACGAATCCCGTATCGGCGTCAATCGCATATTCATCGTCCAGATAGGTAGCCTGCAAATAAGGCACCTTCTTCGCTCCGGGTATCTTCGCTTCGCTGTTGTGCGTGAATATCTTGGCCGCGGCGTCCACGACGGGGAATGCGTCCGTATAGGAGCCGATAGCCTCGGACTTGCCGAGGAACAGGTATCCATTGTCCTTGAGCGCCTGGTGGAAGATGGCGAACAAGTCGTTTTGCAGGACAGGCTGGAAATAGATCAGCATGTTCCGGCAGGAGATCAGGTCGAGACGGCCGAACGGGGGGTCCTGAAAGACATTGTGCGGTGAAAACACGATCATCTTGCGGATATCCCGGTTCACGACATACGTATTGCTCCGGCGTGTAAAGAACTTGCTCAGCCGCGCGGGCGACACGGCGTCGACGATGTTGTCCCCATAGACGCCCTTGCCCGCCGTAGCGATAGCCTCGGCATCCAGGTCGGTGGCGAAAATCTTGATGTTGCGTTTGATCCTGAGGCTTTCCATGACCTCATGGAACATGATGGCCATGGAATAGGCTTCTTCGCCGGTGGAGCAGCCGGCCACCCAGACTCGGACCGCCTCGTCCGCCATACTATGGTTTATGATTTCAGTAATCGCTTTCTCTTTCAACACCAGGAAGAAATCGGGGTCGCGGAAAAAACTCGTGACGCCGATGAGGACCTCCTTGGAAAGGATGCGGACTTCCTCCGGAGACTCCATGAGAAAGTTCACATAGTCCACAAGCTTGTCCTTGTGGGTGATCATCATGCGTCGTTCCATGCGCCGCAGGATGGTCGTCTGCTTATAGTGCGTGAAATTGACGTTGCTGACTTTTTTCAGGATCATGTAGACCTTTTTCATCAACTCGCTGTCAATTTCCTGCACTGTTTTTCCATGGGTGCTTGCGATGGAGGATCCCGCGATATGCTGTAGTTCCAAGGCGATCTCTTCCGGGGATATCTGCGCGTCGACGATGCCGGTACGCATGGCGGAACGCGGCATGCCGTCGAATTTGGAGGTGTCGAGGTCCTGCACGATGACCAGCCCGTCGTTCTCCTTGATAGCCTTGATGCCGTTCGTTCCATCGGACCCTGTGCCGGAAAGGATAATCGCGATGGCACGGGAACCAGCCTCCTCCGCCAAAGAGCGGAAGAATATATCAATGGGAAGGTTCAGCTCCTTGGGAATCTGGTCGACGAGCTTGAGCTTCCCCTTCTGTATACGCATGTTCTTGCCCGGCTGGATGATGTACACCTTGTTCGGCCCCACTTCCATGTCTTCCTCAGCCTGGATGACCGGCATGTCCGTGTACTTCCCCAGGATTTCACCCAACAGGCTTTTGTAGTCGGGGGAAAGATGCTGTACGATGACATACGGGAATCCCGTGTTGGCCGGCAATGCGCTCAACAGTTTCTGCAACGCCTCAAGTCCGCCGGCCGATGCGCCGATGCCTACGATGTACTTATAGTCATTGTCGCCGTTGTGTGTCTTCATGGTATGTTATTCTCCTTTTATTTCTTTATGGGTAAAACTCGTGCGAATCGCATCGGTGATGTCCCGATAGTTGCTGTTGATCTGAGCGACGCAGTCCCCGATTTCCTGAAGTCGCCCGCCGCGTATCAAAACGACCAGTTTCCCGGTAGAGTGCATGAGCGGCACGAACCCCATGTTCCCGGCAAGCCCTTTGAGCGCATGGGCCGCGGTAAAGGCTTCGTCCCACGACTTGATCCTGATCGCTTCGTTCAACTCATCCATGGTGGGGTCGTCCAAGAACATCCCGAGACAGGAGATATACAGCTGTTCATCGCCGCACAACCGTCGCAACGCTCCTTGCACGTCCGTCTCGCGAAGCATCAACGCATGCCGTTGTTTCTCATTCATAGTACAGTGTTCCCCCGCTCTTCAAGAACCATGCTGTCGGGTAAGTTGGAACAGCGTCCATCCAGTCCAGACGAGACATCATGCCTTCATTCCTCCCTGACCTGCGCGATACCGGCGTTTCCATTCGATACGGCGACACCGCTATCATCCACGGCATGCGCAACGCCGTCCCCCGCATCTGATGCGTCTGGCGCCACAATAGCCTCCAGCAGATGAAAGGCGGAAACCACATCGGCATATTCCGCCTCGACGTTCTGCAAGGCCTTCATCCTGAGGGATTCAACCAATTTGCAAAGGACGTCGTAGAATGGTATCAGCCCCAGATTACCGGACAGCCCCTTCAGGGCATGCGCTGCTTCAAAAGCCTGAACATAGTCCCCGGCGTCCATCGACCGCTCCAATGCATCAAAATTCGGTTCTTTCAAGAAACCAAGGAAGCATTTCTCGTAGAGCGCTGAATCACCCATGAAACGATCATGGACGCCTCGCATATCGGCACCATAGACAATCAATTTCTCAACAAGACGTATCTTATCCATATGACAACCTCATTTCAGTCCAAAACTGCATTCATCCACCAGTTTAATCAAACTCACGCGAATAGAATGAAAAGTACTTTTTCCCCTTGCGCTTGACATGGTACAACGCCTTGTCCGCTTGCAAATACAATGTTTCAAAATCAATCCACTCGTTTTCAGCCGCAGCCACGCCGATGCTGACACATATGGGACTTTCATCCCGTTCGCCGACTCTCACCGTAGCGATACGTTCGGTCAAGGAGGTCAACAGCTTGCTTATCGTCGTCCTGTCACCTATTCCATCCAAAAACACCAGGAACTCATCGCCGCCTACGCGGCCGACAATATCATGAATCTGAAATTGCGTCTCAATGATATCAGCAATCAGGCGAATCGCCCTGTCGCCCTGCAAATGCCCGAGCGTATCATTGATTTTTTTCAAATCGTCGATGTCCGCGATCAGCAATGCATAGGGCAGTTCTCTTTTCTCCGCTATGCGCTTCCTGATTTTCGTTTCCGTTACAATCTTGTTGTAGATTCCGGTCAATCCATCGATATCGGCTTTTTTCCGCAGTATCCGTTCGTTTTCAACCAATAAAGCGTGTTCTTTCTCCTGTATGCGCCGCAGGGTAATGTCTACGAACGAAATCACCGCATAAGCAGGTTCCCCGTCATCGGAAAAAACCGTGGATTGGCAGGCCTTCAGCCAGCGCCAGCCCCACATGGTCCGGCATTCAATTTCCACAGCCCCTGTTTTCTCGCCATGGAAGATTCCCTCATAGAAAGCAATGTAGGGTTGGACACTATTGGGAGCGATGATTCCCAAACGTACCGGCTCGTACGGAACATCCACTGTTTTTTCAGGGAGGCCGAATATCGCGGCCACCTCGGAAGACATGTTGAGCGAGCGGTCCTGGACATCATAGCGACACATGATGTTACCGCTTTGTTTCATTGCTATCCGATACTGCTCCTCGCTCATGCGCAGCTGTTCTTCCGCCAGTTTGCGCTCCGTAATATCAAACTGCACCACATTGATGACCAGAGGGTTTTCACGACGTTCCGAGACAACGATTTTCATGCTCATCCACCGGTATCCGCCGTCCCGTTTGTGACAACGATAACAACAGTCCGCCGAATGTAGTTCCCCACGTTTGATGGCCTGTATCGCTTTCAGTAATGGAGGGATATCTTCCTTGAATACCAGGCCTAGCGCGTCTAGTTCGATGATTCCCTTGTATTCCTCCTTGGTATAACCGGAAAAATTGTAGAACCCCTCGTTGAAATAGGTATTGCGCAGACCGTTCTCCGTCACCTCAAAGGAAGCGATTCCACAGGGAACGCTTTCGGTCAGAAACCGCAATTGCTCAAAGGCCGCATGGTATTCCGTAATATCGCGTCCAACACCGTACAACCCGACGATGTTCCCTGAGGTGTCCCGCAACAAGTATTTGGAAGTGGAGGAATAATGCTGGACGTTATCATCGGAAGGAATTTCCTCCAGTATATCGATCAGGGACTTGCCGCTCTGCATCAGTTGGATATCATCGCTGCGGAACTTATCGGCTATGGACTTCTCAAACAGGTCGTAGTCCGTCTTTCCGACAAGATCACGCTCCTGTTCAAGCCCGACCATCCGGAGAAACGGATGACTGCCACAGAGATACCGGTAGTCCTTGTCCTTGGCGAAGGATAGATCGGTAGTGGAATCCATGATAGCGTCAAGGATCTGCGGCAATAATTTTTGAAGCATCGCTTCTTCCGCTGAAACTAGAAGGAATGTAGCATATATGGAAAATGTACCATCGTTGTTTTCTACAGCGCGGCCATTGACCTGGAAGGTGCGGTATACATTCTTCGTATCCGCATAGCAAAGCCGAATCGTACACATGATATCACGCTTTTCAGCGATGGCCGTCTTGATTTCCTCCATGAAGGGAGTCCTGTCCGCAGGATGTACGACATTGAGTACGGATGCCGTGGCTGGATCATCCAGTGCGCGTCCCACAAGCTCACGATATCGTTTGTTCAGATGGTCAATCTTCAGCGTACCTTCTGAGTAGGCATATAGCGCAGTGCCACATGGAAGGTTGTCCAGCTGGTCACGGCGTTGGTCTTCAAGGCACGACGGTTCCGTGACATCCGTATAATAGGCGTTTACAAATACTTCTCCGGATTCCGTCTGTGTGATACGGCCGAACAACATGGTCCAGATATATCCAGACTTGCCATGCCGTATCCTGCACCGTATATGAAGCTGTCCGGTTTTTGAAGCGTCCTTTCTATAGGCTTCCCTGACAACCATCCTGTCCTGTGGATGCAAACCTATAAAAACATCGACGCCATACAAAGCCATGACTTCTTTCTTTTCCATATCCACCAGTTTGCAGAAGCCTTCATTCACATATACGATTTTCACAGTTCTGTCCGGCAACACCTGCATCTGGCAAAAACCGCCGGGAACATCATCCATGACAGCCCGCATCTGGTCGTAGGCCTTTTTTTCTTTCTGTTCAGCCTCCCTGAGCGCAGTCATGTTGATGACGGAACAATAGAGAAGATGGCATGAACCAACCGTTGCTATTACCCTGACGGCAGTAAGGATATAGGTGAGCGAACCTGATCCGGGCAAATTCGACAGACAGACCTCGCAGTTGGATTCTTTGCCGGTTTGGATCGCACAAGTAATGTTCTCCAGCATAAGCGCCTTGTTTTCTTCGTCCATATACCGACTCAAATCAAGTTCCAGAACCTCCGCCTCCGAAAGTGAGTCCACCCCAAGTTCATGGATATAGTTTTCATTGATGCGCAGCAATTCTATTTTGCCATCGTAATACTCATAGATGCATGCACCTCCCACATAACAATTAAAAATGAGCGTTTCCAATGATTTCGGATCCCAAAAGGTGTTGTTGTCAAGGTTTTCCATCGTTTTCAGGGCAAACATTTCCCGTTCTTTCTCATAGTCATTGACAAACGCCTCATAGTCGGCAAGCGGCATCGGTCGAGCGTACAGGTAGCCCTGGATATAGTAACAGCCGATGGATTTAAGAAATTCGGCTTGCTCAATCGTCTCAACGCCTTCGGCGATAACCGGCATTCCCAGCCATTTGGCCATACGCACGACGGACTCCAGGATATTCCCGCCACGCGCCGGATTCCGTCCGCTTTCCAGAAAACGCATATCCAGCTTCAGAATATCCGCAGGGACGTCCTTCAAGATGTTGAGAGAGGAATAACCGCTACCGAAATCGTCAATCTCGACAATAAACCCTTTGCCTTTCAACATCTCCACGACATCAATGATCCGGTCAGACGCACCGGCGAATGCGGATTCCGTGATTTCAAACCGAAGCAACTCGGTAGGCAGGTCATATCTGGAAACCAACCTAGTGATACTGTCGAGCAAATCCTCCTGAAACAGGTCATAGCGCGAGATGTTGACGGAAATGGGGAGCGGATCACGCCCGGCATCCAACCACTTGCGAAGGTTGCGGCAGGCCTGATCCCACACATACTTGTCCAGTTCATATACAAAACCGTTTCGTTCAAACACGGGGATGAATTCCCCGGGAGACACAAGCCCTTTCCGCGGATGACACCAACGAACAAGCGCCTCCGCGCCAATGAGCGCGCCAGAAGAATGATTGAATTGAGGCTGAAACCAAATCTCGAACTGACCTTCCGCCAGCGCGCCGTTCATTTCATTGACGATTTCCTGTTCCCGCAGCATGCGCAACAGCATGGACTCGTCATACTGTGCGATAAAGACATCATACCGGCCTTTTACCGACATTTCAGCTACGGTAGCCCGATCATACATGGCGCTGGCGGAAATGGCCGGGTCCGTCACCACATAGCGTCCAATCCGCACGCCGAACGACCGGCCGAGACATTCGGGAGCGGCTATCTTCTGATGGCACTTCGCCAGGACCTCTGAATCCATGGCTTCGCTGGGATAGAGTACAGCAAAGTTATCCGCCGTGACACGGCAACAGATTCCGTTCAACAGCTTCATGCAACGGTCAAGGCAATCAGCCACATGCTTAAGTACCAAGTCGCCTTTGTCCGTACCGTACTGATCGTTGATTACCTTGAAATTGTCAATATTGAACGAGGCCATGACATAATATCCCACAGGCTTTTTCGCTATCATCTCCTTCGCTTTTTCAAAGAAAATCTCACGATTGTACAACCCGGTAAGCATGTCCCTTTGCAACATATTGATAGTCGCGGCAGTCTCGCGCAACTTGATCATGTTGCGGATGCGGTGTTTGATGATCGTGGAATTGTATGGTTTCGTAATATAGTCGTTGGCTCCCAATGACAATGCCTGGACCTCGGATTCATCTTCCGTCCGTCCGGTCGTCACAATGACGGGAATATGGGAAAGCTGGGGCTCTCCCCGCATCCGTGCCAGAACCTCAAAGCCATTCATTACAGGCATGACAAGATCCAGGAGCACAGCCGAAAGCGTTCCGCTGTTTCCCTTCATGACGGAAATAGCCTCGGCGCCGTCGGACGCCTCTATAATATCATATTCATCACCAAGTATCTTTTTCAGTATTTCTCTGTTCGTCTCGATATCATCGACGACCAACAACATCCTTCGCATCCTACGAGCCTCCTGAAAACAGTGCTTCATTGCCAATTTCCACTTTGACCAGTTCTCCATCAGTCCACTGAATCACCTTCCCCGCATTGCAGCGTGATGACAAGTCTGCGCGCCAACTGACATTCGTCTACCTGTTTGTATACATTCATGTGAAAGCGACGCGTCCCCTTCATCGGAGTCGCCAGATTCACCATCATCCCGCCTTTCATGCGGTGCCGGTCCTCCGCGATATCATGGACAAGATTCTGCATTGCCTGGACTGTCAGGACATCCGTCACCATATCAGAAAGCAGGATATGCCATAGTGTACGATTGTCCCAGATTCCAGAGATGAATTCAGAAATGGAGGGATCATAGGTAAAGGTTCCATTCACCCAGTCAAGGCCAATAAGCACGATTCCCATATGCTCATAGGCCATCCGGTACTTGGCGAGTTCGGCCTCCTCGATCTCCAGGAAACTGTTCTGCGCACGCAGACGCTCATTTTCAGCTTTGCTAATGACCGATTGAACGCGGATGCGAAGCAAATCCGCATCGACGGGTTTCGTAACGAAGTCCGACGCACCGCTTCTGATCGCCCGGAGACTTGTTTCCCGATCCTCGGAACCGCTGACGACCACAACGGGAATGGACCGAAGTTCCAGACTGCTCCGCATCTTTTCCAAAACTGCGAAACCATCCATGCCGGGCATCATCAGGTCAAGAAGGACAACGGAAATCGCCATCCCATAATGCCTGAGGCGAATCAGCGCAGAGACGCCATCCTTCGCTTTTTCAATGGTGAACTCATCCTTGAACAAATTGCACAGGAACGCATAATCGATCTTGTTGTCATCGACAATGAGCATGCGCCGTTTTTTCTCCATTTTGGAAATATCCGGACAATCATGCGCTTCCGCGGTCAGCTCCAGATGTTCATTGTCCATGGTTTCATGATAGAACGCATAATTGTTTTTTCCAGACCCCTTCACATGGTACAGAGCCATGTCGACCTTTCTATATAGCGAGTCGAAGTCCGTACCGTCCCGTGGGCAGACCGCGACTCCAATGCTTCCCGATATCTGAACCTCCACACTGAAAGCCTTTTTGACCAAGGAGCACAGCTGTCTGGCTTTTTTCGCTATTGCGGCATCATTTTCGACATCTCTCAAGAACACGACAAATTCGTCCCCGCCAAGCCGACCCAGCAAATCGCCACGGCGCAAAGAAGAACGCATGAGACGGGCTATGTCGACGAGAGCCTGATCCCCGGCGGCGTGACCGAATACATCGTTGACCAGCTTGAATCCATCGATATCGAGCATCAGCAGAGCATGTTTCGTCTCCGGCCTGGCAGTAGCGATGAGTTGCTCCGCCCACGCCGCAAAGGTCGCCCTGTTGAGTACGCCGGTCAATGGGTCTTTTTCCGCGCGCTCGATAGTCAACAGCTCCTCACGCTTGCTGTCGTCGATATTTTCATACATGAGATACGCTTCCACATCTGTGGAATTAGGATATTCCACAAGATCGACAGAAAGATGAAGCCATCTTACGGCGCCGTCCGGTAGCTTCTCCCGATATTCAAGCAGGCCGGAGCGTTTTCCACGATAATAATTCGCAAGCAGCGTGTCCGAATTGAGGAACGCGGCATACCGCTCACGATCCTCATCAAAGACAAATCGCTGTACATATTCCGCGGTACGTTCGTTAAACGTCAGGAGGTCCGGATTGAACGAGATTTTCAAAAGCCCTCCCTCAATCGTATCAAAGGAGGCGTCCTTGCTCAGATTGCAACGGAACAACGTATAGGACCCGAAATCCTTGTCAGCAAAGGATTGTTGCCATTTTTTGTACACCGCTTCCTTTTCCAACTGGTCCGTTACGTCCACAAAGGATACGACCGCGGAAACAGGATTCCCATCCGCGGAAAAGATCGTTGAAGCATGCCCCTCCAGCCACCGCCAGCCGCCAGGTACCAGCGTATGAAAGACCATGTCGCTGTGCTCCTCGCCATGAATGAGCTTTTCATAGAAATCGACATATGTCTTTTCACTATCAGACGCTATCTTCCCCAGACGGACCATACCGAACGGCATGTCCATGACTTTTTCCGGCAATCCGCGCAAGGCGGCGACTTCCGGCGTCATGGTGAGCGTCCGGTCGGCTATGGTAAAGCGGCAGACGACATTCCCGGTATGCTCCATGGCCAGGCGATGCTCGTCCGCACTGATACGCAGCCGTTCCATGGATTCCTGAAGCTCGGTTACATCCAGCAGTACAACGTTCACCGTCACCGAGCCCTCGCTTCGGCCTGCGACCACTCCTTTGTAGCTGATCCATTTGTACCCGCCGCCGTTCACATGTATACGGCAGACCCGCTCCAACGAAGCATCGCCGCGCAGCAAGGCGTCGAGCTGCGCCATGAGTTCAGGGATGTCTTCCTCAAAAACCCGGCCCAGGGGATTGCCGGCGCTGATTTCCAGGTATCCTTCCCGGGCATAGCCGAACAATTTGACAAATCCATCATTGCAATAGACCATTTCAATATTGCCGATGGAATATCTATAGGTGGCGAGACCGCACTGGATGCTGTCGGTCAGAAGCTTGAGCTGCGAATCGAGCCGGCGCACCGTCGTGACGTCCCGCGTTTCACAATAGATGCCGACGACATTCCCCTGGGAATCCAGCAATGGATATTTCGATGTGCTGTTGTAACGGAAGGAACCATCCAGAACCGGCATCCGGGCTTCAAAATTGAGTTTCGCCTGTTTGCTTGCGAGTATCCGCTCATCTTCCGCACGATAGATATCCGCATAATCCCTGCTCACGAGGTCATAATCCGTTTTCCCTACGATTTCTTTTTCATCGAGAAAACCAGCAAGCCGTGCGAAAAGACGATTGCAGCAGATATACCGATAGTTGCGGTCCTTGACGAAACACGGATCGGAGGATGTGGCGATAACCGCCGACAATACGACTGGAAGCATCGCCTGGTATGCCAGCGTTTCATCTTCAAGTTGAGTATAGGTCGCATAGACCGAATATATGCCGTCCTCCTCCTTGGGGATGATCCGGGCCGTGACATGAAACATGCGGTACACCTCCGGACCGTCGCCATACAGAATACGGACATCGCGGTCAAAATCCCGTTTTTCGGCGATGGCGAGCTTCAATTCTTCGACCATAGCCGCCCGGTCGTCCGGATGTACGGGGTGGAGTACAGAAACATGCGACAAATCAACCAAGTCACGACCGACCAATTCTCGATACCGCAGGTTCAGATGGACCGCGGTCAATGCTTCTCCATCAAATTCATAGAGCGCCGCACCGCACGGCAGATTGTCGAGAAGCCTTTGAACATCGTTTTTGAGGGTCGTGACAGGGGTGGTGATAGTCATCGGTTCATCCTCTTTACGTTCTTGCTGGCGCACTACCAGAAGCCGACTGTTCCTTCATGCCGCCGACAAGCGTAGACAGCAAGGTCTGAAGCCGCTCTTGATCAATAGGCTTGCCAAGATGCGCATTCATACCAGCATCGAGGCAATTCTGTACATCGGAATCGTAGGCGTTCGCGGTCATGGCGATAATCGGCACAGTCGCGGCATCAGGTCTGTCCAACGCGCGGATGGCGCGCGTTGCGCTTAAACCATCCATTTCCGGCATGATGACATCCATCAGAACAGCATCATATGTATCAAGCGGGGACTCCGAGAAGAGCTTTACACAAACCCTGCCGTTTTCAGCGACATCCACGAGCATACCCCATGATTCAAGCATTCGTTGAGCTACCATGATGTTGATTCGGTTGTCCTCGCACAGAAGGACGCGCCTGCCGTCCAACTTCACGATTACGATTTCCTGGGGAACACTGTAGCCCGTCCTGCATACAGTAGTTTCCAGCTGTACGACAAAAGCCGATCCCTTTCCCAGCTTGCTTTCCACGCTGATCCGCCCGTGCATCAGCTTTACCAGGCTGTTGACAATGGAAAGACCTAGTCCGGAACCGCTATCCGCGGTCTGCGAACGTTCCTGCGTAAAGGACTCAAACATATGCCTTTGGAATTCTTCACTCATCCCTATGCCGTCGTCCCGCACTGTGAAGCTGAGGATGACCCGATCTTGTGAAAGTTCCGTCCTTTCCCAATAGAACTCAATCAATCCGCCGGCAGGCGTATATTTCACCGCATTAGACAGAAGATTGAAGATAATCTGATTGAATCGCAAACGGTCCAACAATACCGGGGGCGCGTTATCTGGCGGGGATATGCGAAAATCAAGCCCTTTATCCTTGCACAACGGTATCACCACGGCTTCCACATACTTGCACAGGTCACGACAGGAGTATGGTTCAGGATGAAGCTCCGCCTTGCCGCTTTCCACCTTGCTCAGATCAAGGATATCGTTCACCAAGCCCGCAAGGAATTGCCCCGACACTTTGATATTCTCCAAATACTCCCGTATCAAGGGAGGAAGGTCCTCGTTCAACGCCAGTGTGGTAAGTCCGATGATGCCGTTGAGCGGTGTGCGGATATCATGGCTCATTCGTGACAGGAAGTCGGTTTTTGCATCGCTCGCCTCCTTTTCCCGAAGCACGCTGACGCGCAAACGCCGATTCATATGTTGCAGCCACGCCAGATCCATGACCAGCACCAGGAACAATGCGACTACAGCGTAAATGGCATAATTGATAGTGAAAATCGGCGTGCGGAACGAAGCAAGCGGAACACAGGTCACGCAATACCAATTGTTGGTCGTCATGCGGTCATAACGAAAAACGCATTCCTGCCCCTTCGCATTCTTGAAGTACAGCTCCCCGCGTCCGTTGGCGGCAATCTCCCGTTCAATGTCATTGCGTTGATCCAACGTCAGGTCATTGTAGACGTATAGATACTGAAAGAAATTAGTCGACTTGAAATCGTTGTTGCTGACGATATAGTTGCCCGTCCCGTCCATCAGCACGGTCGATTGCCCGGTAAAATCATTCAGACTATTGAAAACCGCCAGAACATCACGAGCTTTGGTCGCCAGTAGCAGCGTATAGATTTTTGTCGTGCCGTTTTCGTCTTTCAGCGGAAGATGCCGATAGATCGCAAAATACTTCAACGCGGTACTACTATCGGTGAACTCCGGTACGAAACGGATGTCGTCATAAGCGGAGTCCTGCATATCGTCAAGGGCTTTTTGCAAATCGGCATATGCCGGCTTTCGATAGTCGAGGGGGATGAACGCACCGTTTTCATCTCGTAGCGCCAGATATCCAGTATAGCCCCCGTCGATAAGTTCAAACTGACGGTCCATACTGGAGTTTGATTGTTCAATGACAGACAACGCCTCACGGTATGTCATGTCATACTGACCGATATACTGTGCAATATCCTCCAGCTTGATATTCCAACTACTGATCAACACGGTCGCATTCAGAGCGGACGATTGGTTCAAGTTGGCGATATTTCCCAGATTCTCTTCCCTGAGCCGTTCCCGATAGGCTGAAATATAACGCCCATAAGAAAGAACCGCGAAAAGCAGCAGTACGATATTCAAGATAATGACGACCAATGAAAACGTACGGCGTTCCAAAACCGGCCTATGTGTAAATTCGTCCGTCATTTTTTCTGTCGCTCCTGTATGGCGGCCTCCAATTCTTCCATATAATGCCCGAAGGGATAGAGCACCAGTTTTCCGTTCTCGTCGGTTCCCATGTACTTGGGGTTGTTCGCCTTTGAAATATCCGTCAGGCTTGGTTGTAACATCTCGTAGAAGCCGTAACTGAACGTCACTTGACCCAGGTGCATGATATAGCTTTCTGGAATGTCATAGAGCGTCTTGATATAGGAAAAAGCTTCCTTCGTATTGGGAATCACATTGAATGTCTTGGCAAACGCTTCATTGTTCTCCGGCTGAAACAGGAAATTCAGGAATTTCACAGCCCATTCCGTATTGGCTGAAAGTTTGTTTACGGCGATGCCATGAGCGGGAGAAAGATAGGCGTAGCCTCCATTTTCACCCACCGGCGCAAGAATGAACACATACTCGATTTCACTATGATAGTCTTCTTTCGTCTTGTTGATTACGGTCTGCAACGATATGGGGGACGGCAGGAAAGGCACTCGGCCCATATCATCGGCTTTCATCCAAGTATCGCCCTGACGCACGACATTCAAAAAATTACGGGCATAGGCTTCATCCGTGGTATCGGTAAACAGCCCCAGATCACTTTGTACCGTCTTATAGTCATAATAGTCGTTCTCCACCAGCAGATAGAGAAATTCATACGGCTTTCGGAACATCTCGCTCAACCCAGGTTCGCAAGCATCGACCCTGTCATGGGCGGCTTGCGGATCGCCGGCGTTTGTAATGAGGTTGCAGATCCATGGATATATGAGCATCTGGGCAAAATTACCGGGATTTCCATGGAATGGGATATAGCCGTGCTCCTGTAGCGCCGCACAAGCGGCAAGCAACGATGCCTGGTCGGTCGGCACATCCAGATTCAGACTCGAAAGCAATGTCTTGTTTACATACAGACCGCGCATCTCGGCGCCCAAGGGTATGGCGTACAATTTTGTATTCTCACCGGACTCTTCACGAAACATGAAGTTCTCGATCAGACCGTCAAACGTATCGGACAAATCAAGATCCTCGCGGTTGTTCAAATCCAGAGCATAGGGCAACAGTGCTGAACCATCCTGAATATTGGTCGTAAAGAAAACATCTACAGGAGATTCTCCCGCCATTCTTTTTTCCAGGGACTTGTAATAGTCCTGAAGATACTCATATACAATCGTACAGTTCGGATACTTCGCAGAGAATGCATTGGCCGCCTCATCCAAAGCCCGGCAGTCCAGCCAGCCGCCGGCGATAGTGAGGACCACCTCTTCCTCAGTAACGACCGGCGCTGTGGCCGATGATTCTGCTCTGGTACATCCAGCAAGAACTCCCAAGAACAGGGCGAAGGACAATACTATCATGATGCACTTTCCATGTATGTTCATATCTCCCCCTTTATATGAAAGCAACTTCTATCCGTACCAGTAATTGCCATAGATGCAAGACCTTCGTTTCAATCGCAGGAAATCGTTCGTTTCAACTGGGTGCAGGATCGCAGCCTGCAAACCAGGCCCTCCTTTGCAGGACTTCACCCAAAGTCTCTATCTGTAATTTTTCATGAACACAAAAGCAGACAACTTACATTGTTTGTAATATATCTGCGCTAACAGACTGGACATAATTATGATATATCATCATTTTTCAGTGAAATCAATGAAATTCATCTATTTATAGATAGATAATTACATTACCTTAACATGTAATTTCAAATTACAAAACGATGGAATTCTGATTTTTCTTGTGGTATAGTGTGTTCAAAAGGTGGTCTTAATGACATTTTCCGAAAAACTCATTTTTCTGATGCAGCTTACCTTTACAACCAACAAACAACTGGCGACGGCGATCAAGGTAGATCCATCGTTCATCAGTCTCCTGCGGACCGCCCGTCGCAACGTGCCGAAAAACAGCGTGCACATCAAGGCGATGGCGACCTATTTCGCAAAGAAATGCGAAGGAAACTATCAGCGCATGGCGTTATCCGAGGCGATGGGCAGAAAGTACCTTCAAATCCAGATGGACACGAACCAACTGGCCGCCATCCTGTTTGAATGGATGACAGACGGACGGGAACAGGTCGCCCAATTTCTCCATACGTTCGAGAGTTTCTCATTTGAGGATGAAAACGCCGTAACCGACAATATCGCTCCCGTCGAGACACAAAAAGACTCGCCGGGCACTAGAAGCTTCGCATACTATGGGAATGAAGGCAAACGTGGTGCGTTCAATGCTTTCACACAGTATTTGCTGTCGCTTAATGCGGGCGGCGGTACGGTTCTCTTTTCAACGGACGAAAGCCCGGAATGGCTTCTGGAAGACCAAGCGTACCTCGCCCGTCTCCAAGAACAGATGTTGTTGCTTTTGAACAAGGGATACCGTATTCGCAGGATCGCCGCACCTGTCTACACTACCGAGCAGGCGTTCGATTCCCTGTCGCAACTGATGCCCCTGTATCTGACCGGTCAGATGGAGTCCTATTACTATCCGTACCTACGGGACAATGTGTATCGCAGGACAATTGTCGCGCTACCGAATGTCGCTTCCATCGTCTCAACGTCGATCGGAGAGCAACGTATCAGTCGCGCAACGGTATTTACGCAGGACAAGCGGCTGACAAACGCACTTGCTGAAGAATTCAACGATTTTCTGGATAAATGCCGGCCCATGATGACGACATATTCCACCGTGGGGAATTCCGATGAGCTCTTGCGTTGTATTTTGAATTTTGAACGTGACCCGGGGAATCGGATCCAGCAAAGCACTTCTCTATCCGCCATCACATCGCCTTCCAAGCTGATTCAACTTGCCGCCGAAACGCTATCGCCGCAAGAGTCCGCCGCGATTGTCGATTCACTCGACAGTGCGCAAGCCTTGTTCAAACGACGCCTTGCCGATTACGAGGTCATCGACGTCCATAGCTTCGCTACGGCAGAGGAGGTACGTACTGGTTCCGTGCCACTCGGCGTAGCGTACCTACGGCAGTCGGCACCGATATGCTATACCCCGGAAACGTATGTGATGCACTTGAAGTGCATTCTCACATACATGAAGCAATATGAAAATTACCATGCGGTACTCCGGCGACGAGACAAGAGCATCCATGCAATGTTGGTCAAGGACGGACGACAGGTACTCCTGTTACGTCCGGGGACCCCGCTGACCGTTTTTGAGATTACGCAGCCATATATCGCGGAAGCATGCAGGGAATACCTGACCCGACAGATCAAAACGACGCTTTCTCCCGCCATGCAGCGTCAAGAGACAATGTCGCAGATATATCAGCTGATACAGGAGCTGGAACGCGGTTAAGCTTTACGCAGGGCATCGGCCACACCAATGGATACTGGCACGAGAATGGGTGAACCGCGACTTATTTTGCGGAAACCACCGGACATAGCAAGTTGAAACCAGCCTTGTTCTATGGAAGGCACCGGCTATAACTCATAGGAACTACTGGCGCGGGGGGAATGTTCTGCTTTGCGAAAGTCCCTGACCATGCCCCAAGGACCGACATCGCCGAGGCTCTGCTGACATCGTCCATATCGCCCGCATCTCTCACACATGCCGACAGTACGGACAACCAAGGACATCACCCATCAGACGAAACAAGGCCGTCGCACAGAATTGTGCAACGGCCCTGCCATTATCCCAAGACAAGTAATCCTAGTTGATCAACACTTGAAACTGTATTGCGGAAGCATACCAGCCAGTCGGCAGCGCCGCAGTGTCAAAATCGGGGATATTGGCGAAAATCTCTCCAGTTTCGTATACGATGCCTACGATATTCTGAGCA
Source organism: Sphaerochaetaceae bacterium (assembly GCA_034114085.1). Taxonomy (GTDB): domain Bacteria; phylum Spirochaetota; class Spirochaetia; order Sphaerochaetales; family Sphaerochaetaceae; genus Spiro-02. Next base: position 4,402 of record JAXEWB010000058.1, on the reverse strand, counting down.
TCCCGAACACCAAGCGACTTGGAAGCTGCGTTTCTGGCGCCTTCAATGCTGGAACCGTTTTCGGTGGAAGATCTGATAGAAAGGTCGTATTCAATTTTCGACTCCCCCCTACTGTTCGCGCCAGTCTCTTCCGCGACAAAATAAAATGCCGATTCAGCGCCTGTCTCTCCAGGAAGAACATTCAGGCTATATGAGGAATTCGTGCGGTTGGAAGCCAAGGTATAAGTACCGACCTTGATACTTTTGCCTCTGGACGAGACAAGATCGATAGTCTGTGACCCTGTATAGGGTTCTACCGAAAAAGTATCTTCAATGGGCATTATAGCGCGAAGCTGTATCCGCTCCGGCCCCAACGCATCTTGGGCGAACAGAAGGCCTGACAGACATACCACGACGGTCAGTGCAAACAACCGCCTATACTTCTGGTCTTTACGATTCATTATGACCTACTCCTTACCCCTTGCCAGGAGGTTCATCACCATATCGGTATACATAGTATATTTACATTGGCTCACATCTGTCAATAGATAGCAAATAAATCTCATGATTGTTCACCAAAAATTGGTGATATGATTATTCAACTACTGTTAATTTAAAGAGATAAATAATAGTTAACAAATGTCATATGTTCACAAAAAATAGTTATAATTGGGAAAATCCATTGCTCATAGTGCAGATAATCCAATATGCGAGGTCCTCTAGCGACAGCTATGGACTCCTACTCAGAGGACATTGGATCATCATGGACTTGAAGAAGTCCCGGCTGGACATCTCGCCTCCGTCCCCGTCATGATCCTGTCTCCCGCCGGGCGCTCCGGTGCGGGCGACCTCGTCGATGATGATCAGCTTGCGGAACGTCATGGTCGCGTCGCGGATGATGTTCAGGTTGTGTAAACGCCATGTCAGTTCGCCACCGCCCCCCATACCACGTCAAACCAGCGTAGCAAATGCGGGAGGGAGTAAATCGTAGCGGTTTTTGGATGTATTGGGAGACAAGGACGCATGGGCAGGACGCATGTCAGCCCGCATGTCGCAGGAAAGGTGTTTAACCGCGTTTATTAAACGGGTCTCGGGGGAAAGTGGTGGAATTTTACGGACGGACGTCCTCGCGCGGCCTGTGCGGCGATTTTGGCGGGGCATGAAAAAACCGCCCCGGAGGGCGGCTTGTCAGTCAATAGATTTTGTTGGGGTCGGGATTGAGCACCCAGTCAGGGTAGATGTCTTCCCGCCGCAACTCGACACCTGTCCTGACGGCTTCATCCATCATCTCCATGATGCCGTCATCCTGCAACTCAGGTTTCAGCCAGTTGAACGCAGGGGACTTGCCGAGACCGAACATGTCTTCATAGGCGTCGATGATCTCAATCTGTCGTTCCGTCATGCCAGCGCCTCCCGTATCAGTCTTTCAATGGTCGAACCCAACGTCGGGGTCCATTTCTTCAGAAGCTTCAATTCTTGCCCGCCATCGGCGATTATGTCAATAGAATTTGCGAAGACTTCCTGGAGACGAAGATTCGGATCCTTTTCGTAGTATTCTTGTTCATGCCCCCATTTGCCTACAATCTGGTTCTCCGTCAACGCACCGAACAGGTCGGACAGGTTGCCGAACTGGGGGGAATTCTCCGACGTGTTTTGCAGCAGCCATCTCCTGACCTTCTTTCCTGTGTCCGTCGGTTTTCCATTTGGATTGATCAACGACCGCCGGACGTCCTCGCGTGGCGTATGCGGCGTTTTCGCACGGGCATGAAAAAACCGCCCAGGAGGGCGGCCATACAACTAATGGATTTCAATCAAGGTTCGATGATGTCGAAGGCATCCGCCGGATATAGGTAGTCTTCATCCGTTTCATCGATCACACGATAGAACAGGCCATCGGCCTCGATGGCGAGAATCTCATACACTTTGTTTTCAAGCAATCCGAAGTTGCTGCTTCTTCCTTTATATCTCGCCTTCATCGTCAAACATCCTCTTGACCTTCATCTCAACCTTTTCGCCATCAGTCTCATACCAAAGCAACTCAGCATGGAAAACGATTCCTTTATGCTCCACATAGCCATCACCCCTCATCTTCTGCCACTTGCCAGCGGGAATGTGATAGTCGCTTTCAAGCCTGAATCTGTCGCGTATCTCGTTCTTATGGCCTTTGCCGGCGATAAGTTTGATCTTGGTTATGCTGGTTCTTTCTTTTAATCTACCATGTTCATTGCCGAAAATCAACACCGGATAGTTTTTCGCGGCGGCACCCACACTGCGACCGATATGGACATCCCCGATCTTGTTGTTGGCTTTCCACTGCTCATACGTGCAGTACGGCCTGACCACGCCCCCCCTCCCGTACCGTTCCTCCGGAAGCAGGCCCTTGATCTCGCTCACGACCCGGCACCGGCAGTTGATGTCGAACCTCGCCACGCCCGAGTGCAGGGGGCGGAATACGCCCATGTGGCGGGCGCACGTGGGCCCGCGTTTCGTCCCAAAGATGTTTAACCGTGTTTAATAAACGGGCCTCGGGGGAAAGTGGTGGAATTTTACGGACGGGCGTCCTCGCGTGGCCTGTGCTGCGATTTTGGCGGGGCATGAAAAAACCGCCCCGGAGGGCGGCTTGTCAGTCAATAGATTTTGTTGGGGTCGGGATTGAGCACCCAGTCAGGGTAGATGTCTTCCCGTTTTAGTTCAATTCCGGTCTTGACCGCTTCCTGCATCAGTTCAAATATCTTCTCTGGGATTAGATCTGGCTTCAGCCAGTTATATGCAGGAGACTTGCCAAGACCGAACATTTCTTCATAGTCGTCTTCAATCCGCATCTGCCGTTCCGTCATGTCAGCACCTCCCGTATCAGTCTTTCGATGGTCATTCCCAGCGTCGGGGTCCATCTCCTCATCTTCTCCGAATGAACAATTGCTTTTTTTTCATGGTTATGGTACGTTGTCGGTTGTCGCATAGCCGACAAAAGAATATGGCGCTATAGCTCAGCTGGATAGAGCGTCTCCCTCCGGAGGAGAAGGTCGCGCGTTCGAATCGCACTAGCGTCATGACAAGCCCGTCGTCCCGAAGGATGACGGGCTTTTTCTTACCATCGGTCTTCCATGATCCACCGCAAGACAATACTCCGCCCTCATACTATTATAGGATGTTGCCAGCAACTTACAGATAGAGGGATAAAAGAAGATATTTTCACCAAAACGGCACCTGGGACGCACCGGCAGGCGAGAACACCATTGCATGCGGCACGCTCAACGCAACCAGTCAAAATGTCGCGATAGTCGCAGCGTCCAGCCGTTTCAGCAGTTCGACAGCCAGCTTCACCCCGTTCTCATAGTCACTGTACGATGAAATACCGTAGTGAGTATGGGCGTAGCGGACAGGAATGCCAATTACGATCACCGGGATTCCGCTGTTGGCGAGATGAATCGAAGCACCGTTAGTCGAGCCTCCGGAACGGACGGCCTCCTGTACGGGGATCTCCAGTTCGGCGGCGAGAGAGAGGGCGTACCGCTGAAAACGAGGGTTCGTGATCATACGGGCGTCAATATGCCGGAGCATCGGGCCTTTCTTGACCGCGGTCTGCGAAACATATGGAGGAACGACGGTATCATCGGCGGGACAGCCTTCAAAAACGATGGCGACATCCGCCTTCACCGTCCGCCCGGTCACGATGGCACCACGTGTACCGACCTCCTCCTGTGATGCGAAAGCGCCGATCAGGTTCACATTGAGCGGTTCACCCTTCACAGCGTCCAAAGTGGCGATGACCGCGGCGCAACCCATGCGGTTGTCGAACGCTTTTCCAACCAGGATGTCATGCCGTTCATCATAGGTGCAGGTCGCTTCGGGAACTACGGGAGCGGCGACGCCGATGCGATAGTCGTTGACTACTTCGTCCATCGAGACAGCACCGACATCGATGAACATTGAGGAGAGATCCAATGGTTTTTGAGCGTCCTCCGCAGACATGAAGTGCGGTGGTTTGCTTCCTACGACACCAGGAACATACTCGCCGGCCTTGTTCAGAACCCTGACACGATGGGCGGGAATGTTGGAAGGCACCCAACCGCCGATCTGGATGAATTCCAGCATGCCGTCGGGCCGGATGGCCTTGACCATGAAGCCAACCTCGTCGGTATGGCAGTCGAGCTGGACGACCGGCTTGCCGGGAACGTTGCCATTCCGGTGCAGATAGAGGTTCAGCATCGAATCGCGGGAAAACTCGCCAAGTCCGGAAGCCGCTTGCCGGATCAGAGGCAGGATTTCATCCTCAAAACCAGAAATTCCGTTTGCTTCGCTGAGCCGCTTGATCAACGAAAGCTGTTGTGTCTTGTTCATATCATCACCTTGTAGGGTTTTTTCATTCGACCGGCGAAACCGGCTGGAAAGATTGTACGCCCGGAAATGCGGACTTGCAAGC
>JAXEWB010000057.1:0-3160 GCA_034114085.1 Sphaerochaetaceae bacterium | reverse complement strand
TCGAAGATCCTCGCGTCCCCTATCACCATCGGGCGGCAGTACCCGTCGAAGAAGTGCGCCCCCGCGCACTTCGCCACGATCTCCGGCCCCACCCCGGCCCCGTCACCCAGCAGTATCCCCAGTATCGGCTTCCGTTCCATCAGCTTCCTCGTACCCCCTGTCCAATCGAATTTGCATCAAAAATTTGAACTTATATCGTTGAACAGGATTACATGATACGTGCCAGAACCCGCTAATTTTCCGCCAAGATTGGCGGACTGGCGTTGGCTGGAAAGGTATAACTTGAGTATCAATAAATAAATAAAATGGATGTTAAGAACTTGCCAAATGATTCTTCGCAATGTTTCTGATAGAGTTTAATTATTTACACGGCATGCCATTAAAATTGGTTGGCATAGATTGGCTCATAAGCAGAAAATATATCGTACACCTATTCGCCATGGTTCAAAATGTTTCACTTCTGACATTTTATTTCAATTGAAACGTTGCAGATGAAATAAAGGGCAAAACATTTGGAATAGTATTTCAAAAAAATCGGACGTTGAAAATACACCCGGTGGCAAACAAAAATAAAAATACCAACGACAAGCAGGGCATTTTCCCAAAAAGACAAGCCCGTACAAGGAACGGCATGTACAATACCACCACCTCATACGGGCATACAGTATTCGGAAAGCATCGCCGTCCAGACAAAAGTCGGACAGCGATGTCCATCATCAAACCGGAACGACATCGATGCGTAAAATCAGACCAGTCTCCAAGCGGCCTCCAATGTACGTTTCGCATTGGCGACCACGATATCGGGATATTCTCCAAGCTGGGGCTTGACCTCAAAACTCAGAATCGGTCGTCTCGTCTCGGAAAGATAGCCGACATCCAGCAGTTTCCGCAGGAAAGCCGCCAGATAGTCGGTATCGTTTTCGCTGCCGGGATACCCGAACCGAGGATGGTTGTCTCCATATACAGGATTTGAGGAATCGGCGATCAGCGTATTGCCGATATGGGCGTGAACGATATGGCCACATACGGGATCGACAGCCTCATCAATCGTTTCATGGATCATAGGGATATGGCTGCAATCCAGCATCAGGCCAAAATTGTCGCATTCAGAACATACGGCTTCGACATACTGTTTCGCCAGCCAACCAGGTCCGACGAGCGATTTTTTGTCGATATCATAGTCAAATACTTCAAGGCAGACCGGTAGCGTTCCTTTGGAAGCCGCATACTTGCATAATTCCACCGACGACCGGATTAACGAGGACAAGCAAGCCTCACGAGTCGGTTCCGTCCAGCCGCGGGAGAGAAACTGAAAATCCTCCGCGCCCCAGTCATACGCTTCGTCGATTCCTTCCTTCAAGGTCGCGACGGCAGCCTTTCGTTCGGATTCATCAAGGGAATTGATGTTCAGCTTCGCCCCGAACAACCGTGAGTGTCCGCAATAGGTGAACTGCATATGCGCGGCCTTGATCATCGCCGGAACTCGATCATGAAGCTCCTTCCATGGAATGGCGCCTATTTCCACAACATCAAAATAGGTATCGACAAGAATCTTCTTCAATGTTGAGATGTAGGTTTCAGGATCATGAGAGGATTCCGGATACGCCATGCCATGCACGATGCCAACCCGACAGAAATCATGTATGCTGTTTTTCATTGCTATTCCCCTGTCATTGGACAGCCAGCAGCTCTTTGACGGATTCACAGCACAGCCGGGGAGAAGCGAGGACGGGGACGCCGGCAAGCTTCTCCGCCTCTTCCTGGAGATGCGCCATTGAAGCCTGCGCGAGGACGATCACATCGGAAGACTTCGCCTGCCGTACCATGTCGAGGACGAGCCGGTCATGGGTCTCCCTATCCCCGCGCTTCAAGGCGGCGATGGCCTCTGGACATAATTGCGGTGTAAGTTCCACGGCGACACCTGCTGTGGCGGCATCGGCTTCAAGCTTGCACATGGTTGGCGCAACGGTAGTAGGAGCCGTGGCAAGCACCGCTATCCGGGAACCAAGCCGTACAGCTTTTGCCGTCATGGCATCGTCGATGGCGATAATCCGCGTCGAGAAGAACGGACGGGCCTGAACTACGAACGGAGTCAGCGAAGAACACGTCACGACAATCAGATCCGCACCGGTAAGCTGGGCGTTCACCAGATCGTTCATCAACCGCTGGCGGTTTGTCGTGGAAAACTCCCCCCGCGCGGTCGCGTCGGTCACAAGGAATTCATCCAGGATGTTGTGGACCTTGATCTCATATCCAAGGACCTCGTTCAGCAATGGTTCAAAGCTATTCAAAACATTTTTTATCGTATGCAACAATACGACGCTCTTCATGTTTTCCCCCTGTCATCAATCTGATTCTAGTCGTTCCATATACAATGATGGTTTCCTCCGCCATATGGACGGAAAGAGGGATGGCGCATGCCATCCCTCGCAGTATACCATAAAAACACGCTATTATTTCGCTTTGCCGATCTTCTTCAGGTAATCAGCCTGGAACTCCGCCATGAACTTCGCCGCTTCCTCGTTGTTCATGAACTGGGAAATCAGGCCGTTCTTGGCGATATAGTCATTGTTCCAGGAATCGGTCTTGGAAACCTGCGCCAGGCAGTCGCTCCAATACTTCGCGGCTTCCGGCGTCATGTTCTTGGGACCGACGACGCCACGCCAGACGGGAACTTCGACGTTCTTGTAATTGCCGACTTCGCTCAAAGTGGGAGCATCGGCAAGCTTGCCGGAGAACCTGGTAGTGGATAGCGCAAGAACAGGAATCAATTTGCCGGCTTCAACATACTGGGACGCGGCGGCGGGCTTTGACATGCAGAGGTCGACATGCCCGCCGAGAATGCTGGTGATCGCGCCGCTGGTCGAATCGTTCGTGATATACGCAAGCTGGTTCTCAGTCATGCCGAGTTCCGCGAGCAACGCTTCGTATGTCGCGATATCATCACCCTTGGAACCGGCGATGACGACCTGGCCGCCAGCCTTGATGGCGTCGATTACTTCCCCGAACGTCTTGTACTTGGACTGCTCGCCGATGAACAACAGCTGCTTGTCGACGGCCATGACGGCGATCGGAGTAAAGTTCTCGATGCGGTTGTCGGTATTCTGGCACATCGGCATCAGGTCGCCGCTGTTGAAGGTCAACAGGGTGTGGTTCGCCT
>JAXEWB010000056.1:0-129304 GCA_034114085.1 Sphaerochaetaceae bacterium | reverse complement strand
GTATTGTTGCTTCCAATCCCCTCCCGCATAAATAAGGTCGTGATTACGTCCTGTATGTCGGAGCTACCTGTCGTCTACGTCCTTTATGTGGGGATTACGTCCTTTATGTTGTTGCTACGTCCTTTATGATGGGATTGCGTCCTGCATGTCGGGATTACGTCCTTTATGTCGGGATTACGTCCTTTATGTCGGAGCTACCTGTCGTCTACGTCCTTTATGTGGGGATTACGTCCTTTATGTTGTTGCTACGTCCTTTATGTTGTTGCTACGTCCTTTATGTCGGGATTACGTCCTGCATGTCGGGATTGCGTCCTGCAGGCATGAAGGAGCATTGCACCCGATAATCTGGCAGGCCGCCACGTAGTTCGTCTCGCTTGCACGGTCTGTCATATATGCGTTGCCTTGAGCGTCATAGCCCTAACGGACACCTTGAAGACCGAAATCAACGAGCATGGAATCCTCGTCTCAGTGGTGGCCTAGCTCCGGCAGGCCCCAACAGAAATACCGTATGTCGGAGACCATCCCGTCAATGATATCGACGAATCAAGAAAAGCTGGACACACCCCGATCCGGGTCAAAACAACGCCATGGGATTTTCCAGCGATAATAGAGAAGCCCAGTCACAAAATCAAAAACTTGTCATTTCTTCCTGAATTGGTGCAGCAACTACAAAAGCGTGGCTGGAGGGCATGAGTCCCATCCCCACATCATCTTATCTCGGTGAGTACGGCGAGAAATCCATCTCCGTATATTGTATTGTCTTATTTTTACTATCCGCCTTTCTATCCATCCAAGGTGAAGAGAGCCTGGGAGTTTTCAAGATGTTTCAGCGGCAATAGGAAACATCGCGATGGCATTGGCTCGACAGACTTTCGGAATCTATTTTATACATAAGTAGCTTTTTGTCTAAATCTTCAATACCAATAACGCTTGTCGAATCAGTAACTTTTTATTATACTGATAATAACGAATCGTAGAGACCATTGTACATGGTCGTTTTGGCGTATGAGACGCTTCTGCCATCCCTGCGAAAAAGTATTTTTTACTGAGAGCAGCAGGATCCGGCGACTACGAAAAGAGTAAGGTAATGGCACTGTCCCGTACCGTTGCGGATTTTATTCCGCCGCGCATCTTGTATCAAGTGCGGAAGCCCCGTGAGGTTTCCTATAGGCTGCGGTATGACAGGCTATGGATTGTATGAATCAAACAAAGAAGGAGATCGCCCTTATCAGGACGGCTACGCTTATCTGCTTCCTGTTCGGAGTAGCAGGTGTCGCGATGGCCGTAGTAGCACATTCACGTTCCATGCTATTCGACGGCATGTACTCGTTCATCCAGAGCATATTCATTTTATGCTCCGCGTCTGTCGTCCGGCTAATCGGACGAGGAGACAACCGGGAATATCAGTTTGGATACGGAGCGTTCGAACCATTCTTCATCGTGGTCAGGACGATAGCGCTGCTGTGCATGAACGTCTTTCTTGCATGGGGAGCCATAACAGCCATCCTTGCGGGCGGGTACAGGGTCAAAGCTTCGGTAGCTATTGTGTTTACCGCCGTTTCGGTAATCGTCTGCGGAATCATCTGGCGGGTGCTGGTCGTTACATCGCGCAGGGAAAATTCATCTGTCTTGAAAGCTGAAGCGAAAAGCTGGCTCAATGACACGTTGATCAGTTGCGCCGTTCTCGTCTCATTCGTCGTCATGGCCATATTGGACAGAACCCCGTTTGCATGGCTTTCTCCATATGCGGACCCCAGCATCACCATATTGTTCATCGGCGGCATGACTCCTACATTAGTCAGCCAGCTTGTGACGAACACCAAGGAGCTGCTTGATGCGGCTCCGCCGATGGAGATACAGCGAGGGTTGGAAGATATCGTCCAGTCCCATGTGCAACGGAACGGTTTCCAATCGTTCCAAGTATACTCTACGAAACGGGGACGGACGATTTCGTCCATCATCCATGTGAAACTGAAGCAAGAGATGCCGTTGAGGCAGCTCGATACAATCAGGAAGAATATGCTCAAGGACATCAAGAAATTCTGGCAGTGGAGCGATACGGACATTGTGTTCACCATTGACCCCAGTTGGATACCGCTATCCGCGCCTGTATTCGCCGAGGAACAACGGGTGCAGTTTGAACAACTATGGGAACAAGCCCAGGCGTGATATTGCCGTCAGAAACAGGACCGGGGGCAAGAACCCGCAAAAGAACAGGCTTATCCATTGAAGGCAGAATTGGACACAGCCGGTAAATATCGCCACAGGGACAGCATCGGCCGCGACAATGCGGCGATGCCATCATTCCGTATAGAAAAAATCTGGATGGATGATGCGCCTGACAAAGTATTATCGTTCCCGCTCGACTATGTTCCGATATTGCTCTAGAATAAAGGAACTTGTCCGGCTAGCGCCTAAAGCTGATAAAAGCAACCACAGAATATAGGCGGACATGCGGAAAAACAGACCATGGTGAGCCTGTTGCGATGATTTTCCGGGGGAGATGAAATATGGCGAAAACACAATTGAAGGAACAGACGCTCAAGTTCCTCTGCAAGATGCAGGAGAATGAACTCACTGAGCATATCATCTATAACAAAATCGGGGCGCGAATGAAAGACGGGCAGAATAAAGAAGTCTTGCTTCGTATCGCGGCCGATGAAAAGCTCCATGCGGGAGTATGGGAAGGCTATACGGGCAAGAAAGTCAAACCGCACGTATGGAAGGCGGCCTGGTACGTATTCCTCAGCAGGCTTTTGGGTTTCACCTTCGTGTTGAAGAAGATGGAGAGCGGAGAAGACGGCGCAAACGCAAAATATGAGAAATACATCGACGAAATCCCGGAAGCGAAGCAAATCGCGCTGGACGAAGCGAAACACGAGGCGGAGCTGCTTGAATTGCTCGACGAAGAAAGACTCCAATACGTCGGGTCGATGGTTCTGGGACTGTCCGACGCGCTGGTAGAGCTTTCCGGTACTTTGGCGGGACTCACGTTCGCATTGCAGAACACCAGGCTCATAGCCTTGTCTGGGCTGATCACCGGTATATCGGCTACATTGTCGATGGCGTCAAGCGAATATCTGTCGGCAAAAAGCGAGGGCAACCACAACGCATTGAAAAGCTGCACATATACGGGTATCGCATACCTGTTCACCGTAACCTTCATGGTCCTCCCCTACCTGCTGCTTCCCGCCACAGGCTATATGGCGGCATTGGCGATCATGCTGGCAGTGGTCGTTCTGATCATCCTCGGCTTCACATATTATATCTCCGTCGCAAAGGGGGTGCCGTTCAAGAAACGGTTCGCGGAAATGGCGGGCATCAGCCTCTCCGTCGCGGCGATATCCTTCGTAATCGGTATTCTGGTCAAGAAGTTCCTCGGAATTGATATCTAGGCATAAAATCCTGACTGGTCATGGCTTGGCTTACCTCCGCAAAAGCTATGACGATGCGCCGACACCATTCAGTACAACGAATTCTGAGATATTCTGACAATCCGCTTTTTCCTCAATCCTGCGACTTTGAAACATCCCGCAGATGCCCGCCGCCTCGATCGTTCATCACCTGCATGATTTCGGCTACTACAGCCACTGCGATCTGAGCGGGAGTTTCAGCGCCAAGGTCAAGCCCTATCGGAGTGAAAAGCCTTGCCAGCCGCTCCGCCGGGATTCCCGCTTCAGACAACGAAGCGTTCAGGTCGCGCGCTTTGCGCCGTGAGCCAAGCATGCCGATATAGACGGCTGGAGAATCCAGCAGCCGGAGCGTGGTCTCGTAGTCCACCGTATGGCTGGCGACCACGACAGCCGTCGCGGAGGTGATGCGCACGTCCCGCAAGGCTTCCCGGATGGTAGGGGCCAGGTGAATCCTGCTTGCCATGGGAAAACGTTCCGCGGTGGCGAATTCGGGACGGACCTCCACGAGTTCCACCTCATAGCCGACCTGAGAGGCCAGTTTCGCAACGGCAAGGTTCACGTGGCCGCCGCCCAATAGAATGATTTTGCGCCCAGAAGAAACGACATCAACGAACATGCCCATTTCACCGACAGCGGATTTTCCGTCGGCTGACAGGATCGGATAGGAAATCGGACCGCCCAGGCCCTCCGTCATCATCCGGACGGCCTGGGAAATCGCATAGGCCTCCGCAGCCCCGCCACCGATGGTCCCGTAGGAATTTCCGTCGGCGGAAACCAGCATGCGGCCGCTGTCGCGTGGAGTGGTCCCCTCCGCACGGGTCAGCGTCACCATCGCGAACGGGATGTTCAGGCGCTCCAAACGGGCGGCCTGGGAAAAAGGCGTGGACATGTCATCATCCATCAGAAACCTGCCTTGAAAGTATTGCTTAATCGAGGCAATCGTACCACGGGCGTACCAGCCGGTCAATTCCAACGTAACGGCTGGAGGTGTATGGGAAAACTCGGGGAAAGCGCAAGCCATGGAAATATGGCGCCGATTCGACGCTAAAAGTAAATACACCATGTTAGCTGGAATTTTTTTCGGGTTTTCCGCATCCCCGGAATATGATATTGTATGTGCGGAGGCGCATATGAAACGACTATCCTTCTCATCGATGATTCCCTCAGTTTCAAGAATCGCCCTAGGTTGTGATCATTTCGGGGAGACAACTCCGAGGGAGACCGCGTTCCAACTGCTGGATCTATACATCGCAAATGGAGGGAATCTCCTGGATACGGCGATGGTCTACGGGCAACAGGTCGATGGAGGACCGTCCACCAGCGAACAGACGGTCGGCGAGTGGCTTCGTTCCTCAGGCTTGAGGAAGAAAATCGTTATCGCGACGAAGGGCGGGCATCCCCATATAGGACGGATGCATGACAGCCGGCTTGATTGGAAATCCCTTTCCCAGGATATCAACCGTAGCCTGGAGCAGCTTGGTACGGACCATGTCGATCTATGGCTCCTCCACCGTGATGATCCGCAGATTGGGGTTGATGAGATCGTCGACATGCTCGATGAGTTCATCACCGCAGGGCTGACATACCATGTAGGGGCGTCCAACTGGTCCTTTGAGCGAATCGCCGAGGCGAACGACTATGCGAAGCAAAACGGAAGGCGTGCGTTTTCCGTCAGCGAAATCCAATGGTCATTGGCCGTGTGCACGCCGGAACAGTGGGGCGACGATACGCTGGCGTGCATGAACGAAGCGTCGTACAAGTGGTACAAAAAGCAGCAGATGCCGGTCCTCTGCTTTGCTTCCCAAGCGAAAGGACTGTTCTCAAAAATCATCGCGGGCAAGATGGACACGCTTTCGGAACGCGCGAAGCATCGCTTCCTGACTGAGGGGAACCTGCGGAGGGTCGACCGTTGCGCGAGGCTATCACAGGAGTTGGGGGTCTCCCCCGCGGCGATTTGCCTCGCGTACATCACCAGCCAGAGCCTCCCCTCAATCGCTATCGTAGGCAGTTCCAAGGTCGAGCAACTGAGGGATTCCCTATCGATGGCTGATCTGGAGTTGGACGCACAGCAACTGGCGTATCTCGAAGGACGGGACGCATAGCATGACACATACGGCGATATATGTGGCGCGACAGCACAATCCATGGTTCAACCTCGCTACTGAGTCCTGGTTGATAGAGAAACAGGAACTGCGTGATACGCATGTTCTCTATTTGTGGAGGAACAGCCCCTGTATCGTAATCGGCCGCTATCAGAATCCATGGGTTGAATGCAACCTCCAGGCGATGGAACGCGATGGAATCCTGCTCGCCCGTCGTCTGAGCGGAGGCGGCGCCGTATACCAGGATCTCGGCAATACGTGCTTTACCATCATTTCCCCGCGCGAACAGTACGACAAGGGGCGAAACTTCGATATTGTCCGCAAGGCGCTCGCAACTTGTGGAGTGACATCTGAACTATCCGGTCGCAACGATATTCTGGTCGATGGCAGGAAGGTATCGGGAAGCGCGTTCCAGCTCACCGCGACAAGGGGATGTCATCACGGTACGCTGCTGATTGACGCGAACCTGTCCCATATCGGGGACTATCTGACGCCGGACAAGCAGAAGCTCGAGGCAAAGGGAATCAGGTCGGTGGCCTCGCGGGTGGTAAACCTGCGGGAGATCGAGCCGTCGTTCACCCATGACAGGTTTTCCGATGCCGTCATAGAGGCGTTTCGAGCGGAATATGGCGAGGAGGCTCCGGTACAGGGACTCGATACCGCCATGCTGGAACGCGAACCGTTGCTGATGGAGACGTATGAAAAGCTTTCCGCAGATGCCTGGCGTTTCGGGACGACGCCCCAGTTCGGCCACACCTGTAGCGAACGGCTTCCCTGGGGGCGGCTGACATTCCATCTGGATGTTGAAAAGGGCATGATCGTCCAGGTGAAGGTGTTCAGCGACGCATTGTCCACCGATTGTGTGGAACTTCTGGAGCAGTCGTTGCCAGGGCTCCCCTACACTGTCAAAGCCGTCAGGGAGCGGGTCGAGGAAGTGGCGGACGGTCTGCCGCAGGAGCTGGCGGCATTGGTTCGGGAAGGAGCCGGGGTGCTGGTGCGGGACATGGAGTGAGCGGCCCCGTTGCACTGGTCGAATCACCGGATGCTTGCGTGCCGGTTTTTCAGTTCATCCACCGTGTTGCCGCGTAGATCCCAGCGCCTGGTCGTGTTCAGGACGTCAGTGACCAAACTCATGAACTTGTCGAAGTCGTCCTCGATATCCATGTCGTAGTCCTCACACAGGTCGGAAAGTTCCTGCATGGAAGCGCCCATCGAGACCGCCTGCCCGAAATCGATCAGGAACAGGGTGCTGGCTCCTTCATCCTCATAGAAATGCCATTGCGACACATACGCTTCGAACCGGCGATATTCCTCGGTAACGGGATAGAACGGGTTGATGAGCGTCATTCGCAGGGTATCCTGGTCGGGCAGAAACACGGGATGCGTTTGGGAGCGGTTCCATAGGTCGGCTATATCGCTCCGGCTGGTCAAGGAAGCATGAGTGAGCATACGTACGCCGGAGTTGTAGTTGAAGCCAAGCAAGCCATAGAACGGAGACAGAATACGCAGGGTTTCATCCAGTTCATCGGCGGGCATGGAGATGCCGGTATTCTGGACAAGGCACTTTCCGAGTTCTTTTGTCTGGACTATACCGTCGAGGATGGTCATACCCTGCGCATGTCGGACAATCTGATATCTGACACGTCTCATCTGTTCAAAATCCGCTGAAGAGGACATGTCGGCAAATATCCGCCGCAGTTCAAGCGGAACGACCACCTTGCGATAGTCCTCCTGATCATCGACAAAGAAAAACACCCGAAGTTCCTTGGCCAGTTCTAGTGAATCGTCGTTCACCCGGTCCATCAATGGGTCGGATATGGGTATCTCCCCTTTTCTCAGCAGGGCGATGATGTCATCATCGAAGAAATACACCGCCTGCCTGAACAGTGTCGTGATATAGGAGGTCAGGTTAACGTGGTCGGGGGCGTCATCTTCCGGTTCCGCTTGTCCAACGGCCTCATAAATATGTTCAAAACTCCAAAATTGGGAATTGGCGGCGGTCAATAGTTCATGGAGCGTATAGTCCCGGAGAGCGCCGGCATAATATTCACTTTCGGAATAGTCGTCGTATATGTCCGCAAAAGAAATCGAGCCGGAGCCGTCCATATCGCGGGAATCACCATCAACGCCGTCAAGTCCGTCAAAATTGAAGAAGTCCATCGTCGCATCGTCTTCAGTTTCCTTGAAATGCGCTTGTTTCAAACGATCGTCTCCTGGCATGATATGACCTCCTTGCGGTCGGGACGTGATCGATACCGGCGAAAGGGCCGCTTCTCGATAGCTCCAAGGATACTGTACCATGAGAATCAGACTCGTTGTGAGAAAATTTGCGGGAAGTAACGGCGGTTCGCAGGACGATGTATGCCCTGGCCGGGAATCCCGCCGGACACGCTTCCATAGGGGAGGAATGGTTTCATATTCCGGGGAGCATGGCAATGTTGGGGATGATGGGATATACTCTTTCCATGGATTACGCGGAACACAACAAGCAGGCATGGAATACGGAGGTCTCCCGCCGGAACACCTGGACCATTCCGGTCGATTCGGAGACGATCAGGCTGGCGCGTGAAGGTCGGATATCCATCAACCTCACGACGTTCAAACCGGTTCCGGCGGCCTGGCTGGGCGGCCTGCATGGAAAGCGGGTGCTCTGCCTCGCCGGTGGAGGGGGACAGCAAGGACCGGTGCTGGCTGCCGCGGGCGCGTCGGTCACGGTGTTCGACAATAGCGGACGGCAGTTGGAGCAGGATCGCGCGGTGGCGAAACGGGAAGGGCTTGACCTTGGCACCGAACAGGGCGACATGCTCGACCTGTCGCGGTTCAGCGACGGATCCTTCGACCTGATCTTCAACCCGATATCCAATTGCTTCATCGACCGGTTGCAGCCAGTCTGGGAGTCCTGCTACAGACTGCTTTCCCCCGGCGGGCGTCTGCTGACAGGAATCACCAATCCAGTACTTTATGTGTTCGACGAGAAAGCCGAAGCCAAGGGACGGCTCAGGGTCAAGTACACCCTCCCCTACAGCGACCTGACGAGCCTGAGCCGGAAAGAGTTGCGGAAGCGGATTGATACGGATGATACGATTGAGTTCAGCCATACTCTGGAGGAACAGCTCGGCGGCATTTGCAAGGCGGGGTTCGCGATTACGGGGTTCTACAGCGACACCAGCGGGTTTGAGCCGCTGGATAGCTTTATCGCCGACTGTTATCTTGCTGTAATGGCGGAAAAGCGGTACTGTTAGTCAAAATTTTCATCGGGCGTGATTTTCCTGATTCAAAAAACCGCAAAGAAATGAGGTGGCTCGAATCAGGGAACGCGACCTTTCCCTAGCCATAGGTGGAATCATATATGGAAGCTATCATCCTCAAGGCCGTCTCGTTTTTCTTCATGATCGTCCTGGCCTATTTTCTCAAGCGCAGGGGTGTCTTGAAGACCGAGGACTCACGGTCTCTGGCGAAAATCGTCATGAACATCACCCTTCCCGCGACTATCATGACGAGCTTCAACGGATTCGTCCTGGAGCCCGCTTGGCTGACGGTCACGCTTTGGGGCTTCCTGGCCAACGTCATCATGCTGTCCGTAGGGTTCCTGCTTTCCCGTAGGAAGGAGGCTGGAGACAAGGTGTTCTTCATGCTGAACTCCCCGTCGTACAATATCGGCAACTTCACGATCCCCTTCGCGGCGAGTTTCATCGGGGCTACGGGGACGGTCGTCGCATGTCTCTATGATGTCGGCAACGCAATCATGTGCCTCGGCCTGTCGATCATGTTCTGCTCCATGGTGATCGACGCATCGTCCCGACGGCCCACCTTCGGCGGCATGGTGATGAAATTGCTTCACATTCCGTCGTTCGTGGTCTATATACTCATGATGCTCCTTTCGGCTTTCGCATTGCGGCTGCCGAACGTTCTCTACACAGTCGCGGCGAATATCGCACCGGCGAACGGCGTCATAGCCATGTTCATGATTGGAACCATGCTGGAAATCAATCTGAACGGAAGCTTGTTCAAGGAGGCTGGCGCGGTCATCGCCGCCAGGATACTGATGGCGGCCGTCTTGACCGTGGTCTTCTACTGTCTCGCCCCCTACCCGTACGAGGTCAGGAAGGGGCTGGCGCTCGTCTGCTGGTCCCCGATTTCCTCCGCGTCGGCGGCCTACACCCAGGAGCTGGGGGGAAACGCTTCCCTCGCCAGCTTCACCAGCAGCGTCACCGTATTGGTCAGCATGCTGGTGATTCCGACTTTGGCGGTGGTTCTCTAGGTTCTCTCTAGGCTTGCTTAGTGTTCTCTCTAGGCTTGCTTAGTGTTCGCTCCAGGCTCGATTGGTGTTCGCTGAGGTATAGCCGGGTACCGGAAAGCGACCTCAAGCCAGACAAAAAAATAAAGCATTACCTCATAAAAACAGTTATACCCAAACCAGCTATACCTGCCGGAACAGGGCTTTTCCGAGAAGAGCCGCAGTGGTCTGCTGGATTACGACGCCGATCAGGACGGGGATGGAGGCTTCGGGAGGGAAGAAGTCTATGGCAAGGACAAGGGCGGCGCTGATGTTGCGCATCCCGACGGAAAACGTCAGGGAGGTCTGCGTCGGGCGGTCGTATCGGAAGATTCTGGCGATACTGTAGCCGAGCAGGAAGCCGGAGACGGCGAAGAGGATGTTGACAAAGAATACCGCGACGAACACACCCTCGAACGACAGACGTCCGGCGATCTGGGATGCGTTGATCATCACCACGAACAGCAAAGCGATTTTCGTAAACGGTTTCAGGTAGGGAGCGATCCTTGTTCTGGCAAAGCCCTTGGAAAGGGTGTTGAGGGAGACACCGCAGAGCGAAGGAAATACCACCATGTATAGGAGCGAAAGCATCATGCCGGCGGTATCGATCGCAATGTCGGAATGGGTCAGCAGACGGACCGTCCAGGGGGTGACGACGGGGGCGAGCAGCGTGTCGACCAGGATCAGCGTCAGTGACAGTACGCCGTTGCCCTTGAAAATCGAAGACCACATGTAGCTGACTACGGCGGTGGGAATCGCATACAGCAGGACGAAACCGATCACAAGGACCGGCTTGCCGGGAAACAGCAGCGTGCCGATACCGTAGACTAGAAGCGGGACGACCACATGGGAGCAGAGGATTGAAACGAAAATCGGGAGCGGTTGCTTCAATACGTGGGAAAAATCGGAGAAGTTCATCCCCATGGCGCCAACGAGGGTGATGAAGGCGAACAGCCAGGTCACGCAGGGCTTCAATCCACTGATATGCGCGCCCAGCAGGAATCCAAGTACTACGCCGGCGGGAGTCACTAGCGGCATCACCTGCTCCATGATCCGGTTGAAACGAATGAAAAACTCCTGACGACCGCTCTTGTCCGCCATTTCAGCACCTACCTTTCCATTACGATGCCGTCGGCTACAGGGCCAGGCGGAGGATTTTCAGAACGTCGGCAGGACCGAGGGGCAGGATACCACCCACCTTGAATTCATCTGTGGCAACGGAAGCCGCCATCTGCTCAAGATCAGTTTCGGAAACCGGCAGGCAGGCTTCGGACAAACGCACGGGAAGTCCGAGACGACGATAGAACTGTTCAAGCTGGTCAATCGCGGCAAGAACCACTGTGTCGGGGTCGTCGAGCGGAAGGTCTATATGCCAGACACGGACGGCGTACTGGACGAACCGGTCGACGCAGGACGGGAACACATGCTTCATCCAGGCGGGAATGATGATGGAGAGCCCCGCGCCATGGGCGATGTCATAGCGGGCGCTCAACGCATGTTCGATCATATGGCTCGCCCAGTCCCCGCCGTTGCGCCCCCGGTCGAACAGGGCGTTGTGGGCCAAGGTGCCCGCCCACATCAGTTCTGCCCGCCAGCGATATTCCGTGGGTTCGCGGAGAACGCGGGGGGCGTTCTGGATTACGTGTCCCATCGCGGCTTCAAGCAGGCGGTCGGAGAGATCGTTGAACTGTTCAGCGGTAAAATAGCGTTCCTGGAGATGCGCCAGGATATCGCAGGCGCCGCAGGCCGTCTGGTACGGGGGAAGCGTATAGGTTGTTTCGGGATCAAGTATGGCGAACGCAGGAAGCATGGCCGGGGAGCTTGCGATCCGCTTCTCGCCGGTAGCTTCGTTGGTTATTACACAGGCGTCGGAGGTCTCGGAACCGGAGGCGGGGATCGTCAGGACCACGCCGATGGCGAGGCCCTCCGACGGCTGCCGCCATTGGAGGAAACAGTGCTCCCAAAAATCTACGCCATCCGGCAACGTGGCGGCGACGGCTATCGCCTTGGCGGTGTCGATCGCACTACCGCCGCCGACTGCGAGGACCAAGGGGATTTGGCTGGAACGACAGCGGGCGGCCCCCTCCTCCACCAACGAAAGACGGGGATTCGGACGGACGCCACCGAACGGGACGACCTCGACGCCAGCCTCCGACAGAGAATCGACGACCTTCCGGTAGACACCTGTCCGCACTACCGCGCCCTGCCCATAGACGACAAGGGCTTTGTCGCCGTAGCGCCGGGCCTCAACGCCGACCTGGCCCAGGCTGGATGTTCCGAATAGTATCTTTGTAGGGGAATAATATGTGAAATCGGTCATGGAAGCCTCCTGAAAGAATTGGTCCGAAGCCGTAGCAAACTGTCGGCGAGGATACCGAGAACAAGTATCCCGGCAATAATGAACAACCAGCCGGGGAACATGGAATACAGCGCGGTACAGACCTTGATCGCCGCGATGCTCAGCAACGAAGAGAAGAAAAACGAAAAGGAATAGACGCCGGTACGATACTCGCCGCTGGTATCGATCGCCAACAGGGAGTCCGCCACCGTCTTCAACACTCCATAGGACAGCGCGGTAACCAAGACGCCGGAAAAGATTACCGGCAGATTGCCCTTGGGTGAGACTATCAGGATGACAAAGCCCACCAGCGAACCAAGACAGGCCACAGCGGTGTAGCGCGACATGTTGCCGCGGGTGATCCGGGGATTGAACAAGGTCATCGACAATAGTGTTCCAATGGAATATACTCCGCCGACGATACCGACCTGAGCGCTGGACACGTCAAGGAAATCGGTGAAATACGGCGTGAACAGCAGGCTGGTTGAAGTTCCGACGGTATAGTAGACGTAGATCAGCGCATTGACCAGCACTGCGGAAAACACACGCCGGTCGTGGAAGATATAGCGGAATGTGGCGCTATATTCCCGCCCCAGTCGGGAAAGGGAAAATCCGCCTCCCCCGGAACGAAGCCGTTGCCTGACTGCAAGGCCGGTCGGAGTCTCCTTGAGCAACAGATGGCGCGTGGTGGTCAACGCCGTCATCGAAATGACGGACACCAGCAGGAACAACCGTTCGGAACGTATCAGCCCCATGCGCTCGACAACGATACCGGCCAACGGCGTGACCAGCCCTGCGAGCACGAGAATCAGATTGAACATGTTCATCGACACCACGCTGTTCTCTTCGGACGTGTCTTCAATCATCAGCAGGTAATAGCCGACGCTCATGATCCTATTCATGCCGGTCAGGGCCATGGCGACGATCGCGGCGGGATAGGTCGGGGACAGCAGAAGGATCAGCGGCGGCAACGCGGAGGAAGCGAGGTCGAAGATACATGTAGACCAGCGGCGCCCCAGTTTATCGACGATGGGAGCGCCGATCACGGAACAGACCAGCGCGGCGATATTGGCGACCACCATGATATTCCCGATCTGGATATCGGAGAGCCCCTGGCTTTTCAGGTAGAGGCTCACGTAGAACATGTAGACGGTATAGGGTATGGCCCACAGCGGGAACATCGCCGTACAGACGCGGGCGTTCCTTTCAAGCTTTGAGAGATAATTGGAGATGCTATGCTTCATGACCGGCGAAAGCTTCCTGGAGCTGGGTCGCTACCGCCGAAACATCGAGATGGTTCACGGAGCGGACTGTATCGACTATTTCGACGGGAATATTGTGCCCGCCGGCATACGCGGCGCAGAGCGCGCCGGCCAACGCGGCGATCGTATCGGTATCGCCGCCGATTTGGGACGCCAGCCGTATCGCCAGCCACACATCCTTTTTCGCATGGAGGAACAGCCCGAATACGGCGGAACAGACATCAGCCGACTCCAATCCGGTGCCGAAGACTCCGAAAAGAAAATCCAGCAATTCGGACGAGGAAGCAACCGCGGGCACATATGCGGCGAGAAACCTGATTCGACAGGCCGACGACGCACCGCACGAAGCGTATGGAGCCAACGCACAGGCACGGCCAGCGCCACGAAGAGCGGCATCCAGAATCTCATCCAGCGCAGCGCCGCGCAATGCGGCGGCGACGGCGTATCCATAGGCTCCCGCGGCTTCCAATGCCGGCGAAGTGTTGTGAGTAGGCAATAGGCAGTCCCTGATACAACGCAACAACTCGTTTTCAAAAGCATCGGTGTTTTTGCGCACGCACACATCGGTTTCAGAACCGGCAGAATCAGAACCAACGGAACCGGCCGGATTTACAGAGGCTGTCGAAGCGACATGACAACACAAGACCGGCGCCAAAGTCCGCATGATGCCGCCACAAGTCGTCCCGGTGGTTCCGGCGGTTTCGGCGGACGCCCCGTTTTCAATCGCCTGAAGTGCTTTGAGGGAGCTGGGGCCGATATAACGCTTCGCGACCGCGTCAGTCTCACGTATCCACGCAAGCAACGCGGACATGGTGCCACCGACAGACACTTCCCCGTCATGGCAATATCGTCTGAGCAGATAGAGCGTCTGTTCGGTATCGTCGGTGACGGAACCGGAAGGAAGGTCGTCGTGATGCGCTGAACACTCGGCGGGAATCAGCGATGAGATTTCACCAAACTGTTCCGATATCTCGCGGCGGGTCATAAATTCGGTGGGCATCCCCATCGCATCTCCAACGGCGAACGCCTCCAGCACCGAAGATACTACGGATATATTCATTGGATGATGGTCCATTCCATTTCCCTTCGCCGTATTATACATGGCTGCTGATGAACTCGAAATCACGTGCGAGCTTCTCCGGCAGATCGACCATATAGAACCGATAGGCGGGTTCGAGCGTCCAGTAACCGGCATAGCCCTTCGACTTCAGCAGGTCGAACAGCGTATCCCAGGGAATCGTCCCCTGCCCCGCCGGCAAGTGCTTGCGCCCGTCCTTGTAGTCGCTCATGTGAAGATGGCAGGGCGCCTGCTCCAGCCGGGCTATGAAATCGACAGGGTCGCCGCCGCCTTCGATTACTTCGGTGGTATCGACCATGACCTTCATGTTGGAGATATCCCACGCCTTGGCGTAGGCCTGAAGGCTGTCAGGATATTGACCTACTCCAGTCGGGTAGTTTTCCATGGCGATGGTAATGCCGTACCGGTCGGCGGCGGCGCAGAGAAAACGGATGTTGTCAAGGACGCGGGGTTCTATGACTTCCTTCATCACCCCGGAATATTCGCTGGTGGGATGAATGACGATGAACTCAGTGTTCATCCTGTGGGCGAGCTTGACCAATGCCTCAGAGAACCGGCGGCCCTCTTCGGACATGCTGACATGGGCGGAGTAGAGCATGGAGAACATTGCCAACGGATAGTGAATCGACGCGATATGCACCCCGCATTTCTCAAAACGGGAAGCGGCGGCATCGGTCACGTCGCAAAACGCCTGGGGCATGAGCTCCGCATGGCCGAAACCCGCCTGGCCGACCAGTCGAAGCGCTTCGTCGGATTCCAGAGGAAACAACGCTCCGGTAGAAAAGGAATATCTGTTGTTGTGCATGGCAAGTGTCCTCCTGTATCGTTTCAATACCATATGCGACGCGCATCCGAAAGCGGATCGAATATTTTCATTCAATGTCGGCACGGTACAATGTCCCGGTCACCGGTGCGTCAATAACTTGGCGCACCGGCCGAAACGATAGTTCCGACGATTTCGGACGATTTCGGATGCTGGAGAAAGACGGAGCGAACGCCGCGGCGGGAGAGGGACCTCTCCCGTTACGCGACGGTTCCGACATACAATCGTACCTACGAAAAAACCGAAAGACTGCGCTTAGCCATCGATTTCCTTGACAAGTGAGTCCGCGGCCTTGTCCAGCGCCGCCGCGGGGGTCATGACATTCTTCTCGATCTCATCCAGGGCATACCAGAAGAACGAGTCCATGGTACCCATCTCGGAGAAGTGATAGTACGCCCAAGTATTGGCCAGCTGGTCGAACGCAACCTTGTACATCGGATTCGAGGCAATCATCCGCCGGGTCTCGGGATTGTCCATGGCGGACTGCCTGACCGGCAGATACCCAGTGGCCAAAGCGAACGCAGTTTCATTCGGCTCGTCCATCACATACTTGACCAATTCCCAACCAGCTTCAGACTTGAAGGTATCCTCGGTCAAGATGACGATGACGTTTCCGCCGAGCGCCAGGGACTTCCTGTCAAAGCCAGGCATCGGAATCGCGCCAAGCTCGAAGTTGGTATTGCCGTTCCAACGGGCCACTCTATTGGAGGTCGCGGCGATAAACGCCAAGTTTCCGGCCAGGAATTTCTTTTCGGCGTTGTTGTGTTGTCCGGCGGGCATGACGCCTTCATCGACCAGCCGCTTCCAGAATTCGGCGATTTCAACGCCTTTGGCATCGTTGAAAGCAGGACGGACCTTGCCGTTTTCATTTTTGACAACGCTGTTGCCGTTCTGCCCGAGCATCGACTTGAAGAGCCAGACACCATCGGAGGTGTCAAAACCATAGAAGTCCTCCGCATTGTTCACATTGCCCTTCTCCTTGGCGAGTCCGGCAACCCTGAAGAACTCATCCCAAGTCTGCGGGGGATTGGAGACGTCGATGCCGGCCTTGTCCAGAATGTCCTTGTTATAATAAAGAACCTGGGTGGAAATGCCATACGGCACCGCGGCGATCCGACCTTCATACATGCCGTATTCCAGCATACCGGGATAGATATCAGAAACGTTGAACGAGGGATCCTTGACGAACTCCTCCATGGCAAAGTTTCCGCGACCGCCTGTATAGAGCTGCCCCGCGCCCATGACCGCTACATCGGGGGCGTTGCCGGACAGCAGGGCGGCGCTGACCTTTGTCGCGGTATCGGCGTAGCTGCCGGAATATGTCAGCTCAAGCTCTATGTCGGGACGGGCGGCGTCAAACGCCTGCGCCTGGGCGAGGAACGCCTCGCCGGAAGCGCCGCTCATGGCGTACCATACCTGTAGCTTCACAACTTCCGGACGTGTGGCGGCGGCCTCTTTCGCTCCTCCGGCGAACAACAACGCACCCACAGTCAGCAACACCAATGCGACGCCCGCTAGTCTTCTCATCATTTTCTTCCTCCTTACGCTTTTCGCGCATGCCGTATCCGCATGTGCGGTACGCATTCAATTCTTTGTATCTTCCAGTTCCTGGCGGCCAACGCCAAGAACCAACGCCCCACTATGCCTTCATGCCGGTGAGGGTGATGGACCTCACCAATTGCTTCTCAAAGAACACGAATACGATCAGGACCGGCAGGATCGCCATGACCGCCGCGGCCATCATCACCTGATATTCGGAAGAGGATTCCTGAACCAGATACTTCATGCCGATCGGCAGCGTACGGTACTGGGTTTTGTTGGTGACGATCAACGGCCAAGTATAACTTTTCCAGTGGCCGAGGAACGAAAACAGCACCGCCGTACTGATAGCCGACTTCGAGTTCGGAATCACGACCTTTTGCAGTATCCTGTAATAGCCGCAGCCGTCGAGCTTCGCGGAATCATACAGGTCGCGGGGAATCGCGATAAAGAACGACACCAGCAGGAAGACCGTGAACGCGGCGAATATCTGCGGCAGGATGATGCCCGCGTAGGTATCGATCAGATGCACCTTGCTGATCATCAGGTACATCGGTATCAATGTGACGACCGTCGGCACGAACATGGTACTCCGCACCAGCGACAACAGGAACTTCTTGCCCGGAAAATCGAGGACGACCAATGCGTAGGCGGCGGTAATCGACAGGAACATCTGTAGCAAGGTCTGCATCACAGATGTATAGATACTGTTGAAGTAATAACGGCCAAACGGAATCATTTTGAACACCTGCAAATAATTGCTGAACTTCCAGCTGCTGGGGAGCCACTTCGGGGGATAGGCGTAGACATCGGCTACCGTCTTGAACGACGACAGAATCATCCAGACAAAGGGAAAAATCATCACAAAGGAACCGACCAGAAGGATAATGAACACCGGTATGTTCATGCGTTTCAATTTCTTGCTCATGGCGCTACTCCAGTGAAATCGATTTCTTCGCGTCCAGCTTGGTCTGGATCATCGTCAGAACGAATATCAGCAAGAACAGGATGATGGAGGCCGCGCAGGCCCTGCCCATGCGGCCGTTGGTGAACGCCTGCTCATAGATGTATACGACCATCAGCGCCGTAGAATAGAGCGGCCCGCCCTTAGGTGTCATGACGTTGATTTCAGCGAATACCTTGAAGGTATTGATGATGCCGATCATTACCACGAACGAGATAATCGGGCGCAACAACGGCAGCTTGACTTTGAGCAACGTCTGCATCGGGGACGCACCGTCCACTTGGGCGGCCTCGACATAGGAATCGGGGATGTTCTGGAGCCCTGCGAGGAACAACACCACGTTGTAGCCCACGCCTTTCCAGACTGAGAACATCAGAATCGACAGCAACGCTGTGTTTTCATGGTAAATCCACTGCGATTTCGGCAGACCGAGCGCCCCGAGAATCTGGTTGAACGGGCCGATTCCTGGATCAAAGAACCATATCCAGATCAAGCTGGAAGCAACGATAGGCACGACGACCGGGGCGAAGAACGCCGAACGCAAATACCGTTTGCACGGAATGCGGGCATCGAGCATCAACGCTATGACCAACGCCAGACAGGTATCGACCACGAGCTTCAGCGCGGCAAAGGTGAACGTATTGGCCAAAGCCTTGTGGAACTTCGTATCGGTAAACAGATACTTGTAGTTGGCGATTCCATTGAAGTCCTTGACTCCCGTGGCCATATTGTAGTTCGTAAAACTATAGAACACGACCTGTGCCACAGGGATGACGAATAAAAACACCATGGCGACAACCGTAGGAAACAGCAGTACGCCCGCCGCACGCAATTGGTCGGTCTCGTATGGTTTTCCCCCGATCATAATCCGATGAATCCGGGGTATGTCAGCTTGTCGTCTCATACGCTCAGGCCCCCTCTCCTTTTGTTCTGAAAATGGACACAGCCTGAGAAACGCTACGAAACGTCACGGAATCCTGTGTACGAAGATACGGATTCCCGTCTACGACGATCTGCGCGTCGGGCCCCAAGCCGGTCAATACGATGTCCTCCCCGGCGCAAAAGACCAAATGCCTTGTACCGGTGAAGCCCTGATAGTTCCAATTCGAGGGATCGCTGTCCACCACCACCCGGTCGCACAGACCGACGGCGGCAAGGCCGCTGACGCCAGCGACGCACAACCCTCCGAGTACAGCCCTCCCGTACAGGCGGTCGAACTGCAACGTCGAAGCCACGATCTGCCTGATATCCCCAGGGTCGCAGGGAGAAGAGAAGGACACTTCTTTTCCACTGCGAAAAACCTTGAAATCGTCGGTCGCGATCCTCGTTCCCGGCCTGACTACTTCCCGCCGGTCATATTTCACCAATTGTTCAACGGAAATATTCCGGGTTTCGCCGCCGACAGTCGCCAGCAGGGTGTCGCCAAGAACAACATCGTTGAATGCGTAGGCTACGTGCCGTCCGCCATCGAGAACCTCCACCGCGTCCACGGGAATCTTGATGAAATCGGAAAGCGAGAGGCCGTTGAGCTGTTCCGCACGGAAAGATACGATTGGCCCGACGTTGGCGGTTCCGGCCGCTACGCCCAGCATCGAAGGCCGCCGCTCCATAGGTATCGCGGCAATCAGCGCGTCCGCCACATAGGCGGCGAGGCCATCGCCACCAATGGTGATGAACAGATCCGGAGAAGAGGCGTCCGTCAGGAAATCAAGTACAGCGGACCGCAGGCAATCCTTGTAAGCCCCCCCTTGAGCATTATGTGTTTCTGATCCTAATCCTGCTCCTGATACGGGAACCGCCTTTGCAAACGGAACATACATCGCCCCATACCGGGGGTGCGCGAACACCTCATGTCCTTCCAGAAGGCGTGCCAGTATCTTTCCGATGCTCATGAGCCGGTCGTCGAGAAGATGGGAACTGCTGTTGAAAAGAATCGCAACCTTCATCGGTATTCTCCTGTCATGGTTCCAGCGCATCGCCGCGCATGGTTCCAGCCTATGGCTCCAGCACGACTTTGAACGCGCCGCCCTTCTGCAATAGCTCAAACGCCTCCAGCCCCCGTTCCAGCGGGAACCGATGGGTTATCAATCTCCTGTAGTGCTGCGGCGCGGCCGATATCATCTCATACGCCTTGCGAAAATGGGCGGAAGCGAAACCACAGCTTCCCGTCATGGTCACTTCGCGGTAGTGGATGGAATAGGAATCGGTAATGATGGCGTCCTCTTTCTTCAATCCGCTGAACACGAGGACGGTGCCGCCGTCGCTGACGCGTTTCACATAGTCCGCGACTAGATCGGCCTTGTTCACCGCCACGACGATGTTGTCATAGCTTGACGTGTCGGCGTCTTCGGGCCGCACGCAGGGGATTCCCCACGATTGCAGCTTGCTCCGCCGGTCTTCGTTCGGTTCCACGACCGTCACAGGTACCTGTTGCTGCTGATAGAACAGCGCGAACAAAATTCCCATGGGGCCGCCGCCAACGACCAGGACCCGGCTATTCTCATGGACGTCCAGGTGTTCGGTGCCGTTGAGGACGCAGGCGAGCGGTTCGACCAGCGTAAAGACATCGGCGTTTTCGGCGCCTATCCGTTCCACGGGTATCCGATAGATGCCTTTTGGATAGTCGACCGGAACGGAGACGTATTCACAGAACGCTCCGTCAACGTACTTCTTATGTTTGCACAGCTGGGGCACGCCACGCCTGCAATGGTCGCATTCCCCACACTCGTAGTACGGCGCGACGACGACGGTATCACCGACTTTGAAATCATGCCCTTCCGGCGCCTTGGCTACGGTTCCATAGAATTCATGGCCGAGGATTGTAGGGGGCTTGAAAAAATGATGCCCCTTGAGGAATGTCTTGAGATCAGTACCGCAGATTCCGCAGCCCAGCACCTTGACGATCAGCTCCCCCTGGGGTTCTGGTACATTTTCGATATCCATCTGTCCGATGCCGTTGTACATCAATGCTTTCATATTCTTTCCTTATCTATTCGAGAACATCCGCAGACGCCCCGTATTGTATTTTCCGTATCACGCTCTTCAACCGCAGCCACCCGTTGCGCCGCGACATCTCATCAAGACGACCTTTTTCACGATGAGATGAATACAGGCCGGTTTCCACGGCAATCTTAACGCCTGTTCCCCTACCCTTCGGCAAGCTCCTTCGCAGTAGCCATGTCGGTCACCAAGAAGTTGAACAACCCCTGTTGCGCAGCAACCCGAATGCTCGGGACCTTCTGGGAGCCTCCGCAGAGGCAGACCACGTTCTTCGCCCTGCTCAAATCGTCGGCGGGTATCCCCAGATAGACTTGCTCGGGCAGGCTCGACGTGTTCTTGGGGAAATAGGTCTCCTTCGCCGCAGAGTCTGAAATAAACCCTTCGGCGGTAAAGAACCGTCCCAAGATGTCCCCGACGACACCGAGCGCCTTCAGCTCGGACAGTTCTTCAGGGGAGTAGTCGCCGACAGGGAAGCTCGGCACCCCACCGAACGCCCCGAGTCCGACAATCGCGATATCGAGATGATTCCATACCGTCTGGATGGTCCTGAGCTGGGGATCGCTCAGCACATAGTCCATCAACTGCTGGCTACGAACGAAAGCCGGGATGTTGAAGAACGTCGCGCTTCCCTTCAGTTTTTCGGCGATGCGGTCAACAATCACGTTCACCTGGTAATGCGATTCGCTTCTCCCCGCGCTTCCCACCAAGGGAACGAATACAGTATCCTTCCGTTCTCCGCCGGAAGGCTGCAACGCCAGGACAGTACGATATACCGTCACCCCCCAGCCCACTCCGACGGACATGCCCGGCAGAATCAGCTCCGGCAGTAGTTTCGCCGCACAATCGACGATGTCCTGCGTCCGGTTTTCCCGTTCGGTACCGTGATTGTTCAACTGCGGCGCGACGACCACTCTCTGCAAGCTCAGTTCTTTTGCGAGCTTCAGCTCCAAATCGGAGAATCCAGCCGGAGGCACCAGCTCTATTCTGACGATTCCAAGGGCTTGAGCTTTGTTCAGCGCACGCGAGATCATCGGCCTGGAAATGTCCAGCTTCTGGGATATTTCCTGCTGTGTGAGGGAATCCCGATAATATAGCGTAGCGATATTGAACAGCAGTTCGCGGTCTTCTAGCACTTCCCACCTCTCAGTATCCGATCCAAATCCTTGATGAGCCCGACGGGATCTTCACTCTGGAAGACATTCCGTCCGAAAGCGAAGCCAACGGCTCCATCCGCGACCACAGAACGGGCGATATTGCGGATATCCTTGTCCTTTGGGCCGCCTGCCAGAACGACCGGAACGGGACATCCGTCCACCACCGCCTTGAAATCGTCACAATAGAACGCCTTGACGAAATCAGCGCCCAGTTCCGCGGCGATACGGGCCCCATTGCGAATGAACGTGGAGTCGTTGTTTTTGGAATAGTCGGCGGCAAGCACCTCCGCCATGACGGGAATGCTATATTCATGGAACTGTTCAATGGTTCGAGCCACCTCGATCATCGACTCCCTGTCATGGTCGCCGCCAAGCACCAGCATGATCAAGATCGCGTCCGCGCCAAGGTTCAGCGCCTGCTTCGGAGAGGACATCACTTCATGGAAGTCGGGAAAGGAAGACGACATCATGGTACCGCCCAAAGAGGCGCGAAGCACCATCTTCTTGGCCTTGACCTTCTCCGCATCGACCGCGCCCATGATCCCTGGATTGAGAATGTAGCCGTCGATCGGAGAATCCAGCGTTCTGTCGATTGTACCGAAGGGTTTTTCCAAGCCGGGCATGACCCCGTAGATTTGGGGATGGTCAAAGGCGGCGAGGAACAATCTGCCCTCGTTGTTCATCAAAGTCGTCCGATTTCTTTCAAGACCTGTCATATTTCCTCCACGAACAATATGTCCAAAGTTTTCGTCCTTTACCGGTTCTCCGGGGAGTCTTTCAGGAGGTTGCCTGTATCGTCGCTCCGTTCACCCGGTCGCGTGGCAGTTCTAGCGAACAGCCAATTAAGAACAAATGTTCATATCATATGTTCACATTCCATATGATGAGCCAGTTTTTTCGAGCTGTCAACAAGAAAGTTTGTTCATCCAGTTCCTTGTTGTGTTTACATTTGTTCATGTCGGTACAAATGCCTGAAACACACTTTCGGCAAAAGGCTCCCTTTACCGCCTTTACTAAACTGATACGGCTTTTTTGTTATGATAATGTGAGTACACTGTCAAAAACATATAACTGACGACAGGCGTCCATTTGATAGCTTTGTACATGACCATCCAGAGATTTGACTACGCATGGACGGTGGACAACAGGGAACCGGAATTTTTTGCATGGATACGTTCTCCCATGAGAGCCGCGCCGCCGAACACATGCCGTTGATTGCTTCCCTATGGGCGACGGCCTGCGTGCGGGGCTTCCACAACAACCGTCGGCTAGCGCAGCGCCCCGAACATACGGGCAATGGGTCAATGCTTTCTCAATGGAGGCGCAATAGCGTCAATGGGGAAACTGAAACGAGGGCGAGTTTTAATAAAACTTTATTCTAGGATAAATCAAATCGGAATGCAGAAAAACTGATCGCCATATGGGCAAGATCCATCCCCATGCCAGCAATAACCGGATAATCTTTGTGCTCAGGATATTGATATTTAAATAGTATTTATTAATCCTAATTAGGAATATAATTTATACATAATATAATTCATACCTGTAAAACACTCTCCTACCAACCGTTTTTGTGTTATCATATAAATATGGAGAAACCCAGATGCATCCCATGACGACAGACTTGTTCGACCTGGCTCATACGTATGCGGCATCCTTGCTTTCGCAATGCACATACCCATGGGAGGCGTTGCCGAAGATTTCAGGATTCCTCATTGATCTCGGGATGAACTTGCCGAAAGGAAAATACAACGAAGTGGAGAAGCATGTCTGGGTGGCGCAGAGCGCATACGTGGCGCCGACGGCGGTTCTTTGCGCCCCCTGTGTGATTGGAGAACGGACGGAAATACGGCACTGCGCCTATATCAGGGGTTCGGTGCTTGTCGGAACAGACTGCGTCGTGGGAAATTCAACGGAGCTGAAGAACGCGGTTCTGTTCGATGGCGTCCAAGTTCCTCATTTCAACTATATCGGAGACAGCATTCTCGGCTATCTGTCTCATTTTGGCGCTGGAGCGATCACCAGCAACGTCAAGTCGGACAAGACTCCCGTGGTGGTTCATGACAGGACGACAGGAGAAAACATCGCGACGGCGTTACAGAAACTCGGAGCCTTGATCGGTGACGGGGTGGAAATTGGATGCAACTGCGTGTTGAATCCAGGAACGGTGATAGGCCGGAACACAAGCGTCTACCCGCTGACCAGTGTGCGGGGCGTGGTGCCACCCGATTCCATAGTCAAAGATACAATCACCGTCATATCAAAGCACTAAGCGCCGCACGTCCAATTACAAGACGCCCTCCGCAATACTTGCCGCCACCAGGGCAGACAAAGTGAATATGCGATACATGTCAGGACGCCTTAGTAATTTTCGTCCCTTTTGTTTCGTCAAAATACGACTTTCAATGTTTCTGCATATAGAATCTTGACAAAACCGTAAAATCATGTTTTTCTAAATTTAGAAAATAGTTTTCTTATATAGAAAATTATAAACACAAAATCCATGTTTTCACGGAGGGCGTCATGAAGAAAAATCTCTTTCTGTTGTGTATCGTGCTGCTTACCGGTTCATTGGTGTTTGCCGGAGGCTCCAGCGAAGTTTCAGAAAACAGACCTTCCCAGATTGCGATAGCAACCGCCGGTACCGGCGGAGCCTATTATCCTGTGGGAGTCGGCTTGTCAGAAATCCTTGTCAAAAGCCTACCGGGACTGAGCGTAAGTGTTGAAGTCACCGGCGGCACTGTAGAAAATCCCGGTCTCGTCGACATCGGAGACTGTGAAATTGGAATCGCCAATTCGGATATGGCGTATTTCGCCATGGAAGGAACTACGCCTTTTGACCGACAGCACAAAAACCTCCGAGGCTTTATCAACGGCATGGCTCCCGGTGTGGTCCATTACGCGGTACTTGCGAATTCCGGTATCGATACTCTGAAAGACCTCGCTGGTAAACGGATCGCGGTCGGACCCCAGGGAAACAGCACCTCGCTCTTTTTTGAGAAAGTCCTTAACCTGATGGGCTATAAATGGTCAGATATCACGCCTAGCTATCTTTCGTTCAGCGAAGGCATGCAAGCTCTGGCCGATGGTAAAGTAGACATGGCCATAGCGTCCGCGGGACCTCCCGTCAGCGCAGTGCAAGAACTTGCGGCGTCGGGAAAAAAATTCAAACTGCTAGAATTCGACGAAGGATTCCGAGCCAAATTCCTCGAAGCATATCCCTACTACATTGCCTATGACATTCCAAAGGAAACCTATGGCTTGGCTGGGGATACCCATACGGTAGCTACGACCAACATGCTCATGGTCAACGCAGGCCTCAGCGAAGAATTCGTCTATGACATGACGAAAGCCGTCTTTGAAAACCTCGATTCACTCGTAGCCGCAGCTCCCGCAACCGCCACGATAACTCTGGGGGATGCGCCGAATACCAGTATCCCGCTACATGAAGGCGCCGCGAAATATTATCGCGAAATGGGGGTATTGGACTGATGAAGTTTAAAGAAGCATTGAATTCTAGGTTCCTGGAAATATTCATTGCTGTGGTGACGTTGTTCGGGGGATGCTTTCATCTGTATACGGGAGGCATCGGCACGTTTTCATCCATGACGCAGACCGCGACGCATTGGCTGATCATCTTCTCCATAGTGTTCCTTCTCTATCCAAAAAAACGTGAACGGAACATACTGGACTGGGTGCTGACCATTGGAGCGGCATTCGTGGGTGTCTACATACTGATGACATGGGGGGGACGCGTCAACCGCGTCTCTCCGATCCTGCCCGCAACGGAAGTCATCGTCGGAGTATTGCTGATACTCCTGGTATTGGAAGCTTCACGCAGGTGTACCGGCAACTTCCTGATGATCACAGCCTTGGTATTTCTCATATATGCAAAAGTAGGGCCGTATCTTCCAGGGATATTCCGTCACAAGGGGTATTCTTGGTATCGCATCATATCCATGCTCTGCTATTCGGAAACCGGTATTTTCGGCAACGCCTTGAGTATCAGCGCAACATTCGTCGTACTGTTCGTATTGTTTGGATCGCTCCTGAACGCCTGTAACGGAGGAAAGCTTTTCATTGACATCGCATACTCCATGACGGGAGGTTCAAGAGGCGGCCCGGCGAAGACCGCCATCCTCAGCAGCCTCATGATGGGGTGCATATCAGGTTCGCCAGTAGCGAATGTCGTGACGACAGGTACATTTACCATCCCGCTCATGAAAAAGGCCGGATACGAACCAGAAGAAGCCTGCGCGGTCGAGGCTGTCGCATCTACCGGGGGACAGATTATGCCGCCGGTGATGGGTGCGGCGGCGTTTCTGGTAGCGGAGTACGTGGGGATCAATTATGGCGAACTTTGCGTATCGGCGTTCATTCCCGCGATCTTCTACTATATAGCGCTGTTCCTGATCATAGACGGCCTTTCTTTGAAAAAAGGCTTGCTGGGATTGCCTCGGGAACAATTGCCACCGCTAAAAGCCGCATTGAAGGACGGAGCACACCTGTTCATCCCGATTTTCGTTTTGATCATCAGCCTGGTCAATGGATTTTCCTCGATGAAATCGGTGTTCTACTCAATGATCGTCCTGGTCCTCGTCGCGGAAACCCGTACTTCAACAAGGATCAACTGGAAGGGTGTCGTCAAGGCGGTACAGGATGGCATCATATCCACCGTCCCCGTCGCGGTGTCCTGCGCGGCTGCGGGAATCATCGTCGGCGTCGTGAACCTGACTGGCCTTGGGGTTAAATTCTCCAGTTCGTTGATCGCGCTATCCCAC
This sequence comes from Sphaerochaetaceae bacterium, assembly GCA_034114085.1. Classification (GTDB taxonomy): domain Bacteria; phylum Spirochaetota; class Spirochaetia; order Sphaerochaetales; family Sphaerochaetaceae; genus Spiro-02. Next base: position 102,574 of record JAXEWB010000056.1, on the reverse strand, counting down.
GGCAGCATTCCAGTCGCACTTCTGCTGACCATGATAGCGTCTATCATATTGGGCTGCGGATTGCCGACGACGGCAGTATACATCATCCTGGCGTCACTCGCCGCTCCAGCGCTGATCCAGATGGGAGTCGCTCCGCTGGCGGCGCACTTGTTCGTGTTCTATTTTGGCTGCGTCTCCACGATAACGCCTCCGGTAGCGCTGACATCCTATGCCGCGGCAGGAATAGGAGACGCAAACCCATCGAAAACAGGCATCAAGGCATTTCTGTTCGGATTGGTGGCCTATATCGTACCGTTCATGTTTGTTTTCTCACCTGCATTGCTCTTGCAGGACAGCATTCCTAACATCATCTTGGCAATATGCACAGCATTGATCGGTATATATGAACTCTCGGCGGGAGTTTCCGGCTACTTGAAAGCAGAACTCGCCCTTCCGACAAGAATACTCCTGATAGGCGGAGGCTGCCTGCTTATCGCTTTCGGCATAGTGACGGATATTCTTGGGATTTCAACGCTGGTGGTCGCCTACATCATCCAGACCATCAAAGTAAAAAAAGCAACTACAACAGCATAAGGAGTCACATATGGACGCACATGAGAAATTCGACTTGCGCAAGCTCATGCAAATCGAGGTCCCGCAAGAACGGGTGGACAGAATCAAGGACGTGGTCTACTTCGACCGTGGGGACATCAGCGACGAAGTCAAGAACTTCCTCATCAAGGAACAGATTAGGTTCGTCAACATACAGTATGCTCGGTTCCTTGCGGGAATTCACTTTACACAGGAAGAAGTCGACGGCCTTCTCGCCGGTTCCATCGATATCCACGCACATGGAGGATCGGAACCCTTTGAACGGATCTGCCTGGAAGACCAGTTGGTCAAGGACTACATGGACGCAGGAATGCGGGCGCTGGTCATCAAAACATGGTACACTCCGTCCGCAAGCCGCAATGCACTGCTGATGAGGCAAATCGACCAATGGGCCGAAGAACAGGAGAAAACTCCTATCAAACTCTTCGGCGGCATCACGCTGAACAATTCAGTGGGGGGGCTGAATCCCAATGCGGTGGAACGGTGCCTCAAGTTCCCAGGATTCAAGTATGTCTGGCTGCCGATGGTGGATTCCTATCATCATAGAAAACTCGTCTATGACGACCAGACCGGCGGAGGAATCCATATCCTGGATGAAAACGGCAGGTGCAAACCGGAACTCAAGGAAATCTTCCGGATTGCGGCGGACAATGATCTGGTGGTCGCATCAGGACATTATCCGTATGCGGAAACTTCCGTCGTCTTTGAAGAGGCGAAAAAGCAGGGGGTAAAACGCCTTGAGGTCGTCCATCCCGCGCATATCCATTCAAAAACGACGATCGCGCAGATGAAGGAATATGCGAAGGAGAACGTAATGCTCATGCTCTCAGGATTGGGAACGCTCTGTTTCCCGCTCCATGAAACAGGACCGATCTATGCGGCCCAGATGATTCAGGAAGTGGGTGCGGATCATTTCGTATATGGTTCTGACTTTGGGCAGATACACAATCCGCGGCATATCGTCGGCAACAGATGGATGATCCAGATTCTTTTAGCCTATGGAGTTTCTCAAGGGGAAATCACCAAAATCTTCAAGACGAACCCCGCCAGACATCTGGGACTTTCGGATTAACCGGAAACAACCACTATCAAGACGCCTTTTTATTTTTCCAATGAACGCAGATATATTCTATTTCTATTGTTTGCGTTCATTGGAATTAGCATATATCAAACGAGCAGCCCAGACAATACGGCGCGCCCCTGTCGACACCCTTGATTTATCCCTCATCCATACTTATAATGAAACTATAAAGGTACCCAATGGAAAAAAGGAAAACCCCTGCTTTAAAAACCGTTGAGAAAGCGCTTGGCATTCTTGATATCGTTGGCGAAGCAAAAAAACCGATGACGGCATCGGAGATCGCACGGATTGCAAAAACACCAATCAGCACCACATACAAAATGCTCTCGACTTTGGCGGAGATGGAATATATTGAGTTTGATGAAACTACGAAATTCTACCAGACGGGAACAAAGATACTCCGTTTCGCCAGCAATCTGAACGAAGGCAGAAGCATCAACCAGGTAGCGTTTCCAATCATGCTTTCCGTCGCAGAGCAAACACAGGAGACTGTTCATCTTGGCGTTCCTGAAGAATACCACGGCGTATTTTTGGAAAAAGTCAACTCACCTCATACGGTGGGAGTCCAGACCCGCATCGGGACAAGGATACCCTTCAACATCGGGGCTACGTCAAAAGCGATGATGGCGTTCCTCCCTGAAAGCAGGTTCCTTGATTTCTGTGAAAACTTTTTGAACGATGGAACTGAAAAAGGAAAACAAGCGATTGGCAAAGCGATCGAACAGCGTGAGCTTATCCAGAAAGCGGGGTATGCGGTAACTTTTGAAGAAGTGAACCCAAATGTCGCGGCGGTCGCCGCTCCAGTATTCGGCTTTGGAAACACGCTTCTTGGTTCCATGGCGATCGCCGGTCCGTGTGAGCGCTTTACGGAAGATGCAATCAGCCGGTATATCCCTCTGATCAAGGAAGCCTGCAAGTCTTTGTCAAAAAAACTCGGGGCGACAATATAGTCGCAGACAGGTTTCTTCGTCTCCGAATGCCCTGTACACCCATCGGCACAGTGAGTTCTGTCCTGCTTTTGTAGAGGATCTGTTTTCTTTATCGTCAACGCCGTGCAAAGACCGTTTTCAAATGAAAACTTTTCCGCATGGATACAAGTTTTGTTCCCATATGCAACATCATGATGAAATGACCGTTTATATGTATGTTCGTGATAGAATTTTGGCAACGAGTATACGTGGCATTGGAAACAACGGGCCTCCGTATGGCGGACATCGCGAGACTCACTGAGATTCCACGTTCTACGATTTCAAACTGGATACGTTGGAACCGATACCCTGCGGTAGATGATGCCGAGAGGATCGCCAACATCCTGGGGGTATCCGTAGAATGGCTGGTGAAGGGCGTCGACGTCTACGAGGATTATGACGATGATCTGGATCCACCCCAGGTAATCCACCTCATCAACACGATACGGGCGATGGATGAAAACCAGCTCAACGCATTGGAACCGGTACTGAGCTACATGGCGGCGCCGGTCGCAGGGCAAGAACCTTCGCGAAAAAAGAAGAAATGAACTCATGACCACATATTCAGGACAGAAGATTCACCTATCTTCCGTTCTCTCCCGTTTTTCATGATTTTGCCAAAAAACACCATGAAATCGGTGTTTTTCATCTTCCAAGACCTCTCCATAGCCTTTATACTTGCGCAGGGAATATTTCATGACAGATATCACGCAAGAATACATCCAGACACTTATCGATACCAACAGCGGGCTGAAGCTGCTTCACGCGCGGAACGCCAATGCAATCATCGCGTTCCTCTACCAGGTGTTCGGCAATCTCGACGAGACCAGCATGGAACAGGACCGGTTCCTCGCACTGCTGGAGAGGTATTTCAACGCGAATGACGTTGCCTCCGAGACTTTGGAGCTACAGGATACGGCCGATCTGGGACTGGACGACAAGGTCAAGGCGAAAGCGGCGGTGAACGCCTGGTGCCAGAAAGGATATCTACTCAGATCCTACAATGAAAGCGTGCAGGAAATCATTACGCTCTCGGCTGGAGTGAGCAGGCTGTTCCGCTACCTGGAAGACATAGACAACAGCACGAAGGGTATCGTCGGGACGGACAGCCGTTTTTCTTCCATCATCCACCAAATCAATGAGCTGGAAGAAAAGACGACCGACGACCCCCGCGAACGTATCCAGACGCTCAAGGCAAAGCAACAGGCGTTACAGGATGAAATACTTGCCATCGAGGAGCAGGGAGTTGCGCCGACCTTCACAAAGGTCCAGATTCAGGAACGCATAGAAGAGCTTGAACGACAATGCAAGGCGCTGCTGAGCGATTTCAGACAACTGAAGGACAACAACCACAGGCTGTTCCTGCAAATCTGTAAAAAACAATTGGAAGCGACGGACAGCAGGGGCGATATCCTCCAATATACGATGGAGGGGCAGTCCGCGATTTCAAGTTCACCGCAAGGACAGAGCTTCGACGCCTTCTGGGGATATCTGACGCTGGAAGATGAAGAAAACACATTGTACCAGCAAATCAAGGCATTGGAACAACGAATCAATGAACTGGACCTTGACTGGGACTTCACCTTCCTCAAGGGGCTGGAGGACCGGTTGTATGAGGAAGGCCGGAACGTCAACGAAGAAAACCATATGCTTTCATCACGCCTTCGGAGAATATTGCTCCGCTATGCCAGCGGGGAATACCAGCAGATGCAGGAACTGAGCAGGGAGGTCAAGGCGATGTGCGCGACCCTCGGCACAGTGCCGAAGGGAACATGGATGGAGGCCGACGGGCGACTTTCCCTTGATTCGACATTCTCCCGCCCCCTCGTGCCACCCCCGGCGAAAATGAAGCATTCCGTAACAAACTATGAGGAACAGGAAGCTTCCTCGGAAGATGTCTTCAACCAAGTATTCGCCGGACAGGGCATTTCCACCACGACGCTCAGGGAGCATATCGACATCCTGAGGAAACAATACCCGACCTTCACGCTGGCGACCATCGTCGAACGCTTCCCGCTACAGTTCGGCCTTGAAGAGTTGCTGAAGTACCTGACCATGGTCATGAAGATGGACACTGACCAGAAAAGCATAGACCCGTATGAAGAGGAAACACTTCTCTTCCATTCATATCCCGACGGTCGCCCTACCGTGGTGACCATACCGAAGGTGATCATCTATGGAGAAAACTAATAGTTGGGCGGCGGCCTGCATCCACGTAATGCAGAAGCCCCTGTTTGCGGAGGAGACGGAGCTGTTCGCTTCGTTGTGCAACTATCAGCAGGAAATCAGCGCATATCTGTCCAAGATTGGACTGGAACTCGTCCTCAACAGGGACCTCGGATATGCATTCATCCGCCAGTTCGACGCTCCAGAGGGAGATGGTGATACCTTGCCGAAGCTGATTCGCAGGATCCCCGTCACATTCGAGCAATCGTTGGTCTTGGTAATTCTGTATGATGAATTGGAAAAATTCGACGGTAACGGCAGCGACACTCCGTTCTGCATCATTACCGAAGAACAGGTCAGGGAACTCGCCCAAGCCTGCTGGCCCGGCGCCAATACCGACCAGACGAAATTCCAGGACGCCATCGCGAAGGCCCTGTCCGACCTTTCCGAGCAGGGGTTGATCCGGGAACGCAGGCCACAGGGCATGAGCGATCAGGAAAGCGAACTTTACAAATCGAACCGCCGATATGAATTGCGCAATATCATACGTGCGCGAGTGACCAAGGATTTCTTCGTGGAATTCAAGCGCAGACTTGAGGAGCTTGCCGGTAATGGAGAACCTGCCGCCCCGCCACAGCGAAGAATCGTTGAAACGACGCAGCCGAAAATGCAGGAGGAGACTTTCTTCTCGTTGGACGATGAACCGGCTGTAGAGGATATCGATGAAAGCGCGTTTGAGTCCATTCTCCCTACCTTGGATGAAATGTCGATGACGACGGAGACTCGCGCGACTGATACGAAAGAAGAAACTGCGGAAGGCACCATGGAGGCATCCGCCCCCCTTTCCCGATCAACAGCGACAGCCGGCGACCTTGACGGGGAACCTGGCGATACCCCCAGTAAATTCGAGGGAGGGGCCGAGGAAAGCATGGGCAACGGCGATAAACGGGAGGTACGTGATGGCGAATGATTTCCTGTTCGACGATCTGATTGAGAAAACCGGCTACCGCCTTTCGGTATTCGAGCTCTACAACTGGGGAACGTTCGACAACCGGATCATCCATATGGAACTTGGTGGTGAGAACTCCCTGCTGACGGGAAGCAATGGTTCCGGAAAAACGACGATCGTCGATGCGGTCCTGACATTGCTCGTCCCTATGGAATATGTCAGCTACAACATATCCTCCGGCAAGGACGGGCGGGACGGGCGGACGATGGACAGCTATGTCCGGGGCGCTTGGTCAACACACAAGGAGGACGACCAGTTTTCAGCGAGCAAGGACTATCTGCGGGACAAAACGACGCATTCCATCCTGCTGGGAACGTTCATCAACGCAGGAGCTGAAAAGCCGATTACGTTGCTGCAAATCCACTATTACAACCAGAGCGGAACGTTGCAGCATCTCTATGCGTTGTTCGATCAGGCAATCACCATCAGACAATTGCAGACTACCGCGGGCGTATTCAACCCGGCGAACCTGAAAGCCTACAAAGCGTCATTGTCGGAGCATTTCGGACAGGGCATCCAGTTCTTCGAGACATTCCGCAGCTACAGCAAGGTGTTTGGCGAACGGGTCGGCTTCCGCTCCAGGGAAAAGGCCCTCAAAATCTTCAGCAAGACCGTTGGTATGAAAGACCTGACGAATCTCAACGAATTCATACGTTACCATATGCTCGACGAGGTTGACTTTGAAGCGGAGTTCAAGAACCTCAGCGAGAGCTATGTCAACCTCCACAATACGCAGATTGAAATTGAAAAGGATGATGAGCAAATCCGACAACTGCGCCGGATTCTCTCCGAGGGACAACGGTTCGGTGAAAAAACGCTTGAATATGGCACGGCGAAGAAAGACCAGGATTTCTGCGAACTTTGGAAAGCTTGGCAGTCGAAAAGCTTCCTTGAATTCGAAATCGACAAATGCAGGGCGGAACGTTCGCTCGTGGTCGGGGAACTGACGGAAAAGCAGTTGGCTCAGGAAAGCCAGGAAGCCCGCAAGGATGAACTGCGCGACCAGTTGAATCAGAACGAACAGTATCGTCAATTGGAAGCCAAGCGCAATACGCTTGGAGCAAAACAGCTTCTCCTCCAGGAACGGCGGAGCACACGGGAATTCTATGCGGCGAGAGTACGCAAGATAGACCTCCAAATGCCGTTCGATGACAATGGCTTTGAAGCCAACCTCTTTTCGTTGGCGAGCAAACAGCACATGATCGAGGATCGGAACGAGAGCCTACAAGAGAATATCAATGTCTCAACGATGACCCGCCAGGACCTTGAGAAGCAACTTTCCGTCACAGAAGAACAGCTTCAGGCCCTAGCTGGCCGGGATTCGAACATCCCCCTACAATATCTCCAGGAACGAAGCGGGCTATGCGAGTGGCTTGGCGTCGAAGAAAGCGAACTCCCCTTTGCGGGAGAACTGATGCAAGTGAAGGAGGAGTATGAAGCGCAACGGAAAAGCATCGAACTCCTGCTCCATGATTTCGCGCTGACTTTGCTGATCCCCCACTCGCTCAGGAACAAAGTTGGACAATACCTTTGGGCGAACCAGGTCAAGGTATCCATCGCCTATGTCGCGATCCCCAAGGAGCAGTTTCTGCCCGCGGACGACGACAGCGAGGACATCCTATGCGGTACGATAGAGGTCAAGGAGGGGCATCCATACAGTAGCTGGGTGTTTTCCCATCTCCAGCAGGCGTTCAAACATGTCCATGTCCAGAGCTTGGATGAACTGCTCCATACGGAACTGGCGTACAGTGACCGACAACTGACCCGCGATGGAGTCTACTTTAAAGCCCATGCCATCCCGAAAAAGAGTTCAGACATCTATGTCTTGGGCTGGGATACGGCCCGCAAGCGGGAGCAACTGGTCGTGGACAAGGACAACCTCGTCAACGCAATGGACGATTTGGACCGGGCGATCAGGGAGGATTCCCGCGAAATAGCTAGAAACAAGGAGAAAATCGAAGCAATCATCGAAATCCGTACGATACGTACCTACGAAGCGATCAACACCCGTTCCCCGGAAGCAGAAATCGAAGAACTCAACGCACAGATCGCCGATCTGGAGCTGAGCCTTGGAGATTATGACGCGCTTCGCAAACAATTGCAGCAGGTTGACGCCTCGATCCGGGAACTGAAGGCCAGATGCGAGCATCTCGTCTCCGAACGGGGGCGAATCGACGGCAGGCTCGGACAGTATGAAGAGATGCTGAAATACCGCACGGAGCTACTCAAAGAGGTCGATGTCGATGCCCGGCACGAGGAATTCTCCGAATTTTCCGAACGGTATGGGTTGTCCAATGTCTGGAGCAACCTTGATAACCTCGACGAGGCGGCGGACAAAATCCGGCGGCTCCTGGACGATAGGATCCAGCAAGCGCTCACTGATATCAACGACAGCAAGGACCGGTGCATCAACCTGATGTCGAGTTTCTGCAAACCCAGCCAGGATACGTTGACGAAATATCCGAACTGGACCAGCAACCTGCTCGAATTGGGAACCGACAGCTTCTCCATGCAGGACATCCCCGCCTTTAGAAAAGTGTACGATCACCTGCTTCAGGATGATTTACCCAGGCACAAGGAGGAGTTCGCGAACTACCGTACCAGCCTGATCGGAAAAGATGTCATCTCCTTCAACCGGACTTTGATGAACTGGCAACGGACGATCGACGAGAACATCGTAGACCTCAACACCAGCCTCCAGCGAATCAACTACAGCCAGGATCCTGTCACCCGGGCGAAGACCCATATCCGCATCCGCAAGCAACAGAACGCCGACGACATGGTCAGGAACCTCAAGGCGCTGCTCAGAGCCGCCATGCCCAATCCTACCGCGGAATCAAATCTGACAATCCAGCAAAAACTGGACGTCCAGAACAAATTCTTCAGACAAGTCGAAGCACTGCTCAGTTTCCTCCGGCAGGATGATGTCCGCCAGAAGGTACTGGACGTGCGCCGATGGTTCATTTTCGCAGCCGAGGAATACGATGTGGGCACCGGCGACCAGTTGCGCTACTATCAGGACAGCGCGGGAATTTCCGGCGGGCAGAAGGCGAAGCTCGCCTACACGATCTTCGCCGCCGCTATCGCCAAGCAGTTCGACGTGTTCAGCGACGATGGAGCCTCGCGTTCCTTCCGGTTCGTGCTGATCGATGAGGCGTTCAGCAAGATCGACGACGAAAACAGCCGCTATGCGATGCAGCTGTTCAGCCAACTTAACTTGCAACTGATGGTAATTACTCCGCTGGACAAGGGCAACCTGGTGCTTCCGTTCATCAAAACGGTGCATGTCACAGAATGCCCCGACGGCAGGCGTTCGCAGATCGTCAGTGTGAAGGTGGAGGATTTCGATGGTCAGCGTTAGCGGGCTTCGGGAAAAAGCTATGAATAAAGTACCGGAAATCCTCACTGCGTTGCTTGATTTGGATCCAACGTTGGCGATGGTGGATTGTCCGCTCGTTCCTTGGTCCGTACCATGCGATAAAGATCAGTACATCACAGCGTACAAGTCGCATCGCTAGAATATTCGCAAACAAACAGGGCGCATGGCGCTATCACTATGCAGAATATCAATATCGCCATGTGTGAACGTATGTATCACAAGCATTTGTCCGCAAACCAGAAAATTGAACACATTCCTGGATCGATACAGAGTACCTTGACGCTAAAATCCCAAGAATTGCTTTCCAAGTTTCTACCATATAAGAGTTCTTGTCCAAAGACATTGATTTTACTATCAAAATATATAAATAAGTCTATTGATAGTTAATCAAAACCAAGGTATCATATGATTTGAGGTATAGAACATGGATTTCTCAATGTATCCACAACAAGAGACATATTACGGAGGCTCTGAAAAAAAACTAGCAATACAGATTGGCGAGTCCCGATATATGTTGAAGTTTCAGAAAAAGACACCTTTTGGCTCACGGAATAACCACATATCCGAGTATCTGGGTTCTCATATTTTTCAATTTTTGGGATTTAATGCACAAGAAACGTATCTCGGAACATACAGTGGACAACAGGTTGTCGCATGCAAAAACTTCATAGGGGTTGATGAACAGTTCGTACCATTCAATGATGTAGGTGAATCAACTCTCGACCAGGATAAAGACCTATTCCAATATTCCTACACGGATATCATGCTGATGCTGAAAGACAACTCGAAATTGACGGATGTCAAAGAAACCATATCCTTATTTTGGGAAATGTTCATTGTTGACGCCCTCATTGGCAATTTTGATCGGCATGGCGGCAATTGGGGCTTTCTAAAAAAGGACAACAGGTATCGGCTTGCGCCTATCTTTGACAATGGTTCTTGCATGTTTCCGCAGATGATTGACGAGCGGGAAATGCTTTCCATTATTAATTCACGACAAGCTACCGATGAACGAATATTCAAATTCCCGACATCCCAAATCAAACTGGATGGTAAGAAAAGTTCATATTACGAAGTCATCTCCAGTCTGGCGTTTCCAGAATGCAACCGAGCTCTGAACGACATCTGCGAGCGAATGGACATTGACAGAATCATCACGTTTATCATGGACATGGAAACCATTTCAGAACTGCATAGAAAATTCTATAGCCACATACTGGTCAACCGTTATGAAAAGATTCTGAGAATACCAAATGACTCATATAAAAAGCACAAGGGGGATATATGAGAGAAGTACACACGTCTGGCATTATCTGTATCAATGATAATTATGGCTTTACTTATCAGACTTGCAAAATCGAATATATTTTGTTCGAGGATGAAACGTTCAAGTATATATTTACCCCGTTCTACAACATTATTGAATTCATCCCCTCGAAAATCTTTCAAGGAATTCCAGGACTCGATCTAGAATTGAAGAAGGTCGAATATGTCAGAGAAAATAAAATCCCAGTCTTTATTTCGGAACGAACGCCAAGTACCAACCGGGAAGATTTTTGGCAACTTCTCGACAATGCCGGCATGGAATATCTGAATCCATTGGAATGGTTGATTCGTACTTCCTTGCAGTATTCTGGGGATGACTTGTATGTGGTGCGAAGTCCACAGGACACCACAAAGAAAATTGTTTATTTCGATAGTCTCAATGAGTTGGGAGACAGAAACCAGACAATCATGCGAAAGTTATTGGAGTTCATCTGTACCAATACTGATTTCATATCCCAAGAACTCACAATTGATGATCGAAATCGAAAATATCTGTACGAAGTACTTATGCCCTTGTATGTGAAAAGTGTAAAATACCAGTTGAACCGCCAAAAACTTGGCATTGAACACTCCCGTGAAAAATTTAGAGGAAGAAAAAAAATTCCAATTGACGCTCCAAAACTGACCGAAACCATGACAGCTTATCTCAATGGAAAAGTCTCCATACAACAGGCTTGTCAAACTTTGCACGTGAGTGAAGCAACTTTCTTTCGCCGTCTACGTGAATACAAACAACATTTAGTATCATAATACAAACATAAGTCTATTGATAGCGTTCATACCAAACATGCCATGTTGCGAATGAACAACCGAATCATATTGCTACGCAAGTCTATTTCCGATTGGAACATGACGTAGTGGTCGCAATATTGGAAAAGACAAAGCATATTGGGAAATTATAAACATTGTTGATCCAACGCCGCGATATCTAGAACATACGAAGTACTGCGGCCCCCTTGTTCAGAACGAACCAACAGATGTTTTTCAACCAAGGCGTTAATATCCCGGATCGCCGTGGCAGCCGTACTTTTCGTCATTATCATCCATTTCCCCTTGGTGAGTTTTCCTCGGAAATCACCCCCGGAAAGGTTCATCAACATGGAAATCTGCCTTGCGTTGAATTCACTTGGATCGAGGAACTGGATGAGCCGTCTCCGACGTATCGCCGCGGAAAACGATTCCAACGTCCGTCCCAAGGCGCGGGTCGCCATGCGGACATACCACAGAAGCCACTCAGTGATATCCGCACTATCACGTTGTCCGCCGACCCCTTGCAGACGGGCATAATATTCCGCGCGCTCATCAAGAATTTTCTTTGACAAGCTCAAGTACCTGAATTGTTGATGTTCGCCTCTTGCAAGGACATGGTCGGCCAAAGCACGGGAAATGCGTCCGTTTCCATCATCGAATGGATGAATTACAACAAACCACAATGAGACAATCGCGCTTTTCACCAGAGGACGTAGTTCATTGGCGCCATTGATCCATGCAAGCTCATTCTCGTTCACATCAAAAACAGTCTCATCTTTGCCAGTCACATGAAAAATCTGTTTGTTTGATTGTCTTGCATATGATAAATTCACATAGCGCCATATTCATTATTCCGGCATCAATTGTGCGATATCCTCCTGCGAGAACTCAGGCGCGACCATAACGAAATTACGCTGCATCAATTTGCAGTACATGTCGATCAATGTATCGATATACGGAGTTTCGACGCCATACAAATCGCCTAACTTTGCAATTGGAACAATACCGAAAGGTATATCCTCAGTGATGAATCGGTATTCGATATTCCGGGGTCCCTTGCTGTTTGGATAGTTCAAATGAATGGCATCGTACAGATTGTTGCAACTTGTATTCCATGCGACGTTTACGATTTCAAGACAGGACTGCCCCCGCACCCCCATGCGGGTCATTACAGCCAGACGTTCCATGTCTATCTGCTCAATATATGAAACGACATGGGGAGTCGCTCCCTCACGATAGAAATAATGATCAAGACCTTGTTCAATCTTAGAAAAGCCACAAAGTGCAATGGGCGCATGCAAAATAGGATTGGAAGTATCCAGCGAGGTCAGTATCGGAGAGCGTTTGGAGAAGAACTGGGGGAATACCGCTTTCAACTCGTTGACGACAACATCGACTGATCCAGCAGGGAAAGCGGATACCCCCAGACTTTTTTTGATTTTCTTCAAGACACAATGACCGACTTCGGGAAGATCCGTCATTAAATGCATCCCGCCGGTTTCCGCAAGGATGATCCCTTTTTCATCCAGTTCACGACCTAGAATCTGGCGGAATTCCAATACCCCCCAGTTGCTGTTGAATATCAATATCCGTTGTCCAGCCCTCAATTTTCCAGCGCACAGACGTGCGATATCCTTGTGGCCGCTCGCCACGGTGTTCACAAAGACATAGTCCGATTCTGCGATCGCCTTGTCAAATACCGGCTCGCAGCATGGACGATACGTACCATCAAGCGCACCGGCAATGATAATTCCATTCTGGTCTATCATTGAAAGCTTTTCAACGTTTCTATCCCAACAAACGACCTCTTGCCCTCTGTCCATCAGGTAGCAAGCCGTGGAATGCCCGGTCCTTCCCATCCCCAAGATCGTACAACGCATGACCAATCCCCCGTACAAACATACTATTCGTCATGGAGGAACAGGTAGCGGACAAAACAAACAAAGAACCGCCACCCGCCCTCTCCAGACCGCAACTCACAATGAACACCCCATCGATTCACCAAATTCTACGAACCGAGTATCAGTCCTCAAGACCGACTACAGGTTCAATATCCAGATGCCTAGCGGTATTGATGCTGAAAATCTTCCTAATGGTCTCCTTCTTTACTCCGTAGGACAATAACAACTGAACCGCCCACCGAACACCCACTACATGGGGAGGATTATGCACTTGACCATAATCCGTACCAAAAACAAGATGGTCCTCACCTACTTCTTCGATGATCCTGGCTGCATAGATCGGCCCTTCTTCATGAATCGGGAAACAAGTAAATCCCAAGGCGCATAGCATCACCATGACGCCCATGTCCGCATATTCTTTCATTTGCTTGATGCTGTGTTTTGAATGGATATGGGTAGGATGAATCAGTTCGCAATGCTTAACCCCCATTTTTCGGGCCTCTTCCATCACAACGATTGAATCTTCATATGGATAATGCCCGGAGGCAAGGACAAGGTCATTGTCCGCACAAATACGCAGTATTTCTTTAAGCTCGGGTTTTACCTTCCGGTTGCCATCCAACAGTTCAATTCCAGCGCCTGGCTCCCAGTTGTCATTCACCACGCGCTGGTGATGGTATGAATCGACCATAGGAAGCCATACATACTTGAAGCCGGGGAACTTAAGACATCGTTCTACAGCGATAGGATTCAATCCTCCTACCGTCTTGTTCAATGTGATACCACCAAAAATCTGAACGGGCGTGACAGGTTCCGGCTGTTCCGACGCCCATTTCTTCATCATCTTGTCAAGCAATTGATTTCTGGAAGCGGACGGAGTATGCCAAGTCTTGAATACGACGGCGGCCATACCGGCTTTTGTATAGTCGATGGCGACTTCATCTTCAAGCATCAGCCTGCCGAAGGGGTCAGAACCACCATGGGCGTGAATATCGATAGCGCCTTTCATACACCAATCTACATCCTTCGGGTCGATTTTGACACCTGCGACAAACCGCGCGTAAGTGATATTGACCTGCCTGCACCACTGCCTGATCATATAGTCCTGAACCGCTTCTGGCGTTCCTTCCGGCAAATCCATTCTAGAAAGGCCTTTCAGTCGTTGGATCCGTTCATCGCTGACTGAAGCATCTAGAATATCATTCAAGCTGGAATACTCGTTAAACTGTTTCGTTGACATTGCTCAACTCCTTCTTCTCAATGAATTTTATGACAGCGGTCTTTCGCAACAGGATGCAGAGAAGCCCCAGTGCGAAGCCGACATAGTTGACAACCAAGAATGGCACGAACATCAAAATCGCCAAAACATAACAAACAAATCGTCCAAGTCCCGTAACTTCCTTGAACAAATATCCGACAGTCCCACTCGCCACAAAGAATAGGCCGAACGCAGCGATTAACAAATTCGGAATAATTTGGGATACAGGAGCGTCTAGCAGAAAGCTAGGTTCATACATCCAGACATACGGCAAAATGAAGGCGATAATCGCATAGAGGAACGCTTTAAAACCGACTTTAGGAGCGCTAGCTCCTTTGCTGAGCCCCGCTGCGGCATAGGCGGTCAGCGCCACTGGTGGCGTAATGGTCGAAATAATCCCGAAATAGAACACGAACATGTGGGAGGCAATAGGGGAAAAACCCATATTGGCCAACGCAGGAGCGGCGACTACCGCGACTACGATATATACCGCAGCGGCGGGCAAGCCCATTCCAAGAATCAACGACGCAAACATTGTGAACACCAAAGCGACAAATGGATTGCCACCGCTGATACTGACGATCGATGATGTAAAACGGACGCCAAGACCCGTCATGCTGATGGCGGCGACAACGATACCGGCCGCGGCGCAAGCCGTAGCGACGGGAATGACCTGGATAATGCCATCTTTGAACGCACTCAAAATTTTTGGGATGTTCAATCGCGTACTCGCCTTGAGGAAAGATACCGCGATAAGAATGATGATAGACCAGAACACGGTACGTTGCGGAGAGTAATTGTTGAACAGACAAACAATCAATACAAGCAAAGGAACCAATAGGTGGCCGGAACGCATCATGGTGGCCTTCAATCTCGGCAGTTTGTCGGCGGGCAGCCCCAGGATATCGTGCTTGGCGGCTTCTTTATCGACAATCACAAACAGGACCGCATAATACAGGATCGCGGGAATAATGGCGGCGATACAAATCTCTCCATATGGCATGTTTAAATATTCAGCCATGATAAAGGCGGCCGCACCCATCATGGGAGGCATAAGCATTCCGCCGGTAGAAGCGACAGCTTCGACTGCACAGGCTGTCTCAGGCTCGTAGCCGGCCTGCTTCATCAATGGAATCGTAAATGTACCGGTTGTTACGACATTGGCTATCGGGGAGCCTGAAATGCATCCCATCAGCCCAGAAGAGAGAACGGCGGTTTTCGCAGGACCGCCACGAAAACGTCCAGCTACGCTATATGCGGCATCAATGAAAAATTCACCGCCGCCTGTAACTTGTAGAAACGACCCGAACAATACGAACAATACGATGAACGAGGCGCAGGTCCCCAACGATATTCCGAATATGCCTTCAGTCGTAAACATCATGTATGGCATGACTCTTGCGAAAGAATAGCCTTTGTGCAATAAAATACCGGGCATGTATGGTCCAAGCCATAAAAGGTAAATCAACGATACCGACGCAGTAATGGCCATCGCAAGTCCCGTAGTCCTTCTTGTAGCTTCAAGGACAACGAGAATCAGCATGACTCCAAACACATTGTCCAACACCTTGAACAATGGATCGGACGAAGCCAACAACTGACCTCTCGATGGCCAGACCAAGATTACATACGTGGCCGATGCGATTGCGCATACGAGCCCCAGCCAGTCATACCACCGCAGTACCTCGCCGCCTTTTTTCGCTGGATACGCAAGAAAGACCAGCACGGCGATCAGCAACCAATGATAGGTACGCAGAGTCATCGTGGAGACAGCCGTAATCCCCGCGATCAAATGAAACACACCGGCGATTACGCAAATCGCAATCACTACGGAATTCAGTATCTTTGAATCCTTTTTCATATACACTCCATGGAGTCGCCGCATGCACCCCTTCCCGACTTACAGCGGCGACACGGTTCAATTTCGACACATCATTTCACGAGACCAACTTCCTTGTAATACTTCATGGCTCCAGGATGGATATCCACTGTGGTATTCAAAGCGTTCTCAAGCATCAGGGAATTCCTCAAACCAGGAATGGACTGATAGACTTCATCCAGATGCTCAAACATCGTTTTGGTCAGTTGATATACAATTTCTTCCGACAACCCTTCTCGGACGATGATGATATTCGCAGTCGCATATGTCTTGACGACATCGGGCTGACCGGCATAAGTATTGGCAGGCAGGTCATAGGCGACATAGAATGGATTCTGCTTGATGAATTCTTCGCGATTGGGCATTTCCAGCAACCTATAGGCTTTGCCAGATGCCGCAAGCTGCTGGATGGACGATACGGGAATGCCTGCGGGAACGATAGAACAGTCCACGGTCCCGTCAAGGATACCCTGGCATCCTTCGGTATAGTTCATATAGCTTGGCGTAAAATCATCGAAGGTCAGGCCGTAAAAGGCCAAGATCGCCTTGATTGTGGAAAGACTGCCGTTTCCCTGAGTTCCAACCGCCACGACCTTGCCGCGCAAATCCGCGGGAGTCTTGATGTCGGAATTACCACGAACCGCGAAATGCAGTACTCCAGGTTGCAATCCCGCGGCCAGAGCACAGAACTTTGGTTCCTTCAGGTTTTCGTATGGGGTCATCTGGTGTTTGGCGAAATACCCGATATGCTCATTTGTCAAAGCGATATCCAATTCGCCATCGCTCATCAGCACGGGGTTTTCCAATGCGCCTCCCGTAATTTCGACAGTGATCTTCGTAGGGAGGTATTTCTCAAACAGCGTCCCAAGCGTAACTCCCACGGGATAATACGCACCTCCCGTTCCCGCAGTACCGAATGTCATTACTTTCGGCCATTGGGCAGTTGTCGCAGAACCAGAGGCACTTTCCTGTGTTCCGTTGGCAAAGGCAGGCACGAGTACCATCAACAAAATCAAAAACCCGACACAAATTCTCTTCATGTAGACCTTCCTGTCCCTCTCCGTATCGTGAGGAAACGTTGTATTTTGTATAGAAAACCTTTTCTATTTTAGGTAAAAAAAGTCTCTATAACATTCGTACTGAAGAATTCTCGACTATCTTTGTTTCTAGTATTTCTCGATAATCATTGGGGATCTCATCATCACCCAAAATCTTTGAAACCGCCAGCTCACCCAGTCGGTAAAACGGGAAATGTACACTTGTCAGCCCCGGTCCACCGATATACTCGCTATCGCTATAGAACCCACCCGTACCGACGATAGATATGTCCTCAGGTACTTTGAGCCCCCGCTCCGTCACACACTTGATCGCACCATATGCGATATGATCGTTGGAGCAATATATGGCGGACACGGGAATCTCCGAATCCAATAGCTTTGCGCAGTTCTCATACCCGCCTTTCGCACTGTAGTCAGACAAATACATTTTTTGTGAATCGTATACCAATTCATGCAAAGCCAGCGCTTGTTGGTATCCAGAGAAACGGTCCCCATCCACCAAGTGGTCTCGATACCCTCCTAAAAATGCAATGTCTCTATGTCCTTTTGAAATAAGGAATTCAGTAGCACGCTTACCTACCAAT
Organism: Sphaerochaetaceae bacterium; assembly: GCA_034114085.1. Taxonomy (GTDB): domain Bacteria; phylum Spirochaetota; class Spirochaetia; order Sphaerochaetales; family Sphaerochaetaceae; genus Spiro-02. The sequence goes on along the minus strand of JAXEWB010000056.1, from coordinate 84,624 downwards.
ACGTTATCAACGGAAATCACAGGAACTTCAAAGCCTTGCGGAGCCAGAGCAATGACACGGCATCCCTGTTGTTGCAGTTCCCGTACAATCGCCTGCAATCTCTCTGTCGATTTCTTACGTCCATAGGCACCGGCGCCTATAATCACGCCATCGTACTGCTGCTTGAGAATAAGCTGGTAATACTTCATCTCAAATTCGGTATCTTGCATGGAACTGAACACCGTGGCGATAATATCGTTCTTGATCGCGGTCTCGGTCACTCCCCGTTCAATCTCACTGAAATAGGGGTCGCTGATATTTCTGACAATCAAGGCGATACCGTTCCGCATTCGTCTTCGCAATGCCTGAGCCGACCTGTTCGGAATGAAATTGAGGGCTTTCGCACTATCAAGAACCTTCTGCCGCAACGCAGGAGTAACAGGGTATCCCGTATCGTTGACGACCCGAGACACTGTAGCTATAGAGACCCCTGCATGTTTTGCGACATCGACGATAGAAACTGGCATATTCACTCCAAACGTAGAAAACCTTTTCTATTTTTAAAGAAACCACAACTTTTAGCGTCTGTCAAGAATAATGTTTGATTTCTTTCGACTTTCCCGTTCTTGTTTCCCCAAAAGGTAGTTCCGCTTACACTTAACGGCACCGCTACAGCAGCGACAACGACCGAAGTGTCGCCCGGAGTTCCTGGGCCGAATGAAACTGATAGCCATGCATTCCGACCGAACGCGCCACTTCGACATTCTCCAACCGATCATCGGTAAAAAAGAATTCTTCAGGCTTCAAGTTTTCTCGTTTCGCAATCTCAATGAAGAAATCAGGATCAGGTTTCGCCAGATGAAGCGCATCGGAGGTATACGCCATGTCGAATATCGCGTAATCATTATGCTGGTCATGCCATATGCGGTGGGGAGGTTCGACATTGGTACCAGCGATTACCCGCACTCCGTTAGCTTTCAAATCGGATATCACCCGTATTGTGTCCGCCTTCTGTATTGGCGAGAAATACTTGGTATACAAATGCTTCTCATCCGGGATACGGACTCCCGTTAGCTCTTGAAACAGTAGCCAGAACTGGTCTTCATCCATAAGTCCGCACGTAAGGTCTTGCAAAACTGACTTCAAATCAGGGCATAATGAGATGAAGGAATCCACGTGCGTCACGCCAAAGTCACGAAGAAGCTTTCTTTCCATAATCTCGCTGGAAAACTCATCCACTACGCCGCCCATGTCAAACATACAGACTTGTATCATTATTCACCTCGTACTTTCCCGGATAATAAGCTGGGGACAGATCAAGATTTGGCTTTCGCCAATCTCAGCCTTGGAGATGAGTCGCACCAACAACTCCGCGGCGGTGCGCCCCATGAGAAAAATGTTCTGGGAAACCGTCGTCAGCGGCACCCTGCAAAAACTTGCGGGGGCAATATCATCATAACCGATAATCGAGACCTCTTCGGGAATTCGAACTTCCTTTGAAATGTTATTTTCTACACCGATAGCGACATTATCGTTTGAAACGAATACAACCAAGGGTGCTGAATTCTTCCGCAATTCCTGAATAATTGTATCGCCGAATTTCTGCCCTTCCTCAGCAGTAGGAACATTTTCGTAATGGCAAATCTCACAAGAAAGCTTTAGATTCTCAAGGAAACCCTGGCACCGAAGCTTCATGGGCTGATCATCGAACCCGGTTACGACAAGCACCTTGCTATAATCGGAGCCATTGAGATATTCAGCAACCAAACGCCCTCCTTCATAATTGTCGCCAGAAACATACGGAATGTCAGGATCGTCAGGAATACAGTTTACGACGACAAAGGGAACTCCGGAATCCTTCAGGACTTTGATCGTCGGCGATTCGGGGGAAGATGCAGAAAGAATCACCCCGTCAACATTATTCTTGATCAAGGTATTTACGGTCTGGAGTTCTTTCTCACCATCCCAATTGGTAAAACACATGAGCATCGAATAATTTTCTTCGGAAAGAACGGAATCCACCCCTTCTACCACCTCAGTGAAAAAGAAATTGGCCAGCTCGCTGATAACGACGCCAATCATCCTGGTCGGGGTTCCCGCAAGGCATTGGGCGTATCGGTTCGGGACAAAACCATACTCATCGATTACGGAGAGTATCCTCGCCTTTGTCTCCGGCTTGACTCGCGCATTACCGGTAAGAACCCTAGAAACCGTTGCTTTGGAAGCATTTGCAAGACGTGCGACATCTGCGATTGTAATAGATGATGATGCTTTATTCCCCTGCTTCATGTCGCCCATACTAGCACAAGACATATCGGTACGCAAGAAGCGAAATATTGATAGGTTTCATCCTTCCTCCTCCCCTATCAGCCCAGGACTTACGCACGAACCTAGGTTTTTGAAAGCTCAATCATTGAGTGAATAAAGAAACAAGCGAGACTGGAAGTCGGAAAAAATGATGGAAATCAAGTCCGAAGTCCCCTTTTCGATTGCTTCTCTTCGGGAGATGTATAAAACTTGTCCTAATACTGGAGGGGACATGTCGTATTTGCCGGAATGGGTACTGAAATACAAAGGGAAGGGGATTTACGTGAAGAGGACAAGGAATGGATATTCACTGTTCAGAGGCCATTCCGAACGTGTCCCGGGGGAAAGGCTATCCCGTCCTGAGATGCGACGAGTACATTGGAATCGTTACGGAGAAAGATGGCCTGGCACCTTCCCGGCCGCCGGTGAGGCCTGGGATAGAAGTTCTGAGATACGGCCTGTTCTGTGTCGTTGAGCCATTGTGCGGCGTCCTGAGAATGACCCCCCGGAAGCAGGGATACGATGCTGGGCTTCTGTATTCTCACTGCGTCCTTTCCCTTGAGGGAAGAGACACCGTCCAAGGATATGAAGGCAGCTGGCTGAGCGTATGTTTCAAAGACGCCGATGTTTCGAGGGCGCTCAGTCCACAGGAGCGGGCCGCGCTGGACCGAATGAAGATTCAGATGCGGACGAAACTAACGGACAAGCTGGGCGGGGACAAGGACAGAATGATTTCAATGGCGGACAATGTCTATGCGGTCCGCGTCAATGGAGGGATGGCATGTTTCGGACATCGATCCTGAACTACAGGAGATCGCGGGGAAAGCGGGAGTGTTTTTTTCCATGAGGGAGACGGGATGACGGAGTTTTCAACGATGAAGATTGCCATGGAAGATTTTCTCAGTACTAGCACGATGACGGTGAAGAGTATGGGCGGGCCTGCGCAGATGAGGGTCTGCAGGAAACTTCTGAAGATATTCGACGATATTCCCGACAGGAGGGTGGAAGGCAGGACAGCATACAGGATGAGCGAACTCGTACTGATGCTGTTCCTCGCGACACTCTCGGGATGTGACACCTGCACCGAAACGGCCCTTTTCTGGAAGGCGCAGGCCAAGACATACAGGAAGCTGTTCTCAAGGGAAGAGATACCCAGCCATGACACATTCAGGAGGATACTTGGACTCATTGGCTCCGATGGATTCAACAGTACGTTGGTGTCAGTCCTGACGGATTCAGACGCGTCGATAAGGAAGGCGATGGGGCTGCCGAAACCGGGGAGGACCATCTTTTCGGTGGACGGCAAGCAATTGCGGGGAACCGGACGAACAAGCAGCAAGGACGGGGAGAAGAAAGACCTTCAGATCCTCAAGGTCTATGAATCAAGCACGGGTACCTGCCTCTATTCAGACGCCATAGAGGAGAAAACCAACGAGATACCGCATGCGAGGAAACTCCTTGGGGGAATGGACCTGAAAAACGCCGTAGTCACTTTTGGCGCCCTGCATACGAACGCGGAAACAATCGGAGGTGATCGCAAGTCGCAAAGGCGACTACGTCGGCGGGCTGAAGGGGAACCAGGGCAAGCTGAATGGATTCGCGGTTTCATTGTTCAGCGATGAGAACATTGACAAGCTCAGCACGACAGAAGGATGCCACGACAGCACCCGCGAGATAGCGCACAACCAACTGGAGGAACGGGATTTCTTCATGTTTCCGCTTACAGGAAGCCAGAAAAGAGGACTCTTCAGCGGATGGAGATCGATGAACGCGATTGTGTGCTACAGAAAGCATATGGTTCATAATGTGACGGCGAGGGAGACGCTTGAGACGAGGTACTATCTCACCAGTCTTGGAAGCATAGAGGATTCAGCCTACTGCATAAGAGCCCATTGGGAGGTCGAGAACGGATTGCGCTGGCATCTGGACACCGTCCTCATGGAAGACCAGCTGATGCTGTCCGACAGGACCGCGGCCTTGAACAGGAGCATCCTCAACAAAACGTGCCTCTCCCTGTATAAGAGAATGAATGAGCTGACCGGGCAGAAAGGGAGAACCAGCCTCAAGGCGCTACGAAAATGCTTCGGCTGGAACTTCACTGACATGATGAAGCAGGCGCTCACGCTATTAGACCCGCTGGCATTCAGAAGGGCCGTCACAATAACCCCAAAACAAACCTCGTCGAAGTAGAAAGTCAAGCAGGATGGCATGGGGCAGCGGGGCTGCCCTGTTTGTGCGTCCGCCCAGGAAGAAAGGCAAGTAAAATTCCCATCGCTACTCAGTGATAAAGCTTGCAAGGTACATAACGCCGTAGTTTCTCCCTTTCTTAGTCAACTATTCTCATTGCTGTTCTGATTTCATGCGTACGTCCTAACTATCAGCCACACATTGAGAAAATTTTGTTGCAAATTTCCATAATGGGGAGTAGAATAATCACAAACCATGAAACCGGTTTCATAAAGGAGGAATTATGAAAAGGTCATTTGTAGTAACACTGCTCGTTATCTGTCTACTGAGTATGATGTCTCTGTTTGCGGCGGGACAACAGGAGAAATCAGCCGTATCAAAGGATGTCAATTTGAAGGTCTATGCCAGAGCATACACTTATCAGCAGGATGATCCGTGGAAGAACGCTGAGAAAAAATTGCAGGAGGCCCACCCCGATCTCAATATCACCTTTACTTATGAAGGATTCGGATGGGCAGACCTCAGGACCAAGTTCCTGACCGCCGCGGCAGGTGGCGAAGCGCCGGACGTCGTCATGACGGATATTATCTGGATCGGAGAGTATGCGGACGGAGAACTAATCAGTGATGTCACTGAAAAAGCCGAAGCTTGGCAGGAATGGGCTGACGTTGCTCCGCTGTACAAGGAAGCGACAAAATGGGATGGAAGGATATACGGCACATGGTTGAATACCGATGTCCGTGTCATGGCCTACAACAAAAAGCTGTTCAGGGCGGCGGGCTTGGATCCGGAGAATCCTCCGCAGACCTGGAGTGAGCTCCGAACCGCGGCGAAACAAATCAGCGACAAACTGGCCCCTGCTTCCTATGGTTTGGGATTTCCCGCGACATTGGAAGATGAATCGGCCCAGACTTTCTACGCATACCTGTTCTCCCTTGGCGGGAAGATTCTTACCGACGACATGAAAAAGGCCGCATTCAACAGTGAAGAAGGAGTACAGGCTCTTACTGAGCTTGTCGATATGATCAAAATTGGCGCAACCCCTTCATCAATCGTTTCCGGTAGCTCCAGCGACATCAACAATGGGGTGTTTCAGGACAAGTTCGCGATGTCCTACATGACAAAAGCCTTCGGACTGGCGAAAGACTTGATTCCAGGACTGACCGTAGAACAGTACTTGGCCGACTTCGGTGTCGCAACCATCCCCAGAGCGGACAATGGAACTCCATCCACTATGAGCGGTGGCTACCTGCTTTGTGTACCAACGGGTTCGAAACATCAGGATATCGCATGGGAATTCATCACCTATGCTGCCGGCGCGGAGTCCCAGTTCGGCTATACGGCGGCTCGTGGCTATGTTCCGACCTTCACTTCCCTTATGAGCCGGGCGGAAGACTATTATGCCATTGACCCGTACTTCAGTGTTATTCTTTCCCAGCTCAATAACGCTCATTTCAGACCGAGTATTCCTCAGTACACGGAGATCGCCGCGGAAATACAGAATGCCATTCAGGCGGCCGTGATGGGTGTAAAGACTCCCAAACGGGCGTTGGACGACGCCGCACGGATTGTCGATCAGCTTCTCAACGAATAGGATCCAAAAACATTGCCCGCAGTCCTTCCTTCTCGCAAGGGCTGCGAGGCATTTTGTCCTTCGTCGGTAAAACAACGGGGTACGTATCAGTGAAAATCAAAACAAAAACCGCCTTGCAGGGTTATCTATTTCTTCTCCCAATCATAGTGTTGTTGCTTGCGCTTTCTTTCTATCCCCTGCTCCGAACAATGTATCTGAGTTTCCAGGATGTAAAGCTGGCGACCTTAAATAAAATGAGCTTCGCAGGTTTTAAGAACTATCTTACCATTTTCAGGCGGGAATCCCCGAACTTCATGAAGACCATCGTCCCAAACACCTTTGTCTACGTATTCGGCAGCGTCATCGGACAGATCGGCCTTGGTTTCCTGCTGGCACTGCTCTTGAACAACAAGTTCGTCAAAGGGAAAGGAATCTTCCGGTCCATTACGATACTTCCATGGGTCGTCAGCGGAATCATTATTTCCATTTCATGGAGATTCATGTACGAACCGCGATTAGGAATACTGAATCATCTGCTTACTCTCATGGGAGTACAGAATCCCCCCACATGGCTCAACGATCCGAATCTGGTGATGCTCTGCCTGATTGTCGCAAACATATGGCATGGCATGCCCTTCAGCTTCATTATCCAGACATCAGGTTTACAAAGTATCCCGGAAGAGATTTACGAAGCGGCGATTGTCGATGGTGCGACATCCTTTCAACGGTTGAGGTACATCACGATACCGATGCTTAGGCAATTCCTCGTCATGAACCTTGTCATGACCAGCATGAATACCATCAACTCCTTCGACTTGATATACGCCACGACAAAAGGAGGGCCACTGTTCAAAAGCGAGGTCATGGCGGTGCATATGTACCGACGGGCTTTCGATTTCGGAAAACTGGGAGAGGGAGCCGCAGTGGCGGTCATTATCCTGCTCTTCAATCTTTTCCTGACAATCCTGTACTTGCGCCTGAACAAAGAGAAGCTGGAAGGATAGGAGAGACAGCATATGAATAATCTGTACAAAAAACGTCGGGCGTCAGAAACCTTGGTCTATGTCGTTCTCATCATATCGGCGATACTCACACTGCTGCCTCTGTATTGGTTGCTGAGCTCCACCTTCAAGACCTCCGCGGAAGCGATCGGCTATCCCCCGTCGCTGTTTCCCAAACACCCAACAGTCAAGAACTTCGGAAGGTTGTTCGATGCGAACAACTTCAACTTCCTGTCGTACTACCACAGTCTGGTCATTGCTCTGGGAGCAATGGTCTTGAGCTGTACAGTGGCGACGCTGGCGGGATATGGGCTGTCCCGCTTCAAATTTCCGGGAAAAAAACCGCTTATGGTCAGTATCATGTTTTTCCAGATGGTCCCGATTCTTGCGTTGATCATTCCCCTATATCAGATATTTTCAATCTACGGGCTCTACAACACCCACATCGGATTAATCCTCATTTATGCAACACTCTCCGCACCGATGAACACATGGGTGCTCAAAGGATACTTCGACACGATTCCCGACTCTATCGAAGAAGCAGCCATGATAGACGGCCTTTCAAAGACTCAGGCGTTTCTGAGAATCGCAATTCCGATAGCCATACCAGGTCTGTCGGCTTCCGCAATCTTTGCGTTTTTCAAAGCATGGAATGAATATATCGTGGCGATGACGCTCACAAGCAGCGTCAGACCCTACACGGTAGAACTCTATCGGTTCATCGGTGAACAGGGAGAAGTCGACTGGTCGTTGCTTGGGACAGCGTCGTTCATCGCCATAGTACCGATTTTCATTCTTTTTTCCTGCGCGCAGAAATACTTCATCATCGGACTTTCCGGTGGCGCCATAAAATCTTGATGCATCGGGGATTTCCATGGAAAACGAAATCAACACGCTGACTCTACAAAATAAGAAATTCGCCGTATTGGGAGATGTAGCGCTCGATCTCGCCTATTACTCATCGATAGGCAGCGAATGCTCCGTTGAAACCGGTCTGGCGGTACGGCAAGTCAGCAAACATGCATATGACGCCGGGGGAGCGGGAAATCTCGCGGTGGATATCGCGAGCCTCGGAGCACAATGCGACCTGTATGGAATCTGCGGCGATGATTGCTGGGCGGATATGCTTAACAAAAAACTTGACGCATTTCAAGTCGGACGAGATGGGCTGGTCAGGGAACCGGGTTTCACGACTTTTGTATATCATAAAGTATATGATGAGAATTTCAATGAACTTCCGAGATTTGACTTAGGGTATACAAACGCATACCGGAAAAAGACATTGGATGCTGTACTTGAAAAACTCGCGGAAAAGTTGTCTAGCTATGACGGACTGCTTATCAACCAGCAGCTTTCACGGACCATTCATACACAATATTTTCAACGGAAGCTCGCACAACTTCTGCAATCGGTGAAGATTCCCGTGTGGATAGACGCAAGACAGCCGCTCCAATATCCGAATTGTTCATATAAGATGAACTATGCAGAGGCCATTTCATGTACCGGCACGACCATCCTATCGGATTGCCTGAAAACACTGCATGCACAATTGCTTCCCACAAGCCTTGACGCCGAACATACTCCAGTCATTATAGTCACTTTGGGACAAGAAGGAGCCATCGGTTTCGACGGCAGGAAGACTGTCAGGGCATTAGGCATCAATTCTATACAAAAAACTGATCCCGTCGGCGCTGGCGATGCATTTCTCGCAGCCATCGCCTGTACGCAGGCCTGCGGATTTTCCTTGAAGGAAATGTTGGAATTCGCGAATTGTAGCGCTGCGTTGAGTACGAGGACATTGCTGGCTACAGGACATCCCCACATAGGGGAAGTACTCGATCTGGCAAAAAGTCCTGACTATAGATACAACCCGACACTAGCTACGGACATACGTCTGTCGACATATCTGCCCGGAACGGAAATCGAAATCATCAACAAACATGCCCGGAGGTTGAAATATCCGAAAGTTGCGATCTTCGACCATGACGGCACGATTTCCACGATGCGGCAAGGTTGGGAAACCGTCATGCACACGCTCATGGTCGAAGCGATCACAGGAAAAGCCTTGGCGAACCTCGATACCGTAAAACTCAAGATAGTGCATGACACCGTAGACCAGATGATTGAAAAGACTACGGGAATCCAGACAATCATGCAAATGGCACAGCTTGTAGAGCTGATCAAAGAATTCGGTTATGTATCGGCTGGAAACATTAAGACTCCGCTCGCATATAAAGAGGAATACTCCCGAAGACTGGCAGAATTACTACAAGTCAAGTACGCTCGTTTCGGTGAGGGAATCTATGACGTCGCGGATCTTACTATGAAAGGCGCTCTTCCCTTCCTAACCCGACTCAGGAAACACAATGTGCAAATTTTTCTGGCAAGCGGAAGCGACTACAAGGATGTCAGGTTCGAAACAGAGACCTTTGGCTATTCTCATTTGTTCAACGGAGGGATATTCGGCTCGGTGGGAGATGTGAGCAATGACCCAAAAAAACTGGTTATGACGAATATCGTGAAGGAAATACATGCCTCATCCGACAACGTCGTTGTTTTCGGAGATGGTCCGGTTGAAATACGCGAAGGCAAGAAACACGGTTTCCTGACAATCGGCATTGTCAGTGATGAACAACAACGCTTCGGTTTGAACTTGAACAAACGGGAACGACTGGTCCTCGCAGGTGCTGATATCTTGATTCCCGATTATTCATGGGCAAGAAAACTCGCTCAATATTTAGGATGGGAAACATGAAAGAATTCAATCGTCTTGACATGCGTTATTATCCCCTTTCAGAACGCTGGAGCAAGGTCGATATACAGACCGCAAGCGTCCCACCGGAACTTATGGACATTACGGAACTCGACGCATCGTTGAGAACATTCCTATACCAAATCGCGGAGCAGATACTACAGGCAAGGCAAAAGGATGCCGCAGTCATCTGCGCATTCGGGGCTCATGCAATCAAGAATGGTCTTGGACGATTGATTGGTTCGTTTCTGGAACAAAATTGGTTCACGCACATCTGCACGAACGGCGCAGGAATCATCCATGACTGGGAATTCTCCTACCTTGGCAGAAGTAGCGAGGATGTCAGACAAAATGTCCAAACCGGTTCATTCGGCACTTGGGAAGAAACTGGGCTGTACATCAATCTCGCCTTGGTTCTCGGTGCTTATCTTGGGCTAGGATACGGAGAATCCGTCGGAGCTATGATTCACCAAAACGGTCTTGAAATTCCTTCGACGGAGCAACTATCGGAGGTATCCGCCGACCCGCGGCAACCAATATGGAAACGAGCAGCCGCTTTGGATCTTTTGGCGGAACTTGATACCTGTCATGTCCCATCGGGATTTCTCAAAATAGAACATCCCTATAAGGAATACAGTATCCAGTCCTATGCGGCGAATGCAAAACGTCCATTCACTTGCCACCCTATGTTTGGGCATGATATCATATATACTCACTATGCCAATCAAGGCGCCAGTATAGGCAGGACGGCGGAAAGAGACTTCCTTTCTTATGCGGACAGTGTCTCGAATTTGGAAAACGGAGTGTATCTTTCGGTTGGCTCGGCGGTCATGTCCCCGATGATTTTTGAGAAAAGCCTCTCCATGGCCCGTAATGTCGCCATTCAGCACGGAAAGAGGCTTCAGAATTTTCATATTCATGTAATAGACTTGCAGCAATCCACTTGGGATTGGAACAAAGGTGAACCACCCATGGATAACCCCGCATACTATCAGCGTTTTATGAAGACGTTCAATCGGATGGGGGGTAGTGTTGATTATACCTGCTGCGACAACAAACTTTTCTTCCAAGCCCTCTTCAGCAGGCTAAAGGAGATATCTGCACATGAATGACTTGTTTCTCGGAGTGGACATCGGAGGCACGAAAACAGGTGTCGCCCTTGGCAATGGACAAGGACGGATTCTGGCAAAGACACAGTTTCCGACAATCGGTACTCCGTCGGTGATTATCCAGCAGATTGTCTCAGCGGGACAAGTCCTCATTGCGAAATGTCAGACACAGCATATTGAATCCATTGGAATCAGTTGCGGAGGCCCACTCGATACCACACGAGGAGAAATTTTATCCCCACCCCATCTCCCCCGCTGGAATCATATTCCGATTACCCGTGTGCTTGAACAAGAATTAGGGGTTCCTGCGTTCCTACAAAACGATGCGAACGCCTGCGCCTTGGCTGAATGGAACTGGGGAAACGGAAGGGGAACGAAGAACATGATATTCCTCACTTTCGGAACTGGTTTTGGTGCAGGTTTGATACTTAATGGGAAACTTTATGAAGGAACCAACGGCATGGCTGGCGAAATCGGTCATGTCAGGATTGCGCCTTCAGGACCGTCCTGCTATGGAAAATGCGGAAGCATCGAATCGTTTTGCAGCGGAGAGGGCATCAGTCTGCTATATGAACAAGAATATGGAGAAAAGCTATCGGCAAAGGATATCTGTCTTCGGGCGAATTCAGATGACGCACCTTCTCGACATGTCATTTCCATATCGGCAAGATATCTCGGCTATGCACTGTCCATGCTCATTGACATTCTGAATCCAGAAAAAATTATCATTGGTAGTATCTATACACGAGATAAAGCACTTTTCACCCCAATCATACAAGAAATCATAGCTCAGGAAGCCCTCCCACAATGCAGTTCTGTCTGCGATGTCGTTCCATCCTCGTTAGGAAATGATATCGGATATATGGCGGCGCTCGGTGTTGCAAAATCATTCTGCGAAGAGGAAGAAGGAGGCATTCATGACCGAATATCTTGATTCGCTCATAGAACGATATCCATGTCTCAAAGAGACTAAGGAATCTATTTCCGATGCTTATTCACTCCTACGTCAGAGCATTGCGTCGAACGGCAAACTCCTAGTTTGTGGAAACGGCGGCAGCAGTGCTGACGCGGACCATATTGTCGGGGAACTTATGAAAGCGTTCTGCGCGAAACGCCCCATACCCCAAGCATTACGACAACGGTTGCTTTCCATCGACACAGATTGGGGGGGCATTTTGGCGGAAGGGCTCGAAGGAACGATTCCAGCAATTAATCTGACACAACATACAGCATTGACCACGGCATATGCGAACGACAGAACGCCAGCCCTTGTGTTCGCACAACAAGTTCTTGGTTATGGACAAAACGGGGATGTCCTGCTAGGAATATCCACCTCAGGCAATTCACAGAACGTAGTTTTCGCAAGTATTGTCGCTCAGGCGAAAGGCATGAAGGTCATATCCCTGACAGGAGAAAAGCCAGCAACTTTGGATCGGTTCAGTGATATTTCAATCAAAGTTCCAGAAACCGAGACATACAAGATCCAAGAGCTGCATCTTCCAATCTATCACTGTCTCTGCCTCATGCTGGAAGCTACGTTCTGGCCGGATCTGAAATAATCAGCCACAGACATTATGACAGAGGTATCTTGGAAATTACTGGCAGGATGTCCAGTTCGTCCATTGAACAATGCGACAAAATCATCAAGCGTTTCGCAATGGCGAAAGGACTTGACCTTCAGAAATTCTTCAATCGCGTCATTTTCTCGTTCATTATGGGAAACACGGATATGCATTTGAAGAATTTCTCCCTATACAAACCGACTGACTGGACTCTTGCGCCAGCATACGACCTGGTAAGTACCAAAATCGTGATTCCGGACGATATGGAAGAATCAGCCCTTACTGTCTGCGGAAAGAAAAGCGGGTTGACGAGGAAGGACTTCCTTCTTTTTGGTGCAAACCTGACGCTTCCCCGGGAAAGCGCATTGCGAGTCCTGGAGTTCTACAAACGGAAAGAACAGGATATACTCTCGTGCATACAGGAATCCTTTCTCTCAGAGTCTATGCGGGAAACATATCGTGCATTGATCCAAGAAAGAATTCCACGCCTATAGAATATGATACGCAGAAGGATACACCATGGCACATGATCAATCGACGGATACGACGGGTATGGCGGACTCAAATCCGGGAAAACCAGGCAAAGCCACAATAGTCGCGAATACTAGCGTCACTGGCAAAAAAGCGACGCTTACCGTCTGGGAAAGCGCCTGCATCATCACCGGTTATGGAATCGGAGGTGGCGTGATGGCGATGCCCTACCTGGCGCAGAAGAACGGAATCATCATGAGCACGATCATCCTCCTCGTGGCCTTCGCCGCGTCGGTACTGCTACACCTGATGATCGCCGAACTGTCGATGAAAAGCGGCGAAAATCCGCAGATCATCTCAGTATTCAGCAAATACCTGTTTCAAGGCCGATTCCAGAAGCCGCTGACCATCGGCTTCTTCGTAATCATGACGCTGGTGCTGTTCACCAACCTCGCAGCCTATATATCCGGAGCGGCGGAGATACTCACCCCGATGCTCGGCCTTCCGCTGCTCGCCTCCAAGCTGATCTTCTATGTCGCCGCGGCAGCAGTAGTCCTGTTCGGGCTCAAAGCCGTCGGACTGAGCGAAAAATATGCTGTAGCAGTTATCTATGCTATGGTACTGGTTCTTGCGGGGGCTTCCATTACAAAGGTGCGGAACGGACTGCCCTTGACTCCAGGAACGATCAACCAAGGGCTCGCCTATTTCGGCATGGCGATGTTCGCCTTCTCCGCTTTCTTCTCGGTCCCGCAGGCGGTAACCGGCCTCGGCGGGGATAGGAAGAAAATTGCAAAAGCGGTGACGTTCGGCATTCTCAACAACCTGATCCTGATCATGGTGATCGTCATCTGCGCACTGCTTGCGTCCTCAGAAATCACCCCGGTAGCGATGGTCGGCTGGAGTCGGGGAATCGGTGTCTGGGCGGAGGTCGTCGGCTCAGTATTCACCATTCTGGCGATGCTTACCACCTATTGGTCAATCTCACTGGCGCTTTCCGACATAGTAGCCGAACAAACCAAATTATCAACAAAAATGTGCTGGATTATTGCCACTGTGCCATCGTTATTGTTGACGTTCCTTGGTCTTGGCGGTTTTATGGAGTTCATGCGGCTCGCCGGAGGACTCATCGCAATACTGATAGCGTTGCTTGTCGTTCCTGCGTTTCGCAAGAGTAGAAAGGACATCGGCCCCACGCTGCTCGGCCGATATGGGAACGCCACGGCGCAAGTGGCTGTCATCATCCTTTATATCCTCATGGCGGTGGGAAATGTCGTCACAATCTAGAACGGGCACTTTATATTACAATGGTCATGTCCATACGTTTATTGCGGAGGATGACATATACGCCGCTATTGGCGTACGGGACGGCATAATCGACTATGTTGGCGATGATCCTGACACGTTTCGCTACGGCGAGACGGTGGACCTCCAGGGAAGGCATGTGTTGCCGACGCTCACCGATAGTCATCTGCACCTGCTCTATTCCATGGTGTTGGCCGCCCGCAGCTTTGAGATATGTACTATCGAACACGACCACGTGACACCGGATTCGCTCGACGGCATCAGGGGCCGGATATCAGATTACTGCGCACGGCATCCAAAGGACAAGCTGATCGTCGCAAACGGCTATATCACCTCTGCGATCCAAGAAAACAGGTTGCCGACCCGTCATGAGCTGGATGCATGGACCTACGGCAGGGCTATTGTCATCTACAATCTTGACGGGCATTCATCATCCCTTTCGACCAAGACTTTGGAGATGCTGAAGCTTCCAGTGGATGACTCCGACGGTATTTTCCGGGGCGAGGCGCATGAATTCATGCAGGGACGGGTCACTGATTTGATTGCCAGGACATTGTCCCTCAAGACGATCCGTACCGGTGTCGCGAACTTCGTCAATGAATGCCATGCCTACGGAGTCTCCCGTATCTGCGCCTTGGACGGGAACGAGGATGTCAAGAACGACATCCTCACAAAAGCGCTCGCCCATGTCGCAACCAAGCTACCGCTCGACATCGCGTTCTTTCCTCAGTACATGGATTTTTCCAAAGCCGCGTCTATCTTCAGGCGACAGGGACACAAACGTATCGGAGGATGTTCGGCGTGGGAGCTCGACGGTTCAGTCAGTTCCAGAAGCGCTGCGTTCTCCTCCCCCTACAGGGATTCCGATCAATGCGGGCATTGTTATTACCCTGACGAGGTGATTGAAGAAAAAGTGCGGCTGGCTCACGAGCAAGACATCCAGCTAACCTGCCACGCGATTGGAGATTGTGCAATCGACCAGATCATCCGAGCCTATGAAAAATGCCCTCCATACGTCGAGCGGGGCAAGCCGATGAACCGTATCGACCATTGCGAGTTTCCATCTCCAGCCGCGGTGGAAAAGCTGAAGGACCTAGGTGTCGCCATCACTGTGCAGCCAGGTTTTGCCTATATCGACAAGCGGTATTTGCGTGGATACGAACGGTATCTGTCCGATGCGGCGTTGTCCAATATCATTCCGCTCAGGACGCTGATGGACTCAGGAGTCTGTCTCTGCGGTTCGACCGACTCCCCCGTCCAATCCCTCGATCCATATGTGCAGATACGGGGCATGGTAGAATACTATGTTCCGGAACAATCGCTCACACCTTATCAGGCATACCAGACCTACTCCACCAACGCGGCGAAGATGCTGGGAACCGACGCACGTCTGGCTATCGGCAATCCGGCGAGCTTCAATGTGTACAATGACGATCCGACCGTACAGGCGGTTGAGGCGGAAGCCCTCTGGCTGGCCGTCGCGCATGGGGCGCCAGTGAAGCGGATGACAGGGACGGGAACGGAGCTGGTGGCAATTTTGCTGAGAAACCGAAATATGTTGTGAGGTTTTACACTTGGTCTCGTTCAGGGGATTTGTACCAATGAATAATAAAGAACATGAAAAGGATGATGAAAATGAGTTGAGCTAATCTTTTTAACCATATGATCTACCAGCCCTTTTTCAGATAACAATACTTCTGCCGCCAAAACATCCGCTTCTCGTTCTGCTTTGGTGTCATCACCATCCATACCATGCAATAGCAAATGCCCGAGTTCATGTGCCATAGTAAAGATCTGCCTCTCTATGGCAATACCGGAATCATCGTTCACAATAATCGCCGGTCCCCCATCAACGACGCCAACAGACAATCCGAACATTCGCTTGAATCCAAATTCTCGTATCCAAACCTTTATGCCCAATGATGCAATCCTTGAAGTCAAGTCATGAACCGGTTCTATATCATCTAGCGAAAAGATATCTTTCCCATTTATCAGACGAGATAACGCGACAGCACCCAGTCCCGTATTCTGGGACAATTGCTCGATATTCATATGTCGTGACTTCATCAGTCGTCTGATGTTCTTTCCCACATTTGATAAATCCATATTTATAATCTCCATTTTCACCGTATCTTGTTGATTACAATATGAAAAATTGGATATCAAATTTTCATATCTAAAAGTTCATTCAAAAAACCAGATAGAATCCGCCTGTTATTTCCCAAAAGTCTTGATTGTACCCACAGTATGATCCGCTACTTCAGTTTCGTATTCCTGAACTATATTCCGCATGCAATTTCGGTTAATTATAACATTTATTTTGATTATCTAAATTTTTGACAGATTTTCTTTACATCTAAAAATTAGTATGATATTCTAACAATACATCAGACACCTAAGGGGGGTATATGTAATGAAAAAAGTAGTTTCCTTTGCCTTGGTCATCGCAATGAGCTTTTGCCTGTTCGCGGCAGGGCAGAACGAAGACCAGTATCCAAGCAAGGCCATCGAGCTCGTCGTTCCGGCAAAAGCCGGTGGTGGAACCGATATCAACGCACGGGTTCTGGCGACAGAACTCCAGAAAGAAATCGGCCAGTCGGTAGCTATCGTAAATATCGCCGGTGGCGCCGGGACTATTGCGGCGGCGGAAGTGCTTGATGCGCCGGGCGATGGATACAAGGCGCTTTATTTCCACGCAGACCTGATTATCAATACCTTGATGGGCATGGCCGACTACGATTGGAAAGATGAGTTCAAGATCGCTGGCGTCGTCTCCAGATCTTTCGACTATGCAGTGATTGTCCGGGCGGACGCACCGTACAACAATGTCGCGGAACTAGTGGACTATATCAAAAAGACCAACACAAAGCCCAAATACGCAATGGAGACGGGTGGTATCGCCCATGTACTTGCATTGGCGTTCCAAGATGAAGCCGGCGTTGCGTTCAATCTCGTGGATGTCGGCGGCGCCGCGGACAAGATTGCGAACCTTCTCGGCGGTCATGTCGACATTATCACCATGCCGTATGGCAATGTCCGCGACTATGTTGCAAACGGCGACTTCAAGGTCATAGGGGTCATGGGTGGAGAGAGAAGTCCCTTTGCCCCAAACATCCCGACATTCAAGGAACAAGGGCTTGACATCGAACACGAGACCTTCTTCTTCATCGCCTATAACAAGAAAACTCCTGACAGCATCGTGCAGTATATGAGTGACGCACTTGGGAAAGTCACCGCGACAGAAGAATTTAAGAAAGGTACTGAGAACTTGCAGTATTCAGTCAGCTACATGGATTCGACAACGGCGCTTGAATATATGAAGGATAAGGAAGAGGGATATAAGCGGTATGCGGAAATCGCTTTGGCCGCACAGAAAAAATAGTACAGACTAACAAAATGCACAGGGACCGATACCATATCGGCCATCGGTCCCTGCCATTCACAGATAATGTGAGGAAAATCATGTCTACAAAAGTTAAGAATTTTTTTGCGGGAATTCTCGCCATCGTCATGGCCGTCTTGTTTTTCACAAGTTCTCTGGGTATCCAAAGCATCGGATATTCGGAAATCAGCGCCAGTTTCTTCCCCAAGGCCATCGCGATCTTGCTATTTGTGCTCGGAGCGGTTCTGGTAATCCCGAACTGCAGTGATACGTTTATCTGGATAAAAAGAAAAAACTTCCATAGAACTGAAACCGAGAAGGCAACGAATATCTCACAATTCATATTTTCGCATAAACTGGCATTCACGATGGCGCTTGTCATCGCCTATTGCCTCGGTATCGGGCAAGTCGGATTTCTGGCGGCCAGTATTTTCTATCTGTTTCTCCAGATCCTCTTATTGGGCAATTCTCTCAGCAAGAAACAGATTCTTGTCGCAATTGTCATTGCGGTCCTGGTCTCAGGAATCGTCTTCGGTGTATTCCGCTATGGGTTCAACATCAGCCTGCCACGCGGCATACTCATGTAAGGAGTCTTCTGTATGTTCGAAATGTTTTCAGTCGGTTTTTCAGCGATATTGACCCCGTTCGTCCTGTTGCTCATCTTTATCGGAAGCATCGTCGGTATCATATTCGGGGCGATTCCCGGTCTGACAGGGGTCATGGCGTTCGCAGTCTGCCTTCCGCTGACATTCTCCATGACTCCGGTAGCGGCGATGGCATTCCTCTGCGGTCTGTATCTCGGCAGTTGTTCCGGTGGTTTGATTTCTGCGATTCTTCTCAAGATCCCAGGAACCATTTCATCAATCGCCACTACATTCGACGGGCATCCCATGGCAGAAAAAGGCGAAGCGGGCAAGGCCCTTGGACTTGGCATCTTTTCATCTTTCATAGGTGGCTCCATCGGATTTCTGATGCTGTTCTTCATCTCCCCTCCTCTGGCGAAGCTGTCCATCAAATTCAGCGCGGTAGAATATGCCGCCGTAGCGTTCTTTGCGTTGACATTGATATCCAGCGTCTCAGGCAAATCAATCACCAAGGGCTTGATAGGAGCCTTGCTGGGCATCGCATTCGCATTAATCGGCGTATCCTCCATCGACGGCGTGGCGAGACTGACCTTTGGTATCAGAAAGCTCTACTCAGGATTGAACGTCTTACCGGTGCTACTGGGTATCTATGCCCTTACCTCAATCTATGATCTCGCCGAAGGTATCGACACAGAAATCCAAGGAAAGGCGTATAATTACAAGATCAAAGGGTTTGGGTTCTCTTTGAAAGAATACTTCAAGCATTATATCAACATTATCAGGTCTTCTCTTATCGGCGCAGGAATCGGCATCCTTCCAGGCATAGGAGGCGGCACATCCAATATTCTCGCCTATATCGCCGCGCAAAAGACATCACGGCATCCAGAAGAATTCGGAACGGGAACCATGGACGGCATCATCGCACCTGAATGTGCAAATAATGCGTCTGTAGGCGGATCGATGATTCCCTTGTTGACATTGGGTATCCCAGGTGATACGGTCACCGCCATATTGATCGGAGCGTTGACGATACATGGGCTGACGCCAGGACCACTTCTATTCCAGAACAATGGAGATTTAGTCTATG
Organism: Sphaerochaetaceae bacterium; assembly: GCA_034114085.1. Lineage (GTDB taxonomy): Bacteria > Spirochaetota > Spirochaetia > Sphaerochaetales > Sphaerochaetaceae > Spiro-02. The sequence goes on along the minus strand of JAXEWB010000056.1, from coordinate 65,328 downwards.
CCATATTCGCATCTCTGCTGGTCGCAAATCTGATGATCATTATTTCCCAATACGCCGGCATGCGTTTTTTCGTCAAACTACTGAGTATTCCAAAAAAATACCTTGTACCCTGTGTCATCGTCATGTGCGCCGTCGGTTCTTTCTGCGTCAACAACCGTGCGTTTGATATCGTGGTGCTACTGTCCTTCAGCCTACTCGGATATGTCATGAAGAAATTGGACATGCCCTTCACCCCGTTCGTAATTGGATTTATTCTCGGCCCTATGTTCGAAATAAACTTCCGCAGGGCTCTGATGCTTTCGGAAGGGAGCCTTCTTCCGTTCATCACAAAACCCATTTCTTTGGTTTTCTTGGTATGCGCAATTCTGTCGATTGTATTCGCCGTCATCAATGGGATGAAAAAGAAAAAGGAGCGGGTGCATGCAAGCTGACGCCCGTCATTGCAACGTACTGCTGATCAACGTCGACCAATGGTCAGGAAACTTTCTTTCCTGCATGGGGTCGAAAGTCATGACACCGACAATCGACTCCATGCGCATGATTGGCACACAGTTTGTCAATGCCTACAGTTCCACACCGGTCTGCATTCCAGCACGCAGGGAGATTCTCTGCGGCTGCGATGCAAAAACTCATGGGGACAGAACATTTGATGTAACTAAAGAAATGCCAAAAGGTATGCCGACTATCGCGGAGGTATTCAAGTCTGCGGGATACCAGACATTCGCCGTAGGTAAACTCCATGTTTACCCACAGCGGTCCAGGGCAGGTTTCGACGATGTTTTGCTCATGGAGGAAGGCCGCCATTACCAAGATGTGAAATTCGACGACTATGAACGGTATCTGATGCTGAATGGCAAAACGGGAGAAGAATATGGCCATTGCATGTGCAACAACGACTACCTTGTGAATCAATGGCATCTTGAAGATAAATTTCATCCGACGAACTGGATCACTCGCCAGATGTGCGAGACAATTCTTCGTAGGGATTCTTCCCGGCCTTCATTCTGGTATTTGTCCTACAACCATCCACACCCTCCGTTGGCACCGTTGAAACAATATCTCGATCTTTATGAGAACATGGAAATTGATCTTCCTCCAGTCGGGGATTGGGCATCGCAACAACAAGAAGGACCTGAATTCTGCAAGAACTACTGGAATCTGTTCGCGCATATGCAGGATCCCGAAATGGTGAAACGGGCGATCAAAGGATATTTCGCCCTATGCACGCATATCGACCACCAAATCCGCTTGGTACTGGGAACTCTTCGCGAACAGGGGCTCCTCGACAACACTGCGATTGCATTCATCGCCGACCATGGGGAGATGCTTGGAACACATAATTTATGGCAAAAGAACGTATTCTACGAAAATTCCACAAAAATCCCATGCGTCATAGTCCCTCCAGCAGGTTCTAGCAAATTGCGAGAACATTATCGCGATGAAAGATTGGTCCAACTCAGAGATATCATGCCGACTTTGCTTGACATCGCCGGCATCCCAATACCGGAAAGCGTCAATGGCATGAGCTTGGCCATAGACGGAAAAGAATATTCACGGGACTATATCTATGGTGAACTGTGGGAGGACATCAGAGCATCTAGGATGATTAGGAAAGGAACATACAAGCTCATTTACAGTCCATACGGGAATCGGTTCCAATTGTTTGATCTCGAACAGGATCCATGCGAATGCAGGGATCTTTCCATGGTGCCGGAAAAAAAAGCCGTCAAAGAGGAGCTTGCCAGAATTCTTGTCGCCAACTTATATGGGCAAGACCTCTCGTGGTTGAATGAACAGGGGTGTCTGGTTGGATGCGATATCGTTGAAAATAACACAAATGTACTAGGAAAACACGATTTTCTCTTGCAAAGAGGATACAGATGATGGAGAAAATATATAATCTCATCCCATCATCCATAGGAGCGAACATGGAAAATATCAAAGACAACATGGAGTTCTTCTCAGGTCTGCTGGATATGCTTGCGACGCATCTGGGCGACAGCTATGAAATAGTGTTGCACGACTGGTCGAGACCATATGAGCACACAATCGTAGATATCAGAAACAACGGCATCACGAACAGGAACATCAACGACTGTGGCAGCAACCTCGGTCTGGAAGTCATGCGTGGAGACTCAAAGGGCGCCGACAGATATAACTACATCACCAAAACAAAGGATGGAAAGACTCTGAGGTCCTCTAGCCATTATATCAGGAATTCCGAAGGAAAGATCATCGGAGCCCTGTGTATCAACACTGATATCTCCGATACGTTGCAGTTTGAGCGATATCTACAGAAACACAACATGTATGATCTCGGTCATAAGAAGTCGGAAGAATTTTTTGCGAACGATGTCAATGAGTTGCTCGATTACTACATCGAAGAGGCGCAGGTGGCAATCAACAAGACAGTCTCCAATATGGACAAGAATGACAAGATTCGTTTCCTGGGCCTCCTGGACAAAAAGGGAGCCTTCCTGATCAGTAAATCAAGCGAGAAGCTCTGCACTGTTCTCGGTGTATCGAAGTTCACCTTCTACAACTATCTGGAACTGGCGCGTGAAAAAGAAGAACAAGAGAGGAAAGGAATCGAAGATACCGATAGGTAACAGGATTCCGGCGGCTTGATTCAGGATGGGAGAAATTATGAATATTGATGTTTTTATCGAACTGGTCGTCTTCCAGTCCGAAGGTGTCCAGCGCGTTTTTGATTTTCTAGAAAAGAATCGGATCAAACATATCACGATATCGCCCCAATACTTCGTAGAAACGGGCGATACGAACGACCTCCGATTGCCTCCGCTCGATCTGGACGGCCAGTCGCGAGAATTGGAGCGTCCCCTGTTTAACGGAGAAACCGTGAAATACGGCAGGAAATATCTTTGCTTTGCACCGGATGAAACATTGTACGCACACACGACCTATCGTCCTGACTATCGTGATTTTGACACGGACTTTTGCGCTACGGTCGTCGAAGAAGCAAAGAAACGAAAGATCCGGATATCGGTCTTCATGCCGAATGTTCCAAAAGGCGGCTATCTGCCCGAGGACTTGCCTGTCGATGTATATGGCAAGCCGCAGATACCGAAAATTTCCAACGAAGCATGCAGGAACGCCGACAATGCGATTCAGTATTACATCGCCCTCGCAAAGGACTTGCTCAGGGTCTATCACCCGGATGAAATCATGTTGGATTGGATGGAGTTCACCGACTATTTCTTCTCCGACAATCTTCTGTGTTTCTGCGACAGTTGCAAAAAACGGATGCAACATTACGGATTCTCTGTGGAACGGCTGGAACAGGCTGCAAAGAACGTTTTCGACTGGGTACGGGCACAGCCGTCGGCACCGACATGCGATGGCATGGGCTGGAACAGTATCTGGAATCATATCTGCCCCGATATATCCGACCTGTTCGAGTTCAAGCGCAGGACGGTTGAAGAACGATTGCTTGCCTTCCGCGCAGAACTGGATGCCGCAGGAGGAGAAGATGTCACACTGTTGTTCACTGGTTTCGGATTGCCGATGAACCATGCGACGGGGCTGAACCAGAACCTCTGCTTGAATCAGCGAAACATCCGTATCCAGCCGAAGGCGTATAGGTTCCATTGGGGACTCATGGTCAGATGGTATGCGCAGGAACTCGCACACATCAATGGCAGGACGAAAGCCGAAGATTGGATATCGTTCGCAAAGAACCTATTGGAAGTCCATGATTCATCTTTGGACCTTGAACATTTCAGAATGCCGAGTCCTGACGAAGCTGGTCCGATTGACTTCACTTCCGAATGCGACAAGGTTCTTGAGACCTTTGAGAACTCGGAGGACAAATCCCGGGCTTCGATCAGGATACATGGTTACGGGCCTGTGGAAATATTCAGGAATCGAATCTCGTTCGCATCGAAATGCGGATACAGGAACATCTCCATTCAACGCTACGGCTATCTGTGCGATGAGAAAATCAATCTGCTGAAGGAGTACAACGAACCATGACGGACATGCATGCAAGACCGATCAGCGACATTACATCATCACTCGGAGAATCGCCAGTATGGGATCCCCGGACCAATCGTCTGTATTGGATTGACTATACAGAAAAAAAGATCAACTGGCATGATCCGGAAACGGGAGACACCTCGACGTTCCAGCTCGATGTCACGCCTGGCTGCGTAGCACCGACTGAGTATGGAAAACTACTAGTAGGCTACAGGCATGAAATCGGATTGTTTGATATGGAATCTGAACAACTGACGACATTGTTCGCCCCAGAAGCTGGAAAGGATTACAATCATTTCAATGACGGCAAATGTGATGCGGCGGGAAGGTTCTGGCTTGGGTCGATAACGGAAACCCAGGATTGGCCGGGCGCAGCATTCTACAGAATCGAAGGACGAACCAATTGCAAGATGATGTTCGACAATGTTACGACTTCAAATGGCCTGGCGTGGTCCCCTGACAACGGGACGTTCTATTATATCGACACCATGACCTACTCCGTAGCGGCATTTGATTTCAATCTTGATACGGGAGAACTGAAAAACAAGCGAACCATCATAGACTTTCGTCCAGAAACAGGCCGACCTGACGGAATGACAATCGACGCGGAAGGCTTTCTCTGGATCGCCCATTGGAACGGAGGACAGATATCCCGATGGAACCCAAACACCGGAATATGTTTGGCAAGGCTGCCTGTCCCCGCCTACAATGTCACCTCCTGCTATTTCGGGGGCCCCGCTCTGGATAGATTATACATTACCTCGGCCAGTGTGGAGACGGGCGAAACGGAGTTCAAGCAATACCCACTCAGCGGCAGAACGTTTGTCATTGAACCAGGCGTATCCGGACTACCCACGAATTTCGTCAAAGGAATGTAGCATGGACACAAAAATTCTCATTAAAGACATCAGCGCGGCATACTCGATCCCATCCCTTCAAGGGAAACGTGTGTCGATACTGATAGATGAAAACGGTTTGGTGGAACGAATCGGAAATATCAAGGCAGATGCAACTTGGCGTACGATTGATGCAACAGGATTGATTCTGTCGCCAGGATGGGTGGATATCCATACCCATATATACGACGGCGTTTGCGATATCGGCCTTGATCCCGACAGAATTGGCCCGAAAACCGGAGTTACCGCCTTGGTTGACGCAGGTTCGGCGGGACACGTCAATTATCATGGATTTGAGAAGTACATTATCAATGGACATGACTATGGAATCTTTGCATTTCTGAACTATGGTTCGATCGGAATATCAAGGTGCAATGTAATTTGCGATTATGAGACCGATGATTTCATCCAGCCGGAAGAGACGATCGCCTGCATCAACGCCCATAAAGACCATATACGTGGCGTAAAGGTTAGAGCATGCAAGGTAGTTTTGAAGAACCGCGGTATCGAGATCGTGAAAGGCGCAAAGGCTGTCGCAAGGGAAGTCGGGCTTCCGTTGATGGTCCATGTGGGAGAACCAGGCCCTACCCTGCCTAAGATTCTTGATGTGCTGGGAGCCCGGGACATCGTAACCCACTGTTTCCACGGGAAGCCCGGCAACATTCTCGACCCGCGCACGGGAAAAGTCATAGACGCGGCGATTGAGGCGAAGGCACGCGGCGTATTGTTCGACATCGGACATGGAGCGGCAAGCTTCAACGTCAGCGTCGGAAAGACCTGTATGGCTCAAGGCTTTCTCCCTGACCTCATTGGTTCCGACCTGCATACGGTCAGCATCGCACAAAATGCGGTCAGTCTCCCGGTAACTATGTCAAAAATACAGGCCTGCGGCCTCCCTTCCCAACATGTGGTGGATTGCGTCACCACCCGGGCCCGACAAATCTTGGATATAGAGGGTTTCCAAGGAGAAGACTCCTTACTGGGAACCCGTGCGGATTTCACGTTGTTTCAAGAAGCCCATACTGCGAAAACGTTTTACGATGCAAACGACAACAGAATCGATACTTCCTTGCAATACGTACCTCACTATACTGTCTATGGTCCCCATATCGTGCAATGCGCATACGGTGAAGAAAGGAGTGAATGATGGACATCTATGAAAAGCTAGGCATTCGGAAAATCATCAACGCCCAAGGCACGTTGACAAAACTGGGAGGATCCCTCATGGATCCTCGTGTCTTTGACGCTATGAGAGAAGCGGGAACCGCGTTTGTCGATATGAACGAGTTGCACCGGAAAGCGGGCGAGTATATCGCGAAACTATTGGGTGTGGAAGCGGCGTGCATTACGAATGGAGCCAGCGCAGGTATCGCAATCAGCGCCGCCGCATGTATCGCGGGATACGACAAGGGACGCATCCTGCAACTTCCAAACATCGAAGGGCTGAAGAAAAACGAAATCCTCATGCTTAAGTCGCATAGGAATCTCTATGATCAGGCATTGTTGCTTTCCGGGGCAAAAATCGTAGAACTGGGCTTTACTTCGTTCAGTTGTCCGGAAATGCTGGAAAATGCCATTACGGATAGGACTGCGATGTTTTTCTATGCTTCTGAAGCGGAATCCATGCGAGGTTCATTGTCAGTGGAACGACTCATCCCCATTCTGAAAAAGCATGGCGTCCCACTAGTGGTTGATGCCGCGGCGGAGCTTCCACCAGTTAAGAATATTACAAAATACATTGAACTCGGCGCCGACCTTGTCATCTTTAGTGGAGGCAAGGAAATTCGGGGCCCACAATCCGCGGGGTTCATTCTAGGCCACAAGGAATTGATTAAAGCATGTGACGAGAATTGCTGCCCGCACCATAGTCTCGGAAGATCCATGAAAATCGACAAGGAGACAATCGGCGGAATTGTACGCGCAGTGGAACTGTTCTGTGAACGCGACTATGAACGCCAGATGCAAGTCTGGCATGACTGGGTACATCTACTCCATGACAGAACACATGACCTGACACATTTCAGCGGAAAGATCGGCTACCCCATTGAACCGGGCGTCCAACCCAACATCATACCCCGTTTCTATTTTCACATGGATAATCTGACCCCCGAGGAAATCCAGCGGAAACTGTTCGAGGGGTCTCCCGCAATACAGGTAGGCATTGAAAGTGGTTGGCTCGCCGTCAATCCACAATGCCTTCAAGAGACAGAGCTGGAAACAGTCATCCAGGCAATACGAAACATACGATAACGATTTGGAGGGCGCATCATGAAAATAGAACAAAAGCTGGACGAGCTGGGGATAGAATTACCGGACATCCCCCCTCTCGCGGGGATGTATGAGCGAGTAAAAAGAGTCGGCAACCTGCTGTTTGTTTCCGGGCAAGGACCGACTCTACGAGGTGAAGCCTTGGTTTCTGGAAAAGTCGGGGATACGCGGACCATTGAAGACGGCCAATATGCTGCGAAACTATGTACAATCAACGCATTGAGCGTTCTGAAAGATTATCTGGGGGATCTGGACAGAATCAAAAGCTTCGTGAAAATTCTAGGATTCGTCGCCAGTGCCAATGGATTCGCCCAACAACCCAAAGTCGTGGACGGAGCTTCTTTGTTCCTCAAGGAGGTTTTCGGCGACACGGGAGTCGCCGCACGTTCCGCAATCGGCTCCAACCAGCTGCCAAACGACATTACGGTCGAAATCGAATATATCGTCGAGATAAAAGAGTGATTGGATTCATGCGTTTCGTTTGAAAACCATTTTGGGGGAGCTCCACAGTTCAGTTTTGTCAATGTGGAGTTCCCTTTGTCTTGTCCGGCGATGAGTCCAAAATCCAGATGCACACTTTTGCACCGCAATCCATCCACACATTATAGGCGCAAATCAGATACTATTCTCCATATGCACCCCGAAGAAGCCTCCTGAAAACCAGAATTGAATTTGGCAATCAGGAAATTACGAGTATATTAATTGCCAATCAAAAGAAATGCAGGAGGCCAATATGTTCATAGGACGAAAGAAAGAGCAAGCATTGCTGGACAGTCTACACACTTCAAACAAATTTGAATATCTGGTACTTTATGGATGAAGACGGATCGGAAAGACTTCGCTCCTGCTGGAGTTTTCAAAAAATCACCCGACGATTTTCTATTCCGCCCAAGTCAAGAACGACAGTCTGAATTTGTTGGATTTTTCCAAAAATGTCCAAAGTCATTTCTCAGGATCCTTTTTCGGCACATTCTCCGATTGGCACACTGCATTCAACTACATTACCAGCCAAACGACGGATACACGGACCACAGTTATCATTGACGAATTTCCATTCATTGGAAACAAACCCGACAATCACAGCTATCTTGCAACATACCATAGACCACGAATGGAAAAACAAGAACCTCTTCCTGATACTCTGTGGTTCCAGCGCCAGCTTCATGGAGACTGAAGTTCTAGGAGCGAAAAGTCCACTCTACGGTCGCGCAACCAGTACCTTGGAACTGACAGGATTCGACTACTGGGAAAGCGCATCCTTTTTTCCGCGCTACACACATGAACAGAAGTTGCTCAGCTAGCTTGCCCACTCATTTTTCGCAAAATCATCGCCAACGCATAAAGTCCGCAGGTTTGTCCACGCTGATTCATGCATACGCAATCTGAAAATCCTGAGGAATATACAAAGCCATCAGCATCTGGCGGAGAGCCAATGGCTGGCAACGTTTTGACAAGATACGGTTCTGTCGTTGGATCGGCGGCACTACGCAGATATACATTCATAGTCACTCCTTACTTCGTCATTTTGATTTGATAGTTCGCCTGGACGGAAGATGAAAACAAAATGAGAACGTTATAAACCTAGGAGATCGCTCAAATACTGAATCTGCACAGCCTCACTCAGTGCATGTACCCGGCTCATTTCCTCAGCCGTATCGAACTGATAGAAAACTGTAATATCCAATTCATCCCGATCATGTTCAACCACAAGATTCTGTTCCAGATACGTCTGACAATGGACGCAGGGGATGAGATCAACATACAGGAACGGCATGAAAGATTGGCCGCCGGTACTTTTGACGGCATGAATTTCCGCATGGTTGATCGAATGTACTCCGCTTGAAATCGCCGTCTCCCCAGCCCCGCGGCTATTGCCGAAACGGATACTGCCGTCATCCATACGCAATGCCGCGCAACAAGAACCATTCGCTATCCCACTTCTGATCGTTTTGCGCCAATTTTCAAAATGCTTGATACATGCGGAAGCGACAACAAAGACTTCATTTTTATCGGTACGGCCTATCCTTGGGTCGTTGACTTTTACATAGTTCATATTTTTCTCTCCTCAGCATACCCCGTCCTACTTCGCAGGACGTCAAAAGATAGCGGCTCGTCCGGCAGGTCTTACGACTCTCCATGCCGCCCAAAACTCATCACGGCCCGATCTTGTATCGAACTTTACCTCGACAATCCATTTTGTGTTCATTCTGCTTGGCGGGATAGTCCTGACGAATGAATTCAAAGCCCCTCTTGAGTGATGATGGATTCAACTTGTCGGCGAATTGGTTCATGGCGTTGCCCATATTTTTCTCCTTGGAATCAGAATTCCGCGACTACCAAAGACTGTGCATGATGTCCTCTCAGATATTCAGTCAGAGCTACATTAAAAGCCTCGGCTCCATTGTCCACAGCCTGTCTGACACCCCTCGCAGGATCGAACATCCACCAGCAAGTATCACTGAGTTTGTTCGCATCTCCAGAGACACAGGCAATCGTATGGCCTGCTGAAGCACCATTGTCTATAAAATCAAAGCAGAGTAATGCGCAATGCCCTCTGCTGATGACACTGCAAATTTCCGCGATTCCAATATCCAACTGTGCCATTCCATAGGGAACACAAGCAATCAGGGGCACGATATTGCCGCTGATGCTCCTCATTGCTTCAGCAATCAGAGTACAAGGCGTTTTTGTAGTATTAGCTCTGTCATACTGATATGTATCTTGTGCGGTGGCCACCAACTGCAATTGCACATCGTGGCTCAATAGATCCGTGTGCATGGTATTCCAAATCTGTACGACATCCTTCATTGGAGATATCTGATATCGTTTGATGAATTCCAATGAAAGCGCAAAACACATGCCATTCGCGATTGACGTAATGGTCTTGTATCCGACCGTACGGGCAAGCAATGCAGCATGATCATGGATTGTTCCTCGATCCGTATAATATTTAGCCATTTTGTATTCCTACCTATTCTGTAGTTGAGATAGGCTCAACGAGCCGATTTTGACCTTGCAGGGATTCACCGAGACATCGAGCCGGAGCATCGTGGCACTTGGCCGAGGCATGATCACCAATATAGCGGTACCGACAGGGGCTGTCGCCGCAGTCTCACCCGTTCCGCCCCCCTGGCATACCAGTGCATCGACCACCGGCCGGTTCTCGTTGCAGGCCTGCAACAATTGCTTCGCCTCGTTCGGACCTTCGTCACAGAAGCCGATCGTAAACCTCGTACCAACGGCCAAACCGTCATACAGCTGTTTATCCAATGCAGCCGCCGATACACCATCATCCAGGAAGAAACAAGTCACGGGAACCTTGTCCACCGTAAAGGAAATCGTCTTGGACTGGCGCAATGTACCGTTGTACAGCATGCCGAGACGACTGTCGGACATGACCGCCAGCGTCAGATACGGATTCGCCTTCAGCAAGGCCGTCACCCTGGAGGAATCGGCGTTCTTGGCGAAATACCCAGCGTCCACCACGGTCGGTCTTGGAGACTGCTTCTTTGCCCAAGTATCGACCACATGGGGTTCAATGTGCTTCACCGACTTCCTGTTGTCCCCAGTCAATGTGGAATCATCACGGGGCATGTTGGTCAGATACACGGAAGCCGCATGGAGCGTCGATACGCTGACCGCCGCCAGCAGGAACAGAGCCATACACAAGGTGTACAGCCACACTCGCTTTGTTTTCATAACGTTGCTCCTCGTTCTGTTGATATGCAAGAAAAAGCCTGAAAGAAGGCCGGCGGCGGGTCCGTCTACCGGCAATCCCGCCGCCGACACAGGAAACATGGAATCGGATATCTTTCCGATAGACGAATACAAGGACACCCACGAAAAAAAACTGATTTTACTGGCGGGAAAGAGGTCTTGGAACCACGGAAGCAGCGAGGATGTCCAGCAACCGGCTCATCGCCTCGGTCGGTTCCTGTCGTTTGGCCGACACATGGATCTGATATTTCGCGCTTTGGTTCGTATCCCTGGTCTGGGCCGCGCTGCTGGAGACCTTCCCGGAAACCGCCACTCGTGACGGATCCGGTACGGAACTTCCTGAGGAATCTTCGGATAGCTGTACCTCAGTTTTTTCTTGGAGGCTTTCGGACGCGGTCACTTCCATCTGGAAATCGATCACGACCTCCTCCACCGCCAGGGAAGGAATCGGGGCGAGCGCAAGCAACGGAGCCTGTACGCTGAGTTCGTTCATGACGATACCATCAGGGGTTTCTACAGGCTGCCTGACTGAAAACTCCAGCATCCGGGCTTCCCGCGAAGAACCTTCATCCACCCCGAGCCGCAGCATATAGTCGACTGTCGCTTGCGACAGATTCCTCTGAGCCTCCGCGGCCGCCTCAAGCGGAGCGGAGATCAACGCCGCCATCGACACTCCTTGCAGCGCCTGCTGCAAGGGCGTGGCCGGTCTGTCATCCATATACTTACCTCCTGGACATCAAGAACGCCTTCCGCCGCGTCCCACCGCTACGGTCATGCCGCAGGACTCGCCGCAATCTGCACGGGTTCGGTACAAGAAGCCAGAAGATCCATCAGCTTGCCCATGCATTCAGTCTGGGGCTGCTGCTTCGCTTCGACATGTACCTGGTACTTCGCAGTCTGGTTGGTGGACCGGGTATTCTCCTTGCTCGTGGCGACCTTGCCAGATACGGAATACTTCTGCCCGAAAAACCCGCCCGAAGCGCTCGCGGAAACCTCCGCGCTGGTATTCGACTTGGAACTGGTGGCCGTGGACACTTCCATCTGGAAATCGATGGTCACGGTATCGACCAGCAACGCCGGCATCGGGAGCAGACCGAGCAGCGGGGCCTGCATGGAGACCTCGGTCGTCGAAATCTCATCACCCACCGCAATAGGCCGTTTGATGTTGAATTCCAGCATCCGGGCCTTCGCGGCGTTCTCCGGATCAAAACCGACTGTGTTGATATAGCCGATCATGACATCGGCCAGATCCTTCTGTGCGCTGACGACGGCGATCAACGGTCCGCCGATCAGTTCCCCCATGGGCAGCCCGCCCATCATGTTAGCGATTTCTCCTGCCATACAAATCCCTCCTGGCACATTGCTGGCCCGTCATGCGACAAGCCCAAATACTATCTTGGAAGGATTCCACCCGCCCCTATCCCGTTGTCTCACTTCGTCCGGCATCCATGACACGACCGTAAGCCGAACGATTCCATATGTTCCGGTCAGCCTTCCACCGGAGGCTTCCGAAGATTCCCGTGTTTCTTCAATTTCTTCCGGGCCTTCTCCTGTTTCCGTCGGTCTTTCGCCGGAACCTCGCGGGAATCGGCGACCGGCATGGAATCCAGCTCCACCGAACATGAAGGCTTATCAGGTTCCGTGGAAATGACTGACGGACCACCAATATCCGCAAAGCCGCCGTTCTCCACTCCAACCGGAGAAACCATGGGCCTGTCCTCATCCAGAACAACGGCGTCATGCTCCATAGCACCGGATTCCTCTGAGCCGGAAGTCATCGCATCATTCTCATTATCCGTAAATTCAGAAGTGCTGGGAACGTCATTTCCGGGCTGTTCGGACCCGGGATCATCATCGAATACGAAAGTCGGCGGATCGCCAGAATCGCCTGACGAGGGGTGGACATCATAGGGAGCCACAAGCTTGTTGTACTCGTCGATGATGCGCGACAGGCCCTCGGGCTGGTCCGCCGACAGGAACTTGATGCGGACGCTGATGACATTTCCCGCACTCTCCCCTCTAGGCGCGGTGGAGGAAAACCCTATGTTGAAGGTCGCGGAACCCTCTTCATCAGAAGGCGCCCCGTCGAGCTTCGTAGTAGCGGCGTCTGAAGCATCATCAGGTTCAGACGGCGGCCCTCCGCTTTCAGAAAGGATCTGCTTCAATTCATCGAGGTCCTTGACCGCGACTTCTTCAATCCTGGCCTTGAACTCCATTTCCAGTTCATCGATTTTCAACGAGCTGTGGTTTGCCAAAGTCACCAAAGGAATATCGATATGCTTGGCGCCCCCGAGGTGAAGGTCGACTGTTTTTGGGTCTCCGTCCGCATAGAAGAACCGGAGCAGGGATTTCAGATGATGAACTTCCAGCGTCCGCTGCGCCTCGTTGACGGCATGCTGCATGCCACGAATCACTTGGGACAAGTCCACCCCCATCCTTTGTGGTTCTTTGTGCTTTCTGAATATGCCCATGGTCCATCGCTCCTTATCACCGACCTTCCAGATACCTGAAGCTTAGCTCACCATTCTGTTGGCAACACCAACAGGGATGAAAGAAACGTAACCGTTTCTTTCATCCCTGTTGGTGTCAAGTTTTTCTTTACAAAAAAATTCCTCCGCTCATCGCCGAGAAAAAAATCGTCAACAGTACACTTTCTTGTTTCTATATGAAAATTATTTTTCAAATGTAGCGGATAGTTTTCTAAATGGAAAATCATCATAAAAAAGTAAGTAATATGATGCCGTGATAGACTTTTGGAAACACACATTGGAAGCGATGGATTCACAGGGAATCCATATGACCGAAATCTCCCGGGCGACCGGCATACCTTGTTCGACCATATCCAACTGGATACGGTACGACAGGCATCCGCCGGTAGACCTTGCCGCTAAGATCGCCAATGTCCTGGGTGTGTCGATAGAATGGATGCTGACCGGCGTCGAACCTTACGAAGACTATGACGAAGACACCGACTCAGAACGAATCGTACACCTGTTCGGCGTTCTGCGGAAGTTGGACGAAACCCAGCTCAACCTTATGGAGCCAGTTCTCAACTATATGGCGACAAAGGACAGGGTTCAACGGAAACCGCCGGAAAAAAAGAAACGTTGACAGCATAGGCGATTCGGGGCGACCAGACCCCGGCGTATCCTTCGATATTTAATAGACGCATCATTGTTGTACTCTCCCCTTGCTTACCATATGAGGTGGTAGAGATGGTTCATGATATCACAATGCAACAGGTCGCCTGTTTCCAAGAGAGGAGGAACATTCGATTCAAGACGGGGCTGAATCTGGTCTTTGGTGACAACGGAACAGGGAAAAGTACCATTGCGACCTATCTAAACGCCCCACGGAATCCATCATATGGTTCTTGTTCCTTGCAGGCCGATGGAAACGAAGAGTTCTGTATCTACACCCAGGCATTTGTCGATGAAAATTTTTTCTTAAATGATAGCCTTAAAAGTATTTTTACACTCTCAAAAGCAAGTAATTCAGTATTTAATACCATCGATAGCATCAATCAACGTATATCAACTTTAGTCCAGAACCAAAAACAATTGGACACGCAACATGAAGTACTTCAGAAAAATCTTCAAAAGAAGCGGAATGAGGTACGAGATCAGATATGGGAAGTGAAACATCGCTACGGAGGATACGAAAGCAAACTTAGTTTTTGTCTGGATGGTCTCAAGGGCGACAAGGAAAGGCTATTTGATTTTGTCATGAAGCAACAACCTCCCCTTCTGGTTCCTGAATATACGCTTGAGGATATCGCCTTTGAGGTAGAAAGCGATAGGCAAGCAGCAAGATGTCCATCCCCTTTCTTTGATTTGCTGCCAGAACAGAACATAGCCTTGATTGAACAATCCCCGGCATGGTTGTTCCCGCAACGCTCTGCCATGGACAATCAGGAAACGGCTCCATGGATTCTTCAGGGACAGGGCTATCTTTCAGAGTTTTTCCTGGACACCCCCCAACGATGCCCGTTCTGCCAGCAAGAGACGGTCTCCCCTACGCTCACCAATGAACTCCGCGAAATCTTGGGCATGACCTATCTCAAGTTTTTTGCCGACCTGTCCCATCTAGGACGGACATACTTTGAGCTAAGAGACATCCTGCTTCCGCTACAGGCATACCTTCAAGACGACTACGTGAGACGCAACAAAGAGGACTTCATCATCAGATATTGCGATATCATTCATATCTGGGAATACAATGGCAAACTGATAAGGACAAAACTCCGCGATCCTTCACAATGCGTGCGATTGCGGGATTCCATCATCCATATAAGGGCGATGAATAGAACGCTGGAGCAGGCGAACCATCTCAAGGAAGCCAGAAACAGACGCGACAAAGACCCCGCCGTCGCACGAACTATGCTCAAACAGAAATTCTGGGAACGGGTCCGGTGGGATTATGATCAGGCGATTCGGGTCTTTGAGCAGACTCAAGAGCGACATGTGTCGGAAATGTCGGATTTGCAACGGCGCTTGGCACGGCTTGAAGAGATGCTGAGCATCGCAAAACGGGAACGGGATGAAATAGTTCTGGCAGTCTACGACGTTCAGTCCGCGATAGACAGGATAAATGTTCGGCTGGCGGATTGGGGGATCGAGGATTTCCACATTATGAAATATGTTCAGGGAATATCTGCCGAGGAGAATTTGAATTGGAACGATGACAATAAATGCCCCTATCGGTACCGGCTGGTGCGCCCGGAATCCGAAGGAGATGTATTCATCGGCCTCAGCACAGGTGAAAAGCAATTGATTTCTTTTCTATATTTCTGCGAAACCTGCAGGTCGGCAAGAACGGATGATATGGACGGTCCTTATCCGCAAGGAACAAAACAGGAACGTCAGAAAGTGGTGGTGATCGACGATCCGACGACCGGGCTCTCAGCCCGATACGCCTCCTTGGTCGCGGCCCTGATTGAAGAGCAGTTTCTTTCTTGCCGTACCGAATATACGCAGGTAATCATCCTGTCGCACGACAGAAGGTTTTTGGAAGAGTTGGGGCGGAGACATGGGGTGGAAGTGTCGGAGCTGTAATGAGAATCACAGTGACTGATGTAAAAGAAGCCATGTTGTCCTGCATCCATTGCAGTAACAGCAGGAAGTGTTCCCTCAAGCGGGCAGTGAACGGAAGAGTGTCGTTGAGAATCACTCAGTGACAAAGAAAGTGTCCTGTTGATCAGGCACTGAGCATTGAATGTGTCGCTTGGCTTAGTGCAGGGGGAATGAAAAGTGTCCTGAATTTCCGCAGCATATCAGACACTATTTGGAAGTTGGAAATAAATATTTGGCAAATATCGGACCTAGATCTTTTGGAAAATTTCCGGATAAAAGACCCTCCAGGGAGTCGATCCGTCGTCCACATAGCGTTTCTATCTCTTTTATTTTTGCATCTGACAGAGGATCTATCGCAACACTTACCTCATATGGCTTTGAGCCGCTTCCCGCAACAAGCCCATATACTTTACCTCTCTCTATATTGAAATCAACTACAAAACCGTTGCTGATATACGATTTGCCTCTGCCAATACGATTCTTTAATTCCGCATAGCTTTCAAGGTTCTTATTCCAAGCCTTTCCCCACCAAGATTTACCAAGCTTTGTACAACGAGGAATCGGTGAAAGCTCAACGCCCCGCTTGTGCATTTTCTTAACCCAGCGTTCTGCTTGTCTTGCTTTTTCAGCTATTGAAACATAAGGTGCATATCCATAATAGCCCATTAGTCAACCCCCTCCAAACGCACAAGAGAGAGAATTTCATCGTTGCTCAGTTCGGAGATCCACCCTTCTCCAGATGAAGAAAGATTTCGGTGGGACTGGTCCGGTGTGCTCTATACGAGGCAATGCACATGATTTTCATCCGTATCCACTTCGATGGGCCTTATTCAGTCCCATCTCGGTGAATAAAATATTTTACAATATTTTGAATAATTTTATTTAATAGTTTTCAATATTTTGTAAACTATTTGACAACCAGAACCGTTAGGTTTATCATTCAGCTATGAATGAAACATTGCGTCTTATCATAGCACAACAGCAGAACAACCTGCGAAGCCAGTTCCCAATCATTCCCAGGGATATTGAAGTACTCTCTGTTCCACGAAAGGCGACCGTCATCATTGGAACCAGGAGATGCGGAAAATCCACATGGCAACATGAGAAAATGGGAGCCCTTCTGGACGAGGGAATACCAACGCAAAATTTCTGCTACATAGATTTTTCTGATGATCGTCTGGATTTCCTCCGGAAAGAGGACTCTGATCCCTCAACAATATCTGATACCTATTATGGCATGTATCCGGAGAAGCATGCGGAAAAGGTCTACTTCTTTTTCGATGAGCTTCAATATGTAAACAGATGGGGTCAGTTCATCAACAGGATACAGACGACTGAAAATTGCGAAGTGTACATTACGGGGTCATCGGAGAAACTTCTTTCAAAGGAAATCGCAACCGAGCTTGCGGGGAGGACTTTCACCTGGGAAATGTTCCCATTCTCATTCCATGAATTCCTTCGGGCTACCGGGAAACCACAATCCATCGTCGATATTTCCAGCAGGGATGCGATTGTCGGCGCATTCGATGCCTATATGACAAAGGGGGGTATGCCAGAACGACTCATCCTGCCGAGTGAAAACATGACTACGATGTATTTTCAGAACCTTGTGGATGACGTCCTCACCAGAGACCTTATTCTCAGGTACAATATACAGCATCCGGTCCAGTTGAAAAGACTGGTCTATATCCTGCTGAACAACATGTCACGGCTCATCTCGGTGAACAGACTGAAACAACGCCTCGCAGGAGAAAGAAACAAGCTGTCGCCAGAATTAATCAGCGACTACATGGACAAGCTAACGGACTGCTACCTGATGTTCACAGTTCCAATCCGCTCAGACAACAGTGCCATCCAAGCGGTAAATCCAAAAAAAGTCTACTGCATCGACCATGCAATAGCGCAAGCCGCCAGCCATGCCACTTCTGAAAACAACGGTTTCGTCTTGGAGAACATGGTTTTCATTGGGCTTAGGCGTACTACGGAACATATATACTACTACAAGACCACCCATGGAAACGAGATTGACTTTGCGGTCGGCCCAGACTCCGACATCCAGTTGATTCAGGTCTGCTGGGAGCTAGGAGAACAGGGTACGACAAGACAACGTGAAATCGATGCGCTCCTTGACGGGATGGAGGAACTGGCGCTCCATCAGTCATGGATAATCACCGCCTACGAGGAAGAAGAATACCATGATGAGAAAACAGGTAGGTATATTCACGTCGTTCCGGCATACAAATGGCTTCTGAACCATTGAGTTTTTTCACAGAATAATGGACAAGAAAACCTCCATGGATTCATATCGTCCGTGATAGTTTTCTCATTTGTGACAATTCTTGCGTGAGGACTGTAGTAATACAATGAAATACAAGTTTCATGTAATTAAATGCAAATATTACAAAATATTCATGTTAAAAAATGCAAATTTTTCATTTATCTTCTTTCATTTTACAATTAAGAATGTTATAGTCTCATGTGTAGGAGATTATCATCATGTACAGAAAAGTTTCGGAATATCTGGAATGCTGGAAAAGCAGCTCCTATAGAAAGCCACTTATCATTCAGGGGGCGCGCCAGGTTGGAAAGACATACTCTGTCCTGGAATTCGGCAGAACCCATTATGAGAATGTAGCGTATTTCAACTTCCAGACAACCCCTCGTCTCAATACGACCTTTGAAGAGAATATCTCTCCAGATTATCTCATTCCGATTCTCTCACACATCGCAGGACAGACAATTGTCAAAGAAAAAACATTGATTGTCTTTGATGAAGTCCAGCTCTGCGAGCGTGCCCTAACCTCCCTCAAATACTTCTGCGAAGAAGCTCCTGAATACAGTGTTATTGCAGCGGGAAGCCTTCTTGGAGTCGCTGTAAACAGAGAACGCTTTGCGTTCCCTGTAGGAAAAGTTGATCGCTATACGATGTACCCAATGGACTTGGAGGAATTCATGCTTGCCATGGGAGAAAACGACTTGGTGATGCGAATCAGGAATTGTTTCAAAACAGATTCATCGATGCCAGCGGTACTCCATGATGCAGCCATGCAACTTTATCGACAGTATCTTGTAATAGGTGGAATGCCTGATGCAGTGAATATGTTTGTAGAAACCAAGGACTACACCCTTGTCCGTCATATCCAGAACACAATTTGCATGGATTACCTAGATGATATGAGCAAGTATCAGGAAAATACCAGTGAAATCAAAAAAACAAGATTAACCTACAACAACATCGCTGTTCAGTTATCAAAAAAAAACACTAGATTCCAATACAAACTCTTAAAGTCAGGTGGCCGGGCAGCAGAGTTTGAAAACTCCATACAATGGCTTGTCACCTCTGGTCTTGTGTCCCAAGTTTACCGAGCGGAACAGATTATGAAACCTCTTGAGAATTACAGAGATATAGATTCCTTCAAGATTTATCTTTCAGATACCGGGCTTCTCTGCGCAAAGAAAGATATTTTCCCAAATGATATCCTTTACATGAAGGATGATCTTAATGATTTCAAAGGCGGAATGACGGAAAACTATGTAAATATACAGCTGGTAATGAATGGATTCACAACTTATTACTGGAATTCGGACCGAAGTGCAGAAGTAGATTTTATCGTTCAGATTAACGGAAGAATAATTCCTATAGAAGTCAAAAGCGCCGACCACACAAAAGCGAAAAGCCTCTCTGTATATATTGAGAATTATAAACCAGACTATTCAATCAAGATTTCATCCAAAAATTTTAGATTCGAAGACGGCAAGAAAACAATACCTCTGTATGCTGTATTCTGCATATGAATTACAAGAAATGTACTCAAACTAGGGAAAGATATGAAACACGAATCGCTCAAGCAAATAATATTCGACCGGTACGGGGTAATATAAAAACGCAAAGATTGGACCACGGAACTATGCGTTTGAGAGAGATGCAAACCATATCCTTTTGGTTTTTACCTACCCCGGGAAGGAACCGCGATACAGGCAGCCTATTCCATCTCGAATATCTCAAACCACAGGGAGGTCGACAATCTGGAAAGACTTGCGGAAAACATGCCTGATGTCAAACGCTTTGTAGTCCTCACCTATGAAGAGGAAATGGTCCTGACGACAGGAGGGATTTCAATCGAAGTCATCACTGTCTGCAAATGGCTCCTGATGTATTGATTATCCTGACGGTTTCCAGCGACAGCAATCTCACATCAAAACCAAAGCTTTTCATGTCCACCGGAGGGCGGCGTTCTTTACAGTACTTAACCGCGTCCATATTGCGATAATACTGAAGCACCGCTTTTCAACCAAAAACAAAACGGGGCCTTTCAGATAATGCAATTCCACTGTGGCTGGCTTTCTCCAATACATCTTTTCACCTGGATTGTTTTGTCATTGAACTCATGCCTGAACAATAACCATGAAATTCTTTACACGGCCCGTGGAGGGGCGTCTAAAGCGAATATGCGAGGGCATAGAATTCATGTGGGACTGGGGAGCCCAAGGCCAGTGACCGGTATCTGGAAGTACTTGGTGGAGTATCAGACTAAGATATGAAGTCGCGTTTATAGTTTTTGCTCCAAATTGCAAAAACTTGACATATTGGAAACTTTTTGCAATACTTAGCATAAAGTTGGAGTACAAAGAAATGGAAAGACGATATCTTAGACCAAGGGATAACTATCTACGCAAGCTCATAGCCTTTCAGGATAAAGAACCCATAAAAGTTGTGACTGGAATGAGACGTTGCGGTAAGTCCAGCCTTCTGAGACTCATGGCCCGCCACCTGGAAGAATCTGGCATTCCCAAAAACCAGATTTTAGAGATGGATTTTGAATCTCATGATTTGAGGGATATGACTTCTGAATCATTTTATACGTATGTAAAAGAACATGCCATTGAGAATAAGCGTATGTACTTATTTTTTGATGAACTTCAACGAATAGACCGCTGGGAAGATGCAGTGAATGCTTTTCGAGTCGACCTTGATTGTGATATCTACATAACGGGGTCCAATGCATATCTTCTTTCATCAGAGTATTCAACATATCTCTCAGGAAGATGTGTTGAGATAAAAATGTTTCCACTTTCATTTAATGAGTTCCTTTCTTTTCACGATTTAGAAATCAAAGAAACCCAAAGTGCTCTTGGAGGAAAGAAAAGTTATATCGTTGATAGGGACAAAAACAAATATGAAGTCAGGGATGCTTTTAATTCTTACCTCCGCTTCGGAGGAATGCCTGGTATAGCTGATGTAGGGCTAGAACAAGAGAAAGCTTTGATTCTACTTGACGGCATTTATTCTACAGTTGTGGTCAGGGATATCCTGGAGAGAGAAAAGCGAAGAGGTCAAAGCCAGATTTCAGACCCCATCCTGCTACGCAAAATTGTTCTCTTTCTTGCAGACAATATTGGAAGCAATGTCTCGATTCTTTCAATTGGAAACACCCTTGCGGCAGAAGGTCCGCTTGGCCGGAAAGGAAGCAAGGGTGCTCCCAGCGCTCATACCGTTCAATCTTATGTGAACGCCCTTTTGGAAAGTTATTTTTTCTATGAAATCAAGCGTTTTGACATTAAGGGAAAGGAGTATCTGAGAACTCTTGGAAAATATTACATTGTCGACATAGGGCTGAGAAATTACCTGCTTGGTTTTCGTGACCGGGACAGAGGTCATGCGCTAGAGAATATAGTATATTTCGAGCTTCTTAGACAGGGGTATGATGTTTCTATAGGAAAAATCGAAAACAGCGAGATTGATTTCATTGCGACAAAAGTAGATGACAGAAAATACATTCAAGTAACAGAGTCCATGTCAAACGAGGCTGTAAGACAACGCGAGTTGGCGCCGCTATTAAAAATTCGTGATAACTTTGACAAGATAATCCTATCTCTTGACGCTACTCAAGATGGTTCCTATGACGGAATCAAGTTAAAGAACCTCATTATGTGGTTAATCTACCCCAAATAAAAAACAATAGGCTGAAACAACTATATTAAGACCAGTTTTTGGACAGGAGCTTAAAAATTAAACGAATGTTTACTACCTTGTAAGAAGGAGTGAACAGCATGGGAAGGAACAGGAAGATATTCACGGATTCTTTCAAGAAAGAGGTTGCGCTTGAGGCTCTGAAAGAACGGAACACGGTCAATGAGATTGCTGCAAAATACGGGATCTCGGCGAGCCTGGTTTCGAGCTGGAAGAAAAAGCTTCTCTCCGGCGGTTTTTCCAAAGAGGTGAAACAACTGGAGAAGGGGCTTGCCGAAGCCCAGCAGAGGATTGAGGGAACCTACAAGGCGCTCGGGAAGACGCGTATGGAGAATGAAATCCTCAAAAAAAGTGAATTTATAGGAACCGACCCCTGTATGCTAGTGGACCCACAGCTGGCAAGGCCGTGGGAAAGGAGCGATCCTGCACCCTGTCGATTTGCCGGCGACGCCTGCTTCTGGGGGTCTCCCGCTCCTCCTGTTACTATTGGAGAGACCACCATGAGGAGCAGGAACTGCTCAGGCAGAAGATTTTTGCAGAAGAGAAGGCATTCGCAGAGGTGGTGATGAACAGTTGGACGGAGCATCCGATCTACGGCTACCAGAAGATGGCTCACCCGCATCTTCCTCCATGACTATGCGACAATGACAGAACTTTCGAACGGACTGGAAGAGTTCGTAGAGTTCTTCAACCAGGAGGGACTTCACCAAGGATTGGACTACCAAACACCGGACGAAGCGTTTAGATCAGGATGTTTCCCAGAGAGGGAAATCGATATTCAGGTAGCATAGAAATATTCGTTATTTTTCATGAGACCTGTCTTATAGTGGAACATAAATCACTGGCCAGTAGTCATTTACAGCGTAGGATTACTGTATGTAGATACTTCATTGTACCGCAAAAGTGTGACTATCGTAAAATTTCGGTTAACAACTTTCTTTTCATCTTGTGTAATGATACCGAAATAAAGGGAGTGTCGTAGAAATTCGGAGGTGGTAACGTGGAAATAAAAAGAGAATTTTATTTAACTATGTTTCCCGAAATCAAGAAAGAAAATGTATTCCTGTGACTGGCGTTTCCTGATTCAGGAGAAGTTTTATAGCGTCACAACCTGAGGAAGTAGTCATAAAGAAACAGTGGAAATGAATTCAATACAGAAACGGTGCCTTGACTATTAACAAATCCATCACACTCCCCTTTCAACAACTTCTCCTGTCCAACATCAGCCTTGTTCTTTGGCCATGCCTTTTTCCCTTGACAGACCAGATTTGCCTTCACAACATTCTGCTCAACTAAGAACTTCCAGTTTCTTCTAACCTTTTCCAATTGCTCGGAGGAAAGCTCTTTCAATTTATTGTTCTTATTTACCCTAAAGCAAATATCATCCAGATTCTTATAGAATGAAAAGTCAGCAGCCAATCGTTTGAAGTCTCTAACATTTTGAAGCTGAATCTCGTACTTGTAGTAATCGGCGTCCGGTAACTCCTTGGTGTACCTTATGGATTCCACCATAGGATAATTTACGTAGAGTTTCCCGTTCTCTGTTTCATCTGAGAAAAATCCAAACATCGATTCCATTTGCTGGTTCAATTCATCCAAAGCTAGAAGTCCAGCCTTATCCTGTTGATGACAATCATAGTCGAAGAAAAGGAAAACCTCCGAGAAGTCCGAAGCTTTCAAGAATTCTCCAAAAGGATCTTAGTTTGTTCCAGCCCATTTCTCATGTAGGATTAAAGCTATGTCCATCTGGAAATCTGACTCTGACATCTCCTTGAAAAGGTTGTAGATGTTATTGCCATAGGAACAGATTATGGAATCTGCACCTTTAAAGTACAACTCCTCAATAGTTCTGAAAAAAGCAGGCTCTCTTCTCTCGCCTTCAAACACAAACAATATCATTTATCGAACGTCCCGCCTCTGAACAGTTTCTCGATGTTATGACCAAATCGAAGCTCCTTATCGGTGCAATCACACAATGGTTTGACTTCGTTGTCATGGATAACAAGGTTGCAATCCGGTCTTAGTAGGTCGTTGGTCATCAAATATGTATTATGAGAACTCAGCAATACCTGACAATTATTTGAAAACAAGAGTTCACAAACCTCATAGGAAAGCTTAAAATGATAGAAAGCATCAAATTCATCAATAAAGACAAGGGAAGCATCCTTCAAATGCTTTACCCAAAAGAACAGAAGCATCAAAGCATGAGTGCCTGTGGATGCAATCTCGTCAAAAGGCACCGTAGCTCCGTTGACTACACATAGAAGATTTCTGTCTCCAGTTGATAGAGGTGCGAACTCAAAACTTTGACCACTAACTTTCTCCAAGAAAACAGCAAATTCGCCTACTAACGAGTTTGCAATAATGTAATCATCCAAGAGATAAGCAGTCGTCTCTAAACCAATGAACTCTCTTTGTTCTAGGCATCGGAACCACAACATCGATGAGGAAAAATCCCTGAGCTTGATGAGGTAATGATCTTTAGCAAGCGGGTAAGAGCTAAGAAAATAATTGACAACAGATACCGCATTGGCATTCTTCTTAATCCCTTCTTTGACCGACTCATTCATCTTGAACTCAGTAGTAGTTAGTTGGAAGGAATCAGAATCCTTGATAAAAATCTGCTTTCCATTAACTTGAAGGCTCTCTTTAGTCAGCTGTCCTCTTGAGTTCTTTGAATAGTCATACTGGAGCTTATCACGTCCGAGCTTGAAGGAGTATTCAAAGCATACATCCTTGTCCAAAGAGCCCGCGAACACAAAGTTGTTGTAATAATCTGGCTTTTTCCACTTCTGAGACAGGTGATTGACAATGTCAAATATGGCCAAGCTAAGGTTTGTCTTGCCACAACCGTTGGCTCCATAGATTATAGCATTCTTGATAACGCCATTCTTTATGGCATCGGTATTGAACTCATAATCCTTGGGTTTGGACAAATCAAGTTCAATTCTCTTACTAAAGCCTCTGTAATTAGTGACCGCAAACTTGGTTAGCACCCTAAGCCTCCAAGGACAATCTACAATGCTTTGGCAAATAAATCAAGATTTTTCCGTAATTTATTTACGTTATATTAAATTAATTTTTTATATATAATTAATTATATATTTTCCGAAGGCTTCCACACCATCATATTTTGGAGAATCCGGAACTTTCACGATTCCAGGACTTTCATTGACATCCTCTTCCGTCTCTGCCTTTGGCACCTCCAGAATTCTTTCAAAAGGGATTCTTGACTCTCTCCGCCTTGCCTAAAAAATACACTATTACTCCAGCAATAGAAAAATTTGACCTACACCACAATCTCTGCTTATCTTTTGTTTATCACTTTTACAAGGAGACTTTCTATGACGAGAAAAGAGCAACATGTAATTCCGAATGGAGATCGCTGGGGAATCAAGAAAGATGGTGCTGAAAGGTGTTCAAAGGTTTTCGATAGAAAATCCGATGCTATGGATTACGGACGAGACCTTGCAAGGAGACAAGGAGCTGAATTGATTCCGCATAAGAAAGACGGGACAATTCAGAACCCCAATTCATATGGCAATGATTCATGTCCACCAAAGGATAGAAAGCACTAGATTTTCGCCCATCCTCTACACTTCTCACTGAACGTCCTTGACAATTCAAGGGATACGGCAAGCTATACCTCATTATCGATAGGGACAAATGGTACATAGAGCGCTAACTGCCCATAGTGAAAAACAAATTCATCAAGCAGGCTCAGGAGTATATTGCTATGAGTAATCCATGCTTTGAACTTTTCCTTTACCTCCATGCATCACCGAGGCCATCCGTTCCCATAGGAGTCTCCAAGAAAATGAGCATGATGCTACGCCAACAATATGGAGCTTATGCAAAAAAACAATATCAATATCCGCTGTTGTTCCGCGAACACGTTACGCATAAATTTTTTCACGGTTGCCCCCCCTTCTATTGCTGGTTCTCGATAAAGTGACGCTGAATCATCAACAAGCACTTGAATACTAGGAAAGCATACAGGCGATCTCCCCCCGCACCTCTGGCTGGCGACAGACACATGCATATTAATACTTATTTCGCCGTTTTTCCCCCGTCGACTACAATCGTCGTACCCGTTACAAAATCCGATGCGGCAGAAGCCAGATACAATGCAGTCCCTTTGAAATCAGCGGGAATGGCGATTCGACCAAGTGGATGATTTCTGATTACAGCTTCCTTCCTATCGGGATTCTGCGCATAGTATTCTGCGGTAAACTGTGTATCTGTAGCTGTCGGAGCTATCGCATTGCAGAGAATGCCATATGGCGCCAATTCCAAAGCAAGGGTTTTCATCAGCATAATGACACCAGCCTTGCTTGCACTGTACGCACCGAAATTCACACTGGCGCGGCAGGCCCCGGTAGAAACGATATAAATCATCTTACCTCCCCGCCCCTGCCGTACCATCAGTTCTCCAACGGCACGTCCAAGATAGAAAGCACCACTTAGATTTGTTGAAACAATCCTGTTCCATTCATCATCGGACATAGCCAGTAATGGCTTACGATTCGTTATCGCAGCACTATTAATGAAAATATCAATCGCACCAGCCAGCCCGGCCTCCGCAATCATCCCATCGACGGATTTATGTGATGACACATCGCAGACAATGCCATCTGCAAAGAAGCCTTTTTGGCGGCAATCAGATACGGCTTGCATGAGCTCGGATTCGAGGCGGTCAACGAGGACCAACGAAGCGCCAGCCTCTGCCAAAGACTCCGCACAGGCAAGCCCTATTCCACGTGCGCCACCGGTAACCAGCGCACGCTTCCCGTGTAAATCAAACAGTTCCAAACTCATGACAAAGCCTCCGGCAAGACTCCATGCGTAACAAGCCGTTCTGACAAATCGTTCCACAGACAATCTATCCGGTCAGGATCCAACAACGTGTAAATCGTGTGAGGATGATAGTCAGTCATTGTATAAAAATTCCGCAAACGCAACTTCATTTCATACAAAGCATGAAGCCGATCCGATACTCCACTAAGTACTTCCATATATCGGTCACTGTCTTTGGGTTCCTCAGTCTCACATAGATAGCGGGTTGTTAAAATCGCTTCAGCGGCTACTTTGAATAATTCCACATACAAGAGCTGCACGGAAAGCCGATCCCGGAACCATTGAAGCTTCTCAAAGCATAAACCAGGGCAATCTGACCGGCCAAGCCGCTCAACAACGACAGCGGCCTCATACGCTTGGGATTTCTCCGCCATGGCCCGTTCAAGATTCTTGAAAGAAGGAGACAGGGAATCACTCTTTGTTTCATCCCAATCTCGTAGCGAATTCTTCTCTTCCGCCAGCCAGAATGCATGCTCATAGCTGATCGGCATCAAACTTGAATCCGAGAATACACAACCATCGACAAACACCGTTTTGCTGGCAATCGCCCATGTCCGTGCCATGATATCGGAGAACCAAGAACAAGCTTGACGACGCTCGGAATTAGTCGCACGATCCTGATACCAGCCTTCACGAGAAAGAAAGCGATCATATATCACATCCGATGGAACGCATAAGTTCGTGGATAGCATGCCCGCAGAATACATATTCACCAGATTCGGGGTGCGGAATACAGTATGCCCGTCAAGACTTTCCCAATCCGTCCTGAAAATCACACCATTCGCTCCCCTCTCCTTCGCATGTTGCATGCGGATTCTATAGTCTTCCATCAAATCGGCAATGCCGATACCCCATCCAAAGTACTGTCCCATAGCATCGAATTCAATCCATTGCTCATGATCGCCAACAGAACCAATCCGGGAATTTTCTGGAAAAGTAGGAAAATAATCGTGCGGAGTATTCTTTAAAGAAATCACGACATCGGAAGGAAGCTGTTCCATCACATGTGAAATTTCAGCGTGAGCCTGGGGATCAAACACAAAATCCCTGACTACCAGCCGCTTGCCCGCTGCATGAATGGGCCCGTACATCGCATCCAGCAGGTTTTTGAACCATACTTCCTTCGGCGTATTTCTACAACGTTCACATGTACAACGGTTCGATTTGATCGATACCTTGCTTTCACCGGTCGCCGGTGCGGTAATGATACCCGCCACCTCTGGGAATTCTTCAAAGAATTCTTTGAATTTCACCCGCGTGAACTCAAACCAGAATGGATCATTCGCACAGATTTTCCCTTCCTTCACTAATTCGGGATGGAACTCCAAAATGATTTCTGGAAAATAAAGCTCCTTGTTCTCAATGTAGACTTGAATCCCTCGGCGATGGGCCTGTTCAAGCACCCGTTTGAAAAATGCCCGCCGTTGGTAAGGACTAGATCGCCGGGTCGGAGTATACTTGTACAAGGAACGGAAAATTTCTTTATATCGTTCAAATATGGAAGCATAAGATTCTTTCTCGCAACCGAAATATTTGCCGGGGTAGATAATCAAATCGATAAAATCGTTCCGATGAAGTATTAGCGTATTGAAATTTTCCTGTACCATGAAGTCCAAACAGCGTATGATCCAATCGTAATCCCAGGCATACAGGCTATGCAGTTCGAGTGCCCTGACGGCGAATTCATAACTTTCTTTATTTCGATTCATGGACTTACCCCTTCAACCCAGTAGTGGAGACACCCTCTACAAAGTACTTTTGCGTAAAGAAGAACAAAATAACTGGAGGAAGCATCGAAAGAACCGACATCGCGATTGTCTGATTCCACGCTATCGTATCAGTGACATCCAATGACATCCTCAGTGCAAGTGACAATGTATACTTCTTTACACTGCTAATATAAATCAAGGCATTGAGGAAATCATTCCACCGCCAGACGAACTGGAAGATGGTGACAGATATCAATGAAGGGACGCACAACGGAGTAACGATAAGCGTCAAGATTTTGAAACTGTTACAGCCATCGATTCTAGCCGATTCGTCAAGCTCTCGGGGAATCGAACGTATATACTGGACCAACATAAAAATAAAGAATGAATATGTCGCAAACGCCGCAGGAATAATGAATGGAAGATATGTATTGAGCCATCCGAGCTTGTTGAACACCATGTACCGTGGAATGATGACCACTTCGTTCGGCAACATCAACGATGCGATGACTAAGGCGAATAGCATTTTCTTCCCTATGAACTTAAAACGCGCGAAGCCGTAGGCCACCAGCAGGCTGGATACAAGGGTAAACAAAACGGTAGGCACCACCATCAGAAATGTATTGGCGAAGAACAGGCCGAACGAGTATTGTCCACTTCCTTTCCAGCCATCGGTATATCCATTCCACAACACCGCTTTCGGTATCAAGGAAATAGAACTGAAAATCTCGTTATTGGTCTTGAAGGAGGCCGAAACCATCCACAGCAACGGATAGACCATGACAATTCCAATGATTGACAGGAACGCATAGCACAGAATACGTTTCGTGGTTTTCTTCACCTTTGCTCCAGCAAGTCTTTTTTCAATCGTGGTCGGAGAAATCGGCATCAGAAGTCACCCCCATCTTCATAGAATGTCCAGTATGGCGATGACTTGAACGTCAGCGCTGTGAAAATCATGATAATCGCAAACAATACCCAGGACTGTGCGGAAGCATACCCCATCTTCAAAAACTTGAAGGCGTTCTCGTACAACATGATTCCATACAGGTACGTGCTGTTGAGCGGGCCTCCCTGAGTAATCAGGTACGGGGCGTTGAATTCTTTGAATGCGTTGATCATCTGCATGATCAGGTTGAAGAATATGACTGGAGACAACATGGGCAGCGTGATTTTGAAAAATGAACGAACCTTGCCGGCTCCATCGACCTTTGCGGCTTCATACAGCTCGTTCGGAATATTTTTCAGACCAGCGAGGAACAACACCATGGAGGAGCCGAACTGCCAGATGACCAGCAATCCCATGGTCCCCAACGCGAGGTTCGGATTTCCCAGCCAATCAATTGCAGGAATATGAATCAGGGCCAAAGCGGAATTTACGGTACCATCCTTGCTGAACAGGAATTTCCACAGAATTGAAATTGCAACGGAACCACCCAGAATCGAAGGAAGATAATAGATGGTACGAAAGAAATTGATGAACTTGATCTTCATGTTGAGAATCAACGCAATGAACAAAGCAAAAATGAGCTTGCCAGGTACTGCCATCAACACATAGATCATGGTGGCTTTCAAGGACTTCCAGAACAATCTGTCCGAAGTGAACATCCTTTCATAATTGGCAAGCCCGACAAATTTCATAGGCTTGAGAATCGAGAAATCCGTGAAGGAATAGATGAACGATGCTATAAACGGATAGAGCTGGAATCCAACAAACCCGATAATCCATGGCAAGATGTAAAGATACGCTACTTTCTGATGGGCTGGATCGTAGTGTTTCAGACGTTTGTGATTCATATTTCTCTACTCCTTTCATAGCCAGGTGGCAAGAGCTTCCCAGACTGGCGTCCATGCGCCAGCCTGGAAAACAAGGGTGTAACGTTGTACGTGGGATACGGGTGATGTGCGACTTTATACACAACACCCCGGAATCATCATCCTTACTGAATCGTTTTGACCAATGCGGACAATTCTTTGATAAATCCGTCGGTCGCCTGCTCCGGAGTCATCTTTCCATATCCAATCTGCTGGACATAGTCTTTGATCAACGCAATGACTTCAGGATTCAAGCTGGGACCGTTTTCTGCGACACCAGCGCCAGAAAGAGCCTGGGATACCATATCCGAGACTTGCTGAGGAATGACCTTCGCCTCGACAAGCTGATCCTTGGCTTTCGAGTTGCAAGGAATTCCCCGCGTATCCTTCAAAATCGCAATCGCTTCGGGATCGTTCAACATGAAGTTGATGAAATCAGCCGCGGCATCAGCATGTTTGGACTCCTTGTAGACGGTCAAGAACATGGATGGAGTGACAAGAATTCCAGGATCCTCAGCAGCTTCCATGATGGGATACCTGAATGTCGCCAAATCGAAGTTGCTGGCATTGTCGATGCCGGGAATCAAGGATGAGGAAGTCGGAAACACACCAAAATTCTGGTTCAACCAGTTGGGATTCTGGTCAGCGTAGACATTTTCGTACAGCACGCCCTCATTGAACGGAGGAACGGTCTTGGTATCGACAAGCTCCTTGACGTAAGTAAACACCTGTAACAAATCCTCTCTAGTGAATCCCAAAGAATAGTCATCCTTAATCAATGTCGTGCCAGTGAGCTGCTTGAGCATGGTCTTTACCATATACATCCAATGCTCGGCATTGTTGTACAGCAAGTATTTTGAACCGTCCTGAGCATTCACCTTTTTCCCGTTTTCAATTACAGTCCGCCAAGTCCATTCATTCGAAGGAGTGATCCCGAATTTCTTAAGGAATTCAACATTGTACAGATACCCCATACCGTTCACACCCACAGGCAGACCAATCAGATAGTCTTCATTTCCACCGTAGATTTTGGCGAAGCCCATGTCAAAGCCGCTCATGTCGATATAGTCGCCCAAGGCATACATGTTGATAAACTGGCTGCCCTGGTTCATGAGATCGCTTACCCATTTGTAGTCGACGGTAATGATATCGGGAGCCGTTTTTCCAGCCAACTGCGTCAGCAACTTTTGATAATAATCGCCGAAGGCTCCATATTCGCCTTCAATCGTAACATTCGGATGCTTTTGCTGATACAGCTTAATGACTTCCAAGGTAGCCTGATGTCTTGTATTGGAGCCCCACCAAGAAAAACGCAACGTTACTTTTTCATCGGACGATGTCTTGGCTATCGCGGAAGTCTTCCCCGCCTCCACAGGGGCGGGCTCTTTCGCTCCAGCGGCGAAAATTCCCTGAGCCAAAACCACAATGAGCAAACAGACAAGCAGTAGATGTTTTTTCATACAATCTCCTTTTGTGAAAAATGTGACCTTCTTGGCTTTGAGGATATCATGCGTCTTCCAAATGTCCGTAGCGTGAAGACTTTAGATTTCCAACACATTAGTTCATATCATTGTACAATACTTTTCAAATGTGAAATATTGCATCAAATCCATTCAATATTTATTGTCAACCTAAATAATTGTTCATTACCGCTCCCGATGATTTCCATGTAAGGAGTTTTTTCTTGAAAATTAAAATGGACCGCTATATGCTGACACAGACGGGGAGATTGATACATGCTTAATTTGGTCATCGTCGATGATGAATATGAAATCCGTAACGGACTTCAGAATTATTTTCCATGGGGAGAGTTAGGTTTCGTTGTAAGGGGAGTCTTTGCCAATGGGACGGATGCGTTGGCTTTCATAACCGGCAACGAGGTAGACGTCATTCTCACCGACATCAAAATGCCGGGGATCAGCGGCTTGGATTTGATACAGGAATTGATTGATACAAAACCGACGCTACGTTGCGTCGTGATAAGCGGCTTCCGTGACTTTGAATATGCAAAACGCTGCATGGCGCTTGGCGTCAAGGACTATATCGTCAAACCGACAAAATATGAAGAGCTCAAACAGGTCTTCACCAAAATCGCAGAAGAGCTGACCAGCATAAAGACGACGGCCGATTCCTCCTTGAATCAGGAGGGCTCCGGGAACAAAGTTATTGGGCAAGTGAAAAAATACATCACCCAGAACCTGAGGAACGCTTCATTGGAAAGCGCGGCATACCATGTAGGTCTCAATCCATACTACCTGAGTTCCTTGTTCCATCAGCAGACCAATGAAAAATTTTATGACTATCTTTTGAGAATCAGGATGGAGGCCGCAAAAGATTTGTTGATAGGCGGGCCATTGCCGATACAGGAAATCAGTAGGAGGACTGGGTACATGAACGCGAATAGTTTCTCAAGGGCGTTCAGAATATTCTACGGCACCAGTCCCAAAGAATTCAGAAACAGGCAACACATGGACATGAATCCTTAGGAAAGCCAATATATGAAACCATCGCCTGAACGAACGGACAGGATACAGGATGTATTCACATCCATGAAACAGAAATTTTTTGTCAAAAACATGCTCTTGTTCATCCTGCCCATGCTCATTCCATTGCTGCTGATCGGTTCTGTATCGATATGGATGCTCACCACCTATGTAAAAACGGAAATAGACCGTCGGAACATGGAGCAATTGTCAGCAAACGCAGCAACTATTGATTCCATGATTAGTGAGCTGGAACGACTCAACATTACGTTGAGCGCAAATCCTTCAGTCCGTCTCAGACTCAAGAACGTCATATTGAAAATGGAAACGGAACAAGGCATTCCTGCCCAGGACTATGAAGTCGTGAACACTATCGTGGACCTGCTCTATGGCTCAGCCAGTTTCAATCCGAACATAGCCTCGCTCTATGTCTATTTCAACAATGACAGCGGATGGTTCATTTCCAGTTCCAACCGTTTTTCCAATCTTGATTTTTTCTTCGATACTTCATGGATGCGAAGTTATCAAGAGCATATCAATCGTCCCGAGCGATACTGGTTTGAATTCCGAACTATCGACAACTACCTGTTCCAAGCCGGTACGTCAGCGAAGGTCCTGACTATCTACCACAAAATATATTCCTCCGGAAAACAAGAACCGGATGGGATACTGGTTCTCAATGTCATGGAAAATCAACTGAACAAGGCCCTGGCAAAGCTGCTCAACGGGGACAATGAGCGATTGTTCGTCCTAGACGCCAACGGACAGGTTGTGTTCCAGAGTCATTTGGACTCCAGACCCCCAGCTGTTCTCGAACCTGGAACACATGGTTCAGAGTCGGTGAATCCGTATACAGCGGCATCCGGCGCTTATCGTAGCTACCAGTTGCCATCGTCGTTGTATGACTGGCAGTATCTCTACCTCATACCCAAAATGGAAACATACGCCGTACCGGATATGTTGATCCGGTTGGTCCTTGCCGTCTGTGTCATAGCGGGTTTGTTCGGCCTGTTCGTCGCATATCTGCTGGCGGTTCGGAACTACGGGCAAATCATTGAGTTGGTCAACGTCATCCAGCTGGCAAAGGAAGGCAAAGAAATCCCCGCTATTTCAAACACCCAAGGCGATCTGTTTCACTATGTCATGCAGAATGTCATCCGGTCGTTCATCCAGATAGATTATCTTCAGGTGCAGTTGTCGGAGCGAAAGTATTATGCGAAGACCCTGGAGCTACTTGCCTTGCAGTCCCAGTTGAACCCTCATTTCCTGTACAATACCATACAGACAATCCTATGGAAGACCATCGCCTTGACACAAGGTCCAAATCAAGCCTCCGACATGATGGAGCGCCTTTCCGATGTCCTGCACTACGCATTGGATGATCACGGGAGCATGGCGCTTCTGTACGATGAAATACGTATCACCAACTCCTATATCGATATCCAGAAAGCCAGATATCGGAACCAATTCGATGTATCCTGGGATATTTCGGATGTCGATCCAAACATTCGTGTTGCGAAATTGATGCTGCAGCCACTCATAGAAAACGCCATCTACCATGGAATCAGGGAGAAAAAAACAAATTCCTCCATTCGTATTTCGTTCACTATGAAAACGTTGACGCAGATGCGGATCCGGATTATCGACGATGGACTGGGGACATCGCCACAGAACCTGAAGGAAATCCGGAAACGGCTTGTGACAAACAAACGGGAGCCATCCGAGCATATCGGACTTGTGAACACTGCAAAGCGGTTGCAGCTTCTCTATGGCGGACAAGCGTCGCTATTCATCTGTAGCAGGCAGAACCATGGTACTGTCATAACGATATTGCTGCCGGTGGGGAAAGATTAACGTTGCAGGACGGAGGACAACCGCCATATATAATCCATGGGGTGGTAGACACCGAAAGATTACGTATCTCCCTTAACAGGCGGCCAGCCGTCATCGAACCAAAAAGAATGACAATTGGACTGCAACAAACCGCAATTTACAGATGTATTGTTCCTTCATAATTGATATACCGAGAATTTGTGTAATTCCTATTGGGATGATTCAAAATACTGATCGGCCAATGTTTTGGGCAACATTGGGTACTAGCTTCTTTGCCGTTTGTGCTGTAATTATAGCCGGCGATACTCTTACACTTTCCGCAAGGATATAAGAGGCCTCGCCTAATCAAGTCACGCCCGGTTACACGCACTTTTACAGGAACAGACTATCTCCATCCGTCCGCTTTCCTCATTCACGCTGAAAGCCGTGCTCGCAATGGACCATGGCTTTTGTATTCCCAATGCTGCTTCGTATGCTCGATTGCCTGTCATGCTGTTTTCTCCTTCTACTGAAAACAGTATACACGGGTAGATCAATCTTGTGTCTCTTATCTATACAGTTACCCACATCAAACAGCGAATAACCGTAAATCTATAAACAAATATTTATAAATAAATAAGTTATTTTGAGTACGATGTATTATAGCTTGTAGTTATTCAATCAATTAACGTCATATTTGATGTATTTATTGCAAATTTTTGAAATAATAGTTGCAAAAATGAAAGTTTGATTTATACTTTGTCTTAAGAATGAAAGGTGAGTTATCGCTCATCTTCCGCATATTTCTTTAAGGAGGAAGATACGTGAGCTGGTTAAAGGAAGTGATAGGAACCGAAAAGGTGATTATCGCAATGTGCCATCTTCAGGCGATGCCAGGAGACCCTCGCTATGACAAGGAAAAAGGAATGGAGTGGGTCGTCGAAAAAGCAAAGGCAGACGTTCTGGCTCTACAGGAAGGTGGCATAGATGCTATCATGTTCAGCAACGAATACAGTTTACCGTATTTGACAAAGGTTAAGACAGAAACGGTAGCATCAATGGCCAGAGTCATTGGAGAGCTAAAAGGTATACTGAATGTTCCTTTCGGCGTCAATTGTCTCTGGGATCCAACGGCATCCCTTGATCTTGCAGTAGCGACGGGGGCCAAGTTCATCAGGGAAATTTTTACTGGCGTCTATGCAAGCGACTTTGGACTTTGGAATACAAACTGTGGCGAAGTAATTAGGCATCAACATGCAATCAGTGCCGAAGACGTAAAGCTTCTCTTCAACATTGTTCCAGAGGCTGCTGCATATCTTGGAGACAGAACAATCGAATCCATTGCGAAAACGACAGTGTTCAACTGTAAACCGGACGCACTCTGCGTATCAGGTGCAACAGCGGGTGTCGCTTTAGATCCTGAAATACTGAGAAGGGCGAAAGCCACCGCTGGCGATACACTGATATTCGCCAATACAGGCTGTAAGCCCGACACAATTGAAAGCTTGCTCAACATCGCCGATGGTGCAGTCGTAGGGACTTACTTTAAGTTTGAAGGAAAGTTCGAGAATGCTGTCGACAAGGAAAGAGTCAAGAAATTCATGTCCATCGTCAAAGAACTTAGAAAAAAAGTATAAAACTTAGGAGGAAACATATGAAAAAAACATTGTCTATCCTGTTGGTCATGATCATTGCCGCAACAATGGTTTTTGCGGGTGGTTCATCGGAAACGACAAGCAAGGCTACTACTGTATCTGAATCTGAAGCCGCTGTATTTGCAGATGTCAAGCCGCTTGCGGAAAAAACACACCTTGTCATCTCGACACATGCAGGAACACACCATGGCTTTCTTATCTACCTCATCCAGCAGTTCGGAGGATATGAAAAAGCCAAC
The DNA here is from genome assembly GCA_034114085.1 of Sphaerochaetaceae bacterium. Classification (GTDB taxonomy): domain Bacteria; phylum Spirochaetota; class Spirochaetia; order Sphaerochaetales; family Sphaerochaetaceae; genus Spiro-02. The sequence continues at coordinate 28,838 of JAXEWB010000056.1, read as the reverse complement.
ATCGACGCTGAGATCATCACGTTCAGCAACGGCCCTGTCCAGATGGAAGCCTTGTCATCCAACTCATGGGATTGTGGAACGACTGGAATCGGAGGCGTACTCAATGGTGTCTTGAGAAATGGATGTCTCGTTCTTGGCCCCGCGGCCTGGGACAACGCCTCCATCAACATCTTCGCAAAGAACGGAACAGATATTGCCCAGACTGGTGCGACAACGGAGCATGGCGTTTACGGCACTGCGGAACAGTGGAAAGGCAGAGAAGTCATTGTAACAAAGGGAACAACTTTACACTACACGCTTGGATTGGGACTCGCAGACCTTGGACTCACACTTGATGACGTCAAAATCACAAACATGGATGTCGCAAGCGCAAACACGGCGCTTCTCGCCAGAAAGATTGACATCGGAGGAGTATGGGGCTCGTATTCGTACAACGAGGAACTCAGAAAGAACTACACAAAAGTCATGGATGCAAATGCCCTGGAGAGCAACATCTGTGTAACACTCGTCGCAAACCCCAACAGCTATGCTGATCCAAAGAAGCGCGAAGCCATCGCAAAGTTCATTGAGTTGTATTACAAAGCAGTCGACTGGGTCTATGCCGACAACGGTGTCAATCTGGACAAAGCTGCTGAATATTACACCAACATCAGCGAGCAAAGCGGCGTAACAAGCACAAAGGAAGCAAACCTCAATATTCTTACGCACGACACACTGTTTAATCTCGAGGATGCATACCACATGTTCAACGACGTGACAAGCAATGGGACTTTCCCGATCTACGAAGGACACAGAGGTCCTCTCCGGTTCTACGTAGAAAAAATTGGTTCATACACACCGGAAGATCTTGCGAAGTTCACCGTCAACTATTTTGTCGGCGACATCGTGAACAATCTCTGTACTAACAAATAAACTCCAATATTTTTGCGGAGCCAATCGGCTCCGCAAAAGGTGAGCAATTGATGAAACAGAAGAAAGAAAAAAGCAAAATAATCTATGCAATTTATTCTATCGCAACGGTCTGCCTGTTTCTTTTGACTTGGGAACTTGTCGCGAAATCAGGAATAACCAAAATTCTTCCGAGCCTGTCGACAATCGCCAAAACCTTTGTAACAAAACTAGCAGACCTTCGACCAGACGGAGCTACGCTCCCCACAAACATTTGGGTAAGTCTACAAATCGCCTGTTCAGGGCTTTTCCTTGCCATAATCATCGGAGTTCCGCTTGGCTGGCTCATGGGATGGTACAAACCTATAGACCGCTTTGTCAGACCATTGTTTGAGATTATCAGACCTATTCCCCCCATCTCATGGATTCCTCTGACGATTCTCTGGGTTGGAATAGGAATGGGCGCAAAGGCCCTGATCATTTTCCTTGCGTCATTTGTACCTTGCCTCATCAATGCCTATACAGGGATCAAGGAAACGAACAAGACGATGATAAATGTCGCAAAAACCTTTGGTGCATCCAATTTCTACGTATTCTGCCATGTGGCAATACCCTCAGCGATGCCACTTACCTTCACAGGAATACGCATTGCATTGAACTGTGCCTGGAGTACCCTTGTTGCAGCAGAACTTCTTGCGGCAAACGCCGGGCTCGGATACATGATTTCATCCGGACGCGCTTACTCCAGAATCGATATCATCATAGTCGGAATGGTCACCATAGGCATCCTGGGATATCTGTTCTCATGGGTATTCAAAAAAATCGAAGACAAAATCGTGAAATGGAGAACTGTATAATGGGAAAGACCATCAAAAAAAGAAGCTTTTGGGGTAACGTCCTTTATACAGTATGCCCTGCCCTATCAATAGTGCTACTTATTTTGGTCTGGCTCCTTGCATCCAGTGTCAACAGCGTTCTGGTTCCTACGCCTACTGCAGTATTCAACCGTTTCCTGAAGACATTCACAGTCAAAATCAGTGGTCAATACATCTGGGGCCATATTTGGGCCAGTCTCAGACGGGTACTCATAGCACTCATCTTTTCCTGTGGCCTGGGGGTTCCGTTCGGGATCCTGTTGGGTTGGAATAAAACCGCAGAAGCGACACTTGGTACACTGTTCGAACTCATCAGGCCAATCCCGCCAATCGCTTGGTTGCCTCTTGTAATCATGCTTATGGGAATAGGCGAGATACCGAAAATCGTCATAGTCTTTATCGGAACATTTACGCCAATGGTTCTGAATACCGCAACAAGCATCAAGCTTGTAGATCCCCTGTATCTGAATGTCGGAAGAATGTTCAACGCAGACAACAAAAGGCTGCTGTTCGGTATTGCTCTTCCGGCTTCGTTTCCAGCGATATTCGCAGGACTCAGAACAGCGACAAGCGGCGGCCTCATGGTCGTCATGGCCGCAGAGATGATCGGCGCCCAAGCAGGTCTGGGATTCCTGATCCAGAGGGGGATGGATGCATTCGATGTGCCTCTCATCATGGTAGGAATGATCGTCATAGGCGTTGTTGGGGCCGTCCTCGCCATATTGACTAATTATCTTGAAAAGTGGGTGTGCCATGGAGCTTACTAGAGAAGAAAACAAACTATACATAGAAAATGTATCCAAGTCGTACAAAATGGGAAAGAAAGACATGCACAAAGTCATCGACAATCTTTCTCTTGCTGTCGAAGATAATGAATTCCTAGTTATTCTCGGGCCGGGCCACTGTGGAAAAAGCGTCCTTTTGAACATCATCTCCGGGCTTGAATATCCTGATGAAGGAAGAGTTGTTCTTGACGGAGTGAACATCGAGGGGCCAAATCCGAAGATGGGGATGGTGTTTCAGAAGACTGGTGTATTCTCGTGGCTGACGGTTATGGAAAACGTTGAGCTTGGCCCAAAGAACAGAGGCGTCCCCAAGGATGCAAGGAGAGAGAAGGCACAAAAGTACATAGATCTTGTAGGTCTTCAGGGATTTGAGAACGCCAGGCCGCCGCAGCTGTCCGGTGGAATGAAACAACGTGTCGGTATCGCAAGGGCCTATACAAACGATCCTGAAATTCTAATCATGGATGAGCCGTTCGGCGCTCTGGACGCCCAGACAAGGTACAGCATGGAGGAAGAGATTGAAAAAATCTGGTCGCAAGAAAAAAGGACCATCATCTTTGTCACCAACAACATTGAGGAAGCTCTGATGCTTGGTGATAGGATTATTCTTCTCACAGAGTGCCCTGCGAGAGTCAAAAAGGAGTATGCCGTCGATATCTCACGACCAAGAGACATGATGAGTCCTGATTTCCTTGCCCTGAGGCAGGAGATATCGGCGAATACAGACCTTTCCATCGAGAGTTGAGGTGAATAATGGATAACGTAAAAATTGACGTAAGGAACCTGACAAAGAAATTTGGGGATCTTCTCGTTCTTGATGACGTCTCCTTCAACATCAGAAAGGGTGAATTCGTGTGCGTAGTCGGACCGACAGGTTGCGGCAAGACCACCTTCCTCAACCTTTTGACAAAACTGATCGAGCCGACAGCCGGAGAAATCCTTATCGACGGGCAACCGGCAGACCCGAAAGTCCACAACATCTCCTTCGCATTCCAGGAGCCCTCGGCATTCCCTTGGCTCACCGTTGAGGAAAACATTGCCTTTGGCATGAAGGTAAAAAAGGAGCCGTCTCAAGTAATTAAGGAAAGAACGCAGGAAATGCTGGATCTTCTGGGTCTCGATGCATTTCGCAAGCAGTACCCCCATCAACTCTCCGTAAGCAGCGAACAGAGAATCGTCATAGGAAGAAGCTTTGCGATGCACCCTGACTTTCTTCTGATGGATGAACCATATGGACAAATGGACATCAAGATGAGGTTCTATCTGGAGGATGAGGTAATCAGGCTCTGGAAAACCTTTGGAAGTACAGTCATATTCATCACTCACAACATTGAAGAAGCCGTGTACCTTGCTGACAGGATCATTATCCTTACCAACAAGCCTGCAAAAATCAAGGAAGAACTGTATCTCGACATGCCCCACCCCAGAGACATCTCTTCGGAAAAGTTTGTGGACATAAGAAAGCATGTGACCGAACAGATCAAGTGGTGGTGACATGGACATATATCCGTCTATAGCATCCTCAGATCCTCTGAAATATGGCGATACACTTGAGAATCTAGGCTCCTGGCCCTTTCTCCACATAGATGTGGAGGATGGAAATTTTACGCCGAACATTACATTCGGAATAAAGACCGTCAAAGCTGTGGCTTCAAGAACAAAGGCCAAAAGCATTCAGGTCCACCTCATGACCACCAACCCGATGGATTATCTTGAAGACCTTGCAGCAGCAGGCATTACGGAAGTCTTTTCCCACATAGAGGCCCTCCCAGACGCTTCTTGTTATCTTGAAACCTGCCGAGTGTTCGGAATGAAGGCGGGCCTTGCACTCAAAGCAGGTACAGGACTGGAAAGCGTCAAGGAATATCTGGACAAGACGGATGGACTTCTGTTTTTGACAAGCGCACCACGACCAATCAGGGAAGAATTCTCCAAGGAGGCCTTTGACAAGGCTCTTGCAGCAAGAAGGCTTCTGCCAAAAAGAATAAGAACTGTTGCCGACGGAGGGATAGACGAAGATTGTATGAAGGAATTGGGCGCTGGAAACTTTGATTCTGTTGTCCTAGGAAGATTAGTCTTCTCGTTCCCAAACCCAAGGGCGAGAGTTGAAGTGCTTAATAACACGTATTGTTTGAGGAGAAAACAATGAACATAAGGGAAGCTTTGGAAAAACTCTGTCTCGCACCATCCCCTTCCGGATATGAAAGGGAGGTCGCCAAGGTATTCTCGGCATGGCTGTCGGAATATGCCGATGAAGTGAGAATGGACAAAATGGGAAGTATAATCGCCAAATTTGAAGGAACCGAAAAAGATGCTCCCATAATTATGGCATATGCTCATATGGATCAACTTGGCTTCATCGTAAGGCGCATCAACGAAGACGGTTTCATTCAGGTCGACAGACTTGGAGGAATACCAGAAAAGGTTCTTCCCGCCCTCCGTCTTTCCATCAGGACAAAGGAAGGCAGATTCGTTCCCGGTATTATTGGAAACAAAGCCCACCATGCGTCTTCTCAGGAAGAGAAGTACAAGGTTGATCTTGTAACTTCCCTTAATATTGATGTCGGCGCATCAAACAGGAAAGAAGTATTGGAAATGGGAATAGATGTAGGATGTCCCGCAATCTACAGACCCAGTTTTGAAACTCTTGGAAAAGACAAAGTCTCCGGCACCGCCCTAGACGACAGAGGGGGGCTGGCCGCCCTTCTCAAGGCGGCAGAACTCCTGTCGAAAAAACGGCCAAAGAGCACTGTGTACATTTGCGGAACAGTTTGGGAAGAGTTCAATATTCGTGGAGCGGTATTTGCCGCCAGATCAGTCAAGCCGGATGTCGCAATAGGCCTGGACGTCATCCTTGCCGGCGATACGCCCGACCTCGCGGACAAATTCCAGAACGCGGTGGGAAAGGGTCCTACAATCAATCTCTACAATTTCCACGGCAGGGGAACTTTGAACGGAATGATCCCAAACGAGAACCTGGTGAAGCTGGCGGAAACTGTCGCGGATGAACAACGCATACCGCACCAGAGGTTTGCATCTCTCGGAATCATCACCGAATCGGCATATCTCCAGATGGAAGGAGAAGGAACGGCATGCCTTGACCTTGGGTTCCCTGCACGCTACACACATTCCCCTGTGGAGGTCGCTTCAATTTCCGACATAGAGAATTTAGGGAAACTTGTCGCAACCCTTGTCTCCTCCATAGATGGAAATACAGACCTCAATAGATACAGCTTGGATGAGGAGCGAAGATGAAGAAAGGAATCCACTACTGGGCACTGCCTGTCGAAATGAGTCTTGGGGAAAAATTCACCTTTGCGAAGACGTGTGGTTTTGACGGAGTAGAGCTTGTAGTGCTCAAGGAGGGGGAATGTCACGTAAACGCCACGCCTAGAGAATTGTCGGAAATAAGGAAGAGTGCAGACGATGCGGGTATCGAACTCCTCTCCCTCACGAATTCCCTTAATTGGACATGTTCCTTCACAAGCGATTCTTCCGCCATAAGGCAGAAGGCTCTGGATACCCTTCGAAGACAGATAGACATCGCTCACGGACTGGGGGTGGATTCCATACTTGCCTTGCCCGGCTTTGTGTCCGTCGCTTTTCCGGTGAACGACCTGCATCCTGCATCAGATACTTCCGACAAGAATGCCTATCACCCTTCTGAGGAAGACATAAGATACGACAAAGCCTATGACAGAGCGCTAGAGGGATTCAGCAAAGCTATACAATATGCCGAAAAAGAGAAAGTGACCCTTTGTGTGGAGAACATCTGGAGCAACTTTCTGCTCTCTCCTCTTGAAATGTGTACATTCATCGATACCATTGGCTCCAAGCGTCTCAAATCATATTTCGACGTAGGTAACGCCTGCCCTTACGGCATTCCACACCACTGGATTGAGATCCTCGGTTCCAGAATCGGAAGAGTACACGTGAAGGACTACCAGAAAGGCAAACTGACTCTGGATGCGTTTGTTGAACTGGGCAAGGGGAACATAGACTTCTCCGCCGTATCGGAATCCCTGAAGACAATCGGATACGACGGATGGATCACCGCTGAACTAAACGTCGATGTTTCGGCGCCTGAAAGGGTTGCAAGAGAAACATCGTCAATAATGGACAATATGTTCCGTTAAGAAAGGAGGACTCAATTGGTCGACATCAACAATCTGGAACAGATGGTGAAAACACTGAAAATCGATGCTCTAAAGGCAATCTACAATGCGAAGAGCGGCCATATCGGAGGATGCTATTCCATGGCAGAAATGGTGACCGCACTATATTTCCATACGCTCAATGTGAGGCCGGAAGACCCAAAATGGCCGGATAGGGACAGGTTCGTTCTCAGCAAAGGCCACTCCTGTCCAATCCTGTACGCGGCTTTGGCCCGACGGGGCTTTTTTCCCGTCAAGGATCTTGACCGCCTGAGAATGTATGACAGTCACCTGCAGGGAGCTCCAAACCCCAAAACACCAGGGATCGACATGTCCTCCGGGCCCCTCGGACAAGGGCTATCTGCTGCCGTTGGAATGGCTCTCAACGCAAGAATAGATAAAAAGTCCTACAAAGTGTGGTGTATGGTCGGCGACGGAGAAATACAGGAAGGACAGATATGGGAAGCCGCAATGACTGCGGCCAAATACAGGCTCGATAATCTTGTCTGCATTCTTGACCACAACAAGGTTCAGATGAGCGGAACAAACGATGAACTTCTTCCAATAGGGGATGCGGGAAAGAAGTTCGAGGCATTTGGATTCAGGGTCGTACACTTGGAAAACGGCAACAACCTGCTTGACGTTGTAGATACTTTCGCCCACATATTCGACGAAAATGACCAACGGCCCATCGCGATCATTGCAGAAACGACAAAAGGCAACGGCGTCAGTTTCATGGAAGGAAAGTTCAAGTGGCATGGGGCCGTTCCTACGAAAGAGGAATTCGATGAGGCAATGAAGGAATTGGGAGGTGAAATATGATTGCAAACAGGATTGCATACGGTAATGCAGTACACGACATGGCAAAGGAAAACGACAAAATCGTTGTAGTCGACGCCGACTGCATCGGACCTCTCAACTATGGAGATTTCAGAAGGGATTTCCCGGAGAGATTCATTGAATGCGGAATTGCAGAGCAGGACATGGTCTCCATTGCATGTGGCCTTGCATCTTGCGGAAAAACTTCGTTCGTGGGTTCATTTGCGGTATTCCCTACCCTCAGGGCCATTGAGCAAGTAAGGAATATGATCGCATATAACAATTTCGATGTAAAGGTAATCGGCACCCATGCAGGAGTTGAAACCGGATACGACGGAGCTACACACGAGGCAATCGAAGACGTTGCAGTGATGAGGGCAATACCGAACATCCGCATTCTCGCCCCTTCCTCCCCCATCATGACCTACAAGCTCACCTGTCTCATGGGAAAAGAATACGGGCCGTTCTACATGAGGTTTGGGAAGAACCCAAATGAAGAGATATACACCGAGGACAATGAGTTCAAAATCGGTGGCAGTGTAAGGATAGAAGAAGGGTCTGACTGTACAATCATGACTTACGGAAGGATGGTCGGAAGATGCAAGGAGGCTTCAGATATCCTGAGGAAAGAAGGAATTTCAGTTCGTGTCTGCGACATGTATTCCATCAAACCCATTGACACGGAACAGATTGACAACGCCATGAAGAATACAAAGTTCATTCTTACCGTGGAAGACCATAATGTAATTGGAGGACTTGGCGGTGCGGTTTGCGAGTATGTTTCCCAAAATGGAGGTTTCCCTGTATACAGGCACGGAATCATGGACCACTTTGGAAGATCAGGAATCGCAGATGACCTTTTTGAACTGTACGGCCTTACGGCGGAAAAAATTGCACAGAAAGTGAGGGAGTTGACGTAATCTATTGAAAAGAATACAGTTATGTAGCTCTAATGAGGGGAAAGTATGGCCAGTGAAGAATTGTTGAATGCCAGACAGCAGTTGCTTCTAAAGATTATCAATGAGAAGGAATATGTCTCCATCAAGGACTTGAAAAAGGAGATCGATGTTTCAGAAGCGACAATCCGTAGAGATTTGGATGAGATGTCCCAAAATGAGATAATCGGAAGAGTCCATGGCGGAGCAATCAAGCTGACCAGTACTTCACATGAGCCTTTCCAAACAGAAAAGATGGGTCAAATGACGGAGGAGAAGAAGCGTATTGCAAAATATGTTTCTTCTCTCGTCAGACCCGGGAACAGCATCTTCCTTGATTCAGGAACTACAACCTTATACATTGCTGAAGCCATCAAGGAAAAGAAAAATCTGACCATTGTAACAGACAATCTGGACGTGGCCTACATGGTTTCATTCGATCCATCCTCCACCGTAATATTTACCGGAGGGATGATCAGACGAGACTTCAGCGTTGTGGTGGGACCTATTACCGAAGACACCATTTCCAAATTCAAGGTAGACATAACCTTTGTAGCTTGTGATGCCATTGATCCTGACAGCGGCCTTTACAACGTGAATTATTTGGAAGTAGGTGTCAAAAAAGCCATTACGAAGTGTGGACGCAAGACAGTGCTTGTCTCCGACCACACAAAGTTCGGTTCATGTTCATTTGCTTTCGTCTGCCCGCTGGACGATATTGACTGCATTATTTCAGACACAGGGCTTTCTCCCGCCATCGTTACAAAGCTAAAGAAGAACAAGATGGACGTGGTTCTTTGCTGACTGGAATTCCACTTGTTTCTTGACAGTCAGCCACCCCAAGAGTAGATTCTGCTACACGGGCAATTTCACTTCTCCCCCCAGAAAGTAATTATTCACTTGGTTGCCAACCTTTTCGTCAATGATAGAATACGTTTAGGGGACATCTTGTATCCAATTGGAAAAGGCTTGAAAAGCACCTTGGGGCTATCATCAGGATAGCTTCTATGTTGAAATTGCCGTAGCGCATCAATGTCAATTTTTCCAATTAAGAAATAATCATTTATACCACCTTTTGCTTTTATTATGTCTCGTTCATACTCTTTTTTATACGGCGCCCTGATTCTACAATCTCCATATTGATTATTATTGCATTGAACAATATATGCATGAAGATCCGTTGCCGTAGAGTTGATTAAGTCATTGAATGTGGCAATATCAGAATTCCATTCAGGAATAACTAAGCTATCGATTTTTCCTCGCAAATGATTTCTATATTCAATGTTCAAAAGTTCAGAGCAAATAAGAATTGCGAAGAAAAAATCTCCATGTTGAATGACAATCGGCCAAGGATTGTTTTCAGTTTGTATATTTTTCTCAACTGCAGGTTCCCAGTGAAAGGAAGATTTTTTCGTAATATCTTCTTGTTCTTTATATGCAGGAATGAGCTTTTTTTGTCGCAAAACTATATATGAATCGTAGTCGAATAATGAATGACGCAGTGAAGCCCAAACTTGATTTGATATCATTTGATTATCAGAGTTATCAGTGTAAGAAATATACTCAATACCGGAGATGATATTGATTTTTGCTTTGAAGAGCTTATGCGCTGCTTGAATAAACCACCGGGAAGGTAGAGCTAACTCTGGGAAAACAACATAATCGATTCTTTCTGAAGACTTAAGAATACTGTTGATAAGTGCAGTAAAACGCTGATATCTTTCCAGTGTTTTCTGAGTAGGTAATCCCCTAATTATGAAATCAAGTTTTTCACTTTCCATCGATATGCTGGCAATTGCAATATTGATAGTTTTTGAAGGAAAACCATTTAGAGGAACCTTGAATATATTTTTATTTTGTTCCAATTCATTCTTTGTATGATGCGTTTTACAATAACCTCGAAATAAGTATAGTATTTTTTCAAACTCTTCGTATATTAGAGACTGTCCTTGAGAAAGATCATCGAGAGAAAAAAACATATCATACTCATTCATTGGTCGAGTAGGAAATTGTAAATAATGTGTCAATTTTTCTCTAAATGAAACAGAATCTGAAGTTGAGACATGTCGGTATTCTTTTTTGATTATCAGATTGTCTAACTTTTTCCAATACTCCAGAAAGCTAACATCTATCTTAAATGTTTCCAAAATTTTTTTACCAAAATCATATAACGCCAATGGAGTTTGTTCAAAACTGATTATTATCGATTTTGTCGGGAAATATGCAAGATCAAAAAGAAAACACTTTTCATATACTTTTGAAGTAGGGATAGTAGTATCACCAAACCCATTACACAACCAAGTGGAGTTTGAAAGTTCCTCACATAACCGTGGATAATATTGATTTGGAGAAGCTAATAAAACAGCTTGTCGAATAACAGTGTTTAGGTATTTTTTATATTCATCGCAGAGCGTCGAGCATTCAAATTCTCCAGCAATTTTTATATTTGAATGTGAAAACAGTGCTTCTATAGTTTTCCCTAATTTTTCAAATAAAAGTTTTATGGATTCATAATCATCACAAAGCACTCCAAGCTCTATTACCCGGTGCAAATATTTTTCAAATTGCATAAACAATTTTTCTTCAATGACAAAAGCTGTATATGCATCAATAAAACAACGCCGCACTTCTTGCCATTCACAAGGTAGTAACACTCGTGTTATATTTTCACAGTCCCTCAAAAGAAAACCAAATCTTGAAGATTTGACAACAAGATTCTTAATGTCAACTATTTTCTGAGAAATTTCACTTGAGTCATCGATGAGCTGAATAAAATGGGGATTAAGCAGATGTTTCGGTGGTAATTGAGGAAGCGCCCGCCATTCACTTGTTCGTTCGTGTAGTTGCTGAACAAATACATCAAATATCGCTGTAGTTTTTTCATCATTTACGTGAATGATTTGTGTTTTAGAAGTATTGAATGAATAAGTAGAATCATTAATTAGATAATTCCAAATGTCCTGATCATTATCCTGTTTGAAGATAATGCCATCCAGACATTGATTTTTCAATATATAAAAGAAATCGTCAATTTCTTTAAGTTTTTTGTTATCAGCAAGTACCACTAAAATATCATCAACATATCGCCCATAATGAATGGGAGAACAACTTTCCATTACAATATTATCAAATTCCATAAGAGCAAGATTTGCAACCATACCAGAAGCCGCCAATCCAACAGGCAAACCTAGTGGTTTCTTTAATTGTTTAGAGAACACACCGTTATTCCAGGCTTCAAGAACAGAACAAAAGCATTCATGTAATTTTTGCTCCCTATCCTGAAGTTGTTCGTAATAATATCGATGAAACAAAAACATAGGATTGACTGAATAGTAGAAATTTGAAACGTCTAGACAGATAATAGTACAAGGTCGTTTATTTTCTTTGGCTATGTTGATAGTATTAATTGCTTGTTGTTTCCACTTTCCATATTGTATGGAGTATGGCAAGAAACTTCCTAATCCTTGAAAACTATTTTCTCCTTTTTGTGTAATACGTACGCGATTTGCATATAAAACACTGAACTCTTCTTTAAAACTTTTTTCAAACACAGTTCCAATATGTTGTACCCATAGAGCTGATAATATATGGAAATCAATCGAAGGTTTGGCCATCAACCGGAATGTCACCTCTGGCTTTGATGTTTTTTCACTGGCACTCTCATAATTTTTTCCAACAAAATAAAAACCACCTAGGAAATTCTTTGAATGAAAAGCTGAAAAATCATGATTAGTGCAACAGATATCAAATCGTTGTTGTAAACTTTTAAGATTAGAAATTAAGTTCTCTTCATATTGCGCCAAAGCAATTTTGTCACAATAAGTTGAATAGAACATATCTACCTTTGCTTTTCTATATGCCGATAGCCAAGCTTTTAGTGGATAGTGGTTATTCATATGTATCAACCTTGTTCCGAATATGTGAAATTTAGTATACCATGGTATATGAGACTTTGGTTTAATTTCTTTTTAATTGTCTAGTCTTTGAAATACATGGTATTTGTTTCTAAGCTATGTGAAGAACTATATCAATCCTGAATCATGGACAGATAGATGTAAACAGCGTTGTCCTTGATTTGCAAGATGTGTGTCGTGAACGTATGGGAATGAAAAGTAAACATAAAACTTGCAATGATTCCAACGTCGAACTCACCAGCTGTTCGATAGACAAACGTCCCAAGCAAATCAACTCATGTAATATCTCCGGCTATTGAGAGGAATACACGGATCCATAGTGACAAGAGAGGCTCCGGGAAATGCCTTCTGGCGATAGTTGAAAGGAAAAACAAGAGATTATAGGACGAGACCTCCTCCTCGAAGAAGACCTGAGGCGAGAGTTGGAAAATGCGATTGCTTATAAGGATAGCAAACCCAACTGTGCGTTCAGGCTTGGCCTGGACGACAAGTATTTTCGATCGTTAGCCAGCAGGGCAAGGGTTCATGGAATTGAAGCTGTATTACATTCAAATACACTTAGGGCATATACAGACGAACTCAAGCTGGCCGTGGTAGACTCTGTGGTGTTGGAAGGCGTATCAAAGCAAGGTGCATCAACAAAGTATAATATTCCATCTTGTGTAATATATACCTGGGTGAACAAGTACATTGAAGGTGACGAAGAAGCACTCCTTTCTGACGACAGGGGAAGAAAAGGTAAGATGGGTAGAAAGCCGAAGCCGAAGCTGGAGGACTTTGAAGTCGGAACTCCAGAATACTACAAGCTCAAGTCAGAGCGGCTGGAAAGGGAGAACCTGCTGTTAAAAAAAGCTCTACCCTTGGTTCGGGACGCAATAAGGAATCGCTCAAAAGGAAAGAGCGATGCCGGCTCATCGGAGAACTAAGCGGCGAATTCCATTTGTATGAGCTACTGGAACTCTTCGAAGTACCGAAGAGTTCTTATCTTGGCTGGAAAAGCAACAATAAAGACAAGTACATAAAGGAAAAAGGATTAATAACGCAGGTCTTCAATGAGAACAAAGCCAGGTACGGCTACAGACGCATCACCGCGGAGCTGAGAAACAGAGGGGTTGTTCTTACCATAAGACGGTATTAAAGCTTATGAATGAGCTTGGCTTGCATCCAAGGATTAAGAGGGTCGCCAAGTATAGTCCTTATAAGGGGACTGTTGGCAGGACTGCCACTGACAAGCTTAGGAGACGGTTCGATGTGTGTGAACCAGATACCGTCTGGTCCACGGACGTAACTGAATTCAAAAGCGAAGCAGGCAAGGTGTACCTCTCCCCGATAAAGGACTTCTGCACGGGTGAGATCATCAGCTACAGGCGTTCTGCGAGCCCGGACTTGGACATGGTGATGGAAGCGATTGCTGTGCATCCTTGTGCCTCCGGCTTGATGATGCACAGCGACCAGGGATGGCAGTACCAGCACTCAGCTTTCGTCAATCTTCTGAAGGCCAACGGCATCACCCAGAGCATGTCCAGAAAGGGAAACTGCCTGGACAACTCGAAGATGGAAAGCTTCTTTGGAACTATGAAGAATGAGATGTACTACGGACATGAGAAGGAGTTCAAGACAAGGCGGCAGCTTTATGACGCCATTGATGAATATATCGGATACTACAATGAAAAGAGAATTCAGATGAAACTGAACCGCTTGTCCCCATTGAATTTCAGGAAACAAGCAGTCTATAATAGTTTCAAGTCCAATAACTCGGGTTCACATCACTTTTGGTCGGGCTTTTTCAATCTCTACTTTCTTAGGTCCTCCATGAAAGCTTCCTTGTTCTCTTTGGCAGTAGTGGTTGGCCTTCCCAAGTCAGCCCTTGTTCCTATGGCAGCCTTGGCCTCGATGAATGTGAGTTCCGTGGCTTTTCTGGCTTTCTCAAGCGCCTTGTCCAAACTATCATAGTCAGAGACACTCACTGCGTTGACATAACCGCAGTCTTTGGCAATTCCAACCAGGTCGATCTCTCCTGCCACCGTAGGCATCCCACCAACAGACTCATGCGAGCTGTTATTGATCACCACATGAACTATGTTGCCGGGTTTGTTCACGCCCATCAAAGCCATTGATCCCATATGCATAAGGACCGCACCATCGCCATCGATAATCCATATCTTCTTTTCCGGCTTTTGCAAGGCAATGCCCAAGGCTATGGAGGAACTGTGTCCCATAGAACCGACTGTTAGAAAATCCCTCTCGTGACCTTCCTTGTTGGCTTCCCGGATTTCGAAGAGCTCACGACTCGCCTTTCCTGTAGTGGAGACTATCGGGTCGTCCTTGGAGACTACCGCCACATGACGAATGATCTCTTCTCGAAGCATGGTATTCCGATTCTGATACTTCGTCTTTCCATCAAACTCCAGTGCACCTTTCTTCACCACAAAAGCCACCTGCTTGCCAGCCTTGAGAAGAGGCTCCCAAGTCTCAAGCTGGGCTTCTACTTCAGCCTCGGTTGTGGTCTTGGATATCACCATTGTCCGGACATCCATATCCGCCAGAAGCTTGACGGTAACATCTCCCTGAAACACATGCTGTGGTTCATCGTGAACTCCGGGCTCACCTCTCCATCCGACAAGGAACACACATGGAATACCGTATACCTTATCGTTCATAAGACTGGCTACTGGATTGATGATGTTCCCCTCCCCGCTGTTCTGCATATAGACAACAGGTATCTTGCCAGTGGCTAGGTGATACCCTGCGGCAAGGGCTACGGCATTTCCTTCATTGGCGGCGATAATATGCTGCTTACCGATTCCATACTTGGAAATCAGATAACTGCAGACAGGACTCAGAAGAGAGTCCGGTACTCCAGCGAAGAATTCAAATCTATCTAAGAAATCAAGTTTCATTGTCTAGCTCCTTATCGGCGTACTATCGCCTCATACATCGTTCTCAGAGTGTGTTCACTTAGCATTACAGGGTTGTTCTTCAGCCTTACCGGGTTGACCGATGCTGTTAAGATTTCAATGTCAGAATCATTCTGCAGGGTCGGATTCTTCATGTCCAAAGCCTTCATCATTCCTCTGAAAAGTACTATTGCTTCATCGGCATTCGAGCATCCCATTTCCCGACTTATATCGGTAAAAACACCGGAAAGATAGTCCTTTCCTCTAGGGTCGATACATTCATCCATGTGCCCGACCATATACTCCCAGACATGGGGAAGGCAGACTGCAACGGCATGCCCATGAGGTAGCTTGTACATTGAAGTGAGCTTATAGCTCATGGCATGGGCGGCTGTGGTCTGTGTGATGTTTATTGCTCTTCCCGCATAGTTGGCTGCAAGCATAATCTGCTCGGCGGCTTCCTTGGTGTTTTCATCAATGTAGGTCTTCCAGTTGGCCATGATTAGACCTATGGCTTTCTTTGAGTAGCTCTTGCTCTCATTTGTGGAATTCACCGACCACCAAGATTCTATCCCCTGGCAAAGGGCGTCAAGCATCGTGCACTTCTTTTGGTACAGAGGAAGCGATATCAATACGGACGAATCAAGCACGGCATAGTCCGGGATAATCGAAACATGGTTCACAGACTGCTTCTTCCCTTCATAATAGATGACGGCAAAACGAGTGGACTCGCTCCCGGTTCCAGCCGTTGTCGGGATTGCGATAAGAGGAACCTTTGTGTCTTTGCATTCCTGCTGTAGGCAGTTTACACTGCGATCCATCTTACAATAAAGCTTGATACACTTTGCCACATCGATGGTACTTCCACCACCTACGGCAACGATTGCATCACAGGAATTTTTATTAAACGCATCGATACCAGCCATAACGTGCTCATACAGCGGATTCGGAGTGAAATCAGAAAACTCTATTCGTGCTGTGGGAATGCTTTCCAGCACCTCACGATTACTGAGGAATGGATAGGAACTGTCCTTGACAAGCAAAAACTTCCTCGAACCCAAATGTTCAAGTATCTCTGTTACCTTGGAACTGCTTCCTCTTCCCGAGATTATTGTCTGGCTCATACACTACTCCTCAGGAATCAACGTTATTATATCCTTGATACTCATCAGTGTCGCATCACACTCCTTGGCCCTATGGTTTTCAAGAATCATCTTGGCAGCATTCTGCATGGCTGGGAAACCCGAACGTGTCAGCTGATTGGCATAGATGACTACATTGACTCCACGCTTCTTGAACTCATCCTCAGTGACAGAATTGAATGACGTGGGGACAACCACAATCGGGGTGGCTGAATCATCAGCTCTGAACTTCTCGACAAACTCAAAGATTTCGGAGGGATCTTTCTTCCTGCTGTGAATCATTATCGCATCCGCTCCAGCTTTCACGAAAGCAGAAGCCCTAGTCAATGCATCATCCATTCCCTGTTCCAGGATAAGGCTTTCAACCCTTGCGCAAATCATAAAGTCACGAGACTTCTGTGCTTTCTTTCCAGCGGCTATCTTGGCAGAGAAGTTCTCAATGGTATCCTGGGTTTGGACCACATCGTTTCCGAACAGGCTGTTCTTCTTAAGGCCGCATTTGTCCTCGATAATCACCATGGAGACGCCCATTCGCTCAAGGGACTTCACAGTGTAGACAAAATGTTCTGTCATTCCACCGGTATCACCATCAAAGATTATCGGCTTGGTAGTTACTTCCATGATATCATCAATGGTTCTGAAACGGGAGGTCATATCGACGAGCTCAATGTCTGGCTTTCCTTTTGCAGTAGAGTCACAAAGCGAACTGATCCACATGGCGTCAAACTGATAGGACTTGCCATCCTGATGAACCACGGCCTTCTCTGCAATAAGACCGGTTATCCCGCTGTGGGCTTCAATGGCCGTCACCAGCCCTTTCATCGCCAATGCCTTCTTCAGCCTTCCTCTTCGAACATCGGGAAGAGACAGCTCAAGTCTCGCCCTCCCCTCCATTTCGTCGTATTTGACATCGGAGGAATAGGGAAACTCAACCAGCCTTCCACCATATGTAGCTAACACTGAGACAACCTCATCCCTTATTGGCTTCTGGAATCCTGTGACCCAATCGTCTCCATGAACCACATATGTAGGATGGAACTCCTCCAGATTCTCCTTGTAGGAAAGACTCTTCTGCTCCACAACTTTATAGACGCTTGAGATGTTGCTAAACAGGTTGATTCTCTCTGCGCAAGGCACCAGGGGGAACCTCTTATAGCTTATGACCGCCTCATCAGAAAGAACACCGACAATCAGCTTTCCAAGCCTTGCAGCCTTCTTGATTATAGCGATGTGTCCACTATGGATGATATCGGTAGAAAAGCACATGTATACTGTGCGATTCTCCACCTCAGCGAGTTTGGCTTTGACAACCGCCAAATCCTCAGGAGTATCAATCTCAGTGCAGAGCCTATCCTTAACATCAAAGGCTTTAATATGGCATTCTGCCGTCACCTGATTCAGAGCCACTTCTGCATAACACTTTCTCTGCTTTTCATCATCAGATTCGCAGAACTTGATGATTCTGTCGAGCCATACCCGCCAGTCATACTTGTTAAGCTTGTAGAGTGCCTGTGCTTCTATGGCGTCGTTGAAAAACTCAATACCCACAGCTTCTACAGCACCGTTATGAACGACCGCTTTAAAGTCCTTCTCCGGCAGCGGTATCGTAGAACTAACCTTCATGCAGGATTCCGGGCAAGCGATTATGTCTTCAAGAACGGATGCTTCAAAGACCAAATCGCCATGCATGAGTAGAATATCATCGTCCAGAGCTCCTCGGGCGCAGTAAATAGAATATATGTAATTGGTCTTATCGTAGATAGGGTTGTTGATGAACGTATAGTGGATTGACAAATTTAGGCTCTTGCAGTAGTTCACCAGCACATCGTCGAAGTAGCCTGTTGTTATCACGACCTCAGATATCCCAGCATCTGAGAGCAATTTAAGCTGCCGCGACAAAATAGTCTCATGTGCAGATATTTCGGTCATGCACTTGGGATGTTCTGATGTAAGAACCCCCATGCGATGACCTAAACCAGAGTTTAGTATTAGTGCTTTCATTTTAACCCTTCTTTCTTTTTGTGCCTGACTGTAATAATTTCTTAATTATTTTTAATGAATATGTCATTTCGTATCGATAAAAAACAAACGACATTACTATAGTTATTAGCATTGAAATAATAAAACAGATAGCACCATATAGCACCCACGACATCCATGCTTCAATTGTAAATCTACAGGCATGGAACACCAGTAATGATATGGTAATGTTAGAAATTACCCAAAACATTTTCTGCACAAACTGCCAATATTTCTTCTGTATGATATTTTTATACACATACATTGAAAACTGCGTTGTTCTAAACAGGTTAGCCGCCAATGTTCCGATGGCTACGCCGACCAGTCCAAACCAGTATACCAGCACAAGAGACAAACCGAGATTTAACGCCGCCTCAATAATTGCACCATTCATCGTTTCTTTATACTTTCCGCATGACTGAACCGCCGTAACATAAGGCGTTCGGATACAGTAGACCGCCTGCGCAAAGCACACCACCATAGCAAAGCATACACGTATATAATTAGTGTCTGTCACTCCCGCTGTATAAAGCCGAACAAACGACAGGATAAAAGCGAATGTACAGGAAAAGACCACTGAAACAAACGAAGCGATCAAAAACTCAAAAACACCGAAGTTTTTGCGGAAATTTTCCTTTTCGTTTTTCGCCCACATATTACCGAATGCGGATTCCATCCCTGTCGTGAAAATTGTCATGAATTTCTTGATGCCGTTCATTACAAGATAATAAACGCTGTAAACCGAGACTGTTGCCGCATCTGTAAAAAAAGTGAGGAGCACAATGTCTGTGTTTTCATGAACAAAATTCGCAACCGCATGGGTCATAACATATTTTTTGCCGCTAATGACGCTGCTGTCAGGCTCTGCATGTTTGTTAATCCGATAGATCCGGGAAACATACAGATTCAGTGCAATCGGCGCCAAGCAAAAGACGATACTGCTACCGAGCTTTACCCAATGAATATCCAGACCAAGTTTGATCAGTAGAATGGTAACAATCGTATTTCCGATTACGGCAAAAATCTGAATAATGCTGTAAATATAATGCCGCTGATCTGCTGTCAGAAGGGTTTGATATGTCAGGCCGAAATAATACTGTGCAAAAGTACCGAGCGCTGTAATGACTACGAGAGAGGCGACATCCAGCCATCCGTTTCCCTTAAAGCCGAAGAATGGATAAACAACAGCCAACACGCCGACATAACCGATAAACAAATAGGCGATCCGGCGCATATATCGCTGCGTTGCCATGAGAATGGCACTGATTTTATCTGTATCGTTATCTGCTAGCGGCTTATATAATGCCAAACGTGACGCTCCAGTTACACCAGCGCGCAAAAGTGTAATAAACGTACACATTTGAGTAATGGAGGAGAGTGCTCCGTTATAATCCGATCCAAACGCAAGCAGGAAATAGCGGGGGGCGATTATACCGCAGACAAGCGAAACAATCTCATGAAGCGCTAGTACGGCGATGTTCATGACGGATTTTTCAGATTTTGACTTCATGTACGGTCACCTGTCCAGAAACGTATTGATCTGCTCTTTAGAGGCGGTCCGGATAGCGCCATCATCCGTAGTAAAGTTCCAGTGAGAATTCGGTATGCGCCAATCACCGTAACGGTAACGCAGATAACCATCAGAATCTTCAGGGATTGGAAATCCGTCCAATGTTGTCCCGCTTATCTTTTCAATGAACTTAGCGGGAATTTCCCAGTACAGCATGGTGTAAAACTCAGGAGAGAGGTTTTGTATGTTCAGCTCTGCGTCATTTCGTAAGAACAGATTTCTGTATATTTGGTATGAATAATAGTACACTTTTCCCTTCAGACCTGCTTTTTTACGCACGGTGTTTCCTTTTTTCCAGTCAATGCAGATCTGGCGTATGCGATGTATCGAACCGATATTCTGAGTATTCTTTTTCCCCTGTGGACAGACTGCACTTCCATCCGGCTGAACAAAGCAAATCATGATATCGAGCTTATACGGAAACGCATTTTCGGGAATCAATTTATACTTATATGTTTTATCGCGGCTACCCCACATCAAACGGACACAGCGAAATCCCAGACGTTTTACTATTTCTACAGCATGTTCGACCTTTTCTGCATCATTTCTGTCATGTACGAACAAAGTAATGTCAATATCTGCGTCGTTTGGAAGAAACCTCCCGTCTCTATACAGACCGAGCAAGCTTCCGCTGTCTACCCACCACCGCAGCCCCGTATCCGAGAATGCTTTTTGAATCAGCTCAATCATGCTATTTTTTCCTCATTATTTCCTTGAGTTCTTTCTTTATATCTCTGAACACGGTACGCACCCGTCTGTAAGGCATTGCAAGCTTATTTCGCATTTCTCGATAAGGAGTACCGGTTCTCCAGATTTTATGAAAATAATCGCGAAGAATTCCGCAAGTCGTCTCTGCCTCTGCCATGTAAGGATAGAAATAAACTTGCTCCTTGATTACCTTTTTGTGGCGATCTGTGTCATAGATGTATTTCTCCAAAAGGTTATTGTTTTCTTCCGGATCCCATTCCACATCGTACAACTCCTCTTTTTTGGAAGATTTATTGTAAATGTATTTATATTTCCCCCGTATGACAGATACTTTTCTATAAGGCTGTGCGCAGTAGGCGGAGTCTGAGACGATGAATTCCTCTGGAGTTACGGTTTCGTTCAGTATCATATCCATCAGCTGGCAGTTCGATGTTGGAAAATCGACAGTTTCCATACCATTAATCCGCGGTGTAATAAGCGGTATCCGGATTGCGGATTGGTAAACATCAAAGCCATAACACGTCTTTCCCTTGGTCATGTTCATGTGACCATGGTCAGCGGTGATATAGATACCTTCATCCGGGAATATTTTTCGAAGCTCGCCGATCAACTTATCGAACAGATCCATATCCCGGCCATAGCCTCCACGCCCCAGCAAAACATGCGGAACATGAAGCCACAAAAACACCTTATGTTCCATATTGATGGTTTTTATCTCATTCAGAATGCTTGCCAGAGTATTTTCTGCCAGTTTCTCGTCTTCGGCGATGTCCTCGGTGGTCAGAGTTTTGTGTTGCCCCACAGATTGATTCAGCTTCAGATTTTCATGATGGATTGTGTGTTGTCCATAGCATTTGCTGTATTTTTCTGCCATATAGACATAGTTTGCACTCCACATCAAATGACACTCGTACCCTTTATCGTAAAGGCGGTCGAAAAGCGTGTCCTCGCACTTCTCGGCAACCTCTACATATTCAATATGTTCGGTTTCAAGCGGAAGCTTTCCGGTGAACATTCCGATAAATGCCATGGCAGTTGAAGGAGCTACCGTATAGTGTTTGTTAAAAACGGTACCTTTGGCTGCCAATTCGGATATATTGGGGGTTTTCCAGTACGAACCGCCATATGGTTCAAAGTATGAGGGAATCGTTGCATCTTTTGAAATTAGTAGTATTTTATCTTCCATTCGTAATTATCTTCTTTCTGGACTGCATTCTGCTGCCGATAATGTAATAAAGAAACAACAGCGGAAACAAACCCATGACAATTTCACCGACCGCCGAGCCGATATATCTTCTGGGAAGCGAAAGAATAACCGTATAAATTGAAAAGGTAACCGTTTTTTTTAGAATGTCATTATTTTGGTAATCGGATAATTTCATAAGAATCCGACCGAAAAGGATGCCGAAAAGCGGTGCCAGCCAGCCGAAATTTATATATGCTTCCGCCGCTATGGAGAAACCAGGACCATATGATATTCCGAGGTGGTCCATTAACCATTTAGCCAAAGAATACCGCCCGAGACTATGTGAACCGAATATTCCAAATATATTTGGCAGAAATGTAGTCATGCCGAACAGAATAGTTGTGCCGTAACAAAAAGATTCCTGCGACGGAATAATCCGCATTGTGTATAGCAAACTGGACGCCGAATATCCCATTATACTGATGGATTCCAATATCGCTTGGAACGGACTGCCGTCAAACAAGGACAACGCCGCGAACAGCTGTTGAATCGAAATGAATCCACCCTGATTTCTTGTTTTCTGAATCAGAGAACTCGCAACCAATGTCAAGTAAGCGCATATCAGACATCCGATACCAATGAGAACGCGTTTCAGCAATGAATAATGTTTTTTTTCTATTTTCAAATCGTTTCTGATAAACAGTAGTACTATACCCAGCGAAATCGGTATTGTTCTTTCACCCAAAAGCAGGTAGAACAGGATCAAACCAGTATACCCTGCAAAAATTATGTTTCGGACATTTTTCTTTTCACATGAATAAAGCAACCCAAGCAGAGCGAACTCCAGTCCAGACAGGGCATATCTGCACAGAATTGTGACAAGAGACCGAGAAAAGGAGGATGCCAGCATTGCATCATATCCCATAGTCAGCGCAATCCGTGTGAGCGAAAGCAGATAATATAATGACGGCAGCAGCAGAACGATGATGCAAAACTTCGATGCCTGAAGCAGTGTTTTCTTTTTGTAATCATTCGCCCCCGACAACTGCACGTCATGTGTTGCTTTCGTTTGATTTGCTGATAATGTCGTTCCGAAATGAATCATCAGAAGCAAAAGATTGGTAAAAATCAAACCGTTTGCAAGTTCTTCAATTGTAAATATTTTGAGGATCGACGAAGTAGCGACACTGGGTGTGAATCCGAACGCCAAAAGAATATCCTGCCCCATCAGGAATACGGTATAGCTTAGATAAAAAATCGAGACAGGAGTGATCCTTTTCTGAATCCGATTGCTCAACAGGAAAAGCATAACTGTATTACATAAACCGATCACGGAAAAAAAATTATGTATCATCCATGCGTTGGATGATGTGAGAAAAAGCTTTCCCACAATATTTGCCAAAACAAGAATTACTATATATATATCTGATATAAACTTATTCCTGCTTCTATACATAGCAACTCAACCACTCCGCTGATGTTGTTTCAATGGTATATTTTTTACTTGTGAAAGCATCACAAATCGTAGTTTTGTTCCAGATGCGTACAGGTATACTCCCCGGAATCACGTTTACCCATTGGGCAGGATCTTGAATCTGCATCCATTTAACCAATCCGAGATTCATATCAATGCTGGGATCGACTGTATCAGAAATCACACAGGGAATGCCAGCAGCTTGTGCCTCAAGAGTGGAACCGGGTATTCCTTCCCTTATGGAAGGGAAAAGCATTACGTCAAAGGCCAGCAGGATTTTCTCCACATCATTGCGTTTTCCAAGAAAGCAAATGCGGTCGCAGCACGGTAGATTCTGTATACTGCGCTTATATTCAGCCGCTTCTATCGTTCTATCATCTCCAATCAAAAGAAGAACGGAATCTGGATTTTTTTCATATATCATTTCAAAGATCGCAAAAAGGAATTTGTGATTTTTTTCCGGTCGGAAGTTTCCGACGTGCCCGAGATAAAGGCTCGCGTCCGGAATGCGGAGCTCATGTCGTATCCACGTTACAGCTTCTCTGTCTGATGCGGGGACAAATCTTCCAATATCGACAGAATTTGCAACAATTCTGACTTTGCCGGAACGCATACACATTTTTCCGAAATGAGCAATCGCCGCTTTTTCTCCAACGGCCAGTCTTTCGTTACAGAAAAAGTACATCAACAGCTTCATCGCGCAAATATATACTTTTTCTCTGATAGAGGACACGCTCCCGATGCATTTGCTGTTTCTCGCATGATAAATTCTCTTGGGGATTTTCGCTATCCATGCTGCAAAAAGAACGAGCGCACTATTGTAGGATGTGTGTGCATGAATCGCGTCATACGGTCCGAATGTTTTCGCAAGACTAACAAAGTTTTTCAAAAACGTAAATATACCGGACTCACGGACAGGCTCAATATAGATCAATCTTCCACCCAAACTTTTGATCTCTGCCTCATAATCCTGTGAATCCTGTGTGTAAACGAGAAAATCAAACTGCGCACGTTTAGGATCCATATTTCTGTATACATCCATAATTCTGGATTCTGCACCGCCTCGGTCCATACATCCGACAACATGGAGAATTTTCAAGGGAATACTGTTGTTATTATCTTTCATTTTGCGGTTCTGCCTCCAGTTAACTACCGAGATTATCACGGATTAGATCAAATACGCCGTCCGGATTCGCTTTCCGGTGTGGAAAATGTTTGTATTGTTTTTTATATCGGAGACAACTTCTGATGTAATAGAGATATGCTGGTATAAGGTATTTCAGGACATCCGGACATCCTAGCGCACCCCGAAACATATTTTGCCGTGCAATAATACAACTTGCGAGATATTGAATTTTTCCGCGGCGAAGCGTTTTCGGCTCACGCAGAATCCCAAGCATTTTCGTGCGAACAAACAAGAAACCTATTGGGTATGTAAAAAACTGCTTTACTTTATTTGTCGTACAGCCGTCACTCAAAAATTCAACATGATACAACGCTTCATTAATTACCAGAAGCTTCCTGTTTCCCTCATTTTCTATATACTTATATCCGCAGGGCATATAATGTTCATCGTTCAGAATCGGAAAAAAGTCTTGGTTTACAGCCGAAAGAAGGTAAATCGGGCGGAAATCACATCGCATAGCGCGAGTGTAATTCAACTCGTAGGTGGTTACTTCCTCCTCGTCCGGCAGAAATTCAGAAATACTGTTTCCGTTCTGATCAGATATTTTACAAATCAATCCGGCATGACGTTCCGGATCTCCTTTCTGCCTCCACATATCGATAATCTTTTCCACGGCATTCTCGGAGAAATAATCATCTGAATCGCATATAGTCCATAAAAGAGAATCGGCAAGACGAATTCCGGCATTATGTGCGCCGTGCATCCCCATATTTTCCTGATAATAATACACAATTTCAATTTCATTCTCTCGCTGATAGAATCGGATCAACTCTGCGGTCTCGTCTGTTGAACCATCATCGATTACCAGCCATACAAAATCCAAGCTGGTCTGATTTTTTAGTGCGTTATAACAGCGGGACAGTGTGTATGCCCGATTATAAGTCGGTGTAAAAATAGTCAGAGTCTTTTTTACCATCGTTAGCTCCTATTTCGTACGCACAGCGTGTTCCTTCGGATTATTTGAATTCCGGAATAAAGCGGATTATCGTCAGATCAGACGGATACAGATTGCCGACGCAAAATAGAGACGGTGCGCGAGCATCCCTGCAAGGATACGCGCAAGCTGTCTTTTTCGTTTGGTAGAAAAATACGCTCGTCCTCTGGCAACATCTTGTAATACAGAGTAAAACCCACCGTTTTTGCGGATTTCTTTTACAGCGGTTCTGTATGATTTCATGAAACCGTTCTTTTGGCTTCCTGTGGAAATCTCCTTCATAAAATAGGTAACCACGTTTCTTCCGAGCAAACGATCTGCAATTCTACGGCTTTCAGCTTTATCATACCCCGCATCACGCAAATAAGCGTATGTCTGCTCGTCGATATAGAGGAACAACTGCAATAGTTCAGGGCGGTAAGAAGCGGTCACACTTCCAGCTCTTTTCTGTACGTGAAGCGTTATCTCCCGCTCTACCGATACGGTGTTTGCATAACGCATAACGTTTAGGTTGAAAAGGTAATCCTCCGCAGTATGTCCTTCGGAAAAACGAATCGCATGGTCACGTATAATATCCGCGCGGTAAAGTACTGACGAACAACGCCATGCCGTTCCCTCTGTGATCATATGATCAACGCAGAACTGTTTCGCTTCCAAAACATCCTGGGATTCCTCATAAAGTATGACAGTAATCGGAACACCTTCCACGCTGATCTCCGAAAATACATTCGGAACAGCTACGTCCGCACAGTTTTTCATCAGCGTTTCCATTAAATTCTGAACTGCGTCGGATGTAAACGTGTCATCTGAATCCAAAAAGGTAATGTATTCGCCGTTTATATGGTTCAGCGCTTCGTTTCTGGCACTGCTTGCACCGCCGTTTTCTTTATGGAGTATTTTAACTCTGGCGTCGCTATTAAACGATTTCTGAAGAACCTCCAGAGAACAATCAGTTGAGCCGTCATCTACCACAACAACTTCAACATCCTCGTATGTCTGTCCGAGAACGCTGTTTATTGCCTTACATACAAGATTCGCTGTATTGTATACAGGCATTACAACGCTGACAAGAGGTTTACTCATAAATGCTCACCTGTTTTCTGTTCTATAAGCAACTCCCGGAAAGTTTTCGGGGTTGTGAATTCAGTTAGTTTTCGGAACATTTTCTCCATAATCCCGTACAACTTATCCACATCCTCCTCGGTTTTACAATGCGGGCAGGTGCCGCAGAAAACTTCTGATGAATGAACCATTAACTCAACATGGGTGTGCCCGATATCCTTCACAAGCGAATTAATCAGCGATAACTGCTGTTTTTCCCGGCGTATATCAGGGCGCAGCATCATGACCAGCCGTCCGTTGACCGCATTGTAAACCTTGTTTGCCCGCAATGATTCCGGAGTTAGGCGCAGTGCCGTCCGTACAAAAGGGTTGTTGTAAAGCGGATTTTTTTTGGTTGTCATGGGCACCTCAGTGATGGCAGAATCACATTCACCGATTTGGTGGATATTCGGGTTAACCGTTCGGTAGTCTGGACCGCCCAATCTGCCCGGAGCACCCATCGAGCAACGCCAGTCGATTAGCGGCGTATAACTGCAATCCACGCCTATTCCGCTCCCTGCCAGACAGGTAAGGTACTTCTTATCTACTGCCCAACGTCCGGAACGATGACTGACAATTTTCGTTTCAAACCGCTCTTCGAGCAAATGTTTCAGCGTATATACTTTCTCTTCATACAGATCCGCTGGGTATTCCGTAACAAAAGGCAGATATGCCATATCATGATCTGTCAATGCGTGAATGGGCGGCGAATTCCATGCATGCATATGCATACCAATCTCGCACAGATTCTTTTCATTTTTTTTCTTCAGAGATTTCAGCAGTACATTATCGCAAGCCATCTCAAAATTCGTTAGATAAATCGGCTTCACCCCATGTTCCTCACAAAGATGCTGAAACCTATCTATTCCTTTGGCATTCTCTGTTGTCACTTTATCTGGACGATCCCACAAGCTGTCGCCTTCCGTATCCACAGTAATGAACAACGGTTTTTTATAATCTTCAAACATCGTCACAACCATTTCCCTTGATTTGTAGTATATAAGCAGCACTATTCGTTGTTTGTTTTTTTGTAGTTGCCATTTGATTCTTAGTATATTGTTTTACTACATCATTTCATAATGTTATCTATAGCAAACATCATGTTATTTCCCCACGATTACGTGCTAACACCTTATTGTCACCAAATTCGATTGTCTTCAGCATCGCCAAAATCCTTATGCATATTCATAAATTCTCCCGGTACCATTGAATGGACTCAGCCAGTCCTGTCTTGAAATCATAATCAGGATGGTAATCAAGTAATCTCTCAGCTTTTGATATATCAGCATTTGAGTGCTTTATGTCACCAGCCCTGTCTGGACCGAAGTTCGGCTCTATGTCTTTTCCAAGAGCGGCAGTCAGAGCATGGTATATGTCGATCAAGTACTCTCTGCCGCCGTATGCGATGTTGTAGGCTTGACCAGCCGCCTCTGAGCCAGATAGACACGCTTTTAGGTTAGCTTCAATAACATTCTCAATGTATGTGAAATCACGGCTCTGCTTGCCATCACCGTTGATCGTCGGCTGCTCATCGTTCATGAGTTGACTAATGAACTTCGGGATAACAGCGGCGTATGCGCCGTTCGGATCTTGACGACGGCCGAAGACGTTGAAGTACCTCAATCCAACTGTCTCAAGCCCGTAGTGTCTGGTGTACTGTTTGCCCCATTCTTCGCAAGTTCTTTTTGTTAGGGCATAAGGGCTTAAGAGATTCCCCTCTCGTCCTTCCGTTTTCGGCAGATTCGGCTCGTCACCGTAAACGGATGAACTGGAAGCGTAGACGAACTTCTTCACGCCATTCTGCCGAGCAGCTTCCATCATGTTCAAGGTGCCGCCGATGTTATTGGTGTTGTAAAACAGTGGCATTTCGATGGAGCGTGGAACAGAACCCCACGCAGCTTGGTGAAACACGTAGTCTACACCTTTTGTTGCTTCAAGGCATGTGTTGAAATCCTTGATATCGCCCTTCACAAATTCGTAGCCAGCACGTCCGAGAAACATGTCTACGTTCGCTTGCTTGCCTGTGGAAAAATTATCAAGGCAGCGGACGCGACAACCGAGATTCAGAATGGCTTCACACAGATTGGAGCCGATAAATCCGGCACCACCCGTGACTAAGAATTGTGTCCCTTTGGGAAATTGTAGTGACTTATATCCCATTTTACAGCCTCCAGTAAATGTAGCCTGCGGCTTCGTATTCGGCTCTATCCAGCAGACCTTTCACATCTACCAGAACCTTCTGACCTTCACC
>JAXEWB010000055.1:0-9066 GCA_034114085.1 Sphaerochaetaceae bacterium | reverse complement strand
AAGGCCGTCGAACAAGGGCGGTACTCCGGTACGGCCTTGCGAGGACAACGCAGTCGGACGCATGATATCAGGAAGCAAGTTCGAAGGAGAGCATGCGGCAGACAAGGCCGTCGAACAAGGGCGGTACTCCGGTACGGCCTTGCGAGGACAACGCAGTCGGACGCATGATATCAGGAAACAAGTTCGAAGGAGAGCATGCGACGGACAAGGCCGTCGAACAAGGACAGTACCCCGGTACGGCCTTGCGAGGACAACGCAGTCGGACGCATGATATCAGGAAGCAAGTTCGAAGGAGAGCATGCGGCGGACAAGGCCGTCGAACAAGGACAGTACCCCGGTACGGCCTTGCGAGGACAACGCAGTCGGACGCATGATATCCGAGAAAGGAGTATTAGGAAATGAAGTATTCACCCCTACAAATCGCACGTTACAAGTACGACCCAAAACTGCCGGCCATCCTGAGGGAAGCCATCGACACTATCGTGCCGGTAGCCGGCGACGCGACTGCTCCGGTATCCGACCGGGAGACGATCAAGGCATTGTTCCCCCATACGTATGGGTTGCCGAAGATTTCTTTTGAAAAAGGAAAGAACGAGACCATCGGTACGAAACGCAATGTCGGTGTGATTCTTTCTGGAGGACAGGCTCCTGGCGGACATAATGTCGTAAGCGGCCTGTTCGACGCATTGAAGGCGGCGAATCCCGAAAACAAGCTGATTGGCTTCAAGGGCGGCCCCAGTGGCATCCTCGATGACAAGTATGTCGAGATTACCGCTGATTTTCTCGCGGAATACCGCAATACCGGCGGATTCGACATTATTGGCAGCGGACGCACGAAGCTGGAGACCGAGGAGCAGTTCGCAGTCTGCGAGAAAACCTGCAAGAAGCATGGGATTTCCGCGATCGTCATTATTGGCGGGGATGATTCCAACACCAATGCGGCGGTACTCGCTGAGTATTTCCTTCGCAAGAAGTCAGGGATTCAGGTTATCGGATGCCCGAAGACCATTGATGGCGATTTGAAGAATGAGTCCATCGAAATTTCTTTTGGTTTCGATACCGCGACTAAAACCTATAGCGAGCTGATTGGAAACATCGAGCGCGATGCGAACAGCGCCAAGAAATACTGGCACTTCATCAAGCTCATGGGACGTAGCGCCAGTCACATCGCACTTGAATGCGCATTGCAGACACAGCCGAACATCTGCCTGATCAGCGAAGAGGTCGAGGCTCACAAGACTTCCCTGACTGAAGTCGTGCAGCAGGTGGCCGACGCCATCGCGCTACGGGCGGCCGACGGCAAGAATTTCGGCGTCATATTGATTCCCGAAGGGCTGGTCGAGTTCATCCCCGAAGTCAAGGCTCTGATCGAAGAACTGAACGATCTCCTTGCCACGGAAGAGAAGGCTTATGCCAAGCTTGCGGATTTCGAGGCACAGAGCAAGTTCATCGTCGCACATCTGACCAAGGCGTCCGCCGATGTGTTCACCGTTCTGCCGGAAGGAATCCAGAAGCAGCTGCTGATGGATCGCGATCCGCATGGCAACGTCCAGGTTTCCCGCATCGAGACCGACAAGCTGTTGATCGAGATGGTCGGCAATCGTCTTGCTGAGATGAAGAAGGCCGGCGCATATGTCGGCAAGTTCAGCGGACTCAACCACTTCTTCGGCTACGAAGGCCGTTGCGCGTTCCCATCCAACTTCGACGCGGATTATTGCTACAGCCTCGGCTACAACGCCTTCATGTTGATTGCCGGCGGCCTGTCCGGATACATCTCCTCCGTCACCAGGTTGCACAAGCCTGCGGCGGAATGGAAAGCAGGCGGCATTCCCATCACCATGATGATGAATATGGAGCAGCGCCATGGCGAGCAAAAGCCGGTTATCAAGAAGGCTCTCGTCGAACTTGACGGCGCTCCGTTCGCCTACTTCGCCGCTCATCGCGATGAATGGGCCCGCGATACCTGCTTCACCTACCCAGGCGCAATCCAGTACTACGGTCCGACCGAAGTCTGCGACCTGACAACCGTTACGCTAGCATTGGAGCAACAGGACAAGTAAGACCGACCTTATGGGAAAATCACCCAAGCAAGTTCCGCAAGGTACATTCCCATGAGCGATATTGCGCTGGCATCAGGAATTCCAACGGTTCACCACGCCATCCCAAGAAAACTGACTGGGATGGCTTTTTTTAACTCCTCATGCAGATACCGATGATGCATATGTACTTCTAGGCAATCGATATCACCTTGAATACAAACATCAAGGACAGCCGATTTTCCGTTTCCTGTGTGGACTTATCAAAAAAATGTTACACATACAGCGATTATTTTGCACTTTTTTTTCTAATATCAACGGCCCATTGTACTGACAATTTCATTGAACCGCACTACATTTCATCATAGAGAATCCAAAGGAGATATCATGGCAAAACAAAAAGCACCGGCACTAACGAAAGCTCCGGCAAAAAATGAAGAAAAAGTACAGAAAAAAACTTCTGTAAAAGAGCCTGAAACGGTGTCGGCGAAAACGACTTCGAAAGCTGTTCCCGAGGCCGCTCCAAAACCGGGTGTAAAAGGCTCAGAACCCGCCCCCGCCGAAGAGAAAGTAAAAAAAGAAGTAAAGGATGTCCATACCCTTTCTTTCGTCGCAGGCAAAGGTTGGGCTGTGAAACGTCAGGGCAGCGACAAGGTCATCAAATACTTCAAGACAAAATTTGAAGCGACGGAATACATCGTTCAAGTGAGCGGCAATCAGAAGACATCCGTCGTAATTCGCTTGAAGAACGGCAAGTTTCAGAAATTCGACAATGCGGTGAAAGCTCTTTCCTATGCAAAATCAGCAAAGGAAGATGAATAGCACCAAATCTACACGCCAAGTCTGCTGACTGGCTCATATATCCATTTTTCAAGATCCCCGAACGGTTGTTTCAAAAACAAATTGTTCGGGGATTTCGTATCAGATGAGGGTGGCATTAAAGTCAGGTCGCTTTGTTCGATTGGTTGCGATGACCAAGGCACACACCCCGCACATCTCTGTCCAGTTTTTCCGAACGCACTGTGATCACCAGCTCCTCCACCGCCGATAACGTAGCGCCAACGCAGACGACCGATGCGGCAAGATCCAGTCCGACAAGAAGATAGAAAAACGGCAGGAGGAACATCACGCCTCCGGTGACCTTGTTCGCATAGGTGTGGAGAAACGCAAGCTCATGGTATTTCACATATCCCACCGCGAGCGACAGGAATCGCAGTACCGCGATTGCGGCTACCCATAGAAGCATCCAGAGCTTCCACGGAAAAAGCGGTAGGAATATCACAAACATCACCACGACGAAGATGAAATCAGCCACGCTGTCCAGCGCGGCCCCGAACTTCGTGGCGCCTCCAGTATGTCTGGCAACTGTCCCGTCAAGCACATCCGTAACGCCGCAGAGGGCATACACGATGAAGAACGGCAGGGACAGGGGGTTCAGTCCCAGCAACAGGAAGGAACCGATGATTCTGCCGCCAGTCAGGTAATTGGCCGGCCTATTCGCGTTCACGGACAATGACATGTACGGAATCTCCCGGCTGTTTTCCTATTGCAGCGCGGATATCCTTCCGTACACCCAGGATATGGCAGGGAGTACCCATGCGTACCAGGCTGCCGTCATATTCCACCCCGTCGAACGTCACATGGACTTTCACTCTTCCCGTTCCAAATTCGGTGCGGACATCAAACGGAAATTCTATGTATGCGCCGTCAAGTTCGGGAACTTTCCGTATCACCGCATCGAATTCATACAGCCGTTCATTCACAGACACCTCCTTCCGTTCCTTCAACAATGCATCTCCCCCACCGGTTCACCTTCAGGTTTCAACAACAAACAAAAGCTCCACAATCGCATTCGCACCAAGACTTTTCTCCGTATGCAGCTCGTATTCCATGTTCAACGCGGATAATCCACAGGCAGGAAGCCATTTTGTGTAAAAGAACCGTTTTGCCTCTCCGATAGACGGTCCCCACAAAAATCCAAACTTCGGTCCGACTGATATTTTCGCACGCCGCCCCTTTGGGATGATGAACTTGTCCAAGCCTGCGGCTGGCGCATCGCTACCGATGAACAGCTTGAAGCGACCCGTACTCTGGTCATAGTCTTTTGACAGCACATAGAATGGAAGGACGGAACTTGCGCGTTTGCCGGAAACGACATAATACCGTTTTGACAATCTGGCAATGTCACGTGATATCGAACGGTCGTTGGATTCCATCCACACGCCATACAGAGCAGTCGGCTCATACTGCCCCAAACTCACCTCGAATTGCTTCATATCCACCCCTTTAAAAACCAGCCACGGAAACAACAAAATCCAATACAAGTTATTCATCCAAATAAACTTGTACCTAATCGTCCCTATTTCATTGTTCCACAATTGATGCCATAACGGTATGGTTTACCATTGCTCTTTACTCTACAAAACAGAACCAGCGGCGGCATCGTTGAAGAATCCGCCCCCGCCGATTTGCGCCCCCCGCCCCCGTGATTCCATCATCGCCAGTACATCGGAAAATCGATATCTATTGTATCGCTGAATCATTGAAAATGGAATATTACATGCTCCAATGAATGTCGCGATACCAAAGAACAGCGGGATATTGGACAGAGGATCATCGCATAGCAGACAAAAAAGCAAGGACAGATAGCCAGTGACCGCAATGCTATAGTGAACGACTTCGGCCTGGCAGGTCATGAATAGGAATGTACGTATATAATCGGGGGACATGTTTTTCCGCAGGTGGCGTTTGTCAAAGTCCTTGTTGTATTGGGGGAGCCGGTCCTTCCATCTGGGCAAACCGATTCGCTTATAGAACGCCATTTCCCGCTCCGACACCTGAAAAAAACATCGGTGGTAGTCAAACCACCGCATCCGCAGCCGCTGTGGAACCGCCGTAGTGACCAGCGCGGCCACCACGAAATGCAAGGAAATCCAGAACAGAGTGTTCACAACAATCAGAACAAGCGTGAAGGTCATTTCAAATTCCGCATCCTTCGTACCATTTTGGATAAAGCTGGAAGTACCAGTGGCCGTTCAGAGTTTTTTTCTATTGCGTCAGACGCCTTCGTCGTTGAATGACGCCAAGCGACGGATGATGTTTCCAAAATAGAACGTCAACATTCTGGCACAAGTCGGGGAGAGAGTCCATGGGAGCGGATGTTTTTGGGGGAAATATCAAGCCACCAGCAAGTAGCGATGAAACCACCAGCAAAGGGTAATGAAGTTACCAGCAACTCCATCGCGAAATAAGCCAGCAACTAACTACATCATAACAAAATATTCAATTTATAGAACATCAGTCCCCTTTTTGGCTGAAGAGGCAAATAAAAAAGAGTCGGGTGCAAGAAGGATTGAAAGGCCTTATTTCCGAGCCAAAAAGAAGAACCTTCGGAATCGAAGGACTACCTCGCCGTTGCGCATTACCGGATACGTCCGGCGGACACGCGCAAGGATTTCCTCCTGGAACAGTTTGGAGTCGTACTCATCGAGCACGTCCAAGTAGGGGCGGAGACGGGCGCCCTTGACCCATTCCAGCAGAGCGTCATGCGAAGGCATATTGTGGTAATAGGTCGTCTCCCAAAGCTCAAAGGCACTGGAGCAACCCGATAGGATATCAAAATACGCATCAGGTTCCAAGGAACCGTTCGTTTCAAAACTGACCTTGCTGAAATCCCAAGCCGATTGTGAAACGACATCCCTGATGATCTGAAAAAGAGGTTCGCCACCATTCATCGGTATCTGCACCGCAAGGAACCCGCCATCATTGAGCCGGTCCATCAGCGAGGGCAACAGGACGCCATGGTCGGGCAGCCATTGCAGGCAGGCGTTGGAAAACAGCAAGTCGTGGCGACAGTCGAGGGCGTTGAGGTCGCGGACTTGGAAGCGAAGGTCGGGATAGCTGGCGCGGGCCTTTTCGATCATATTCGTGGAGGTGTCGATACCAAGGATGTCGGCATCGGGGAACAGGCTTCGCAACACCTCCGTGCTGTTGCCAGGGCCACAGCCCAGGTCAACGATATTCTTGGGAAAGCAAACCATCCTGACACGTTGCGCCAGATCGATCACAGGCTGGGTCCGTTGCCGCTTGAAAAGCAGGTATTGCTCAGAATTCCAATCCGCCATCGACACCACCTCCATCAAGCCTTGCAGGAAATGGAAAAATTCATGCAAGGCATGAACAACCATACAAAGAACGAAAGCCTTGCTCAAGTACCCATCACCACATCGATGACATTGAAGCTCCCAGTCTCCATACTGGGAATGACATGCACAGGTTCGCCGTTCAGCCGAATCCCTTTCACTCCCTTCTGCACATGGTCGGGGTTTGTCACCGTAATTCGGTACTGAGCGCCACGCCAGATACGGGAGATGGAGAATCCATCCCAGGAAGAGGGAATGCAAGGGTCGATCTCCAGCGTGTCGTAGTCGGGACGGACACCGAGCAGATAGTGCGTCGTGGCGAAATAAGCCCATCCGGCGGAACCGGTCAGCCAAGGATGCCGCGCCCTGCCAAAAGCGGTATGGTCGCGCCCCATGACGAACTGGCAGTAGGTGTAGGGCTCCGACTGACGGATTTCAATCTTGTCGTTCTGATTGGCGGGACAAAGCGCGTTGTAGAACTTCATGGCGCGGTCGCCGTTGCCGAGCAGGGCGTCCCCGACCCATGCCCAAGGATTCGGGTGGCTGAAAATGGCACCGTTCTCCTTGATTCCCTTGTAGACGCGGGTAATAAAGCCTATGTCGTCGTTCGGCGTACCATAGGACGGCGCATTGAGGTGGATGCCCCAATCAGAATAGAGATATGTGTCTATCGCATCCATGGCCTTGCTGGCCCGCTCGCCCTGCGCTACGCCGGAAACCACCGCCCAGGCGTTGGATTCCAGATGGACCTTTCCTTCAGCATCCTCGCTCGTACCGATTTTCACACCGTTCTTCGTAATGCCGCGGATATACCATTCCTTGTCCCACAGAACCGTCTCGCATGCCTCGCGGACCTTTTCGGCGACTTTCTCATACCGGTCGGCGTCATCATCCCGGCCATAATACTGAGCGAGTTCGATGAAGTTCCGAAGCGCCCAATAGTGGAGGAACGAAACCATGGCGGACTCCCCTCCTCCAAGGTTCAGGCAATCGTTCCAATCGGCGCGCAACCCCTTGCAGATGCCGGTGGCGCCGACCTGCTCCGTCGAGAAATCGAGAATGCGGCGCATATGCTCATAGATCGAGCCTTCACCACCGTCGGCGTAGGTGACGATTTCATCCACGAACGAGAACTCACCCGTCTCCTTGACATATTCACAGATTGCCGGCACAAGCCACAAGGCGTCGTCCGAACAGGTAT
Organism: Sphaerochaetaceae bacterium; assembly: GCA_034114085.1. Lineage (GTDB taxonomy): Bacteria > Spirochaetota > Spirochaetia > Sphaerochaetales > Sphaerochaetaceae > Spiro-02. Next base: position 1,687 of record JAXEWB010000055.1, on the reverse strand, counting down.
CCTCAAGACCATGCACCACGTCGGACAGCTTGGGTTCGGGCTTGACCGTAGGGGATTTGAAAGCTGGCGCCTTCGGCTTCCCGGGGTCGAATACGCTCGGCTCGAACAGATGCAGACCGTAACCCATGCCGGTCAGCCCCCGGCAAAGTTCGACCAGACGGCGACGGCATGCGCCGGGATTGGTATGGGGGACGCACATCGCGTCCTGAGCGGTATCGCGGTACCCCAGACCGGTACGGCCACCGACTTCGATAAATGACGAGAAGCGGGAGAATACGACGTTCGTTTCCGATTGGTAGAGGTTCCAAGTGTTGATCATCGTATCCATGGCCCCGTTCGGAGTGCGTATCTGCAACCGCTCGTACTTATCCCTCCAGTACTCCTTCAAGGCGGCGAATGCGGCATCGATTGCGGCAGGATTGGCGTACTTCGTCCGGACGGCCTGTCCTGTCGCGCGGTCGCCTACCCCGAGCATGACGGCGACACGTACCGTTTCGCCAGGATTGAGGACGATACGCTTGTACAACGCCCCGCAATGATTGTTCCCTAGTTCGCTACTGCCGGACAACTCTCCGCGCTCGACACCGACGGGATTCGTTTCGCTCCGGTAGCTTCCGATAAAACCATCGCGCAGACAGTCATACCCGTCAGGAGTGAAGTTCGCCGTAAAATAGTGGTACATCGACGGGTTGTAGAAATTGTCAACCTCGATTACTCCATCGGCATAGCTTGACCCCGAGCAGTACATGCTCATCTGAAAATTCTGGTTGTCTATCTCAATGATATTGAACGAGAACTCACAATACGGGAACAGGCTGATATCCTTCCGCGCATCTCCGGTATTTCTCAGGGTGATGTCCCATAGCTCCATGGACTCCCCCCTGGGAATGAACAGCGTCTGTTCCGCATGGATGTCGTCGTAGTCGCAGATGAATGTCGAATAGGCAAGTCCATGCCGGCAGATGTATTTCGCCTTGTCCAACGGTTTTCCAACGGGTTGCCAGGAAACGGACCAATAGTCCCCGTCCGCATTGTCCCGCAGGTACACATAATGTCCAGGACGGTCCAAGGGGACGCCGTTGGCGCGAAAACGGGTAATCCTATGGTTTTCAGGAGACTCATGGAACATGTAGCCGCCAGCATTCTGGGAAATCACAGTCCCCGTGCTTTCCGTACCAAGATAGTTCGTCCATGACACAGGTACATCGACCCTGTCAATCACATATTCCCTGGCTTCATTGTCAAAGTATCCATATCGCATATGTATATTCCCCTATCGTCATGCATGAATTTCCATCATCACAGAACTGAAGCGGACAAATTTTCCATGGCCAGACCGTTGCAGACCAACGCTTGCCCACAAGTCAATCCATCGCGCCCCTATCCGCAAGCCGGCTCCTTGAAAACCGGATGCCGCGAACCGTAGCCGCCTGTCCGGCAAGGAACCACCATAAAAACAATCCCCTGCGAGTCCGGTCCTGAGTTTCAACCACTTGAGGACCAGCGGACAATTCTCCAAGCTCCAGACCCCAACACCACAATTCAGGTTCATTGCACCAGTCCATCCATCGGAAGTCACGGTATCACTGGGCAGCATTACCAAGAATCGAGCCGTCCGGAGATAGATTACCGCAGCTACAGGTCAGCATGAATGAGACCGCCAGAAGTTGATCATCCATGGAATGGC
>JAXEWB010000054.1:0-4325 GCA_034114085.1 Sphaerochaetaceae bacterium | reverse complement strand
GTCCCTCTTCTGTTGGTTCCCCCTCCCGCGTCGCTTTCACCTGGATAATTGGCGGGGGGCCGGCTGACCGCCGCCCCCCGGCTTGTATGAAGCTCCGTTGACGGCGGATTACCGGATGATGGCAGTCGGGGTAGAGTATATGTGTTCTACCTCAAGGTAGGTGTATTTGCCCCCGGTCCGTTTATCGAGCCACCGGATATCGTCCTTGTCATCCACATATTCCACGAGCGTCCTCGGCCCGTCAAGGCTGAGGATTCCATTGTCCAGAATCATGTTCACATGCATGGCCTCCTCCCGTTTGCGGAGGTTGTCGTAGGTCGTTCTGTCGAGCTTGTCCGATATGTACAGAATCTGGTTTCGGCCCGGAACTGACTTGATGTCGTAGAAGGCCACGGACGGCGACCCGTCTTTGTTCACCGTGACCAACGCCGAGCCACCCCAGCTTGTTCCGTCCTGAATCGCATTCCGCAAGGTGGCGGGAACGGCGTCCGCGGGAACCGTCGATATCTCGAAGCTGTCCAGCGTCGCATAATGGTCGATCATGTCGTCGGCGTCAAGGCCGTTCGCGAATGCAAGTCCGGAGACACCGGCCAAGGCGATAATCAGTATCGCGATGCAGTTCTTTTTCATGATTTGCTCCTTGTGCAATATTTCATCATTCTGAGAGGATCCCACAACCTCCCATATATGAAATATCGTGAAGGCAAAGGGAAAAGGCAAGCGGACGCAGGGTCGTCGTCGGAGACGATGCCACGCATTCCTCGGTCCTGTACGCTCCATCGACGAGGACGCGCACTAGCCGGAAATTGGTACGATGGACAGGATTGAAGGAATGGTCCGCAAGCTCTTGATGATTTTTTTGGAGTCTTCTTCGTGGGAGACTTCCATGGTGAACGTGCCGGTAAGCCGTCCTTCCTCATCATCGTCCAGACGGCCCTCGATCAGATGTCCCTTGTACTTGCGGATCGCACCTTCAATTTCGCTGAAGAGGTCGGAGGTCCGTTTGCTGGTGACTCGGAAGCGGCGCGTAAGCAGCGGGGATTCAGTCTCCCATTCGACCTCGATGGAACGATCATCGATTTCCGACATGTTCTTGAGGTTCGGACAATCCTTCCTATGGACGATGATGCCTCGCCCACGGGAGATATACCCCACGATGTCATCGCCACGGACGGGATTGCAGCACTGGGCGAGGGAAATCATCATGTTTTTCTCATCGCCGACTTTCAGCGTCATCCGGGACTGGTCGGAAACCTGCCGGATGATGCCGTCCCCATCGCTCAACTGCTGGAGGCTCTCAGGTTTTTCCTCCAGTGGCGCGGACTCTTTCTTTTTCGGGACGATGTTCTTGGCGATGATGTTCTTGTCGATCAGGAGGCTTTCGTCGTTCTTGTTCAGCCAGGCCCTGATTTTCTTGCGTGCGCTGGTGGTCTGGGCGTACCGCAGCCAGCTGAGATGGGGGCGGGCGTTGGGCGAAGTCAGGATTTCAATTACCTGGGTGTTCTTCAGCGGCTGGTTCAGCGGGATGATCGACCCGTCAGCCTTGGCGCCGGTGGTGTGGTTTCCGATTTCCGTATGTATCTGGTAGGCGAAGTCCAGTGCGGTGGCATTGGCGGGAAGCTCGACGATATGCCCTTGCGGAGTGAATACGTAGATGGTGTCCTTGAGCAGTTCGCCCTTGATGTCGTCCATGAAGGATTCGCTCTGCTCGATTTCATTGCTCCAGGTCTTGAGCTTGCTGATGATTCTGGTGAACTGCTCGTTGTCCATCTCCGCCCAGGATCCGCTTTCACTGCCGCTTTCCGCCTTGTACGCCCAGTGCGCGGCGACGCCGTATTCGGCGGTATAATGCATTTCCTTGGTTCTGATCTGGATTTCAAGGAGCTTGCCGTCCAACGCCATGACCGTGGTATGGAGGCTCTGGTAGTTGTTGGCCTTGGGCATGGCGATATAGTCCTTGAACCGTCCTTCGATAGGCGGCCAGAGCCGATGGACGATCCCCAACAGGGTGTAGCATTCCGTTACGGTGTTGCAAAGGATGCGGACGCCGAGGATGTCGAAGATTTCCTCAATCTCCTTCTTGCGTTTCTTCATCTTCATGTAGACCGAATAGGTATGCTTTGCACGGCTGGTGACCATAACGTCGCTCAGTCCCGCTTCGCCGCAGGCCCTGTACAGGGTTTTCTCGATGCGCCCCAGATACGCCGTCTGTTCGCCCTTCTTGGACAGCAGGTAGTCCTGGATATACTGGAACGTGTCGGGTTTGAGGATTTTGAGCGACAGGTCCTCAAGTTCGTCCTTGAGCCAGGAAATGCCGAGCCTGTCCGCCAACGGGGCGTAGATGTCCAGGCATTCGCTGGCGATTTCCTTCGCCCGCTGGGGCTTGAGGTGCTGGAGCGTCCGCATGTTGTGGAGCTTGTCGGCCAGCTTGATGATGATGACGCGGATGTCCTTGCTCATGGCGAAGAACATCTTGCGTATCGTCTCCGCTTCCTGGAGGCTCTTGTTCATCGCCTTCAGGTTCGCGATTTTCGTTTCTCCTTCAACCATGTCGGCGACCGGTTTGCCGAACAGCTTCGCGATCTCCTCATAGCTGGTGGCGGTGTCCTCGATGGTATCGTGGAGCAATCCCGCGCAGACCGTATCCTGGTCCATCTTAAGCTGGATGAGTATCTCCCCGACCGCAAGGGGGTGGATGATGTAGGGTTCTCCGCTGGCGCGTTTCTGGTCCTTGTGCTTTTCCGCCGCGAACGTCGCCGCGGCCAGGATTTTCTCCTGGTCATCCTTCGAGTATTTGAAGGCTTTCTGGATGAATCGCTCCAACAACTGCTCGTACATTACAATATCCCCCACACGACGCGAGGCTTGCCGGCCAGGTCGCTTTCGATACGGATGTCGTAGAACCCCTGTTGCTTCATGATATCAGAGACGTCGCCACATTGCCTATAGTCGCATTCAAGCAGCAACGCCCCGCCTTCGGACAGCACCTGGGTCGATTGCTCGATCAGCTCCCTGATCAGCTTCAGTCCGTCCAAGTCTCCGCCGGCCAACGCCAGATGCGGTTCCCACCGTACTTGTGCCTCCGTTTCGTCCCACCACTGGTCGGTCAGATACGGCGGGTTGGAGACGATGACATCGAACCGCCGGATTGTGTCGGCGCGGAAAGGTTCCGGCTGTGATAATTCGTAGCCATAGTCCTCGTCCGCATAGTTTTCCCTCAGCCGGTCATCGTACTCCCGCCGTTGAGTCTCCAACGGAACGGGGATGAACGGTGTCAGCAAATTACCCTGCGCATAGTCGAGATCCCTGCCCAGGATGGCTTGCGCATTGGCTTTCGCGACTGCCAGCGCATCGGCTGAAATGTCGGCGAGCGTGATTGCGCAGCTGGGCAGTTCCGCGGCAAGGGATATTCCGACACAGCCGCTTCCCGTACAGACGTCCAGAATTTTCAGATTGTCGCCCCAAGTCCCTCCCGTGCAACGGTAGAAGGATTGTTTCGCACGTATGTGGGTCAGCGCCGCGTCGACGAGTGTTTCAGTGTCAGGACGGGGGATAAGCACACGTTCATCGATGAAAAAGGTGTGTCCGTAGAAATCTCGCTGACCGAGGATGTAGGCCATGGGTTCATGGTCCATCCTTCGCCGGACCATCTGGTCAATCGTGGCGTGGCTTTCTTGTGGCAACGGCTCGTTCATACGGCAAAGCAGCTGCTCCATCGTCAGGCCGAGCGCTTTGCGGAAGATCAGCCGGACGTCCAGCGCCGCGGTATCCGACGCCCCCGCCGTATCCACGGCGCGCTGGGCCATGGACATGGCTTGTGCGATTGTACAGGGGACGCCATCTGGCATTCGCTTATGCCTCTTTCAATGCGGCTTCGCCCGCCGCGATTTTCAAGGCTTCGATTACTTCGTCGAGCTGGCCTTCCATGACCAGGTCCAGTTTGTACAGGGTGAGGTTCAAACGGTGGTCTGTCAGACGGTTCTGAGGGAAATTATATGTGCGGATTCGTTCGGAGCGGTCACCGCTGCCGACTTGGTTGCGGCGGGCGTCGGCGCGTTCCTTCGCTTTCTTGTCTTCTTCCATCTCGTACAGTCTGGACCGGAGGACACGCAGCGCCTTCGCCCTGTTTTTGATTTGGGATTTTTCATCCTGGCAGATGACGACCAGACCGGTCGGCAGGTGGGTGAGCCGGACCGCGCTGTCGGTGGTGTTGACGCACTGCCCTCCGGGGCCGCCGGCCCGCATGACGTCCACTTTCAGGTCTTCCTGTTTAATCTCGATGTCGGTCTCCTCCGCTTCCGGCAGTACCGCCACGGTCACTGCCG
>JAXEWB010000053.1:0-5622 GCA_034114085.1 Sphaerochaetaceae bacterium | reverse complement strand
CGCTAGTTGATGGCAGGTTCATCGCTGGCTGATGGCAAGTTCATCGCTAGTTGATGGCAAGTTCATCGCTGGTTGATGGCAAGTTCATCGCTGGCTGATGGCAGGTTCATCGCTGGCTGATGGCAGGTTCATCGCTGGCTGATGGCAAGTTCATCGCTGGTTGATGGCAAGTTCATCGCTGGTTGATGGCAAGTTCATGCCCACTTTATGCAACTGGCAACTACATACCCAAAAGCATCTCTTTTGAAGAACCCTTATCTTCAGGCAAGCCTGAAATGCAAGTTTTCTGTTGCTAAGCCGACTTTCGATATTTGGGGCGACCACCATCCAGAAGACCATTGTCCCCCGCCACCCCAAGCTCCAAGCTCCAAGCTCCAAGCTCCAAGCCCCAAGCCCCAAGCCCCAAGCCCATAATAAAAGACCGCCGTTGTGAGAAAGTCAACTCACTGTGGCGGTCTATTTCGCTTTCACTTGGAAAACTATATCAGTCCTGCAACATATCCAGAATCTTTTGAATTTCCTGCTGTCGCAACGCGTCACGCTGAACGGCATATGCATCGGGATCAAGATAAACGGAAGCGCCCTCGTCCACATCGGGAATCGACCACTTCGGCGTTATGGAAGTCGGCGCGGCGGGTACGGCAGCCGGTTCAGCGGAAACAACTGGCTGCGCTACCGTCGGCATCGCTGGCGAAGAAGGCGCCGGCTCCGCCACAACCTGAGACACCGAAGAAACAAAGGAAGATTCTATGGCGTCCAGAACCTCAGGCACGATCAACGGAACCAGATCCTTCACAACCTGAGGCTTGTACTGCTCATAGGCGGCGGTCAAGTCATCCATCGTCAAATAATCAAAATAGGGTTTCAGCGCATCCGCAACCGTAGGCATATAGGAATCGAGACGGGTCTCAAGCGTCGCGACTACTTGCGGAACAATTTGTGGAATCAGAGCATCAACCAATTGAGGGATATATGCCTCGGCCTTCGCAACAAACTGAGGCTCCAAATCAGCGAGCAATGCAACTTCAAGCTGCGGCATGTAGGACTCAGCCCTCGCCACCAGCTGAGGCTCCAAATCCTTCAGAAGAATAGCTTCAAGCTCAGGGAGATACCCTTCCGCTCTGGCAACCAGTTCAGGTTCAAGCCTGACTAGCAACAAGGCCTCTAAGTCGGGAAGATAATCTTCCGCGCGAGCTACCAACCGGGGTTCCAGTTGGGCAAGCAACGCGGTTTCCAGTTGCGGCTGTATATCGGCGATCAACTGCGCCTGATCGACCTGGGCGCCGGACTGCAAGCGTTCAGCCAGGACCGGGGCCAATTCATCGGCCAGCCTGGGAAGCAACTCCTGCACTAATGCGTCGGTGTCGGCGGGCGCCGGCATAACAGTCTCGGTCGGGACGGCTTCTATCGGCTGCGGCTTGAGCCGTTCGGGCTCAGGAATTTCCAGCAACGGCTGCGTCTGTCTGGAACGGGCGTTTTCCAACAAATCCCCCGGTATCCCGCTATAGCCAATGATACACATCCCCGCGAAACAGAATATGGACACCACTACGGTAATCGTCAGAATATTTATCAATTTCGATCTTGTCATAACCACTACCTCTCGCCAACAACTGGCTATCATGTCACAATTATCCCTACGATAAAGACATCCTGTCGTCTATCGTATCATAAAACTCTATCACTTGTCGATGAATTAACGCAGGCTCCCCGCCATTCTCCATGATCACCACTGGAACACGTCCCTTCAAAACATCCGGATTGATGTCCCCCTGGGCCTTTTCACGTGCCCTGAACACTTCCCAAGACACCTTGTCCCGTTCCTTCGCACGACGGTACCGAGTATAGAACGACGCTTTGACAAATATCACAGCATCGCACAAAGCGTCCAGTCCCATTCTGTACAGCAAGGCCGCGTTGAGCACGACCATGCGCTGCCCGCCCTTCTTGGCTTCAGCAACCATTCGATGACATTCCCCGACCATCCAAGGGTGGCTAATCGATTCCAACTGCTTGAGTTTGGAAGGGTCTCCGAACACGATCCGTCCCAAGGCCTTCCTGTCGATAGCACCGTCGCAGGCCAACACCTGCGGTCCGAATGTCTCGACGACACGTCCCGTCTGGGCGGCCAACGCGCCATGGCCCAAGCCATCGACATCAATCACGGGAACCCCCAGCGCGGCGAATTCCTTTGCGAAGCGATCCTTCCCCGCGCAGGAACGCCCAGTCAATCCAATCACCAGCATCAGTGCATCTCCCCCCAGCTATGGCCGAATTCCACGCTGGCCTTCAACGGAATCGACAATGTGACGGCCCGCTCCATCTCTTCGCTGACAAGCCTGCGCATCCGCTCTAGTTCCGCTTCAGGAACTTCGAATATCAGTTCGTCATGGACTTGAAGCAACAGCTTCGACCTGACACGCTCCCTACCCATGCGGTCGGCGATATGGAGCATCGCCAGCTTCATGATATCGGCGGCGCTTCCCTGTATGACCGTATTGACCACGATTCGTTCCGCTCCGGCCTTCTCCATCTTGTTCGCGCTACGGATTTCGGGAACGGTACGCTCATGCCCAAGCAACGTCCTGACCATACCCGTCCGTTCAGCCTCGCCACGGGTCTTGTCAACGAAACTCTTCACCCCGCTATACCGGGCGAAATAAGCGTCTATGAACGCCTGCGCCTCGGACCGCTTGATCTTCAGCTCATTGGAAAGCCGGAATGACGACATCCCGTACATCACCCCGAAATTGATTGTCTTCGCGATCCTCCGTTGGTCAGCGGTCACATCGTCGCTTGGAACGCCGAAAATCAACGAAGCGGTATGGCGGTGGACGTCGACACCGGAAAGGAACGCCTCCTTCAATCCAGGGTCATCCGCCATATGCGCCAGAACGACCAGCTCGATCTGCGAATAGTCGGCGGACAGGAACCGGCAACCATCGGCTGGGATGAACGCATCGCGGATACGGCGCCCGTCGTCGCTTCGCACCGGGATATTCTGGAGATTGGGGTTGCGGCAGGACAATCTGCCGGTAGCCGTTCCCGTCTGGATAAACGTCGGATGCACCCGCCCCGTAAAGGAATCTATCAGCAACGGCAAGGTATCGATATATGTGTTCTTCAATTTGGCCAAGCCTCGGTGTTGAAGAATCAACGCGGGCACGGGGTCGAGGTCGGCGAGATTCTCCAGCGTATCGGTCGCCGTGGAGAAACCCGTCCGGGTCTTTTTTCCCGTCGGCAGATTGCGCTCGACAAACAGAACTTGCTGGAGCTGCAACGGAGAATTGATGTTGAACTCATGCCCGCAGAGCGTATAGATTTCCTTCTGGATCGCATCGAGCCGTTGTCCGACCTCCTCCCCGAAATCCGACAGACGCGAAGCGTCAAGCCGCACCCCTGCAAGTTCCATGTCGGCAAGGATCGTCAACAGCGGCATCTCCAGGTCGGACATCAGTTTTGACATCCCCCGCTCCTCAAGCAACTTGCGGAAACGAAGATAGAGCCGCCAGGTTACGTCGGCATCCTCAGCCCCGTACGCAGTGGCGCGATCAAGGGGGACATCAGAGAAAAGCTTGCCTTCAGGAACGACGTCGGCGTAATGAATCGTCTTGTAATGCAAATGATACTCCGCGAGAACATCCATATTGTAGGACATCCTCGCGCTGTCCAGCAGCCATGCGGCGACCATGGTGTCGAATACGACCTTGGAAGGACGGACGCCCCAGCGGCACAGGACCTTATAGTCGTACTTGACATTCTGGCCGACTACGGCAAGCCGCCCGGTTTCAAGATACGCCCGAAGCAACAGTTTCACTGGCTCATCTTCCAGAACCCGAACGCCATCCGCGACAAGCGGTACGTACCAAGCCCGTTTTTCGGCATTGGTAAAGGAAAAGCCCACAGGGATAGCTTCCATCGCCTCGACGCTCGTCGTCTCGAAATCCAATGCGATGATGCCCCCATCAGCTTCCATACGGAGCAGAAGTTCTTCCAGATGCTCCAGAGAAGCAACCGATTCATAGGAACATCCGCAAGATACCATGTCCTCCAACGGTAACGAAACAACATCCGGAAGCTCCGTTTCAGGAGCCATGTCCAATCCTGGAGACGCTGCCCTCGAGACCTGCTTCTGAGCGGAGTCCATCATTTTTTTCATACCGGCGACAAGACTTTTCGTATTGGCCTTCTCCAGCAGGGGGATGGCTTGGTCGTAATGAACCGTCTCGACAAGGAATTCGGGCGTATCGAAAGAGTCTACATGGAAGATGTTATTGCGCAACTCGACCAGTTTCCGACTGAGCGACGCCATCTCCCTGCCCGCCTCCAGCTTTGCCCGCACACCTTTCGGGCAATCCTCCAGATGAGCGTAGATACCATCCAGCCCGCCATATTCCTGCAACAGCTTGACGGCGCCCTTCTCACCGATTCCAGAAACGCCGGGAACGTTGTCAGAGCTATCTCCCAGCAAAGACAGATAGTCAACGATCTGTGAAGCGTTGATTCCGAACTCATCCTCGACCTCTTTCTCACCGAACAGCCGATAGGAACTTTCCCCTTTCTTGGGCGGACGCAATGCGAACGTATGGGAATCGACCAGCTGAAGGAGGTCCTTGTCGCCGGTCACCATGATGCTTTCAATGTCGAACCGTTTCGCGTTCTCGGACAAGGTGGCGATGATATCGTCGGCCTCCACCCCTTGCTTGCTGATCTGGGGAACTCCCAGCGCCTCAAGTACCTCGATGATCCGGGGAACCTGTTCATGGAGATCCGGCGGGGCCGCATCCCGGTTGGCCTTGTACGGTTCATACATTTCGTGCCGGAACGTAGGTCCTTTTGCATCCATCGCCACTACCAGATAATCCGGCTTGTAGTCGCGCAACAGCATCAGCAACGTATTGAAGAAGCCGAACAACGCGGAAACGTTCTTTCCTTCGCCATCCCGCAGGGGCCGGTTGATGAATGCGAAATAGGAACGGTAGATCAAACCGTAGCCGTCTATGATATAGAGACGTTTTCGATTGGCAGAATATTTTGGAGTTTCCGGCTGATTCGCAGAACATTCCGTGGATTCCAGACCATCGTTCAGCTTATCATCCACAATGGTCCGCTCAGCGCCTCCCCCCTCCATGACGGCAACTGGAACATCGCCCGAATGGGGAACATCGCCCGAATGGGGTACATCGTCCGAATGGTCCGCATTATCCAAACGGGATGAGACGGATATGACGCCCCTGTCAGCCTCCACCATCGGAGCCGCCTCAAAACGGGGCGTCTGGTCGTAATCCTGTTCGGAGAACAATTCAAAGTCCTGATAATCACTCATTGGGCACTCCTATTCCCTACCCCGCCAGCATCAGCCGGAGACATGCAACCGCAAGGTGTCATACGCCACATGGATTGACCCCGGCAACGATTCGTCAAGTTCCTGGTGCCGGGACTCATGGCAAAGATGCGTCAAATACGTCTGCTTCGCTCCAATCCTTTGCGCGGCCTCGACAGCCTGGCCAACCGAAAAATGGGTTGGATGTGGTTTCCGGCGCAAAGCCCCGATCACCAAGACCTCCAAGCCATCCAGTAACCGCCAAGAATCATCGGGAATTCCGCTACAATCGGTCAGAT
>JAXEWB010000052.1:0-7122 GCA_034114085.1 Sphaerochaetaceae bacterium | reverse complement strand
CCGGCTCCTGCGTGGAAGGCCGGCCCGGTGGCTATGGCGGAGTGGACATACCCGTTCCCATCCCGAACACGGAAGTCAAGCGCTCCCGCGCCGATGGTACTGCGGTTCGCCGCGGGAGAGTAGGCCGCCGCCGGGCCTTTTTCTTGCGAGAGTAGCTCAGTGGTAGAGCTCCACCTTGCCAAGGTGGATGTCGCGGGTTCAAGTCCCGTCTCTCGCTCTCTCAGCACTTGATTCGAAAGGGTCAAGTGCTTTTTTTGTACCCAAACGGCATAGAATCGACATTGGCAATCTAGAATTTATTGCAGAATGCCTTTTATTTGGATAATATGGCTTTTTGTGTTTAATATAATGCTGAAAGTGGTGGAAAAATGAATAAATCGATGAGAAGACTGGCAAGCGATTTGCTGCTACTGTTCTCATCTCTCCTAATCACTCTTTTCTTATTCTTGATTGGATATCAGGCGAACATGAATAAGATGGAGTAGCGGGCGGTAGAGGATACTGTCTTCGTTTCCTCATTTGATTGTTATGGCTTTGATGGTGATGAATATACATTTGATCCCTTTTCTGAGAAAAAACTTACTTTCATTTATATCTGGGCTACGGATTGTGGACCGTGTATCCAGGAAATGCCTGAACTCTCTGAACTTTCCCAAGAAATGGACGCATCGCCCCAGATTTCGGCATCGCCCGGCCTGTGTGGGTCAGATTATGTCGCTTATGGTGCTTTTACGCCGAACTACCGATTGTATGGAGGAAGCCATTGGCAAGGGATACAGCATCTACGATGCTTTATTCCGTAGTAACGTGAGAATCCCGTGGTGAAACGTCGAACGGGAAACCTGAGAAAACCGGTCGCCCTGTGTACGCGAAGGCCTGTGCGTCGCCTCGCAGCACGGAGAGCACCGACTGGGCCATCACCTCTTGCTCGACTTCTCCCGGATACACTGAAATCGGAGCGATAAAGCCGCAACGCTTCCGCACTCCGTCTACGATGTCCGTAAACCTTACAAGCCCGCCGGTAAGCAGGATCGCGTCTACGTCGCCGCAAAGTACAGCGGCCATCTCTCCTACCGACTTGCACAGTTGATAGATCATCGCGTTCCAGACCAGTACCGCTTTTTCATTTCCAGCGTCTACCATCCGATGGATTCGATTCGCATCCGATGTTCCGAAATGACTGACGAAGCCGCCCGACCGACAGCACATCTCCTGTATCTTTTCCACTCCGTGCCGCTGTATGTACCGTGCCAGCTCCAAAGCCGGTACAGAGCCCAGCCTCGTCGGCGTAAACGCGCCTTCGCCGCCAGCTCCCTCAGTTCCATCGATCATCCTGCCATTCCTATGCGCGCTTACGGTGATTCCTCCATCGATATGGCAGACGATGAAATTACAATCCTCATAGCTCCTGCCGATGGATTTCGCATGCAGGCGAGCTATTCCTTTCTGGTTGAGCACATGGCTCTGCGCCCTTCGATAGAGCCCCGCGATACCTGTAATACGCGCTACATCCTGTAGTTCATCGACATTGGTGGGATCGACGGTATACATGGGTTTCCCGTATTCCGTTCCAAATTCATAGGCGAGCATTACGCCGAGCTTCGCCGGATGGTCGCTTCCTCCCTTGTCGGCATCGGTGTCCCTGTAGAGGTTTTCATCGATTGTCATGACCCCCTCGTGCTGGGAGTACGCGCATCCGCCCCGGCCGATGAATACATCGACGCTTCTGATATCGACATTGTGCGACTGGAGAAAATCAAGAACTACACGCTTACGCATCGGAAGCTGCTCCGATACCGTCCTGTAGCGCAAAAGTACCGGCGCGTCATGAAAAACGCTTTCAGTGAACATGTTCCGGTCATTCTCAAAAAGGCTGATTTTCGTAGATGTAGAACCTGGATTGATCACGAGCATGCGATATGTCTTCATGCAAACCTCCGGATGAATAGTTAAACCACATTTCACATGCTTTAGGGAATCCCCCGTAGCTTGCGCAGCCGCTTTCGTGTCGCGCTCCCTACCCACGTCGGCGTATTCAGTTCCCCGGACCGCACTTGATACGTGATTTCCGTCATGGACAACATTGGACGGCATCCGGGGCTTTACACCAACTTGTCCAGCTCCGCCAATACGTCCGGTATGCGGGTGGGGGAGTCGAGCCTCGCCCCCGCGGCGAACGCATGCCCGCCGCCACCAAACATGGCCGCGACCTGGTTGAGCTTGACGCGGTCGCTGCGGAACTCTACCCTGACATGACCATTCAGGTCAGCGAACAGAACGGAGACCGGATGCCCGCCTACATTCCTCATGCATTCCAGCGCCTGGCTCACCATGTCGGGGGTCAATGCGAACCGGTCTATGACTTCCTGCGGAATGTACATCCACAGGACGCCTTTTTCCGTTAGCTTCAGCTGGCTGTAAGCATAGGCGATATAGTTGACGTTATCCATACTGCGTTCGTTGATCCTGGACATGATTTCAGGCATGTCAAAACCCGTATCGAGCAACGTGGCGGCGATACGGAACGTCGAGGCGTTGACTCCGGGGTACAGGAATCTTCCCGTATCTGTGACCATGCCTGTGTACAGGCATTTGGCGGCATCCTGCGTAATTTTCAAACCATGGTCGATTGCATCGCGGGCGATCAGTTCTGCGCAACTGGGGAGTGTTTCCTCCACATTATAGTGACCGTATGAGTCCACGACGATATGATGGTCGATCTTGAGCACACAGTCGGCGGCGGTGAACGCAGTGTCTGCGCTGCGATCCTTGGTCGCATTGTCCACTTGAATGACGAAGCTTGCCGAATAATCCTGCGAGCCCGGAGTGCTCCAGTAGCCGAGGAAGTCGTAGCGGCGAATTGGCTGATTGACCACGACAACGCTGATACCGTAGTTTTCCTCTATCAGGTATTTCATCCCCAGAGAACTTCCGATGCAATCTCCATCTGGCTGTATATGACCTATGACGAAAACGTTTCTTGTTTTGTTTCTATCAATCTCTTGTCCGACTATCTCGAATATATTCATTTCTTTCCCTGATATGATGATGGGCTGCGTATCGGGCAGCCCATCCAATGTGATATGCGTGACGGGATCCGTTATTTGAGCTTCAGGTCAGCCTTCGCTTCGGTGATCAGCGCATCGATGTCGGCATTCGGGTCGAGGGCGATGGCCTCTACGATGTCGGACAGTCTGGTTCTTGTCCCGTAGCTGTTGGTGAAAACCGGATCATAGGCAAGTGTTCCGTCGGGATAGCTTGCGGATACAGCTTTCGCTCTGGACGGAATGTCACCGGAAGCTATGCTGTCTTTGTAGACCTTCAGGTCAAGAGCCGCCTTGTTGGAGGGGGCGTATCCTGTATTCGCGGAGTAGAGCGCGCTGGCTTCCGGATCATACATGAATTCCAGGAAGATGGAGGCCGCGAGGTCCACGAGCGGTTTGCCGGTCGTGAAGCCGCAGCAGTTGCCGCCCTGCTGGATGACGGCAGGATTTACACCGACCGGGTTCTGGGCGATTCCGACTTCAAAGCCGTCGGGTGTGATATATGCCGCGCCTGCGGAAGATCCGATGTAGATGATGATCTGGCCGGTTCCGAACGGACCGGAGCAGTACTTGTCTTCGCCCGCGGAGCGGAAATATCCACCCTTGATTCCCTGCTGCCACCACTCATAGAATGCTTTCGTCTTGGGCAGGTTGTCAGCGTCGAACAGATAGACATGCCCCTGGGGATCCGCATATTTCGCACCGAAGTTGACGGGGCCGTAGATGCCCAGATTGTCCAGAGAATCATAGCCGAACGCCGGACGTCCGGTGATTGCTGTAATTTTCTTCGATACCTCCGCCAGTTCGTCCAGGGTCGTGGGGACCTTCAGTCCGTGCAGGTCGAAGAACGTCTTGTTGTAGAACATGACCTCAGTGGATTTGCCGAGCGATGTAGCATATACTTTTCCATCGGGGAAGGCGTTGTTCTCAGCGAGGTAGGAGGGGAGGACCGTGGCGAAGTCCTGCGCGGAAATGCCGAAGCCGTCCTTGAGGTATCCGGTGAGGTCCATCAGCTTGCCGGAAGGCATGTAGTTCATCATGTTGTTGTTGTAGGCCTGGGCGATGTTCGGCGCCTGACCCGCGGCAAGGGCGGCCATGATTTTCTTGTCACAGTCATTGTAGCCGCCCTGATACGTGCCGTTGACCGTGATGCCGTATTCATTGGTTTCATTGAAAAGCGCGATGACCTTGTCCATCGCCACGCCATTCGCCTGGGACTGGGCGTGCCAGAACTCAAGGGTGATGTGGGCGTTCTTGAGATCTTCTACGGTGATGTTGCCTTGATTCATGGTAACCACGGCTGATTCTTTCGCACCATTCGCGAAAACGAACGATGCGGAGAACAACGCGACCAGCGCAAGAACAGTAACCAGTTTCTTCATGTTGACTCCTTCGGGTATTCCCCAACAAACCTATAATCCATAGAACCTGAACGGTTCATGTATCAGCCCTTGAGACCTCCGCGGGCGATGCCCTGGATGATATAGTCCTGGAACACAAGATATATGACGATAAGGGGCAGGACGACTATCGTGGCGCCCGCCATCATCAACTGATATTGGATTCCAGCCTCTCCGGTAAAATACTGGAGTCCTATGGACAGGACCCTTTTGCCGACATCGCCCGTGACCATCATCGGCCAGAGGTATGCGTTCCACGAGGCGATGAAATTGAAGAGGCTTATGGTGACGAGGCAGCTTTTCGCGTTCGGCACCATGATCGTCCAGAGGAACTTCCAGTCGCTGCAACCATCTACCTTCGCGGCGAGGTAGAGCTGGTTTGGAATCTGATTGAAGAACTGCCTGAGCAGGTAGATGTAGAATATGCTGGCGGTATATGGAAGTATCTGCGCCCAGAGGCTATTGTACAGCCCCATTTTCGTGATGGTGATGAAATTGGTTATCAGGTACATCTGCGAGGGGACCATCATCGTTCCCAGCAGCAGGTTGAACAGCCTGTCCCGTCCCTTGAATTCAAGTTTGGAGAATGCGAAAGCCGCGAGAATCGTTGTAAGCAGCGTGAACACCGTATTGAGTACGGAGACTATGATGGAGTTCTTGAAATAGATTCCAAACGGATTCGACTTCATGGTGAGGACTTCGGCGAAGTTCTTCCACTGCATGTGCTCCGGCCACCAGACGATATCGGGGGACTGTATCTCCTTGAGCGTCTTGAGGGAGCCAGAAATCATCCAGAAAAATGGAAAGAGCATGATTATGGCGCCCAACGTAAGGAATACGTAGATCAATACCGTTGCAATCCGGTTTTCGGCTGTTCTGTTTCTTTCCACGTCCTACCCCTGGCTATCCGCGGCCTTTCTATTGCTCAAGCGCATCTGGATCAGCGTGAACGCCATGATGAGCAGGAACATGATTACACCGCTTGCCGCGGCCTTGGTGTAGTCATGGAAGCCATAGAATTGATCGAACATGTAGTAGACCATCGTGGTGGCGCTATGCAACGGCCCATCGTTTCCAAAAAGCCCCACAACCTCCACATAGGTCTTGAATGCTCCGATCGTGGCGATTACCAGCTGGTAGGCGAGAATCGGCGCAAGTTGCGGGATGGTAATATGGATGAACTGCTTGAACTTACCTGCTTCGTCGACCCTCGCGGCCTGATATAGCTGCGGATCGATTCCTTGCAGTCCCGCAAGGAAGATGACTATCTTGAACGCCTGGGCCGACCATATCCCGAACACGCAGAGTATGGGCATCGCCAGCTTCGGGTCGTTCAGCCACCTTTCGGGTGATCCCCCGAAGAACATGATGATCTTGTTCAGTATCCCGTATTCGCTGTGGAAGATGAAACGGAAAGCGAGGCCGATGGCTATGGCGTTCGTCACATACGGCAGGAAGTAGGCGGTCTGGAAGAACTTCGAGCCCTTGATGCCCTTGTTGAGCAACAGCGCTATACCCAAGGAGATGCTGATAGAAACGGGAACGGTCACGACGGCGTAGACAAAGGTGTTCTGCAACGCCTTGTGGAACGTCTTGTCCTTCAGCACCGCCTTGTAGCTTTCAAGTCCGAATCCGCTGCCTTCGTAGGTAAAGATGTTGAACTCCTCAAAAAAGCTCATGCGGACGGTATGGAACATCGGATAGACCACAAATACCAATACGACAAGCAAGGCCGGCGACATATAAAGCATGGCCTTGAGGAATGTCTTTGTCCTGTTTTGTCCTACCATGATTCTATCCTGTTTCCGGTTTCATCGAAAAGATGGATTCTGCCCGGTTTGACAGAGACCCGGACTTTGTCTCCGACTTGGATTTGATTGTCGGATTCAAGGAACGCCTTTGAACTGACGCCGTTGAGATTGAACCTGACCAAGATATCCCTGCCTATGGTCGCCTTGTAGGATATGTCGATTTCAAAATGCACGCTGGCTTCCGAAATTTCATCATCGTCTACCATCTGGAAGTTTTCAGGGCGTATTCCTATCTGTATCTGCTTCTTGTCCAGCTTCGTCGGTATCGCCTTTCTTCCGTTGATGAGCATGTATCCGTCTTCGATGTCTGCGGTGAACATGTTGATGGGGGGATTACCGAGGAACTTCGCGACAAAGGCGTTCTCCGGATGATCGTATGCCTGCTGTGGCTCCGCCATCTGCTGTATGACGCCATCGTTCATCACGATGATTTCATCGGTGATGCTCATCGCCTCTTCCTGGTCGTGGGTGACGAACACCGTGGTGATTCCCGTAGCTTGCTGGATACGCCGTATCTCTTCCCGCGTCTGGATGCGAAGCCTTGCGTCGAGGTTGGAGAGCGGTTCATCAAGCAACAGTACCTTCGGACGTTTTGCGATGGCTCGTGCGATGGCGACCCGTTGTTGCTGTCCTCCTGAAAGCTGAGCCGGCTTCCTGTCCAGGAAGCGTTCGATGGCGACGACTTTGGCTGTCTCCAGCACGATTCTTTCAATTTCCGCCTTCCGTTCCTTTGCGTCAGGATGCGCTTTCCTAAAGTTTTTCGAATTCCTCAGTGGAAAGGCAATGTTGTCATGTACGGTCATGTGGGGATAGAGCGCGTAGTTCTGGAATACCAGTCCGATGCTCCTGTCCTCAGGGTCTTTCTCC
>JAXEWB010000051.1:0-19857 GCA_034114085.1 Sphaerochaetaceae bacterium | reverse complement strand
GGCCGGTAATATACGCGCCGATGATCATGGCGAGCCCAGCCATCTCGGATAGCCCGGCGAGCAGCAGCGCGATACCGAACGACACTTCCGCCACGATCCCTATGGAACGGATCCGTTTCATCCCCTTGGTAAAGCGAGGCGCGAGCAGGATGCCGACGACCATGCACAGAGCCCAGAAACCGACCGCCTTCAACGCGACCAGGCCGATACCGCTCCAAGCGATGGAACCGCCGTTCATCTCTACCGTGGAGATACCGACGACCACGGACAACAACACGATGCTGATTACATCATCCAATACTGCGGCGGCAAGGATGGTGACACCCTCGGGCGTTGATATCTTTTTGTTTTCACTCAAAATACGTGCGGTGATGCCAATGGAGGTCGCCGTACAGACAGTACCTAGGAACAACGCTTCAGGATCCATGATCGAATGGACTTCCGGATGAAGCAGTACCGTGATTCCAGCGCCCAGCAGGAATGAGATAATTACGCCGCCAAAGCCGACGACCGTAGCTTTTCCGCTGAATTTGAGAAAGGTGGGAAGATCGGTTTCAAGACCGGAGTTGAAC
The DNA here is from genome assembly GCA_034114085.1 of Sphaerochaetaceae bacterium. Taxonomy (GTDB): domain Bacteria; phylum Spirochaetota; class Spirochaetia; order Sphaerochaetales; family Sphaerochaetaceae; genus Spiro-02. The sequence continues at coordinate 19,285 of JAXEWB010000051.1, read as the reverse complement.
AACAGGAAAATGGAGCCCAAGGTGGAAATCCCGTACAGCTGCACGGAAACGGGGACGGAGGAACCGGCCATTACAGGAAACAGCGGGCCGATTCCTGGCAAGGGAATGGCGCCAAGGACATATGGCCCTATGAGCATACCGGCGACAAGCTCCCCCAGCACTTTCGGCTGCTTGAGCTTCTTGGAAAAAAAAGTACCGCAGAACTTCGTGGCGATGATAATCACCCCAAGCTGAAGTACCAGAATCATCATTTCATGAGACATGACGTCCTCCCCAGACGTTGTAATGAAGAAAAACCGCTCAGCAAACGGGGATGTAGATGGAATCGAAGCATAACCTTACGCGACGGCGGCTTTCGTTCAGACGAACGAGACCTACCCTCCCTTCCTGATCGGGAAGGATAGTTTCCATATCGAACCAGCCTACAGGCCGAAAACGGACAATATGTCGGAAACGCTCTTGGCGCCGACCAGCCGCTCCCTGGCTTCAGGGGTCTTGATCACCATGCTGATCTCCGCAAGGAACTGCACATGCGGCCCCACCCGGTCATACGGGGAAAGCGTCATGATGAATATCTTGCTCGGCTCACCGTCCAAAGACTGGAAATCGACCCCTTCGGGCTTGATACCGATGCAGGCGACAAGATCCTTAACAGCTTTCGTCTTGGCATGGGGAATGGCGACGCCATGCTGAATTCCAGTGGACATGGTCTTTTCCCGTTCCATCATGTCATGATACGCCAGTTCGGCGTCCTGAACCTTGCCGTTCTCGACCAGCAGGGCAAGCAATTCCTTGATCACTTCTTGTTTTGTAGTCCCATCGAGATGGACCTTCACCAATGTAGGTGAGAGAATGTTTTTTAGTTTCATATCTTGAATATACCCATTTTTCTTTTTGGGCACAATGCATCAACGCTGTATCCTTCATCATTCCCGCCAACATTTTCAGTAGAATTCCATGAAGCCGCCAATATACGCCAGCCACGAGCTTCCAGTCCGCCTCAACGGACGAAACAACGCCATTGAAGCCGATATCGGCCGTATTCTGGGCTGGGTGCCGGATTCAATTCGATGGACGAAAGAGCATCGATAGAAACCATGTTCTTGCCATCAGATTCATGGTCGCTGAATCACCGCGGAGTTTTTTACGCATGGTGATGGGTGGAGGCAAAGCCATGACACGAAAAAATGAAATTTCGATGATGATCATCGCACTCGCGGTGATCGCGCTGATTCTCTGCCCTTCATGCGCAGAGGATCCCACGACGGCCACGTTGAAACTACAGCTCTCGACCACCGATACAGCAGGCAGGTCGATAGTACCTTCAGGCGTCCCACTCGATGTGACAAAATACATCGTATCAGGACAAGGCCCGCAAGGAAGCACGTTCAATGTGGAAAGCAAGAACGCGGCGCTGTCCATAGAAGGACTGCTGATAGGTTCCTGGAACCTCACCGCAATAGGGCGGAACAGCAACGGGATAGACCTGATACAGGGTTCGACGACCTTCCAGCTGACGCCATCTCCTGCTACCGCAACGATCACGCTGAACCAACTGATGGGAAAAGGCACTATGAGAATCCATTTCTCCTGGGACGCCAACCGCATACAGTCGCCCCGGCTGGAACTTGAGCTGGCCACCCAAGGCGGGCAACGGACCACCATTAGCCCGACCAGTTGCGACCTGGCGGCGGGAACCGCCGTCTACAGTGCGGAACACGAAGCTGGTTCCTATACGATTCAGGCCAGACTGTACAGCGACGACACCGTAGTGGCTGGCTGCGCGGAGGCCATCAGGATCATCGGCAATAAAGTAACGGAAGGCGCCATCACGCTGGACCTGGACAAATATCCGGACAGCCCTGGGACGCTCAGATTAATCAACAAGCTAGGAACACCTATCGATTGTACAATCACAGGACTGTCCAGCGAGCTTCCGGCAATGGCCTCGACCACCGCGTCACTGGAGATACCGGGAACTTCCGCCGGCGAATCGTTCGCAGTGAAATGGTATCTGGACGGCGTGGAAAAAGGTACAGGCACATCTTTCGTCTTCGTCCCGAAAGCCGGAGAGCATCGGTTGGATGTCGTAGTGCAAGGAGCCATGCTCGCCTCAGCGGGGTCGGCCTGCTACCCTTTTCGCGCTACCGTCACAGGAACCGCGGGCGTTCCGATTCTTGTAGCTGAAATCAACGACGGGACAGGAGGCCTCAACCTTGCCGGAACGACCAGGCTCTCTTTCCTCAGTGATGGAAGGATACTGCTGGGCAATTCCGGGCAGAACACCCTGCAAGTCGCCAGGCTGGTCAGGGACAGCCTCCAGCTGCTTCAATCCTATTCGCATGGCGCCACTCATCACACTAGGGGAATTTCGGACATCCTGCCAGTTCCTGATACAGACCTGGTCGTGACAGCGGAATCCGTTGAACCGGGAGTAACGCTGTACCAGTATGATCCTACGACGAACTCCCTGACAAAGAAATACCATCGAGACGGAACGATAGCGGTGGACAAGGCGTTCACGAAGACAAGTTCGCTATTCTATGACCAAGTTCAGGGCACCGTATTCGTGACCGATCCGCAAGGGTGTTATGCGGCCGGGCAGAAGCCGACCGCGACAAGCGAGAGTGAATGGAAATATGGATGGATGACATGGAAAAGCACCGCGACCATACCGTTCACAAAGGCGACCATGGCCGCCACATCTCCAGGCAACCAGAATCTCGCGGTCATCAGTTCAACGGAAAATTCCATGAAGATCATGGGCCGGAGTCAGAGCGGGGTGTTCGGCATGGCATGCTATCTCGACTACAAGACGTCGGGCGTCACCGGACTTTCTGGTGTCAGAGCGGTTGGGTTCTCCGACGACAGCAACGTCGTCGCCGGATCAGCCAACTTGCTGACCAGATTCTCGTTTATCAGTGGAGGTCAATGGGAACAGACGCAGACCGTCAAGGCCGGCAATCCCGCTACCGTGCGGGCCATGCAGAACGTCGAGCAAATCGTCCTACATCCCACGGGGAAATACCTGTACGTGATTGCCAGCGGTTCAAAGAACGTAAATTGTTTCACAATGAGTTCAGACGGGACGCTCAACCATATCGGGGAGCTTGACTGCGGAACTTTCGTACCGAACCATGGAGCGGTCACTCCGAACGGGGAATATCTTGTACTGGCCTCAGGAATGAGCAATAAGATACTTCTATGTAGACTTCCTAAATAGGAATGTTAATTTGCTAATATATATCAGATGAGATTGAAAAGCCGTCTCTCTCATCTGATCAACATCTCTTTGGCCGGGTCCTTTTATCGGGATCCGGCCTTTCAGTCTCCGTGTCTTGGGGCGATGGGCGATACACGCCAGCAAAACATGCATACTTTTTATGCATTGAGAATCATACGAGGCAAAGATGATACACCACGATCTGACAGGGAAAACGGCCCTTGTATCAGCGCATGGAGAAACCCTGGCCGGACAAATCCGCCCCTTGCGATAATCGCAAAGCTACAGAAGTTCTTCGGAAGGGAAATGCGCAGGGGGCTGTAACGACAGGATTTACGATACCGAAACTGCAAACCACCTGCCAGTATCGATGGATGCCCCCCCCGTAAACGACTGAACCGGAAAACCGGACGGTACGCCCCCCCCAGAATCAGTTCCCATAGAAAAGGCCGCCGTCGTTTCCGACAGCGGCCAATGGATTCTTTACAACGACGAGGCTCAGTGCTTGTAGACCTTCCGCTCCTGATACGTGGTGTGCAGCAGGTGGTGGGACTTCTCGCTCAAAGGTGCGCCGAGATAATCAGCGTAGATCTTCTTGATCGAAGGATTCTGGTGGGAACAACGGAACTCGCTCTCGCGGTCATCCTCGTACAGGCCGTCGATACGCTTCGCGCGAACATCGTCGGTGCTGGCGTACGGCTGTCCGCCGCCGGAAATACAACCGCCACGGCAGGCCATGACCTCGATGAACTCATAAGGGGGCTCCGCGCCAGCTTCGCGGGCGGCACGAATCTCATCCATGATGCTCTTGACGTTGGCCATGCCATGGGCGACAGCCACGCGGACTTTCTTTCCCGCGACCTCGATTTCACCCTTGCGGATTCCATCCATCCCACGGACCGCTTCAATCTCAACGTTCTTCAGCTCTTCTCCGGTAATGGCATAGCATGCGGTTCTGAGAGCCGCCTCCATGACACCGCCGGTGTTGCCGAAAATAGTACCGGCGCCAGCGTATTCACCAATCGGACTGTCGGCAGGTTCGTCTGGCAGATCAACGAAATCAATGCCCGCCGACTTGATCAGCCTCGCCAGCTCGCGGGTGGTGAGAACCAGATCGACATCGTTGAAGCCGGAAGCCTGCATGTTGTCGTCCCTGGAGATCTCAAACTTCTTGGCGGTACAAGGCATGATCGCCACCGAATAGATCTTCGCGGGATCGACCTTGGCGTTCTCCGCGTAGTAGGTCTTGGTGACGGCGCCCTGCATCATCATCGGCGACTTGGCCGTAGAGAAGTTGGGGATCATATCGGGATAGTATTTCTCCATATAATCCGTCCAGGCGGGACAGCAACTGGTGATCTGCGGCAATACGCCGGACCCCTTGGTCAGGCGCTGGACGAGTTCGGTGCCTTCCTCCATGATCGTCAGGTCAGCGGAGAAGTTGGTATCGAACACCTTGTCGGCGCCAAGCCTGCGCAACGCGGTGTATATCTTGCCGGTAGTGATGGTTCCCGCCGGAAGATTGAACGCTTCACCGAGGGCGACACGAACCGCGGGAGCGATCTGAACCACGACATGCTTGTCGGGGTCGGCCACGGCCTTGCGGAACGCCGCGGTCTCATCCTTTTCATAGATCGCGCCAACAGGGCAGTGGGCGGCGCACTGGCCGCACTTGATACAGGGGCTGTCATCCAGCTGGAGCATCGCGGCCGGCGCCATCACGGTACCATCGCCACGACCGATAAATTCAAGGGCGAATACACCCTGCATATCCTGACAGACTTGTACGCAACGACCGCACTTGATACACTTGGTCGGATCAAGGACGATCGATGTGGTGGAAGTATCCTTCGGCAGCGCCTTGACGCGGACCTCATACGGCTGTTCCCGAATGCCGAACTCGGCGGCGAGCCGCTGGAGTTCACACATGCCGTTCCGACCGCAGGTCAGACACGTTGACGGATGGGTGCTGAGCATCAGCTCCAGGATCGTCTTGCGGACCTGGAAGAGTTCATCATCATTAGTGATGAAGCTCTGGCCTTCCCCAACGGGAGTCGCGCAGGCGCGGACGATCTTCGCCGAACCTTCCTGCTTGACGACGCACAGACCGCAGGAAGCCCAAGGCTTCAGGTCCGGGTGATAACACAAGGTGGGGATCGTGACGTTCGCCTTCTTAGCGGCCTGGAGAACGGTTGACCCCTCTTCTACCTCGACAGGGATTCCATTTATCTTTACATGTACCATACTCAATTGATTCCTCCTCAGCCTGGTCCTAGTGGATCTCCACGGCTCCGAACTTACAAGTCTCCTTACAGACTCCGCACTTGATACAAGTGGCGGGGTTGATCGAATGAGGCTGCTTCTTCTCTCCGCTGATAGCACCGACGGGGCACTTTCTGGCGCAAGCGGTACATCCGATGCACTTGGCGGGGTTAATCTGGAACGTGATCAGTTTCTTACACTTTCCGGAAGGACACTTCTTGTCCAGGATATGGGCCATATACTCATCCGGGAAATACCGCAGGGTGGAGAGAACCGGGTTCGGGGAAGTCTGGCCGAGGGCGCACAGAGAACCCTTCTTCATGGCGAGGCTAATCTCCTTGAGCCGGTCGATATCCTCCAGAGTACCGTTTCCACGAGTGATCTTCTCCAGGATATTGCACAACGAACGACCGCCGATACGACAGGGGGCGCACTTGCCGCAGGATTCATCGACCGTGAAGTTCAGGTAGAACTTGGCGACGTCCACGATACAGTCGTCCTCGTCCATGACGATCATGCCGCCGCTTCCCATCATGGAACCGATGCGCTGCAACGACGCATAGTCAATCGGGGTATCCAAGTCAGCCTCAGTGATGACGCCGCCGGAAGGCCCGCCCGTCTGTACAGCCTTGAACTTCTTGCCGTGGGCGATGCCGCCGCCGATGTCGAACACGATCTCACGCAACGTAGTACCCATCGGGACCTCAACGAGACCGGAATTGCAGACCTTGCCGGTCAACGCAAACACCTTGGTTCCCTTGCTGTCGGCGGTACCGATCTGAGAGAACCACGTCCCGCCCTTCGTGATGATTACAGGGATATTGGCCCAAGTCTCGACATTGTTGATGACGGTCGGCTTGCCCCACAGCCCCTTGACCGCCGGGAACGGCGGACGAGGAGTAGGCATGCCGCGATGCCCCTCGATGGACTGCAACAGAGCGGTTTCCTCACCACAGACGAATGCGCCTGCGCCAAGGCGGATCTCAATGTCGAAATCAAAACCGCTGCCGAGGATGTCCTTGCCAAGCAATCCGTATTCGCGGGCTTGCTTCATCGCGACTTCAAGGCGATGGATGGCCAACGGATATTCCGCGCGGATGTAGATATATCCCTGGTGCGCTCCGATGGTATAACCGCAGATGGTCATCGCCTCCAGTACGGAGTGCGGGTCGCCTTCCAGTGTAGAACGATCCATGTAAGCGCCGGGATCGCCTTCGTCGGCATTGCAGACGACATACTTCACGTCGCCTTCCGCCTGCTTGGTGAAATTCCATTTCATCCAGGTCGGGAAGCCCGCGCCGCCGCGACCGCGGAGACCGGCGGTCTTCAGTTCGGCGATGACATCGTCCGGAGTCATGTTGAACAGGACTTTCTCAAGGGCTTCATACCCCTGGCGGGCGATATATTCGTCGATGTTTTCAGGATCGATGAAACCGCAGTTGCGCAGGACGATACGGAACTGCTTCTGGTAGAACTTGATGTCCTCCACCTGGGCGTGCTTGGCGCTCTTGTCCTTGTCATACAACAAACGCTTGACTTCGCGGCCCTTGACGACATGCTCGGCGATAAGCTCCTTGGCATCCTCCGGCTTGACCTGTACGTAGAAAGAATCCTCAGGAAGGATCTTGACGATGGGGCCCTGCTCGCAGAAACCGAAACAACCGGTCTTTACGACCTGGACTTCCTCAGCGACTCCCTGGGCCTCGCATTCAGCGACAAGGTTCTTGTAGATCTGGTCAGCGCGGCTTGATTCACAACCGGTACCGCCGCAGACCAGGATATAGTTTCTGAACGCCATTATCTGCCCCCGTTCTTCATGATGTCAGCGGAGGGCCGGTCAAATACGTGGTCGGCCACAAGCTGCTTGTCGATGATATGCTGTACAACGATCTTCCTGACCGTGTCCGCGTCCACCTTTCCATAAATCGTATCGGGCATGCCGGGAACCAACACCTCTACAGTAGGCTCCACATAGCACAACCCCATGCAGCCAGTCTGAGTGACAGCCACATTGTCGATTTTGTGCTCATCCAGAACCTTCAGGAAGGTATCAAGCACCACTTTGGCACCGGCGGCGATGCCGCAGGTCCCCATTCCGATGATAACCTGGCAGTCCTTGCCATTGATATCACGCTTCTTCAATTCACTCTGCTTGTTCTCTCTCAGCTTTCTGAGTTCTTCAAGTGTCATTTTCGCCATTTGTATCCTAGCCTCCTCAGGCCTGCACACCATGTTGCGACAAGGCGGGCTCATGCGTCATCCGTATAGAATCAAGCTCATCTTCCTGCGATTGCAGGAACTGTCTGAGCAGGACCAGCGACCCGCTGGTGGAAAGGTCCCCGAGGGCCTCCAGCAATTCGGAACGTCTTGCCCCCCATTCCCCGTCGCCCAGTGAAGTGGAGAGCGTCCGCTTCACGATGACTTCGCAGGAAGAAGGGTGTCCGAATATCGCCACCAACGTAGAAGGAAGATCCCCGAACGGCGGCGTATCGACGTTCGTCAGGTCAAAGCTGAACCGTACCGTCGTGCCCTTTCCTTCGGCGGACTCCAGGGAGAATTCCCCTCCCGCGCCGTCTACCGACTGCACCAGGAACGGAATACCCAAGCCGACCTTCCGCTTCGCATGCTTGATCCCATCCGTGTAGAACGGGTCCAGCACCTTGGCCTGCGTCTCCTCGCTCATTCCCTTGCCATCGTCCGCAACCGTGAAACGAAGCATCCTCCGGTCTTCCTCGATCGAAATCGAGACCGTCACGCTGCCCGCTTCAAGGGAGTTCTGGACGATGTCCAGCAGGAAATCGCATAGGAAAACATGCATGCCTTGCTCCCACCTATATCCTTGTGTGCATCCTAGTTGAACTTATCGATGATTCCAGGAACTTGTTCCTTGGTAACCTTTCCGAATACCTCGCCGCTCACGGTCATGACAGGGGCGAGCCCGCAGCAACCTACGCACCGGACGGCCTCAAGGGAGAACCTTCCGTCTTCCGTAACGGCGCCGACATCCAAGCCGAGCAGCTTGTGCAGTTCGTCGATGATGACGTCCCCACCTTTTAGATAACATGCGGTACCCAGGCAGACCTGGATATTGTGCTCACCAGGCTTGGTAAGCTTGAAGAAGTGGTAGAACGTAACGACACCCCAGATCTTCGCAAGGGGGACATCGAGAAGCTCAGATACCTTGTCCGCCGCCTCGCGGGGAATATACCCGAACTCTTCCTGTACCTTGTGGAGTATCATGATGAGATTGCCCTGCTTCTCCTTCCACTCGTTGATGAACGCCATCAACTCGTCGGAGAACTTGACTTCATTTTGTACAGACATGGAACCTCCAAATTCCAGAATTTTCACACCAGTCCATAGTATCCCAAATCGATAAAAAAGTACACACTAATTCCTGTACACAAAAGAGATATCTCTCGGCGAAGCTCAAAAATCGAATAATAATATTGTACCCAAAAATCCACTCATGTGATTTAATTCACATAAATTATGATATTTGTAGGAACAGTAACGCGAATATCCCCATCAGATGACTTTTTTTGCTAGTTTAATATCTTAAACCAACCACGCGCTATCGGAAGCACTCACATATCGCGTGCGCTATTCATCGCCTTTCAGCATAACCGCGGACACACCCACGACATGGCGCGACATGATGTCGCACCATATCAGATATTCTCAGATACCGGACATCAATTCATCATGGAGGCACATAAACGCCAAGTACCGCAGGAAACCAGGCATTTGCGTGAAAAAACTGTTTTGTCATGCGCTAATACCTTCATATCAAGCAGATATCTCCACAATCATTAAAATATCGTCAAAATAATATTGCACTATATCACCGATTGATGTATCATTATTCACATAAACGAGGAGAAACATATGAACAGTGACATGCTTATTCGCATCACAAGATATTTTAGGGCGCTCAATCGTCTCAAATCAGTCGGTCTGGAGAAAGTTTTCGCACATAACCTGGCCGATGCCGCCGGCGTTTCCGCCGCCGTGGTCCGCAAGGATTTCTCGCAACTTGAAATCCATGGACAAAAGCGCGGGGGATACGAAATCAGCGAGCTGGTGACCCGGTTGGGGGAAATCCTCGGCAAGGGAGATCCGCAGAACACCATCATCATCGGCTGCGGACGCATTGGAAAGGCGTTGATGCATTACAGTGGCTTTGAACCGGACGGCATCCGCGTGGTGGCGGGCTTCGATTCCGATCCGCTGGTCTATAGCGACGCATCCTGCCCCGTTCCGGTCTATTCAATCAGCCGCATTGAGGAAGTCGTCAACGCGCTCGACGTCAAGGTCGGCATCATCACCGTTCCGGAATCGGCCGCCGCGGATAGCTATGAACGGCTGCTCGACGCCGGTGTCATGGGAATCCTCAACTTCAGCCCGGTGACGCTCAAGCCGCAGATTCAGCCGGACGGCACCGTTCCCGTAGTCCACAACATCAACATCGCCCTGGAACTGGAGCAGATATTCTACGAACTGAAGTTCCCGAAGAAACAAGACTGAACGATACGGAAAAACGGGGGACGCCGCACATCCTCCGGACAACCGGGAAAACACAGGAAAAACGCTGGCATCATGCATCATGGGCCGGCGTTTTTTGTCGACACCTTCTCTTGCCGTCTTATTCCTGGAACACTGAAACAGAATTCCGGCTACGTACCATAGACGCAAATTGTAGTGAAGATCCTAACATTGATGTACAAAGCGCCGCAAAACCGGTCCTAAAATCATCCGCCATATACGGGCATAGCCTACTTTTCGCTCTTCAGTCCCGCGCCACACAATGGAATCAGGACATCGCCCTCCAATTCATGCCCAGAGATATAGTCGAGATACGCGGCATATGTGGCGGCGGTCGTATGCTCGACGAAAAAACCGTCCCTGGCAAGCCGGTCCCTCGCAGGCAATATCCCACGTTCAGGAACCAGGATCACTTCCCGTTCACCGGCATATGAAGGTCCCAGAATTTCTTGCGCACGCATCGGCCGGCCTATCGCGATTCCCTCCGCATAGGTCGGACCGGGAACGACGTCCCTGGGTTTTCCGTCGTCCGCACCATACAGCGGGGCACAGCGCTCGCTTTGCACAAGGAACAACTTCGGCAACTTCCTGATCACTTTGGATGCGAACAACTCCATGAGCGCCATCTGACATCCCAACAGCAGGGTGCCGTTGCCGACGGGAATGAACAGATTGTCGGGAATCCTGCCCAATTGTTCATAGACCTCATAGACATAGGTCTTGGTGCCTTGGTAGAACAACGGATTGTAGACATGGTTCGCATAATAGATACCCTCGGCCAAAGCCTTCCGACGACAAGCGTCGGCGGTCTCATCCCGCGTTCCGTCAAACACAGTGACCGTGGCGCCATGGGATTCAATCATCCTGATTTTCTTGGGGGAAGTCCCTTTGGGGACATAAATCTCACATGCGATCCTGGCGCGGGCGCAGTAGGCGGCGATAGAATTACCGGCGTTCCCACTACTGTCCTGAAGCACTTTCTTGACACCTATGTCCCTGCAATGCCGGATGAGCAAGGACGCGCCCCGATCCTTGAAGGAGAGCGTCGGCATCGCATAGTCAAGCTTGAGGAACAAGTCCCTTTCATAGGCGACCGTCGACGTACACCCCTCTCCCAAGGTGATGTCACGCCAACCATCACCCGCAAGAGGAAAAAAAGCCCTATAGCGGTATATATTGAACTGAGCTGTATCAATCAGATCAGTCCGGAACCGGGGCGGAGTGAAATCAAGCCGGAACAAGCCCCCGCAGGAACAACGGTAATCCAGAGTATCCAACGGATATTCCTTCCCACAAGCAGTACAGACGAAACTAACCATGCGGACGCCTCCTTGTCTTTGGCTGGCGGACGGTTTTCGTCCATTATACAATGGAACCACGAACCCATGTGAAAGAATCCATATATCGGGAATCCCGCTATCGGCGCTCGGACACTAGCGGAATGGGGAATCATCATCCCGACCGCCGGAACTCCGCCTCAACCGAATCCATACCGGGAAATGGTCGCTGACACCACTCCGCGACCTGACGTTCCATGCGAACGGCGTCCCTTCGGGCGAAAGGATGACGTCCGGCGTGGACACCCCGCTTCCAGAGAACTCCCAGCCAACGCCATCGAATAGACCACTGTCTCCCAGAACCTGGTCATACCGGTGCCAGCCGCCGGAAAACCAGCAGGAACCGGGACGGTCGAACCGCAACGTCCCGTCCAGCCATGGGGAATACAGTACCGAAGCGTCGCCAGGTACGACCGACCTGTTCCCGCTCACCATCAAGGAACCACGTAGATAATAGTCGAAAGCCTTCGGGTGAGCCGCTTCAACGAACGCCGTCTGCCAGGACGCGCCGTCAGATACCTGCGCGTCGGGACTTTCGTTAAAATCGCCGGCGACCAGCACCAAGGCCGAAGGGTCGTTTTCCCGCCATTCCGAGAGAAGGGTCTGGATTGTTTTTGAAAGCGATATCCTGTCGGCTTCGGTTTCCGTCACCCCTTCCTTGCGGGATTTCCCGTGGACGGCCAAGATGATTATCGTTCCAGAGGAGGTCTCGACTCCACATTCAAGCACAGGCCGGCAACCAGGAACGGAATGGACTCTGGCCGACGTAATCGGAAGCCGTGAGGCAACTCCAATCTGAATGGCGTTACCAAGTTCTCCCGTCGCCGCATGCCAAAGGAACCCGAGACGGGCGAGCCGTTGTTCAAGTAAATCGACAAGAACCCTGTCGTTCTCGATCTCCTGCAAGATTAGGATATGGGGAAGCGGAGACGCCTTGTCCGTTACGACGGCCACGCAACGCTTCAGCCGTTTCCGATATAAAGCGTCGTTCCATCCGGCGGCGGGAAGGTATTCATCGTATTCCGTCCCGTCCACGATACCATCCATCAGGTTCTGGACATTCCAAGTCATGACGACCAGTTCCCCGGCGGAAAAATCCTCTCCATCAATCGGACACCCGCACCACAGGACGACGCTCCCGGCAAGACCTATCAGAATCAGCAAATTCAGGATGATGACTTTCATTACGGCCCCCTTCTCGAAAAAAAGCCTGACGACAGCATCATTCCAAGAGCGCATGAAAAGTACAGCTACTCTCAATTTCCTCCGCCATCGCTTCTTTTTTCTTTATGAATTTTCTTTGCACTCCACCCCTATATGCTAAAAAACCCCGCCAGTGATTCAACTGCGGGGTTTTTCCTAGAGAAAAGCGTGTTTTTCGCACCGAAACCTTGGCGCGAGGAAACATCAGGTTTTGGAATTCTTTTTCAGGCTATAGCAGAAATAGAGTTCGGCTAGCGCGTCCTGTACATCGAATAGAGAGAGATCCATGGACGCGGCGGCAAGGATCCCCTGCCTGAGGTTCTCGAACCGATGGTCATAGGATACATCGGCGGTATAGGCCATGCCGAGACAGATGTCCCGGACCTTTCGCCAGTCCTCTGCGCCGAACGCAGCAAAAATCTCATTGTAATGTTCATCGATATCGGAAATATCCCTGGCCTCGGTAAGAAAATCGGTCAGGAAATCGCTGACATCCCCATTGTTCATCAATTCAAACAGCTTGGCCAGACGAGGAGAGCCAAAATGAAGGAAACTCGCCAGAACGGCATACCGGGTCTGCCTGAACGTAGCGCTGCGCCCCTGCCGGACGGACAGGAAGAAATCCCTGTAGAACTTCCCCTCATGGTCCATATACCGCTTCGCGATGAGATAATCTATCTCCTCGTCGATATGGCGGGCGTTCATCGAAAGGAGATTGATGGTGTCAAGATACTCCGGCCCTTCAGTAATCCGTGCGAGCGACTTGCTCGCCACTGACCGCACGGATGACCATTTACCGTCCAGCAAGCCGACCAACGCGTTCCGCGCCTTCTCATTCTTGCCATACGCACCCAAGGCGGCTATCGCGTCAAGCTGCACGAACGAATCGTCATCGGTGGCAATCCTGATCAAATCGTCGACCAGCGCCTGACGTGGCCTGTAACCAAGAGCCTGGATCACTTCCTGCTTGTCCTCAGAAAACGGCGACGCCAGCTTGGCCCGCAATTCGCTCGTGGCGACTCCCGTCAGATTTGAGCCGAGCGCCAGCAACAACGCCTTCCGTTTCGCGGGATCCTCGGTATGCTCCAGCTTCTCGATCATGGAAACCGCTTGGATGCCATGGACGGAGAACACGACCTGCGCAGCTTCATTGGCAGAATAGCTCCCCCGTTCTCGAAAGCGGAATGCCACAGCGAGCCCCAAGGCGGCAAGGACGAACGCAAAAATGAACATGAACGAATAGTCATTGCCGAATTGGAAGGAACCGACAACGAACATTCCGTCAATCGAATCGCCGAGGTCGACAAGCACACCGGAGATTACGCCAGCGATCAGTGCGAATACCGCTATCACGAAGTTCACCATCGAAGTAAAGCTCACCGCCTCGTTGTCAGGAATGACGGAAGCGATCAGGCGGATATCGAGGATATTGATTAGCCACAGGGAGAAATTCGCGAAGAACCCGAAAATGAAAAATGCTATCGCGCCCAGCTGAGGCGGAGCGAATATCCAGCAGGCCAGTGAGACCAACAGCAACCAGCAGGACCAGATGATCAACGGCCTCGATCCCAGCCGGTCAGCGAAACGACGGCTTATGATCCCAGCCAGCACGACGGCAAGCCCGACCACCACGGAATAGAGGATGACTAGGCTCGAATCAAGATGCAGCTCCGTGCTCATGAACGGCACGGACATGCTCAGCACGACCGTCAACGTCAAGAACAGCCAACGCAACAGCAGACGCATGCGGATGTCCATGTCCGCCATAGCTTCCTTGAAGAGGACGGAGATTGTCCGCCCTTTCTGGTACTCGACCTTTGCGCGACAGGGAATCTTCCGGATACATCCGGCGGCTCCTATAAAAGCGAAGACACCGAACATCTGTAGCCCGATCAACCCGGCAAGCCCTGAAAAACGCTGGACGCTGGTGATAAGCGAACTGAGGAATTTCACGAAGATGGAGGATCCCTGGTACGCGACGTTGAGGTTCGCGACGACCCGCCCCCGGTTTGTTACGGAACTGACGCTCTTTTGGGTGAAATCGTTCAATATGATGCCCAGCATCCTGAATATGCAGAAAATGGTATAGGTGGCCAGCAATACAGCGATGGCCAAGCCGCCTTGAAGGAAGAACAACGCAAGATAGGTAAAACAGAAGACTCCGCGCAGCACCCACATGACGGTCTGCACTTTGATCATATTGTGGCCGCGTATAATCAACGGAGCGATAGGAAGAATCAGGCCCGCGATATATATGGCTGACGAAATATAGCCCAAAGCTATATTACCAGCGCCAAAATGCACGGCGAGAAGATACACGATCGTATCCCCCAACAGGCTGAACCCCACCCCGTTGAAGATCTCCGACCAGTACAGCAGATGCCGTCCGTAACGCTTTTCAGCCTCACTCAGATACTTGGTCTTCGGCACTTTCCCTACCCGCCCCCACAGGTTCTCCGTCGATACGACGGAGCAGGCGTATCTACAGGTCGCTCCGTGTAGTCACGATCCTGCTTACAAGACCATATTGCTTCGCTTCCTCGGCGTCCATCCAATAGTCGCGTTCGGTATCCTTGGTGACTTCATCGACAGTCTTTCCGGTCTGTTCGGCGATCAAACGGTCAAGTTTGCCACGGAGCTTCTCAATCTGCCGGGCATGGATCTCTATGTCCGTCGCAACCCCTTTCATCCCGCTCATGGGCTGGTGAATCAGATAGGTGGAGTTCGGCAACGCAAGCCGGCGTTCAGCCGGTACCGCCAAATATAGCAACGCGGCGGCGCTGGCCACCAAGCCCATCCCGATCATGCAGACATCGCAGGAGATGAAACGAACCATGTCGAACATCGCATAACCGGCGTCCACATCGCCACCGGGAGAATTGATATATATGCGGATTGGTTCATCGCTTTCCGATTCAAGCACCAGCAACTGCCGGATCACACGGTCGGCAAGCTCCTTGTCGATCTCGCCGGACACAAGAACCGACCGGGTTTTCAACAGCTTCTCATTCAACACAGGATCTTGGGGAACCTGGGGCTTCTGGTCCTCTTCATTCTCTGACATTTGTACGCCTCTTTCCATAAAATCCGGTGCAAGAAGAGCTCCGGTTGGGGATAGTATAGGCGGAATCTCCCCTCTTGAAAACCCCTCCGCTCGTAGAACGTCCGCTACACGTCGTTGCATCACCAAGGCCGTACTTACGTACTGTCCTTGGCTCTGCGCCTAGTGTGCCGGGCGTTCTACGTCGCGGGATGACACCTGGCGGGGCGTATTTCGCTCCGCTCGCACACTGCGCAGGAAGCACTCCATATATCCGCACTTCCCGCCGATGCACGCAAACCACCCCGATTCGATGCATTCCAAGAATGAGACGGGCCTATCTGGACAGGACTTCCGCCTTTCGCGAAAGCAGCTCATCACTTGTCAACATCCGCTGCACA
Source organism: Sphaerochaetaceae bacterium (assembly GCA_034114085.1). Taxonomy (GTDB): domain Bacteria; phylum Spirochaetota; class Spirochaetia; order Sphaerochaetales; family Sphaerochaetaceae; genus Spiro-02. The sequence goes on along the minus strand of JAXEWB010000051.1, from coordinate 3,274 downwards.
TAGTCCACGCCAAGACGGTCGATCATGTTGCCGAAGCGTTCCCCCGCCATCCCTTCGCTCTTGAACAGCAACAATGCTTTCTCAATCATGTCCAAAGCCTCGGTCTTCGTGTGCAACCCATGGAGGACGGTGCCCATACGGATATGTTTTCCCCAACGCCCGCCGACATAGATTTTGAACAACGTCTCCTTCCTGCCGATGGCCTTGAACGGACAATTGCCGACGCATCTGCCGCAGTTGTTGCAAATCGAGGTATCGATGGCGACCTTTCCATCGGACAGACGGCGCACCGCATGCATCGGACAGTTCATCTCGACCTGGCATTTCCGACAGGTCTTGCAGACCGATTCATCAATCACGGGCACGGCCTGACCGACGATACCGAAGTCATTGATATCCGGTTTTACGCAATTGTTTGGACATCCACCACAGGCGATCTTGAACTTGTGGGGCAACGCGACATCGTGGTAGCCATCATAGAAACGTTCATGTATCTCAGCGCATAATTCCTGGGTATCATACAGCCCGAATACGCAAGTGGAACCTTTGCAGCAGACGACAGGACGGACCTTTGCCCCTGTGCCGCCGGTAAACATGCCCTCTTGGGCGATATATTCCTGAAACTTTGGAATATCATCGAAATAAATGCCAGGAAATTCAACCGTCATCCGGCTGGTGAACGCCATGGTGCCATCGCCGAATCTTTCAGCCGCCTCACAAGCGCATTTCATCTGTCTTGCCGACAGCGTTCCGTTTCCAGTCACTATCCGGCCGGAAAACTTGTCTGTACCCCGATTGAGAAGGAACCCTTCGCCCTTCACCCGCTTTATCTCTTTTGGATCTATAGCCATCTTCTTCCCCCAAACATCTTGAACGCGACTTGCGTAGTATAGGTATTACGGATTATAAAGTAAATGCTATCAGATATATGATATCCATGTATAAATACACATATATCACAACGCACCCCGACACTGCGACATAGTGCTGGAACAGGAGGAATGACATGACGTTGCGGGATCTCCAGATATTCCAAGCCGTGGCGGAATCCGGCAAGATGAGCGTCGCGGCGGCACGGCTTGATATCGCCCAGCCTACGGTCAGCCATGTCATCGCAAATATTGAAGCGGACTACGGCATACAACTGTTTGAACGATTGTCAAAGCGACTGTACATCACTTCCGACGGCAGGCAATTGCTGAATTATGCGAAGAACATACTTTCCATGTTCAATGAAATGGAAGCCGGCATGGGTTTCGGCTCCCGACCGCAACCGCTGCGTATCGGAGCCACGATTACGATAGGCAGCAGCATCCTGGCGGAAATCATCAACCAATACGAACATTCCCATCCATCCTGCAAAACATCGGTGTACGTGGACAACACCTCCACTATTGAACACAAGCTACTCCATGACCAACTGGATGTCGCTTTGGTGGAAGGTGTGGTCACAAGCAACGAACTGGTGACGAAGCCCGTCTTCAAGGACGCACTCGTCCTGGTCTGTGACAAAAACCACCCGTTCGCAAGCAGACGAACAGTTCAAGCGCAGGATCTCGCGAGCCAGCCGTTCATACTCAGGGAACGAGGAAGCGGCACCAGGGCGCGGTTTGAACAATACTTGAAGAAATACGGAATTACTGTCGAAGAAAAATGGATATGCCACAGTTCCGACGCGATACTTCATGCGGTGGCCAATGGACAAGGCATGACCGTAATATCCTACAGGCTGGTGGAACGACAGCTACTCTCGGGTGAACTGCATCTATTGGAACTGCGGGACGCCGATTTCTGCCGGACATTCAATCTCGTATACCACAAGGACAAATATATCACCGCTTCGCTTGAATACCTGATCGACCAGTTGATGATGTCGCGGCACGACAGTCCTTGTCCCCCAAAGCAGACGGAAATACCATGAAATCATCACTACATCCGCATACCTCAGACTGTCCCAAAAGTATCTTTCTTGAAAATCATTTTCTTACTGACAAGCTTGAAATGAAGGTCAGAATGGGGATTTTCTCCTCTTGAGTCGAGTTTTGGGACAGCACCCCTAGGCGACAGAACCGACTATCCGCTATAGTGGAATGAAACGGAGCCCGATACTTTCAGAATCGGGCTGACGGCATCGGAGGGACAAGACCATGAAGTGCGCGACAGTGGCGATCATTGGAAGACCATCAGCGGGGAAATCGACCCTGCTCAATACCATCTGCGAGATGAAGGTATCCATCACAGCAGCTACGCCGCAGACCACCCGCAACGCGATACGCGGCATCTACACCGACCAGCGCGGGCAACTAATCTTCACCGATACCCCGGGCTACCATCTTTCCGAACAGACGCTCAACAAGCGATTACAGGATATCGCCGTAGGTTCCCTGGGGGATTCTGACATAGTACTCTATCTGATTGACGCGACCAGGGCTCCTGGCAAGGAGGAGGAAGCCATCGCCACGAGGCTTTCCTCGGTAAAGCCCCCCGTCGTCTGCTGTATCAACAAACAGGACGTCCTCTCCTCGGCGCAAGTCGAGGAAGCCAGAAACTTTCTTCAGGAAAAACTACCCGCGGCTCCGGTCCTCGTCGCCTCGGCGAAAAACGACGAAGGTGTGGACGAGGTTCTGATCGAACTGTTCAAGCTCGCCCCGGAGGGGGATCTCCTGTATGGCGAGAACGCCTATACAGACCAGCCGATAGAGTTCCGCATCTCCGAAATCATCAGGGAAAAAGCCATCAGTATCGTCACCGACGAAATTCCCCACGCCATCTATGTGGAAGTAGCGGACCTGGAGTATCTTGAGGCGGAAAATACTATCTGGGTGCGTGCGTTCATTATTGTTGAACGGGAAACGCAGAAAGGAATCGTGGTCGGAAAAGGCGGAGAGGGCATCAAGAAAATACGCATCGCTTCGTTCAAGGAAATCAAACAGCTGTTTCCCGGTAGGAAAGTCAACTTGGATCTCAGGGTCAAGGCCCAGCCGAAATGGCGGACAAACAGCATCGTGCTGGACAGGATATTGAAGTAGCCACGCATCTTTTCCACAACGGATCGCTAACGGACAGATACAAACTCCAAGTTGACACGCCGTCCAACTTGGAGATGAACTGGTAAGCTAATTTTGGACACAGGGGGGGGGGAAGGATATATCCGAACCTTCTCCTCTCCGGACTTCAGATTGACGGACCTCTACAGTGTATCGCAAGTGATATGACCGCATTCCGGATGAACGGAACATACTATGAGCTGACGCTCTACATGGATCTATGGAAC
>JAXEWB010000050.1:0-22205 GCA_034114085.1 Sphaerochaetaceae bacterium | reverse complement strand
AATGCGAAAATCAACAGTACTATGAACAAAACGACGGTAATGGCGGAACCTTCGCCCAAACGATATGCGCTGAACGCCCGCCTATAGGCATACACAGGCGTCGTCTGAGTGGCCTCCGCGGGTCCCCCGCCCGTCATCACCCACGGTAGGTCATAGAAATTGAAGGTCCAGATGAACCGGAGCACCCCGGACACCATAATCACGGGAACCAGCAACGGCAAGGTAATCTTGACAAAACGAGTCCATGCGGTGGCGCCATCCACCTCGGCGGCTTCATACAGGTCGTGGGGGATTCCCTGCAATCCGGCCAGAAACATGGTGATCATCAACGGTGTACCGCGCCAGATGTTCGCAAGAATCAATATGATCATGGCGGAAATACCGTTGCTCATCCAAGGATGTGGAGTAGCGATCAATCCGATGTCAACCATCAGGTAATTGACGATTCCGTAGATATCGTTGAACATCCACTTGAAAATCATCGCCACCGCGACGGTCGGAATCAGCCAAGGGGTGATGGCCAGGCCACGAAACAACATCTTGCACTTCAACAACGGATGATTAAGCAATGAAGCCATGGCCAGGCCAAGACAAATCTGTGGAACCAAGGAGCCAATGGTGAAGAGCAAAGACCGCCCCATAGCCTGCCAGAATTTCGAGTCTCTGAGGATTGTCGAATAATTCTCGAAACCGATGAATTTCGTTACAGCCACAGTCGGCTTGAAATTCGTAAAACTCATTCTCAGGGCATAAACCAATGGATAGAAAATAATCAGGAATATGATCACTATCGCTGGAAGGTACAGAAGCATCCCTTGCAGTCCCATCTTCTTTTCCAGAGAATGAACGGAGGTAGTCTTTGTCTTCATCTCTTACACCTTTTGACTCAGATCAGGCTCAGAACAGACCGTTCAGGTCTGCGACGACACCATCAACCGCTTCTTCAGCGGAAATGCCATTGACAAGCATCCGGGTAAGGGCATTGCCAAGATAGTTCTTCGATTCCACCTCTCCCGCATACGGGAACGGACCATTTGCCATAGCGATGGAAGCGGACGAACTGAGGATATCAAGAGCCAAGTCAGGAACCATTTCCTGCAATTCTTTCGGCAGATGGTCCCGATAGGCCGCAGCTTCGAAGATAGCCTTATTGGCCGGGAACATGGCATGGGGATAGCTCACATAGAAATCGACCAAGGTATCTCCTGCATAACAGTATTCAATGAATTTGGAAGCAAGACCAGTATTGCCTTTGGTCATGACTGACATGCCGACCCACCCCATATAGGAACGATTCGACTTACGTCCAGGCACACGGAAATACTTCACATCGTCAAAATGGTCTGGATCCATCTTCGCTACATTATAGTATATCTCAGGTGTATCGATGCGACTCATGATAATACCGGTAGCGACCATTTCACGCACATTGGTCTGCGTATAGCTCGTGACGCCCGCAGGTGCGCAATCCTTTACCAGTTTGTAGAAATACTTGTAGGTCTCCACCATGGCGGCACGATCCTCGTCATCGATATCGACATACCATTTGCCATTTTCATCGACATTGACCAAATCCACATTATTCGCCTGAAGGAACGACCAGATAGTCTTTGTCCCATGATGGTCTCCAAGGGGGATGCCGAATCCATACCGATTGTTGGCAGGGTCGGTAACGGCCTTGCACATCTCGTAGTAATCTTCCCAAGTGGTGGGAATTTTGTCATAGCCAGCAGCGTCAAGATAACTCTGACGGTAGTAAGCGACAACAGGCGTGATGTACAACGGCATGGAATAGATGCCGTCTTCAGTCGAGCCAAGACTTAGGGAAGTTCCCAAGAATGCGTCCTTCCCGCCTACCTTGGCAATCAGGTCGGACAGTTCCATTAAGCCACCGCTCGCGGCAAGCGTCTGAGGGTATCCCTGCCCTACGATGGCGATATCAGGCGGATTACCCGCCATGATGGAAGCCATGAGCTTGTCCAACAACCCAGACCAGGGCATGACGGTAATTTCCACTTTCACTCCAGGATTAAGCGCCTCGAACTCTTTAGCGAGATTCTCCAGCTCCGCAGCCCGTTCCTTCTGAGTAAGCGGGGACCAGATTTTCAGAGTGCCAGTCATTGCGGAACCAGAACCTTTGTCTTCCGACTGACCGGTCGCAAATACCGATCCAACCGCTAACATGACGATCAACATGGCCAGAACGACTTTCTTCATATTATCCTCCTTAGAAGTCAAGTCAATTACAATCCAGTGGGACTATTTGTCCTTCACCGGGTATGTTCGAAATTGCTCCAACGCTTCGAAATCTATTTCCACACCGAGGCCGGGGGCGTTCGGCGCGGCGACATTGCCAATCTCGTCCAGAACCATATGTTTCTTAAACATGGCGCTGAGCAGAGAATTAAGATTGGTATCGTAATATTCCGCAATCAATCCATTGGGAATCGCACTGACCAAATGGACGTGGACTTCCTGATCCCCGTGAGGAGCGACCAGCACATGTCCAGCCTGGGCGAGATCCGCGACCTTTTTCCATTCAGTGATTCCTCCAAGGACCAATGCATCCGCATTGAGTATCTGCGCCGCATGAGCGTCTATCAATTGCTTGAACCCCCATCTAGTGTATTCATTCTCACCAATGGCTATCGGGGTATTCAGCTTACGAACAAGTTCCGCGCATCCATCGATATCATCAGGAGAAAGCGGTTCTTCAAACCAGTAGATGTCCCGTTTGTCGAGTTCGAGCCCCATCTTCAACGCATCAATCCTGTTGTATGCATTGTTGGCATCGACCAGAATGGCACAATCAGAACCTACGGCATCACGAACTGCATCAATACGTTCAAGGTCAACTTTGATCGACGCCCCGCCAATCTTCATCTTGATGGCTTTGGCGCCGTTGCTGACGTTCCGCCGCATTTCTTCCTGCAAACCATCATATCCTTTGCCCTCTTCGTAATAGCCTCCGGCGATATACGCAGGAATGGAATCATGGTATCCACCGAGCAATTGCCGGACAGGGCGCCCCGCAACTTTCCCCATGATATCCCACAAGGCGGTATCGATGCCGCTGATCGCACGAGTTTCAAAGCCCTTTCTGCCATAGACCTTCGGCAAGTACATCTTGTCCCAGATACGCTCTACATTGAACGGATCCTCCCCTATGATTCTTTCTTTTAGGCTCAGCATAGTATCTACGACGACATCTGTCCCATGCGCCCAACCGATACCTTCTATACCGTCATCAGTGAACAACCGGCATATCACAACATCCGTCGTGGCATAGGTATACTTTCCGTTCGCATAGGGTCTTTTATGATGGGCGCTATAGGCCCTTACTTCGACATCCTGTATTTTCATCGGTCTCCTCCGCAGTATTCAAATCAAATACCAAAAATATACTTATTGTATACACGTAGAATACTACAGCGAGAGCATGCATCTGTCAAACAAAATTTTGAGAAAATATCAGACACCCCAGAGAACCTGCCACATTATGCAGATAAAAAGTTCAAATGCCGGCATACCATACGCACAATATGTCGGCGCATAGATTCCAATAGTGAAAAAAATGGTAAAATTCCATTTTCCTAATGGAAACAACTTGATTTATACAACGAACCAAAAATGTCTGGACATAATGAAACAACAAACCGATATCAGGTTTGCTACAAAAAACGACTCCAGTCAGTATCTCAGAATCAAGCTTCCGGCGGAACCATCTCCACCCGATGCCGCCCGTCCCCTGTTTCAGAAACGCGGACAGACACGAACTTCAGGCCGAAGCTCGCCGCGAACCGGCTACAGACATCCCAATGGACCCCCACATCGGCGGCGTCATGGGCATCGCTGTTCGTAGTGACCAGCAATGGGTATCTGGCGGCCAGTTCCCAGAAACGGGGCAACGGATATGCCAGCCGGACACCGTCAGGAGTCTCAATCAGCGGCTTGCGGAAACCGTAGCCGTTGATCTCCAAAGGAATGCCAAGGGCTACAGCGCATTCAATGATCGCCTTGGAACAGGCTATGGTATCGGCGTCCCAGGAGCGATAGTTGAAAGCGAACAGGTCGGGATGGGCGCCGAACAGGAACAAGCCGGAACGCAGGGAGGCGATATACTGTTCCGTATAGGCATGCAACTCGGCCTTGCCCAACGCCCCGCGATGGACCGGTACGTCCTTGCGCGGAGGGACTTGCAGATAATGCACCCCGAACAACAGATAGTCGCATCGCAGGTCACCGAGCAGGTGATCGTGATAATAAGAATGGTACTCAGGCAGATAGTCGCATTCAAAACCGCGGAGTATCAGCAGGTCGTTCCGGCCCAGCAGCCCATGCGCCCGTTGCGAAACACGGCAGGCTTCGGTATATTCGTCCAGCCGGGAATACGGCATCCGGGAACGTGGCCATCGGTTGTCCGGGGTAGGACAATGCTCGCTACAGCCAAGCACCTCAAGCCCCTGCTCCACTGCGTTGACGGCGTATTCCTCCACCAACCCGGTTCCATGTCCGCAAAAAAACGAATGGGTGTGAAGGTTCACACCTCGTTGGCTATACAGCCGCGTATCCGACATATTGTATAACGCTCCCTATCCATATGACTATGCGCCCTGCCGACGACATGGGAAACAACGACCACCCGCCGGATGTCCCGCAGGGATTCATCCTCCGAAAAGAAGATTATCTCAACGCCATATGGAGATATTCTGTGTATGTTCTTCGTAGGTACGGGCGAAATGGATCATGCCGTCCGTACCATGGAGATAATAATACCAATCCGACGTGCTTGGATAGACCGCCGCGTTCAAAGCATCAAGCCCGACGCAACCGATTCCTGACGGCGGCAGGCCCTTCTTCCTACGAGTATTGTAGGGTGTCAGAGTCTCCAGGTCGATGGGGTTGATCGGGTCGGTCCAGTTTCCCGTCTCATAACGGGTGGTGGCGTCGATTCCCAGGGCGATACCCTCGTCAAGCCGCTTATAGATGATGCCGGCGATCAACGGCATTTCGGAAGCTGCGTTGGTCTCCCGCTGGATCATGCTCGCGACAATCAGGACATCGTCCACCGAACGGTCGAGGACGGCGATATTCCCGAACAGCGGTCGAAGCGCGTCGAGCATCGCCTGATACATCGCCATCGCCAGAGTCTGCGCGCCGTTCGTCCGGGGAACCTGATATGTTCCGGCGAGAAACCATCCCTCCGCAAAAGAAAGCCCATAGCCTTTCGCCAGCGCATCGGCCGCACCAATGAATTCCCCCGCTTCGGCATAGCCGCGGGAGGCCAGCAGACGGTCGATGTCGGCGATTGTATAGCCGGGGAAAACGGTCACATCGACTACGGAGGAGGGCTTGTTGGTAATGGCCGAAGCGCATCCCGCGACATCCATCCCTGTCTTCAACAGGAAACTCCCCTGCTGGATGCTTCCCGCGAGGTTTTCCGACACCAGGTAGTCAAGCAGAGCCTGGGAATCGGAGACGACGCCATGGTCCGCCAATGTCTGGCAGACTTGCCGTGCGGTCATGCCCGCTCGTATTTCGACCAACAGCGTATTGTCCGCCGTGACTTGTCCGGTACCACCGCCAGCCGCAGGAGCCTCGGACATGAGCCCCGTGGACACACCATTACCCGTCCCCACTAGGGGGACGACGTTCTCGGCTACTACGGGAACCCGTTTTTCCGCGGTACGGCCAGTACGCACGAACGCCACCACCAAGGTGATCATCAACACGACGGCGAGAATCACCAAGACAAGCACCATCATTTCAATTCCGTTCACATGGGAACGGGACGCCGCTACGCCGCCTCCCCCGCCAGTTGTAAACCCCTCCCCTCCGATACGCCGAATACCGGTCTTCCCGCCCGTCTTTCCGTCAGTGCGTCCACCGGAACCGGGGGTTACGCTGTTTTTCACCGTTCCACGCCTCGACTGGACGGAGGACGAAGTTTTCTTCCGGTTCTCCATGGTGGGCCCAGGCCCAGCATGCAACGCGAGGTCAGGTTCAATGTCTTTTTTCCGAGACGACGCAATCTGTTTTTTCACCGTCCCGAGCATGGCTTCCCGAGCAAGCCGCGATTCTTGCTCAGGACTGAGCCTGCTATTCTGGCCTCCGCTACGAGACTCCCTGGCTATGGACGCGCTCCGGCTGGCTCTGCTTCTGAAATCCACACCGTCGGCGGATTCCTCATACACATCGACATCGGTAGAGAATTCCCTCGAAGCCTTCACGGAATTTTTCGCCGCGCCACTTTTCGACGGAACAGGTTTTGCTACGGCGGGGCCAGATGCCGCCTGCTTCCTATCCGATATCTCGGATGGGGGCATAATCACGGGTTCTTTGGAAACTGAAGATGTTTCAGGATCTGCCCTAAAAGTATTTTCCTGAGATGACGGCTTTTTCGGCACGCGCAGCCTAGCTCCGCCTCCTGAAACTTTTTCCGGGATTCGGGCGGTCCGTGGAAGTGCGGAGGTCTTCTGCGAAGCCCCTTGGTTGGGGCGCTGAGAAGTATATGGTGTAATTTTCGTGGCTGCCGTTTCCGACAAAGCTTTGTCCGCGGCACCGAAAACGGCTTTCGCGCCATGGCTCTGGCCGGGTATGGCCTTCCGCCGTTCGGCCTTGGACGCTTCAAGTTTTCGTTTCGCGCTCTCCAGCGTCGGCACTTCAAGCTCATCGAACGGCAAAGACAGCTGCCTGCCGTTTCTTCCTGTTACGGCATCATGCTTTTTCCGGGAGATGTCCTTGGCGATGTTCTTGGAATGAGGACGGTCCGTACTCATCGTCCATCCTCTGCCCCGGCATCTTCCAGCCTGTCTGGTTCAGCATGCGAAGGCAGCGCGTTTTCGCTGTGCAGCCGCTCGATCTTGCGCCGGTTTTCCGTAATTTCGTTCTGAATCTCGACGATTTGCCGTTGAAAAGAGGCGATCTGATCCTTGAGGTGTCCAATCCGCTCTGCGTCCTGGCTAATCAGAAGTTCCAGTTCCTCGACCTCGATGTCGATTTCCAACGACTCGATATGTTTCTGAAGCATCAGAATACGTCGTTCGTGGCGTCGTATCTGCTCGTAGCAGCCTTGCACCTGCGGTGTGACGGCAGGCAAGGATATCCACTGCCCGGCAACTTTGGACAGCGCCTTGCCATACGCTATGGCACAGGTCCGCACGACGGAAAGCTTGTCACGTTCCTGTTTCTCCAGTTCCTCGACGCGTCTGTTCGCCTGATTCATGACAGACGAGTCCAACGAAGCCTCTTTCAACGTTCCCTGGACATGTTCGATGTGTTTCTGCTGGAGCTCGATTTCCTCGTTGATCCCCTTGCGGTCGCTGCTGATGGACGCCAGTTCCGCGGCGAGGCGGGGGGCGTTCTCTCCAGGAAGATCCATCACGCATCCACTTTCATCAATCGCCCTGCCGATCTGCCGGAATAGGGATTCACAGCTACGGTTGACTCCCCGGAGCTTCCATGAGCAGTAGCGTTCCTTCATATGAGCGGCTAGTTTCCGTATTCCCGAGCCTTGGAACGAAATCTTTTCAGCCCGCGACCGGCGAACCTGCCAGAGTGCGAAACGTTTTTGCTGACCGTCAATCGGCGGAAGCATGTGTATGAGGTGGGAAGGCAACGTATCAGCGGAAGATGCCTCGAAAGCGATGGCTCCGGCCCTAGAACAGGCGGTGTTGTAACGTTGCTCCAATGTGCGCAACGAGGCCTTGAGCGTGGATATCTTGTTCGACCTGTCGTCGATTTCTTCCAATGCGGCGCGGACATGGCTGAGACGGACCTGAATGTCCTCCAGGTCTCCCTTGCTACGATAGTAGTCCTGGAATTCCTGGGTACAAACAGAAATGGTGACGCTTTGCCGCAAGGCGGCGGCCATCTGCCCCAATTCTTCGAACAGAATGTCCAGATCCTGTCTGGCTAGTTCGATTTCCTTCTGTGTCGCGGCGATTTCAGCTTGCAGCCTACCCATGACTACATCCTACCACATTCTCCGTTGATTGACAAAGCATGGCCCACCCTATATTCTGATACAAACTCTAGTGTGGAAAAGAGGCTATCGTGGGTTTCACCCAGGACGGGGGCAAAACAAGCAGCATCGCGCGGACTTTCCCGCCCCTCCTTGAACAACAACTCGCAGACATCGAGAAAACGTACGCCCATATGAACGTTGTCATCGAAACGGGTGTCGATTCTCCGTATCTCGGAGGAAGATGTCTGGCAAGGTTGCTGGAGATGACGCAACCACTTGCGGAGGATACGCCAGAGGCGAGTCCCCGGATGCTATTGCTTCTCTCACCCGCGGCGCTCAGCGTTCTTTCAATCGCTTTCGGGACGACTTTGCCGTCCGGTCTGGCGATTCTGGACGAGAGCTTGCAGCCAAGTGAGGAACTGGAGTTCATACAAGGCCGTCTGATCGGGATAGCGACCACCCCCAGACGTTTCATCGACCACATCAGGCGGGGAAACCTGTCAGTACGGAGTGTCCGTACCATGGTGGCGATGGACATGGGGCTGGATCTTGAATCCGGCGGATTGCGGTATGAACTTCGGAATTTCGTGCATGACACGCAGTTCATCGCCACGAAACTCCGTCGTAGATGTTTCTGCGAGTTCTTCACCCCCGACCTTTCCAGACTGGAACCGTGGGACGGGCAGATATTCACCCGGTGTCAGGCGCTGGCCAGAAGCGTCTGGGACCGATTGCCGTGGCCGGTCGGATTCCGGTTGTCGGCAGACCCATCCCCGCAGGATGTGACCGACATCCTGTATTCGGCTGGAGCCGTCGCCTGTGACCATTTGGTGATATGCGGCTCAGCGGAGGACAAGATGGAGGTATCCATCCGATTGCGTCGTCAGGCTCCTCCCCTCGACGCAAGCGTGGTAGATTTTGACGCGGTCCTGTCTAGCTTGTACAACCCTCGGCCGGGGCAAAGACTAGATATCGTGACCTACGGTCTACCTCTGGAGGAATGTAGTCAGATGCTACGGCAATCACTGTCCTGGCCGGCGGTGTTGATCGGCGCCACATGCATCCTCCCCGACTTTGTTCGGGGAGAAATACTTGAGACCAAGGAGACTTTGCTCATGAACAATGAAATCAAGAGCACCCCTACCGACTTGGACGTCTTGACCGGAAAGATCCAGTTGCTCGCCGGCAAAACCCGTGCGGACGCCAATCCAGAAGAACTCGACCAGTTGAAGAAACTGATCAAGAAAAACGTACCGTTCGCCCTGCGCGGTTATTTCATGGCCTACCTGCTACGTGAGTTGCTCGCGGCGACCGACAGCACGAGACCTCGCGGGAAAGCGCCCCGAACCCCTCAACCGGAACGGGAACGACAGCCTCGCGCTCCTCGCCAGCCAAAGACGCAAGGGCCGGCGCCCCAGCCACAGAAATCGACAGCGGATGCCACTGAGGCGAACACGGAGCCAAAACCTGAACGGGTGATTCCCGAAGGGGCGAAGACGCTCTACCTCAACATCGGCAAGATGAAACGCCTCTATGCGAAGGAGCTTTCCCAGTTGTTGCAGGCTGAGCTGGGCGTCACCAGGGACGATATCTATTCAATTCGCATCCACGACAAATATTCTTTCATCACCATGAGCGAGGAAAATTGCGAAAAGGCCATTGAGAAACTCAACGGCATGGATATCAAGGGACGCACCGCCGCAGTCAGCTATTCCAACAAGGAGTAGTCAATGCAACTGGAACGCATCTCGGTCGGCCCTTATGGAACGAACTGCTACATCTTCACGAACGACGCCCTTGAATGCTGGATTATAGATCCGGGGTACGATGGGCGGACGATTATCGCACGTATCGAGCAGAGGGGTTCAGAGCCGGCGGCGGTCCTGCTGACGCACTCCCATTGGGATCATGTCATGGCGCTGCCATCCTTACGGGAACGATGGCCGGAGCTTCCCGTTCTCGTCCACGAAGCCGATGCCGACATGCTCGGCCATTCGGGAGGGATGAAGATGCTCCAGCGGGTACAGCAGGTCGATATCCAGTTCGCCCGAGAATGCGAACCGCTGTTCGCGAGGCTTCCGGAGGCTACAGCCCGTCTTTCCGACGGACAGCGGCTGGAGGGATGCGGCTTCACTGTTCTGCATACGCCCGGACATACTCCCGGCTCTGTAGCGTTCTACCATGAGCCGGGGGCGATCCTGCTCAGTGGCGATACTCTTTTCGCAGGCGGCATCGGCCGTACCGACCTGCCGGGAGGCGACTACGGACGGATCATCGTCAGCGTTCACAAGCTGCTCGCCCTTCCCGACAAGGTACAGGTATTTCCAGGTCACGGAATACCGACCACCATCGGGAACGAGCAAAACAATCCCTGGATATAAACTTCAATCCAAGTTCCAGTCCAGGACATTACTACCAGAGAAGACCGCCGCAAAAGCCTCAGGGCCGGAATGAACTGGGGTCAGTTCAGAAGGCGGTCTTTTTAGCGCCGAAGCCCCCCGTTCCTTATGCAGGTTTCATGTTGGACCAGGCATCGCGACCGTCTCGAAACAGGATAAGAAACTGCATGAACCCTCAAGCTGGAGAATATCCACCCAATGCTCGCAAAAAGCAACTTGGTACGGATTCAATTACGATGGGTTGGTTTCTGAAGTGCAAGCGGCGGTCCAGAACCGATGGATACGGACGAGCCCGCCGTCAAATACCGGTACATCCAGCCTGTTATCGGCATTTCCCGATAAAAATGTTACAGGATACAACGGCGATCGGTTCAGGCAGACCCAAAACGGACCCAGCAAACCGGAGGGGCGCAAAAAGAACAAGAGGCCGGGACAGTCCCTGGCTTATTGACCGCTCTATGGCGCGGCAAGTCGGGGAACAACGTATCCCGGCCTATCGTCAGGTCAGATCCGGCGCTTACAGGGACCTTCTTCTCCATTTTTACAGTCGATGCACAACACTGCGTACGGAATCGCCCGCAAGCGTTCTTCAGTGATTTTCTTGCCGCAGCGCAGACAAGTGCCGTAGCGGCCATTCTTCAACCTGGTCAGAGCGGATTCAACTGCTTTGAGTCGATTTGCGTCATGCTGGTTGATTGCTTCCATTTTCTTGAAAGCGATGTCATCCGCGGCAACATCTATACTGTCTTTGATTCCCGTCGCATTCACCATGCCGCGGAAATCGTCATCGTCGTTGGACAGTTTCTCAAGCAGTTCCTTTCGCATTGCCAGGAGCTTGGTCTCCATTTCTGAAAGAAAGTCATTAGCCATGCGTGCCTCCTGGGGGAAATATTTTCCCGTCGCCTAACCCCAGCGACAGACCTCCCCATCAAGTTAACCATAAAGATGTAGGGCAATGCCCGACAAGTCAAGCATATTTTGTTGATTTCTTCAAAAAAAAATGCCTTTTTACACCGTTTTCCATCGTAGTTTTCGCCACGGGAGAAAAACTCGCCTATAAATATAGCGAAAAGAGATAGTCCATCCATATGCGCCAGTGAGGAATGATATGCAGAGTCTTTGTCCGGAAAAGGGAACGATCCAGGAAATCGATGCACCCCACGACTTCCGGCCCCTACCCCGCCTGCCTGAGACGCATGAAAACAATCCATGCCGGTCTTGTTCTCAACTCCGACATCCGCCGCCACAAACAATGCCGGGATACTTGCATCATTTCTTCCGGCATCCGTTTCCACCCCGTCATCAGCATGCAGGTGACGTCATATCAGCGCAAGCCTCTTGTTTTTCTGAAGCCGAACTGAGGAATCTGGATTTTTCTTATGGTCTGGAAAGAACGGGGAAAGCTAGAATGGATACCAGAACATGACGCCGAATCCAAAACGGAACGTCAGGGAAACGGCAAGCAAAAGCAGGCATCCGAACACTACAAGGTAATCGGGCCCTCTCATCGGGGCGGCGCGATACCAAGTCCGTCGTTTTCCCTTGCCAAAGCCGCGCAACACCATGGCGTTCGTAATGACATCTATCCTGTCGATGCTGGAAAGGACCAGCGGAGCAAGCACTTTGCTCACATTGCTGATCCGCCGGCGCAACGGCACGTTCTTGGAGATATCTACGCCTCGAGCCTGCTGGGCATGCATGATGTGGATGAAATCGTCGGTAATCTCAGGTATATATCGCAGGGCGAGGCTTACGGCGTAGGCTATCTTGTAGGAAACGCCGATACGGTTCAGGCTGCTGGCGAATTCCGACGGCTGGGTGCAGAATACAAATACCAACGCGATGGGAAAAATAGTGAAATACTTGAGGCAGACGACCACGAGGTAGAACAACGTCTCGGCGGTCAAAGCATATTTTGCCTCTGGAGGCCCCAGCAGAACCGTCCGCGTACCGAGATAGAGCGTACCCTGCCCAGGTGAAAACAGATAGATGAACAATGCGTTCAAGGTAATCACACCGAGCATTGCAACCAGCAACGGACGGAACTTGCGAAACGGCACTTCGCAGGTCAGCATGGCGATGATCGATACGCACAGTCCCGTCAGCAGGATACGGATGTCGAAGGTAGTCAGACAAAGAATCATCCAGCCGATGAAGAATAAGAATTTGGTCACTCCATTGAGATGATGGATCCATGAACCGGTATCGAGATAGGAAAGGCCGAAGCCGAATTTCCGCCCCTTTCCTTCCGTCGGACCAGTGTTCGCTCCGCCGTTTCCGCTAGTCCCCCTACTGCCCGCAGGAGCATCATCCGAAGCGATTCCATCGCTTTTGATTCCATCGCTTTCCACGGATTTGCCACCCATGGCATCAGCGCCGCCGAGGCGTTCGCCTTCTGCAACGCTTTCCATGATTCCCTGAGTTTCCTCTTTTGAATTGGAGACGACCGCATCGATACTAGCGCACGAACAGTTTTCGGGGCCTTCGTTCTGGATATCAAGGGAACAGGGACGAACCGAGGAGTCTTCCGAAATATTCTCATGAAGTTCCATGGCACCCCATTTCATCCTTGCTCCTGAAACAGAGTCAAACTCACCGGTACTTGCAATGTCAAACTCCGCTTGCCCACCCTCGTTGAGCGAAAAAACGGCGAGGAAATCGTCCGTCTGAGACTTCGGACGATCAATTGTCTGGTTCAGGCCGACCGGAGAAACGGCATCAGGGTCGGCGGTCCATCCGATATCGGGCGAGGGTATCTTCGCCGCGGTCTGGCGACGTTCATCCTCCGCATCGATAAAGGTCTCGATGAACGACGGAATATCGGACTGCGGGATGCCGGCCCGCTGCGCCAGGGTATAGAGGGACGTTTCCTTGAGGTTCGCCTGCCGGAGCAGCTCCTCGTCGCTGAACACTTCGCTGACGGGAGCGTCCCGAAGCAACCGTCCGTCGGCGAGAACGATGGCGCGGGGCGTATATTCCAGCGCAAGGTGCATGTCATGCGTGACAAACAGAATCGTGATACCGAGCCGCCGGTTGATATCCCGCAGGAAGGTCATCAGCGCCGTATACCGCTTGTAGTCCTGCCCCGCCGTCGGCTCGTCCAGAATCAGCACTTCAGGATCCATCACCAGGATGGAGGCGATGGTGACACGCTTCTTCTGCCCGTAGCTCAGCGCGCTGATCGGCCATTTATGGTGCTTGTGCAGTCCGCACAGCTCCAGCGCATCCATGACGCGCTTGCGTATCATATCCTCGGGCAATCCTTTCAGACGAAGACCGAAGGCTACTTCATCGTAAATCAGCGGGTGGCTGATCATGTGGTTCGGGTTCTGCATGACATAGCCGATCTTGCGGCTACGTTCGCAAATCGTGTCCCCGGTGGCGTCATTGCCAGCCAATAGAATCCGTCCGGCATCCGGCTTCAGGATTCCCATGAGCAGCTGCGCCATCGTCGATTTGCCTGCGCCGTTTTTACCCAGGACCGAAACCATCTCCCCTTCCCTGATGGAAAAGCTCATGTCATGCACCGCGTCACGCAGACCGTCGTAGGAATAGGAAATATGGTCGAACCTGATGAGTTCCTCGCCTTCCGGCGGATGATATCGTTTGCGACGCTCGGTAAACCAACTGCGTAGCCGTCGTGCGTAGGGTTCGGCATGGAAGGTGTCGATGTAGGCGATATCTTCCGTCGGGGCTATTCCACACCCCGCAAGCTTGAGCGCGCTGATATACAGAGGTTCACGGATGCCCTTTTCCTGGAGCATGGAGCTGGCGAGCAACACCGCGGGGGTGGTGTCCAGGCAAATCCTGCCGTCATCGACAAGGATAATCCGGTCGACCGGACGATGCAGGACATCCTCCAGCCGATGTTCGATGATCACAATGGTCTTTCCGGTCCGCTTGTGCAGCTCGTCAATCAGCTCTATGGCGCGCTTGCCCGTGGCCGGATCAAGGTTGGCCAACGGTTCGTCGAACAACAGGATGTCCACATCGTCCACAAGGACGCCAGCGAGCGAAACCCGCTGTTTCTGACCACCGGACAGGGCGCCCGGAGGCTGGGCGAGAAAAGCCTCCATGTCAACCAAGGAGGCCATCTCCAGTACAAGTCCTTCCATCCTTGGCTTCGCCACACATTGGTTTTCCAACGAAAACGCAATGTCCTCGGCCACGGACAATCCTACAAACTGACCGTCGGTATCCTGCAATACCGTCCCGACTTTCTGGTTCAGATCGTAGATATCAGTATCGACGGTCTCCATGGACGAGACTTTCAGCGAACCTTCGATTTTCCCCTGCACGGCATGGGGAATCAGGCCGTTGATACAGTTGCCCAAGGTAGACTTGCCGCTTCCGCTTGGACCGATGATCAGCAGCTTCTCCCCTTCGCGCACATGCAGGTCCACATGCTTGAGCGTGGGAACCCGCTGGGACTTGTAGGTAAATGAGAAGTCGCTGAAATCCACCATCATTTGAGGCAATGCTTATTTTTGTTCTACGTTCTCATCAAGGGTCAGATTTGTGTTGTTCCTGTTGCGACGGGCGATCAAGGCCATCAACAAGGATCCGAGAATCGCAATCACGACCGTATTGACGAAAGCGATCAACAGCTGCTGGGTCACGACCTTGTTCAGCGGTTCCGCGAACAGGAAATAGTCGAGCAATGCGCTGATGCAGTAGCCGACGAAGTTGCCGAGGAAGGAGAGCAGGATAAATATTCCCGCCTGCTTTCCACCGAAAATACCCTCATCGAGCTTGTGGGCGGTGAACATGGGATAGAGGCCGATCACGATGCCGACGATACCGCTTCCAAGCACCCATGTGAACCACACGCCCCAACCGGCGAACAGGTCGGTGATCCAGTGACCGAGGAATCCCACGAGAAAACCGACGACCGGGCCGTAGACCCCCGCGAACAATGCGAGGATCGCCATGGCGGGCTTGATCGTCGTGTTGGCGAAAATAGGGATGCCTATCAGGCCGCCCAGACCATACAATGCGGCGCCAATGGCGACCACCACTACCATTTGAACGAATTTCATGGATTTCTGCTGATCCATACTCCCTCCTCAGGACTCTTGATTTCTCTCCGCCCGCCCGGCGGATGAATATGCCATCCCTTCTTCCTTCTACTGCGGCCTGCCGGAATTTACCGAAATCTATCGGAACCTATTGAGACCGCGCCGCAGGACCCAGGCCGTCCACGTTCTCCAAGGCAATCACCCACCCTTCGCCGGTCCCAATCCGGTATTCCGCTGAAAAACTCCCTTGGTTGACGGCGACGCCGACGTTCAGCAGGCTGTTGATATAGAGCAGGGCCTCCCCGCGCCCGACCTCCGTAAAGTTCTTGCAGTACTTGATCTCGTAGCCATAGACGATCCGTCCCCTGTCGGAGATGGTCACGCGCACCATCCCTCCGTATTGTACTCCCAGCCGGGAGAATAGGGAATCGGAAATGTTCGTCCACAGGCTGCCGTATCTGGTATCGAGGATATCTATCGCCCCAACGATTTGCTTTCCGTCAAAACAAGAATCCTGCACATTGAGCTGGACGACCTGGTCGTCCAATCGCTCGCCGACATCATTGAAACCGATCACTCCGGCTGCCAGCCTCGCCCCCGTATAGGCGTACACGTCCCGTCCATGGAAAGTATAGCTGCGCTGGCTGTTCTTCAGACGATTCACCGCCTCGCTGATCTCCCGCCGCTCAACGATGCCGATCTGCCGGGCGACATGCGTCAGCGTTCCGTTGTCGGGCGTCACTACGATATGTCCTGAACGGGTCAGAACGGCGACGCTCTTGCGCGCACTACCGACACCGGGATCGACGACACAGACGAACACGGTTCCCGGCGCCCAATATGTCATGGCCTGAATCAGCCGGTATGAGGCTTCCCAGATATTGAACTGGGGTATCTCGTGCGTCAGGTCTTCAAGCTTCAGATCGCGGCAGACCTCATCGGCCACGCCGTGCATGGCGCTGACGGCGCCATCACCCGTACCGAAATCACTCATGAACACAACGGTCCGGCGTTCAGTCCAAGGATGTTCAGCCTTGAGCTTTTCCGCCAGACAAGTCTTCTCATCCATACCTTGCCTCCTTGTTCAGCGTTCCATCTTCCCCATCCGTTCATCGATGGGTGCCGATGGCTCGTCAGCCTGCGCGCGAAGTTCCTCAAGATGCATCAGCCGCATCCATCGGAACGTAAAGAACAAGACGGCGAATGCGACCGCGGCGGCGATAACTGCGACAAGGACCTCAATCCATACGGGACCGTCCCACACGATCGCAAGCATCGTAAACCCCGCGCCAAGGGAAAGAACCAGCACGATTACCGCGAACACAGTGGAACGAACCCGTTTGCGCAGCATCAATACCGTGTCATTCGCCTTCGGCCGTTTCTTCATGTCCCGCTTCATGCCTTGCCGGCCTCCAGAAAATCGTCGATGATCGCCATGAACTCCTGATAGGTAGTGGCGAGACGGAGGTCCGGCTCTTCTTTGAGGATGTTCTCGGGAGCACGGAACAGCGCGCCGCAGTCCGCGGTGTGAATCATGGTCAGGTCGTTGTAGGAATCTCCTGCGGCGAAGGTCCTGAACCCCATGGACCGCAGGCCGAGGATAGCCTTCTTCTTGCCATCGTACTGGCGCATCCGGTAGTCGGTGATCATCCCCTCGGAATCGACCTGAAGGTCGTTGCAGAAAATCGTGGGCCATCCCAGCTTCCGCATCAGCGGCTGCGCGAATTCGGAGAACGTGTCGGACAGGATCACTACCTGCGTTTTGCTCCGCAGCGCCTCCAGAAACTCCTTGGCTCCGGGAAGCGGGTCCATCGTACCGATCACCTCCTGAATATCCGCCAAGGTCAGTCCATGCTCCTTCAATATCTCCAGACGACCGCGCATCAGCACGTCATAGTCGGAAATTTCGCGCGTAGTGAGGCGGAGTTTCTCAATCCCCGTCTTCTCCGCTACATTGATCCAGATTTCAGGGATCAACACACCTTCCAAGTCCAAGCAAATGATGTCCATAGGGCTATACCTCCTCCCATCTCCCGTTCCTAGCGGAACGAAACAGGGCTTCCATAACTCTTGTATTTTCCAGCGAGTGTTCGAGAGAACCCGCATAGGCCGCTCCAGTTTCAATACTTTCAACGAAATGATCACATTCCAGCGCATATTGGTCCGACGGAAGGAAACTGTAGATACGGGTCGATGAAAGCACGTTGTCATCGTACAGCTCGAAATCACTCTTCAGCGCGGGATCGGTACTGAACGGGGACAAAACCTCAATGCGATGGGTGTCGGTAAAGAGCGTCAGGCAAGTATGACGGGGATTCTGCGTGCCGCAACTGAACGTGAGCTGTCCGCCGCCGGGAAATTCCATGACGCCGGAAGCGAGGCGGTCCACAGCGAAAACTTCATCCATAGTCAGGGTACAGGCGACTCGCACAGGTTCACATCCGAACATCCAGCGACCGCAGACAATCGGATAGACACCGATGTCCCATAGGCCTCCGCCACCTTCCTGATATTTATTCCTGATGTTCTCAGGATCCCTGTTGTCGAGGAAAAAACAACCGTCGACACTCTGTAGCCGCCCGATCCCCCCCGATTCAAGCAGTTCCCGGAGGTTTCGCAGACGGGGCTGATGCAGGACTACATAGGCTTCACCAATCAGCTTGCCGGTCCGCTCCCTGAGAGCTATCAGGCGCTGGACATCGGAAGAATCCAGCGCCAACGGTTTTTCGCACAGGACATGCTTTCCTGCAAGAGCGGCTTTTTCAATCCATTCAACATGGAGATGATTCGGCAATGGCAGATACACGATGTCGATGTCAGGATCATCCAGCAGTTCTTCATACGAGCCATATGCTCTGGGAATTTCAAATTCCCCGGCAATCGCCGCCGCCCGATCCATGTCCCGCGACGCGACAGCGGCCAATTCGCAATGCTCCGTCCGCCTCAACGCGGGAATGATACTGGTCCTGGCAATCTTCGCGGTTCCCAGAATTCCCCATCGCATCGTCTCCATATCAGCTCCACAGTCGTCACAAGAAATCAAGACGACACCCTACGGCGCATCTTCCCTTCCAGTATCACCGAGAACAGGGGGAAATTGCAAGCGGAAACGACTTGGCGTAGATACAGGAACACCGAATTGTAAACCATTGATGAGATAATGCGGACAAGGGAACGTACCGGATCAATCACAGGACATCCGGCCATTGCCTATACCTGAAGAGAAACGAACCAGCAAAAACTCTATTCCTTGAATTTTTCAGGGGCGACGGCAAGAACCAACGCACGGGCGACGCAGTCCGTCGGATCCACGAGCTTACAGGGGAGCATATCGTTCTTTAACGCCAACGGCAATTCCGTACAACCGAGGATGATGGCGACGGCACCACGTTCCAGCAGATGCATCGCCTCGTCCAGCAAGACGGCCCGAGCCTCCCCCGATACAGGGAATTTCGCCTTGACACCGTATTCCTTGTCGTAAATCGCGGCATGGACCCTCCGTTGTCCATCGCTGGACGGTTCCAACAGTTCAAACTGGGGATGATGATCAAGATACCGCTGATAGACGCCCGTCATGTGCGTTCCCACGGTAGCGAGCAACCCGACCTTCCCGCCCTGGGGAAACAGCCGCTCAAGATACAGGCAAGTCTCCTCGATCATGTTGATCAACCGTACCTCGGGATAGGCCACCGCGGCCGCCTCCATCATCACACCAAGAATTTCAGGGGCATGCGCCGTATTGCAGGCTACCGCTATCGTATTCGCCCCGCAGCGAACAAGTTTCTCAAAACAGACGTACATCCCACCCGCCGGATTAACACCTCCATGAAGCAGATACTCCGTCCTGTCGTCAATCAAGGAGGGACAGGAAACCAGGTAGAGACTGACGTGTTCCTGGTCGGTTCGTGCCTGAGTATGGTCGAAGACCTTCCTTACCAGATCCGCGCCTGCGTAAGGGCCGACGCCGCCAATGATTCCAATCGCATTGTCCATCGGAAACCTCCCCGTCACGCTTATTGTAACATCCTATTTCATCACCTGTAAAATCTTATCTATTGCGAGAACGGGCCGCGCATGGTATCATCGGCATCTAGGAGGCGATTCATGGCAGGTTCCCGCGACTATGTCATCCAGCGGATGAAGGAGCTCTACGTATATGACCTCTACGGCCTGCGCAGGGAACTCAAGCCGTTGAGCCGGATATTGTATATTGACGAGCCAATCAACTGTTTCGCCACCGGAGTGATGAACGGGCTGCGACGGCTGCTGGTCGTGACCGACAGCAGAGTGATCATCATCGGCAACCATATCGGGGCTCCTTCGGATATTGACATCATCCCCCGAAACGACATTATCGCGCACTCCGCCACAAAAAAGTTCTTTGCGTCCTCGATTGAATTCATGACCTCCAACAAAGCCAATTACCTCCTGACAGCGGTATCGCGGAGGGTGCTGGATCTGTTCAACTGGGCGCTTGACCAGCCAATCAAGGAATTCGACGAATAAAGTAGCGTGGACGACATATCCGCCGGATAAAAAACGGAGCCGTCGGATAGAAAACGGCGGCTCCATACGTCAGACGATGAGATTCAAGAACCTCAAACCCTTTTCTTAGCCCACTTGCCCATATCGAGCTGCCTCATCATCTTCGCCACGACAACGGTGCAGGTCAGGTCGCCGGTCACGTTCAACGCGGTGCGGCCCATGTCGAGGATTGCGTCGATACCGAGGATCATCGCATATGCGCCGGCGACGGCGGAGCCTTCGACTACCGGCAGACCGACGGAATCAAGGACCATCAGCAGCATGATCGCGCCAGCGCCGGGCACGCCCGCGGTGCCGATGGACGCCAACGTAGCGGTAACGACGATAGTACCCATCTGGCCGATGGAGAAGTTATGGCCCCAGACGGTCAATGCGATGAAAATCGCGCAGACACCCTGGTAGATAGCCGTTCCGTCCATGTTGATTGTCGCGCCAAGAGGCAGGGAGAAGGAATAGATGTCTTTCGGACATCCAAGATTCTCGGCGGCTTCCATCGTTACGGGAAGCGTCCCGTTGGAACTTCTGGTGACGAACGCCGTGATGAACGGGTTCTTCGCCTCATTGAAGTAGGTTTTCAGACTGAGCTTGCTCAATTTGATCATGCCAAGATAGACCAGGCAAACATGGATCGCATAGCCGATGAAACAGGCCAGCGTCACGACGCCGAGGGAACCGACGACCTTCGAGCCATTCTTGGCGAAGACCTCCGCGACGAGGGCGAGTACGCCGATCGGAGCGTACTGCATGATGCCGGTGACCATCTTCATCATTGCTTCCGCGACGCCGTCGCAGAAATTGTAGACGGTCATTCCCGCGTTACGGATACGTTCATCCGTTGAAACCTTCAGGTAGGAGATACCGATGCCGAACACCAACGCGAAGAAGATGACGGGAAGAATATTCTCGTTGACCACCGCCTGGGCGAAGCTGGTCGGAATAATATTCAGCAACGTGTTCGACAGGGACTGGGTGGCGGCGGCCTTGCCCGCGGCGTCCGCCGCCAGCGTAGCCATCGCCGCGCTCGGACGGAAAATCGAACCGACGACCAACCCTACCACAACCGCGAAAGCCGATGTCAGCAAATAGAAAATAATCACACGTATGCCGACTTTGCCCAGGGTGGCGGGACTGACCGACGAAGCACCGACAATCAGGGTGGAAAGAATGATCGGCATCATGATCATCTTCAGCAAGCGGACGAACAGCGAACCGAACGGAGCGATCCACAGAATCTTCTCCTTGAAGATAATCCCCAGGACTGCGCCAAGGACCAGGCCGATGAGAATCCGGTACAGCAGGTTGAAGTTGAAATACCAGCTGAGCCACCCTTTCTTGACGGGTGCGTCATTTTTGTTAGGCATATATACTCCTTTTGTTTTGCGATGAAGAGACAAAAGGGCACAATGGTCGCTTCAGAAAAAAATATCCGGGCACTCTCCTTTTTACGATGAATTTATCGACCAAGAACCTTCAGCCTCTTCAGTTGTACATTTTATGAGCGTAGAAGTAGCCTATAAAGTAAATTTTTCGCTAATAATTTGTCAATTGCACATAATTAGCGGTGAATTAACGAGATATGATGATGTATGATAAGCTTCGCATCATATCTTAGCGTTCAAGGCCACTCAGTCAGACAAAACGCCGTCTGAGAACGTCCGCCAACCATACCTTGGAAGTCGCAAGACCCAATTGGAAATGAACACGATTCCAGGAACGAAACGCCCCGGCAGCGCTATTGCACGGCGAGGCGGAAGAGACGACGAAACGTGTCCGTCAACCCGATATGGCCGCGAAGGAGAATGAACACGGTTCCAGGAACGAAACGCCCCGGCAGTGCTATTGCACGGCGAGGCGGAAGAGACGACGAAACGTGTCCATTATCCGAGCGGAAAAAAAGAACCACCGCAACAGCCCCCCCTTCCCCCTCACTCCCCCAACCCACCTGTGGCTTACTCGAAGGATGACATGGATACAGGACGAACTGACGATGGTTCTCACTACTGACGACTTGGGGAAGTATGGCCGAAACCAGCAAGTACATTATGGGCGACCTCCCGCCATAATTACCCTGACGCTGTTCCGACCTGCAAATCGTCCATCTATTATTTCTTCGCCACCCACTTGCTCATATCGAGCTGTTTCATGGATTTGGCGACAATCGTAGTACAGGTCAAATCACCGGTCACGTTCAACGCGGTGCGGCCCATGTCGAGGATTGCGTCGATACCGAGGATCATCGCATATGCGCCGGCGACGGCGGAGCCTTCGACTACCGGC
>JAXEWB010000049.1:0-135944 GCA_034114085.1 Sphaerochaetaceae bacterium | reverse complement strand
CGATGACCGCCTTGTCTGTCACATGCTTGGCCTTGCTCAGCTGCCCCGCTTTCTCACCCTTGGTAATTTTTGCGGGACGGGTGTTGCGAAGCACCAGCGCGATAATTGAGGCGATTTCCCGCATTTCCCGCTCACCCATGCCAAGCGTCGTTACCGCGGGAGTACCGATGCGCAGCCCGCTTGTATACCACGGTCCGTTCGGGTCGAACGGCAGGGCGTTGCGGTTCAACGTGACACCGCATTCACGGAGCGCGGCTTCGGCCTGCCTGCCATTCAATCCAAATCCACGGACATCCAGCAGCATCAGGTGATTGTCAGTACCGCCGGTAGCCACGGGAATACCCTCTTCCATACAAGCGGCGGCGAGAGCCCTGGCGTTCCGCACAATTTTAGCCGCATAGTCGCGATACCCAGAAGAACAGGCCTCCGTCAAAGTGACCGCCTTGGCAGCCATGACATGCGGCAACGGACCGCCGATCACCAACGGACACCCCTTGTCCACAGAATCGGCGAATTCCGCTTTGCAGAGAATCATGCCACCGCGAGGACCACGGAGAGTCTTGTGGGTCGTGGTAGTCACGACATCGGCCCAAGCAACGGGATCGTAGTCTCCGGTCAGCACCTTACCCGCCACCAGCCCGGCGAAATGGGCCATGTCGACCATGAATACGGCGCCGACCTTGTGGGCGATATCGGCCATGCGATGGAAATCGACCAACCGGGGATACGCGCTGTAACCGGCAAGCAGAATCAGCGGCTTGACTTCCTCGGCCTGCCGTTCAATCGCATCGTAGTCAAGCAGACCAGTCTCCTTGTCCACCGTATAGCTGTAGGCATCGAACATCTGAGCCGAGACATTCTGCCGGTATCCATGGGTCAGATGCCCGCCGCTATAGTAGTCGAGACCGAGAATGCGCTGGTTGCCGGTCCGCCGTCTGATTTCGTTCCACTGCTCGCGACTCATCTCGCTCGGGTTGGCAATGCCGACCTCCTCCATGGCGGGAGTCTGGACACGGGCATTGAGTATGGCCCAATAGGCGCAGAGATTCGCGTCAGCGCCGCTGTGGGGCTGGACATAGGCGTGTTCGGCGCCGAATAACTCGCATGCCTTTTCACAGGCATAGGCTTCAATAGCATCGACATTGTCACAACCGGCATAGAACCTGTGGTATGGAAAACCTTCGCTATACTTGTCGGTAAGGAGGTTTCCCATTGACAACTGCGTGCTGAGGCTGCTGAAGTTCTCACTGGCAATCAATTTGAGATGGGACCTCTGGTCCGCCAGCTCTTGCACGATATGCCCAGCCACCATCGGGGCGACTTCCGCCACCTTCTCCAACGAAGCGACATACGCAACCATCCCGACATCACTCCCGCCTGTCGCCAGATACGCTTTCAAAGCCTCTTTCCTTGCCATACACACCCTCCTGCGCGGTTATCGAACTGTGTTTCCATCTTGCCTACAATATTGGACGTTGTCAACGAGCGCAAGAAGAAAAAGGTGCGTTCTGCAACAATCCGAAATGGTTTTTGCAACAAATATACCTCGGATACCGTCAAGAACGCCGGACTCGCCAAAACTCCGGCATCCATTTTCACTACTGTTTCACCACACCGCCGGCCATGCCGCCAAAGTTTTCCGCTTTCCGTAACCTCGCGGAGCGGATATACAGCGGTATGGCCGCAAGCTGGGCGATAACGGATACGGCGATCATCGCGGGCATGCCTACATCGTACAGTACCCCCAGCAACCAGCTCCCCAAGAACCAGAAGACACCAAAGGAGCACTCGAATATACCGTACCCCGTAGCACGGCTCGCCTTCGGCACCATGGTCGTCACCGCCGCCTTGAGGATGGATTCCTGCGCCCCCATGCCGACGCCCCAGAGCGCGATGCCGAGAAGCACCATGGGAATCGAATGGAAGGCAAATACAAAAACAGCGAAAGGCGCGGAGATGATCGTTGACCAGACAAGGGCCTTGACACCTTTTCTATCATACATCAGCCCGAAAAACAGAGCCGCCACCGCATCAACCAGCATTGCCCCGGCATAGAGCAGGGGGAGCGTCCCGTCATTCACCAACGAGGATGTCTCGGCAAGCCCCGAAGCGAGATTCGCGTATGTACGGGAAACGTGCATAATCACGATGGAGTAGTCAATAAAGCCAAACGCGAACAAGCTGATGCCGGCGATATAGAGAATAAACTCCTTCTTCATTGTGAACGGGACGTATTCCTTGGGTTCCGGCTCAAAATGTTCAGGATTGGGGAACGCATGCTTTGTCACAAGCAGCAGGACGATTGTTATCGCACCAGGAATCGCCAAAACGGCGAAGCAGGTTGAATAAATTTCAAAGGTAGTGCCGTCCGTCTTAAAAAGCATCACAAGGTACAGCAGGACCGGTCCGAGAAACGCACCGATTTGATCAAGCACCTCCTGAATGCCGAAACTTTTACCCGCCCCTTCCTGAGACGCGGCGAAGGACATGATTGTATCTTTCGCAGGTTTCTTGATCGCTTTGCCCATGCGTTGTACAACAAGCAACGCGCAAGCCCAAAACCATCCGCGCTCACCGACAAGGGCGAGGGCGGGAACCGCCAGCACGTCCAGCAGGTACCCTATGATCGTCATGGGCCAGTATCGTTTCATCCTGTCGGTCAGTTTGCCGAATACATATCGCATGGAGTATCCGATCAGTTCACCAAGCCCGGAGATAAACCCTATCGTACCCGCCGACGCCCCCAGCAATGACAGGTATGCGCCACGGATACTGGACGCGCCCTCATGAGTCATGTCTGAAAACAGACTCACGATACCGAACAGCAATATGAACGACATCGCCTGGGACACTTTCCTCTTCCTATTGTTCTCCATCGTGCCCGCCATCCTGTATCCTTTCATTCATCTCAATGAAATTCGCCTTGCTTTCGGCTTTACAACGCTGGTATAGGAAATCGAGAATCCTTGTAAATTCCTGTCGGTCGGGTTCCCCCAGGGGTTCCAGTAGCCATTCATAGAACAGTCCTTCGATACGAGCCTTGGAATTTTTCAACATTTCCGCCTTCTCAGTGGCAAAGAGAAGCTGGCTGCGCCCGTCCATAGGATTCTTCCTTCGCACCAGATAGCCCTTCGTCTCAAGGTTGGCCGTCTGCCGCGCCACCGCCCCCTTGTCAAGTCCGACGACCTTGCAGACGCCAGCCTGCGTGATGCCGGGATTTTTGCGGACGGCATGAATCACATCGAATTCCGCGGTACCGATGCCGTCGGCCCGAAGTGTGCGGACGGTGAATTTGCTTACTTCACGCGCAATCTTGGTAATGGCCCGTCTTGTCATGTCCATCACGGCCTCCAAAAAGAGAAAAGATGTAGAGTCAACTAAATAGTTGATACTACATCTTTCTCCTTGTCAACGGGTTCCCGCAACTTGTCGCGAGAATCCAGCATAGATGAGGATCATTTTTTCCCAGTATCGGGCATGTCGTCCAGAATCGTACCGCAATCAGGACAATATCGATCCGTCCCCGCACAGTCTTTTCCGCATTTTGAACATTTGCGTTGCATGCAGAAACCACAGGAATGACAAAAACTAGCCGTTTTCTGCCATGTCCCGCACTTTGGGCAACAAAGCAACCTGCTTCTGACAATCAGAAAAGCAACCACAGCCAGAACATTCCCCGCCGGGCCCCCCAGAGTATTCCATCTGAAATTCACCCTTGCAATCTCACGGAAAGCACTTTAGACTGCTTCCTTGGTATCATATCCCGCCCAAGGGTAGGCTTCCTCCCGTTTTCCGCATGAAAATGCTGGAGAAACGATGGACACCGGCTACAAAACGGAAAAGGATACGGTACGCTTGGTGGAACATACCAGGAACCACACACATCAGGAGTCGCTTCAATGGCAGACAACAGCTCTCGAGAGACACTCGGTACCAGACTGGGATTCATCCTGCTTTCAGCGGGATGCGCAATCGGCTTGGGGAACGTATGGCGCTTCCCCTATATCACCGGCAAATATGGAGGAGCCGCGTTCGTCCTGATATACCTAGTATTCCTCGTTATCATAGGCCTGCCGGTCATGGTCATGGAATTCTCCATCGGCAGGGCGTCAAGGCAGAACATAGGCCTCGCCCTCAAGACCTTGGAACCGAAGGGAACCAAATGGCATATCTACGGACCTATCGCTATCGCGGGAAATTATCTGTTGATGATGTTCTACACTACGATCACCGGATGGCTCCTCGCCTATTTCTTCGCCACGCTCTCCGGCAAGTTCGCAGGACTGGGCAACGCCCAGATCGAAGGTTATTTCACGAATCTCCAGGCGACGCCCGCCACTCAAATTCTGTGGATGGCCATCGGAATCATCATTGGTTTCGCCATTTGCGGCGGAGGCTTGCAGAAAGGCGTCGAGAAAATCACCAAGATCATGATGCTCTGCCTGCTGACGATCATGGTGGTACTGGCAATCAATTCTATCCTGATACCGGGAGCTTCGGAAGGACTGAAGTTCTACCTGCTGCCCGATTTCGGCAAAATGGTGGAAAATGGCGTCGGTGAAGTAGTGTTCGCCGCAATGAGCCAGGCGTTCTTCACGCTGAGCATCGGCATGGGCGGCATGGCGATTTTCGGCTCATACATCGGCAAGGAGCAGTCGCTGACGGGAGAATCGGCGAGGGTCATCGGCCTCGACACCTTCGTGGCGATTATGAGCGGCCTGATCATCTTCCCCGCTTGCTTCGCCTACGGAGTCAATCCCGGAGCGGGACCGGGGCTGCTGTTCGTCACATTGCCGAACATCTTCAACCAGATGCCCGGCGGACGGATATGGGGCAGCCTGTTCTTCCTGTTCATGGGTTTCGCGGCAATGACCACCCTGGTCGCGGTGTTTGAAAACATCATCGCCTACTGGATCGACGCCCACGGTTGGAGCCGCCGGAAAGCCTGTCTCATCAATTGCGCCGCGATCATCCTGCTGTCGATCCCCTGCATACTCGGCTTCAACCTCCTGTCGGGCTTCCAGCCGTTCGGACCGGGGTCCGCGGTACTTGATCTGGAGGATTTTCTGATCAGCAGCACCATCATGCCGCTGGGCTCGCTGTTGTTCGTCATCTTCTGCGCCCATAAAGCGGGATGGGGCTGGAAGAACTTCATCAAGGAGGCCGATGAAGGAAAGGGACTCAAGTTTCCGGCATGGATGAGAGTATACGTACGGTGGATACTGCCGGTCATCATCATCGTCATCTTTATCAAGGGATATTGGGACATCTTCGCAAAATAGATACAAATAATCACAAAACAGGTGGGCCGCCGGGCAGGGGACACGGCAGAAACGCCATGGGCGCCCCACCTTCCCCTTTCCCTTTCCCGGCTCCCGAATCCCCCATAAGGACGATACGTATTCTTCTCTTCACCCCAGCGCCAAACGTACGGGCTTCCCTGACATTGGGGAAAAACGGCAAAGGAGCCAATCCTGAAACAACTTCCAACGCAATACATTGAACAGGCTATAGCCAAGACCACCCGACGGACGGCTGCCAGAAGAAACGGGTGGGGAAAATCCGTCCATGCCGCAACAAGTCTAGAGTCGTTGTTGTGTTTTACCCCTTCTCATGCTAGACTATCAGCCAGTCTGTCGATACAGGTGGGAAGGCTTTGTATACGGACGACCGAAAGTACTCCCCTTTCATCGGTTCTTTTCGGTGTACACGCTAAGGTGGTTTCTCAATTATGGAAAACAAGCAGGAACGCGAAACCCTTGCCAGCAGGTTCGGGTTCATCCTTCTTTCAGCGGGATGCGCGATCGGTCTTGGGAACGTGTGGAGGTTCCCATATATCACGGGCATGTACGGCGGCGCGGCGTTCGTCCTCGTCTACCTGGTGTTCCTTGTCATTCTCGGCCTGCCGATCATGGTCATGGAATTCGCCATCGGGCGCGCTGCGAAGCAGAATATCGGATTGGCACTCAAGACGTTGGAGCCCAAAGGCACGAAATGGCACATATACGGCCCCATCGCCATTATCGGCAATTATTTCCTGATGATGTTCTATACCACCGTCACCGGTTGGCTTCTCGCATATTTCGTATATACGATCAAAGGGGATTTTGTCGGACTTGACGCGGCCGGCGTCGGCAATTTCTTCGGAGGAGTTCTCGGCGATCCCCTGGGGCAGTCCCTGTGGATGATGCTGGCCGTGGTGCTGGGCTTCGCCGTCGTGGGGCGCGGGCTTCGCGGGGGTGTGGAGAAAATCACCAAGCTCATGATGCTCTGCCTGCTGGGAATCATGGTGATTCTCGCCGTCCATTCCATCTTGATTCCCGGCTCATCCGAGGGGTTGAAGTTCTACCTCCTGCCGGATTTCGGCAAAATGGCCGAATCCGGCATAGGGGAGGTCATCTTCGCGGCGATGGGACAGGCGTTCTTTACGTTGAGCCTCGGAATCGGCGCCATGGCCATCTTCGGCTCATACATTGACAAGAAACAATCCCTGACAGGAGAGTCGGTCCGTATCATCGCACTGGACACCTTCGTGGCGATTATGAGCGGTCTGATCATCTTTCCCGCCTGCTTCGCCTACGGAGTCAATCCAGGTGCAGGGCCGAGCCTGCTGTTCGTCACCCTGCCGAACATCTTCAACCAGATGTCCGGAGGACGAATCTGGGGCGCTCTGTTCTTCATATTCATGAGCTTCGCCGCATTGTCCACCTTGATAGCCGTATTTGAGAACATCACCAGCTATTGGATCGACGTCCATGGCTGGAGTCGCAAGAAGGCCTGCTGGGTCAACCTCGCGGCGATCATCGTCCTCTCTATTCCGTGTGTATTGGGTTTCAATCTGTGGGCGGGCTTCCAGCCACTCGGACCAGGCACCGGCGTATTGGATCTGGAGGACTTTGTGGTCAGCACCACCCTGCTTCCCCTCGGCTCGCTGATATTCCTGTTCTTCTGCTGTAGCAAGCGGGCTTGGGGCTGGAAGAACTTCATCAAGGAAGCAGATGAAGGCCAAGGCCTCAAGTTTCCCAAATGGGCGCGAATCTATGTCACCTGGATACTCCCGATTATCGTCCTGGTGATCTTTGTGAAAGGTTACTGGGATATTTTCAGCAGATTGGTATGATGCAGGCGCCGCCGCGAAAACTCGTGGCGGCGCTCAATTACTTGTGGGGCTTTACGCAAGCCCTAAATATTTATCCAAAAAAATCCATCAGTTTTTCAATCACGATTTTCAATTATCCGCGACTAGTGCAAAAAAACAGAAGGACGAACCGGGGAAGATTGACGGAGAAAAAATAACGGGACGGGTTCCCGCTTGAGTCAGCCCCCCCAAGCAACCTGCCCCGACCATAAACCACGGTAAACCATGTATAAAAGTTGCAAACATTTCTGGATTTATGTTGCAAAAAGCTGGATTTTCATTGCAAAAGTTTTGGATTGTACAAATACACAGACGGAGAAAATCAACCGGACCAGCCCCATACGCCGCCGTTTGTCGCCCCTTCTTGTTGACAGAGATATGGACAACCCATATAATTCCAATGCTTTACAGCAAATATTTCAGGAGGAATCGTGGCTAAAGAAGAAGCGATTGAAGTGGAAGGTATTGTAAAGGAAGCCCTTCCGAACACCATGTTCCGCGTTGAGTTGCAGAACAATCATGTCATCCTTGCCCATCTGTCCGGCAAGATGCGCAAGCACTATATCAGGATCGTCCCCGGCGATACTGTGCGTGTTGCGCTTTCCCCATATGACCTTACCAGAGGCAGGATTATCTACCGCGAACGATAGGTCGTTCATATTTTTCCCACTCAGCAAAAAATCATGTTACTATATATTGTAATTTGAGCCGTCCGTACATCGGGCGGTTTTGTTGTATGTATCAGTCGGCCGCATGAGAATGGAACGATGCGAATTAAGCGCTGGACATGGACCGGACGATGCATGTCAGGAGGAAACAGCAATGCAGATTCATCATGGGGATATTGGCGACAATGGACAATTGCAGGAGGTGGTCGCACGGCTGCTGGCTCCGCCGACACTGGAGGGAATCGAACGTGCGCTGTTCATCCAGCCCCACCCCGACGACAACCAGATTGGCGCGGGCGGCATCATGGCGGCTCTTGCGGCGGACGGTGTCGAGGTATATGAACTGACGGTATGCGACGATCGGTTCGCGGATCCCCAGTATATCGGCAAGGAAAATAGCGTCCGGACAATACGGCAACGGGAAACGCTGGCCGCACAGAAAACACTGGGAGCGAGGGACGCTGGTTTCCTAGGCTTCGCGGACAAGACACACGCTACGGTCGATGAAATAGCCGATGCGATTGTCCCTGTGATTCGCAGGATACGACCCCAGGTAGTATTCACCGTCGACCCCGCACTGGAAAATGAATGCCACAGCGACCACATCAAGGTAGGACAGGCGGTCAAGAAAAGCATCATGGACGCGCCTTTCGGTTTCTATCCTTCCTTCATTGACGGACACCTCCATGAAGATGTCTGGCAGGTCTCGATTCTCGGTCTCTATTTCACCGACAGGCCGAACACGACCATCGACATCAGCGAAGTGTATGCAAAGAAGCAGGAGGCTATCCTCTGCCACCGCTCACAGATGAGCGAAGAATTGCTGATGTTGCTGAAGGTGCAGGATCAAGTCATCGCCCAGCGTTGCGGCTGCCCCGCGGCGGAACGGGTGAAACTCCTGTCGGCTCATCAGCTCCATTGCTTCCCGTTTCCGGTGGAATGAACCGACGGATGAATACCACAGGCACCTGAGAGCAAGCCGCCTGGACACAAGGCTCAAGCCTTGAGAATCAGCCACAGGACGCCGCTTCCTCCATATCGGGCGGACGGCGTGGAAAACTCCCTGACCACCTTGGAGCGGTCGATTTCCTGAAGTACGACATCCTTCAGCACCCCCTGCCCCTGCGGCGCATGGATACCTTTTCCATGGATGACGCACACCTTCCTGATACCGTTGCGATAGCTGTCCTGGAGGAAATCCCGTACCCGGCGACCAGATTCCTCGGCGGTCAACCCATGGAGGTCAAGCGTAACCTGGGGGAGCATCTGCCGGAGCTTTGAAAGCTCCACCTGCGGAAACCCCTTCGCCTCCGGCTCCTTTTCCGCCACAGCCTGTTCCAATCGGGCATCTTCTTCCTGACGCTGCTGCGCCGCCCATTCGTCGTAGATATCAGCGAAACCACCGCCGCCAGAAATACGGTCTGAACCGGACCGAGTCGGCTTTCCCGCCGACCAGACCGGCTTCGGGCGACCATTGTCAATAGAGGAATCTTCCTCGGAAGATTCCTGCTCCATATCATCCGATACTACGATGGACGCTACGGAGTCGCCGGGGGCGGTTTTTGTATTCCCGTCCGCTTGTGTACCAGCGGCAATGACAGGTTTCTTTGGCATATTTGACGAAACAATATTCTTTCCGACCTGCGAAGCTTCCCATTCCGCGAGAATTTCAGCGAAATCCTTGCGAGGCCCTGTAGCGATGACTTGGCTTTTGGAAACTCCTCCGGTTAAATCTGGGAAACCTTTTTTATCACTGGCGGCAGACTTGCCGACCATTCCAGCTTTCTTTGCGCCGCCACCACTTCTATCCGCCTCCCACTGGGCGAAAATCTGTGCGAAATCCATAGACTGAACCGCCTTGCGGGCGGCCAAGGTCGTATCCTCCAGCTTGCGCATTGAATCGACCTCCTTGTTCTTTTTCAACCGCCGACCAACACCAGGTCCTTCGCCGGCATGTCTGCCGGGCATCGCATAAGGATCTCCGGTCGCTTCCCATTGCCGGAGGATATCGCCAAAATCAGCCGAAGGGTCATATCCCCCCACGACCTTTTTGTCGGTCCCGCCTTTCGGCAACACGGAGGCGGACAATGGCGCATCCTTACCAATACCGGTGTTTTTCACCAGGGCGGAATTGGACGATTTCGAGACAGATTTCAAAACGGAGCCTGATGCGGGAGAACTCGCAGAGGAACCATGTACGGAACCGGATGGCTTGGACGCCCTCCCATCCCTTGTCGATACAGGCTGAGGTTTCAGACCGGATATCCCGGCGAACGGCCTATATCCTTCATCTTCATCCACAAAATGGGAAAAGCGGCTGTCGGAAGCCGCTTCTCCATCATTGCGTAAGCGATTATTTGCATCAAATTCTTTATTTTTCTTGGAATGCCGGGACACCTGCTATACCTCCCGGACATCAAGCAACTGCATTACGAACGGTTTCACGATCTCCACGACCTTTGACATCGGCGCCCCCTGCGCCTTGAGGGAACAGATCGCATTGGTCGGCTCGGTCCCCATGAACGTGCCAAAGGAAATGATATCGATCCCCTGCTCCGCGAGAGCGCTGGAAATGCGGGCGATCGTCCCCGGATGGTCCTCCACCAAGAAGGAAAGCCGCACCCCGAAATGACGGGCGCCGAACAGCTCCAGCAGAATCTTGAACATGTCGGACTTGGAAACGATACCGACAAGCTTGCCATCCTCCAATACAGGCAGACAGGACAAGTCCTGATCCACCATCAGGCGGGCCGCCTCCTCTACCGTAGTATCTTTGGAAATGGTGACGACATCCTTGGTCATGAGCTTCTTGACCGTCAGCTTGGAAAGCAGATACGCCATCTCATGGATAGAAAGGCTACTGGCCGGAGAAGGCGACGCATACAGGATATCCTTTTCAGAAATGACTCCGACGAGCTTCTTGTCCTTATCCAGAACGGGCAACCGGTGTACTTTCTCCTGCTTCATGAGTGCGGACGCTTCCGCGACCGACATGTCAGGAGTGGCGGTAACGGGATTTCGGGTCATTCTGCGTTCAATAATCATGTTGAAGACCTCCTCTCAGCACGAACAATGTTCCTTCATGTGTCTCTGAAGACATTGTACCGCAGTTGCAAATGAATTTCCAGCGGTTTTTACTCTCCCAGATACGCCGCACGGACTTGTTCGTTGTCAAGCAACGCAGCCGAGGTATCGGCCAGGACGATCCTGCCGTTTTCCATGACATATCCCTCGCTTGACGCCTTGAGCGCCATGCGTGCGTTCTGTTCCACCAGGAATACAGTGACTTTGTCCTCTTGATTGATAATCGCGATTTTCTGGAAGATATCCTGAATCACCAGCGGAGCCAAGCCAAGACCGGGCTCGTCAAGAAGCAACAGCTTCGGAGAACTCATCAACGCACGGGCGATAGCCATCATCTGCTGCTCGCCACCGGACAGTGAACGGGTCTTCTGCCTACGGCGGGCGCCAAGGATCGGGAAGAAATCGAACATCTCCTCCTTTTTTCGTGCAATCAAGGCATCATCCTTGACCATGAAAGCTCCCATGTCGAGGTTTTCCTCCACCGTCATGCCGGCGAACACCCGACGGCCTTCCGGCACCAAGGCGATCCCCTTGCGAGCGATCAGGTCGGTGGTCAACACAGGGGCATGCGACTTGTGCGCTTTCTTGCCAGACTTCGCTCCGGAGACATCGGCAGGGACATGCCGGGCATGGCAAATCAACTCCCCGTCATAGGTGATAGTACCGGACACCAGCGGCTCCTGACCGACAATCGCCTTCAGCAAGGTACTCTTGCCAGCGCCGTTCGCTCCGATCAGACATACGATTTCGCCTTCCTTAACATGCATGGAGACTTGCTTCAGCGCCTGGATATTTCCATAGGAGACGCTGATATCGTCGATAGTCAGCAACTCTTTCATTCTTCTTCCTTTCCGAGATACGCCTCGATGACGGCGGGATCCTGCTTGATCTCCGAGGGAGTCCCTTGCGCGATCTTCTGACCATAGTTCAGCACAGTGATGGAATCGCAGATGCTCATGACCAGCTTCATATCATGCTCGATCAGCACAACGGTAACACCGAGATCGCGAATCTTGCTGATCGTCTCCATCAGATGTTCCGTTTCCTGGGGGTTCATGCCAGCGGCAGGTTCGTCCAGGAACAACAGCTGGGGATCGGTGGCCAAAGCGCGGGCGATCTCCAGCTCTCGCTGGTGCCCATAGGGAAGATTCTTCGCATGCTCATTGCGCAGATGCCCCATTTCAAAGAAATCAAGCCATTGCGATGCGCTGGAAAACATCTGCTCCTCTTCCCTGCCCATTCTGAAATAACTGTTCAAAGCATTGCTGAAACGCCCCTGAACCGATGATTTTCCAGTCTTGAAGTGACGGCCGATCATGACATTCTCCGCTACGGTCAGCTCCTTGAACAACCTGATATTCTGAAAGGTACGGGCGATGCCCATCCTACAGATTTTGTGGGCGGGTTTGCCGGTGATATCCTTGCCGTTGAAAAACACCTTGCCCTTCGTAGGCGTATCCAGTCCGGTCATGTTGTTGAACAACGTCGTCTTGCCGGCGCCATTCGGACCGATCAGCCCGGTAATCAACCCCTTGCTTACCTGAAAGTCAACGTTTGATACGGCGATGACGCCGCCGTACTCCCTGGTCAGACCCTTGGTTTCAAGCAAGATCATCTTTCACCTCCCTCGGTGGCGGCAGCCTTGCCCTTGCCCCCTTTCAGCCTGAACAGCAAGAAAGGTTTCTTCTCGCCCGTAAGCCTGCTATAGCTGCGGGTCTCGCGACCGAGCAGCCCCTGCGGACGCCAAATCATCATCACGACGAGAATCAGGCCGAAAAGAATCTGCTTGAACTGGGGCGGGATGATCGACGACAGCCCGACCAACTGGGGAAAATACGAAATCAACTGGATGATGAACGCACCAAGGATGACCGCCTTGAAATTGCCCATGCCGCCGAGAACCACCATGCACAGGACCATGATCGAAACCATGAACGTATATGTGCCGGGAGTGACGGAGAGGGAGAACACGGCCTGGAGGCTTCCCGCGACACCGGCGACGGAAGCGCCGATGGCGAAAGCCCAGACTTTGTATTTCGTGACATTGATGCCCATCGACTCCGCGGCGATCTCATCTTCGCGGATCGCCTCAAGCGCACGCCCCATGCGGGAACGGGCGAGCCGTTGGAACAGGATATAGGCGACCAGCACGAAGATGGCGGTCATCAGCAGGAACCCCCACTTCCTGTATGGGTTGATGGTAAAGCCCAAAATGGACGGCATGGGGATCTTCTGGATGCCCATCGGCCCGCGCGTCAGGGAGTCCCAGTTGTTCAGCACGTTGCGGACGATCTCCGCGAACCCCAACGTGGCGATCGCCAGATAGTCGCCTTTCAGCCGTAGCGTAGGCAACCCGATCAAGATACCAAAAAAAGCGCTGAGCAACGCAGCCACCGGCAATGTCGCCCAGAAGTTCCATCCACAGGATGTCGTCAGGATTGCCGTCGCATAGCTACCAATCGCGAAGAACCCCGCCTGACAGAGGGAAAGCATCCCGGCATAACCGGTAATGACGTTCTGCCCCATCGCCATCAGAGCGTAGATGCCGGTATAGATCAGAATGAGGAGGAAGAAATTAAGCATCAGACCTTCTCCTTCTCAACCTTGCCCAGCAGCCCTTCCGGCTTAACGAGCAGGATGATAATAAGGATACCGAACGCGATTGTATCCTTGAGCCCCTGAGGGATACCGAAAATAGCCACTCCGAAGGTCTCCAAGATACCAAGGAGGATACCGCCGACCATCGCACCGGTGATATTACCGATACCGCCGACGACCGCGGCGACGAACGCCTTGAGTCCGGTCATGGTGCCCATCGTCGGGTATACCTTGAAATCGAGGGCAATCAGCATACCGCCGACCGCTGCCAGCGCGGAACCGATGGCGAACGTCAGGCTGATCACCTGGTTCACGTTGATGCCCATCAGCCGGGCAGTGTCCTGGTCGAGCGACGTAGCGCGCATCGCCTTGCCCATCCGGGTCTTGTCAACGAACAGCTTCAACACAATCATCATGACGAAGGACACTATCAGAATCATAATCTGGTGCGGCGTGATCACCACCCCGCCCAGGACGATGGAATCGTTGTTGAACGGATAGGCGAGCTTGCGGGACTGGGTGCCGAACATCCAGGCCGCGCCGTTGGACAAGATGAACGAAACACCGATGGCGCTCAACAGCGGAGCCAACCGGGTCGCCTTGCGAAGCGGCTTGTAGGCGATACGTTCTATCACCATGCCGAGAACGGCGCAACTGATCATGCTGACCAGCATGGCGATCAAGAATGCGGTAAAGGTCCAGACTCCGAGCGGGGCGTTCCCCCTGAGCCCGTCGAAAACGAAGAGCCCTACGTAGGCCCCTACCATCAGGATATCGCCATGAGCGAAATTGATGAATTTCAATATGCCATAGACCATGGTGTACCCCAACGCGATCAATGCGTAGATACCGCCCAGAGTCAGGCCGTTCATGAGATGTTGGAAGAATTCAGCGACTGATCCCACGATATGGCTCTCCTTGCAAACAGCTTGTCCCCTTCCTGAATGAATCATGTCAAAACCCAGACGAACGATTCTTCCAACGACGGGGACCAATTTCATGCCACCTACGATAACATGGAAAGACCGGTGTACGCCACCGGTCCTTCCTGAACTTCCTGAAAAAAACCGACTACTTGACTTCGGTCAGCTTGCCGTCCACTACCGTGTAGGCGCCAAGGTACTTCGGCGTAGTCCCTTCGACCTTGTACAGTCCCTGATAAGCCACCAGGTCGCCGTTGGCTGCGAAATTCACCAGACCGGTCACGCCGACATAATCCTTGGTCGCGGCCACTGCGTCGCGAATGGCCTTGCGGTCGAACTTGCCAGTTTCACGATACACTTTCGTCATAGCGGCGAGCAATAGGTTGGTCCCGTCGTACGCATTGGTCGCGAAGGAATCAGGACCGACGCCGAACGTCTTGGTATAGTCCGCCACGAACGTCTTGTAGGAATCGCTTTCCGCGACCTGCGCAGGTCCAACGTATACAACGCCGTTGGTGAAATCCCCGGCAAGGTTATAGATGTCAGGATTGGAGAAACCATCGCAGGAAACAAACGGAATGCTGATACCGAGCTGTGCGGCCTGCTCTAGAATCTGAGCCATTTCCGCAGTGTAGTTGGGAATATAGATGGCATCGGGATTGGCGGCCTTGATCTTCGTCAACTGAGTCTTGAAGTCCTTGTCGCCGACCTGGCAGGTCTCGGCTATGACGACCTTGCCACCGGCGGCTTCAAAATTGGCAGTCATGCCTTCGTACAATCCCTGACTGTAGTCGTTCTTGGCATAGAGGACGGCCATGGTCTTGTAACCGAGCGCTTCAGCGAAATAATGACCGGCGACTTCTCCCTGCAAACCATCGGAAACGACAGTGCGGAATACATAATCGCCAATGGCGGTGATATCCCTGTGGGTTGCGGAGGGACTGATCATGACAAGGCCTTCATTCTGACAGCGTTCGCCGACTGCGAAGGAAACACCGGTGAATACCGGCCCGACCAACGCGACGATCTTGTCGGAACTGGAAAGCTTCTCGATAGCGGAAAGGCCCTTTTCAACGTTGCCTTCGGAATCCTCGATGACCAATGTCACGGGAATTCCATCAATGCCGCCCTTGGCGTTGAACTGATCGACGGCAAGCTTTACAGACTGGGAACAGAGGACGCCGTAGTTGGCGTTGTCTCCCGTCATCGGACCCATGAAACCAATCTTGGGACTGGCGACACCACCGCTTTCCTTGCCACCGGCAGCGAAAGCCGCAGCGGAACATACCATAGCGATGACCAACAGAAGAATCATGCCTTTCTTCATACTACATACCTCCTGGTATTAGTTTCATCTTTCATGACCTGCCACCCCAGGCAAGTCAAAATATCAAAAAGTTACAGAATTATATACATAATTTGGTATATTTATGCAATGCATATTAGTAATAAAAGAGGGTCATTTGCAAAAAGAGTAGATAAAGAATCCCCCCCGGCCTAGGCACAGGTTCGTCCACAGGCCATCAGCAAGCCCCCGTTACGGATAGCGTCCCCCATTTTCATACCTGCTCAGGACGCAGGAGCCAGCAACATCCGATACATTCCTCATAACCAAGGAAACGGCATCCGATACCAGTTTCAGAAGTCGCTGTTCCAGAAAAAAACAAAAGGAAGACCCGCCTGTCAACCTTTCTTTACTTTTCTCGCATAT
This sequence comes from Sphaerochaetaceae bacterium, assembly GCA_034114085.1. Lineage (GTDB taxonomy): Bacteria > Spirochaetota > Spirochaetia > Sphaerochaetales > Sphaerochaetaceae > Spiro-02. The sequence goes on along the minus strand of JAXEWB010000049.1, from coordinate 119,822 downwards.
TTTTTAGCGAATGCGACAAGGGCAGCCTTGGCCTCAGGGTCTGCGTCAGTCAGCTCGAAGCTCGGGCGTTGTAGATAATAGCCTTGAAGATAATCCACACCGAGTTTAATCAGAATCTCCGCTTCTTCCTTACGTTCGACACCCTCGGCAATCAACAGCCAGCCCTGCGTTTTCGCATAACTGACGATATTGCGGACAAGTGTCAGCTTGCTCACGTCCACGTCCAATCCAGAAACAAGCTGGATATCAATCTTGATATAGTCCGGCTGGGTGATCAGCAACAGCAGGTCATTCGAGTACCCGGAACCAAAATCATCTATGGCGATCCGACCGCCATGCTCGCGAACGAAGCTGCATTTCTGATCCAGTATGCCACGCTGATATCGTTCGCCCTCGGTGATCTCAGTCACTACATAGGGAAACAATGAACTATATTCCCGCCGCAGATATTCGAAATCATCATCAATGAGAATTTGGTCTGCGATGGAATTGAAGAAAATCTTCCGACCGTTCAGCTCACCCAGATGGTCCTTGACCCATCGGAACACGTTCATGCAAGTCAGCTTTTCAATCTGGTACATCTTCGCCTGCGCCTTGGCCATATCCAGAACCTGCGTCGGGGACTTGAACACCGGACTGGTCGGCCGCATCAACGCTTCGTATGCGAACACCTCACCGGTACGGGCATCCACAATCGGCTGGAACGCATAGGATATCTCGTTTCGTTCAACGAACCGATTGAACGCACCGCTGGCTTCAACCAAAAAAGCGTTCTTGCTATACTGCTCTGGGTCAAAATACCGAATGGATCCTTTGTTAGTACGCTTTACCTCATACATGGAGAAATCGGCAAATTTGATCAATTGCTCGATATCCGATGAATCTATGGGATACTTGGCGACGCCGATTGAACACCTGGTACGGATTTCCGTACCATCGGGGGCGAGACTCATATCCGCAAGTCCTTTGTGAAATTGGGAAACCTTGGCGATGACATCATCATCCGTACAAAAACCATAGAGGAACACCGCGAATTCATCACCGGAGAAACGGGAGACAATCTGCCCGGCGCCAGCGAGAGAACGGAAAGTTATCGCCGCGTCTCGGATATACCTGTCACCATATTCATGGCCATAAGTATCGTTGATGGACTTGAGATTGTCCAAATCCATGAACAGCAAGGCCCCCTTCCTGCCCGGCTGGTTCGCAAGCTGCCGCTCAACGTGGGACAAGAACGCACGGCGATTCAACAAACCGGTAAGCGCGTCGAAATCCCGCTGATACTCGAAATCCTTGCGCTCCATAATCTCCTGCGTGACATCGGTCAAGATATAGAACGTCTTGCCCTGATGCCCGGCGTGCTTGACGCGAATCCAGCGCAAAGGGAAATCCTCGACAAAGTCGAGCGGATGCACCAACGGGTCGTCCTCGCTGGAGCGCTCCATCAGTCGGTTGAACAACGGCGACCAGACTTCCATCGGAATGAATGCGGAAGCTCCTTCTCGTCGCTCGATTCCAGAACTTGCCTTCCCGATACCAAACCACTTGAAGATCAAGTCGCTGACGAACACCTTGCCCTTGGCGAGATCCAGTTCGACGAAACCAATGGGCATGCCAGTCATGTTAATCGCGTCCGTCAACCGATCCGACACTTCCTCGAAATTACCACGAAGCTGTTCGATAGCACCAATCAGGCCATCTATTTCCGTAATTCCGGAAAAAGAGAACTGATACCCTCTGTCGTCGGGGTCGAACTTGCCCAGCTGTCGTTCAAGCCGGGTCAACCTCCAGGAAAGAAACTTGCTGGCGAACAATACGCAGACAAGTCCTCCGATGAGGGACGACGCGAACGTCAAGACAATCAATCGCATCACGCGGTAGATTGGCTCATACAATTTCTCAGAAGCCACTCCACCTATCAAACCAAGCTGACGGTCCTTGTACGGACTGCCGGAATAGTACAGATTCAACGGGTACCTGACGAGCGTCACATTCCCGACCGACGGATACCAGACCTCATGGAGATTCTCTCCAAATCCGCTGAGTTCCCCGATATAACGGGGCGTCCGGTCAGGCGAAGCCAGAAATCGATTCGCGACCGCCCCGGAAGAAACGAGCCAAGGTCCGAGCAGGTCATCGTCCCACATCTCAGTCAACGCCAACAGACTGTCGTCCTGATACTGGAAGCTCGACATTCCAAACACTTTTTTCAGCTGGCTTTCCGACAACTCGATTCCAACGACACCATAGGGCATTCCCGAAGAGCGATCCACCAAAGGCAGGACATAGATGATGACGGCAGCATCCCCAGCAATATGAACCGGACCATACCAGCACCCTAGTTGCTTAGTCCGGAGCGACGGATGCACCTTCGCGTTTTCCATCACCTCCAGAAAAATTTCCCGACAATCCGTATCCTTCAGAGAAAGTTCAGGTTCCCAATAATTGTCCAACGGAATATTCAACTCCCGCGCGACGTATTTCGGACCGGCCATCATCATGAGGTCGGAATAATCCGCGTTAAGGGAAGACAGATTCTGGTCTTTGAGATAAATCGCAGAAACGGACTCCCCTTTCGACAGGTCTTCTCCAGGAAAAAGGACGCTGTCGTCCAATGCGACCAACAGCCCGTCCGCGACATTAAGTTTCAATGTATCAAGCAGATGAGGCAGTATCTGGCTCACCACCGCCCGGTAGATTCCATCATCCGAAGCAAGAAAGGCCTCCACGTCAAGTCCGTCCTTCTCCATCCGCCGGTCAACGGCCTGTTCAATTTGCTCCACAAGGTTGATTCCCGCCGCAGACAGATTGGTCATCCTAATCTGCAACTCATTCCCTTCATACAGCACCGAACGAGAAAGGCTATCCAGCGATGAAGCTTTGAGCGTAGGGACAATCTGTGTCGCCCGCATGAAAAACGCAAATACAAACGCAATGACCACCAGGACGACAACCATCATGCTGATGATAAAGAAGGAAAGTGAGAAGGTTCTCTTTTGTACAGGCTTCGGTGTCTTCACCTGGCGGCATCCTATTCCATGACGCACACAGACACCCCGTTCTTCGTAGCGGCATCGACCAGAGATTTGATGAAATTTTCAAAGTACTCGCCCTCCAGCTGCTTTCTGACGGCGGTTTCATAATCCACACCCACGGAGATGTCTTCCAACACCTTCGCACGTGCATCCGCACAGCTGTGCTTGAGGACATTTTCCAAGACGAGCCGCAATTCATAGGAACCGGAGTAAGGCCGGGGGGCATACATATCATAGCCGGAAGCGACTTGACTGATCGCTCGCTCCAAAGTCATGCCAATCCGATCATCAGGAGGGTTCTGGGCATATTGGGCGTCAAGCTGCCCTATCGCTTCATTTCGTACCGGAATATAGGAAGACATGGTGGCGAACTTGATATTCAGGTCAGGTTCGGAGAACCACAGCAGGAACATCGCCGCAGCCTGCGCTTTGCGAGCATCCGACTTGATCATCGCAACTCCGGCACCCTGCTGGATCGCGACTTTTTCGCAGCCTTCATAGACGGGCATCGACATGACCAGCAGGTCTATCGGATACGTCGCCTCGTTCTCCGCAAAAACTTGCTTTGGAAAATATGCGCCGCTGGTATTTGAGCCTAGGTACGCCAAAAGATCGCCGTTCTTCACGTCATCGGAACGGAAACGCCCGTATGCGGCGAACCATCCACGGACCATCGGCTCATAGTACGTGTCCCAAATTTTCTCCAGTGCGCTTCGCTTCAACGATAGCGTTCCCTTGCCATCCGCTACGGTCATCAGTTCAACGCCCAATTGCCTGTTGCTGGAAATCAGGAAGTTCGCTATGGAATCGATACCGAACAACGCCTTGCCGTCTCCGGTGGTCGCGGCCGTCCATTCATAGTACGCCTGGGAAACTTTGACGATACCTTCCCACGTCAGAAAACTATCATAGGAAACATCTTCGAACCGGGAATCAGCATCAACCGCTTCCATGAAGATATCAAAATCAGTCTTATTGATTGTAATGACTTCAGTTGATTTCGCGACAGGCAGTATATAGGTCTTGCCATCGTCCAATATCTTCCCTTCCGCGACAAAGCCAGGGACGAACAAGTCAAACGTACCGGGAGCCACATAGGCGTCGTAACTCTCCAGCAATCCCTTTTCCGCCAATACATATGCGATATCTGAATATGCAAAAAACATGTCGGGCAACGGCTCGGAGCCAGGTTCGTTGTTAGCTGAAGCGGCAACCTGATTATTCAGCGTAGTGATGTCGGACTTGCTTACCGATTCGACCACGATCTTTTCCTTCAGCCCGACCGTCGCATTGAATTCAGCTACCGCCGCATCAAAAGCCTTTTTCTGCTCCCCAATATAGTAGTTCCAGATAACAAGGTTGACGGGCGCAACGTCCGTACTGGAGACGGACTGGTCGCCACCGGTGTTCTTACCGCAACTTATGAATGCAAACAAACAGACGAGTACCACGCAGGTACATGCGATTACGTTGTCCTTTCTCCTACCCTTCATAAAATTATCCCGTTCCCCTGGCACAGAAGTGAGCCGCGTTATCAAGAAATCCTTGACGCACTGTTCGGGAACTCCGATGATTCACGGACAGGTGGCAATTCCATGTAAAGATAGTCTCCGTATTTACGAAAAAAATCTAGTCCTCCCAATGCTTTCCCCATCTTTTTGTTGAGTCGCCGTCTTCCCGGCAATTATGCATGGTACAAAATTATCACCTTCAGTAAAAATGTACGAAACATCATCATTCCACAGGAGTTGTTTTCTAACTATCGTCGTAGCAATTCCTGAACAAAATGTATTTTCGGGACTTCCACAACCGCTCCACAATGCAATTACGTCACTACGAGATATCACCTTCATAGCCTTTGCCGCTAATATCTAGTTAATTATCCATTTTTCATATTAAAGTACAAAATCTACCATTAATTATCCATTCATTTGTTTATGCAAAAATTCTACCATGTCGGCATGGAGGAGGAATTCAATCATGATACATGTCATTGAAGAAGCTAACCGTTGCCTGCAATGCAAGAAACCGCTCTGCATGGAGGGCTGTCCAATCAAAACACCTATTCCGATGATGATAAAATCCCTCAAGGAGGGGGAAATCAAGCAAGGGGGAAAATTCGTCTTTGAAAACAATCCCCTGTCTATCGTCTGCTCTCTTGTATGCGACCATCAGGCTCAGTGCGAAGGGCATTGCGTCCTGGGGAGAAAAGGGCAGCCGGTACATATCTCCTCCATCGAGAACTATATCTCGAACGCCTGCCTCGACCAGGTAGAGATTGAATGTCAGGAAAAGAATGGAAACATGATCGGCGTAATCGGCGCCGGTCCCGCAGGCATCACTATCGCCATAGAAATGACGAAAATGGGGTATGACGTAACGATCTTTGACGCAAAGGATAAAATCGGCGGGGTTCTGCAATATGGCATTCCCGAATTCCGCCTTCCAAAATCCATTCTGGAACGCTACAGGAAAAAACTGATTTCCCTCGGCATCAAGATCAGACCGAACACGACAATCGGCGGAGCACTGGAAATCAAGGATCTTTTCAGAGACGGTTACAAAGCGATATTCATCGGAACCGGCGTATGGCGGCCCAAGAAGCTGGGCGTGGTAGGAGAAAGCCTCGGAAATGTTCATTTTGCAATCGACTACCTCGCAAACCCCTCCGCCTACGTCCTTGGAGAAAATATCGCAATCATCGGTGCCGGTAATACGGCGATGGATGTCGCGCGGACGATTCTGCGCAATGGAAACCATCATGTCACATTATATGCGAGAAGGCTCGTCTGCGACGCTACGGAAGAGGAACGGGAATATGCGTTGCTTGACGGGGCGAAAATCGAATATGGCTATGCGGTGAACCGAATCACCTCCAGTGGCCCAGTATTTCACAAAAACATCTTCGATGACGCTGGTCATATCATCGGAAGCGATGATCAGGATATACCGATACAGGCGGACCAGACGATCATCGCCATCTCCCAAGGTCCGAAATCCAAATTAGTAAATACAACAGAAGGCCTCAAGGCCAGTACCGCAGGCCTTCTTCTGACCGATGAGAAGGGCCAGACGACCTGTCCGGGCATCTTCGCCGCGGGGGATGTCGTGCTTGGTGCAAAAACGGTGGTCCAAGCCACAAGCTATGCGAAACAGGTCGCGAAAAGCATGGACGAATACGTCAAGGGCCTGCCCTGCTGACCTGTCAGCTCCGCACCAAAAAATGACATCTCCAAGCCGATAGTGGAACGGGTCAGTCTCGCTGACCCATCCGTTCTGCACCGAAATGGAAATGTTGCTATGTACGTCAGAGGCAAGTTGACAAAAGCAACGCCGCCCCCGGTATAATCGTGTTGTCCGCCATGACTTTCTTAATGCCCATCCGCTTGCTTTCCATGCATGATGCTGGGGCTGAGGTCGCGTCCTGCATGTTGTTGCTACGTCCTTTATGACGGGATTGCGTCCTTTATGATGGGATTACGTCCTGTATGTCGGAGCTACCTGTCGTCTACGTCCTTTATGACGGGATTACGTCCTGTATGTCGGGATTGCGTCCTGCAAAAGGGCGTTATCTCCTGTACATCTGGCGTATCGGGATACCAGTTTGCCAATTCTGGCCATCCAGAGACACAAAAACTGGACTATAGCGCCAGAGTCAGACATCTTAGCAATCATAAACAGGAAGACTGGCAAAAAATAAGGCCGCCACAAACCGTGACGGCCTTGCCTGTGCCCATACCCCGAATGCGATTCGAACGCATGACCTTCTCCTTAGGAGGGAGACGCTCTATCCAGCTGAGCTATCGGAGCGAATATAGCAACAGTGATAATATGGGATTCTCCGACCTTCGTCAACCTTTGGCACCGACAACTGAATGTTCAACTGAAAAAAAGCAACCCCATCACCAATAAACGGAAATCTTAAAAATAATACGTCATCAGGTGCCCTACCCCAAAAGCGATTCCATCACCCCCTCATATGTTCCCTGTACCGAGCAGCGATCCTCCGCAAGCCCTCCCTCACCTTTTCGTCCGGCGCGGAATAGTTCAGGCGCAGGCATTTATCGTAGTGGTCATGAGGATACGGTTTCCCGGCAAGCTGGTCGGGATGCCCAAAGAACGAATACTCGCCAGGTACCGTCACCACCCCGTCGGCCTTCAATATCTCATAGAATTCGACCGTCGGAACATCAAGCCGGGGCAAATAAAGCCAACAGAAAATAGAACCCTCGATACGATGATAATAATATTCGGTTCCGTCAAAGAACTCACGAATCCACGTCTGAGCCATGTCAGCCTTGCTTTGATAATAGGGATGCACCGCATTCTGGGCCAGATCGACCAGTTCTCCGGTACGAATCAACCGCTCCGCGAGCACCTGACCTAGCGAACCGGCGGCAAGAGCAACGATTGCATTAAGGTTGGACAATGCGGCGATGATTTCTGCCCGGGCGACCACAATTCCGGTGCGAATGGCAGGAAGCCCAATCTTGGATAGGCTCATCGACAACACGATATCCTCGTTCCAGAGCGGCGTGGCATCATCGGTAAAGACGATATCGGGAAACGGCAGTCCATAGGCATTGTCCACGACCAACGGAATCCCGTATTGGTGGGCAAGCGATGAAAGCCGGGAAAGCTCAACGTCGGTAATCACATTGCCGGACGGGTTTGTCGGGCGGGAAACGCAGATCGCGCCGACTTCGGGATGTCCCGCGAGATAGGCCTCCACCGATGGAAAGTCAATCATATATTTGAATATGCGATCCTCGAAATAGACACAATGGGACGGCACGCTGGCAAACGTCCCTAGCTCGATCCCTTGGTCGGCATAGCCGACATATTCCGGCATCAGCGGAAACAACACCGTCTTGCGGTGGTCGCCGAACGAACCAGAAAAGAGGTTGAACAGATAGAACATCGCGCTTTGGCTGCCGTTGGTGACGACCACGTTCTCGGAAGTAATCGGCCACCTATATCGTTCAGACAGGAAAGCCGCCACTGCGGCGACGAACGACATGCGACCTTGCGGTGCGTCATAATGCGAAATGGCGTCTTCAAAGGCATCGCCGGAAGACAGCAGGGCCTTCATCTCACGCCGATACGTCTGCTCGACCTCGGGTACGCGAGCCGGATTCCCCCCGCCAAGCGGAAAAGGCTCCACTCCAGGAGGAAGCGGTTTGCCCAAATCATCCATCAACTGAAGAATCCCTGAACGGGAGGTAAGCTTCTTACCAAAATCTGAAAGTTCCATAGGAGACGATACTATCAGCATCGCCCACGGGATATCAAGAGCAACCACGCCGCAGCGGAAACACCATGCCGCAGCGGGAACACCATGCCACAGCGGGAACACCACGCCGCAACGGAAACACCATGCCGCAACGGAAACACCACGCCGCAACGGAAACACCACGCCGCAGCGGGAACACCACGCCGTAACGGAAACACCATGCCGCCAGGACAATTTCATGTCGTCAGGGCAGCGACATACCACTATGGCGACGACATACCATCATGGAGGAAAATCTACTACTGTGGGAACAAGCACATCAACAAGCAGGCAACCAACAGAAACAATGGTATCGACTAAAACACTACATGACGAACTACATCAGCAAGAGGAAAATCAGTATGCAGAGACAGACGACCACGACCGAAGCCCCGACGCACACAACAAGGTTGAGCATATGACGGCGTTTTCGCCGTACGGCATCGTCAACGGTGCGAATCTCCTTGGCGGCGGCTTTGGCGGCCATACGGGCCGCGGCTTTCGCCGCTTCCTCCGCCTCCTTGCGCTCAAGCTCCCTGCGGGCCTCTTGGGCAGCTTTCATTTCCTGGCGCCGGGCCGCGGCTTCGGCGCGACGGGCTTCGGATTCAGCTTTCTGAACCTCGGCCTGTTCGGCGAACTGACGGTTCTGATAGCAACGATGGCAAAGCACCATGCCGTTGCCATCGACTGGAACGTCATAGAAACTCTCCGCGCAGTCCGGACATAGGTAGAACCTGCATAAAGCGCCTTGATCGTTGAACTTGCAGACCATCATCTTCCGTTCCACGACCACGGGGTCGGGCTTTTTACCAAACAGCCCTGCGAAAAAGCCCATCTTTTCCTCCGTCACCACGGGGCTGGCCGGCTCAGCGGCGATACGGACGATACGCTCGCTCAACCCTCTGTCCTGGGTAATCAGCAGCAGGGACTCCCGCTGGCGTTTGGCCGCGAACACGGATACCAGATGGTCGTCGGCGATCCCCCTCGACCCCGTATCCTGAATCCGAACAAGCCCCTTCCTCGCGAGAAAACGAATCAGCTCAGGGCGAATCAACGCACGAATACGCACGTCCCTGTCCTTTTCCGCATTACCCTTCAAACCGTGCAACTCCTCCATCGTCTTTTCCAGGATGATGAGGCGCTTCTTGCGCCTGCGCAGAATCGGCGTGGCGTCCGCGAGGAATTTGAGGAACCAGTCCTCCTGAATGATCGGCGCGGTATCGACATAGATTTCATCGAACACACGCAGTTGTTCATCGAGCAACTCTTCTACGGAAGGATCGCCCGATGCATACGATTCAAACCGGCCGAGCCTGCAACTGAGGATTTCCCGGTACAGCGGCATCTGATAGCCCTTCGGATCCTGGTCAAGGTTGAGCCCGCAACCACGTAGAGTCTCCTCGATACGGGGCTGGGGTACGCCGAACTCAGCCGACAGCGCACCGACGACATCGGTACAGACCGGCTTCAACGGTCGGTGAACCGACCGTTTCATATATGTATTGGAGCGCCTTCGCGCAGGACTAGCAGCCATGAATCTCATCTCCCCGATCCAAAAGTCAACACATACACTTACGGGAGGCTTTCGGTATCATCAAAACATACAGATAGCGTCCAAGACGGTCAAGGCGTATGGTGGAAAAATAGCCGACAACAGCCATTAGTCGCCATATTCTGTTGCTTCATAGGGAAATCGGGCAATCACTTGACTTTTGCATATCGCCAAACTATAGTGCTGGGATATTCGGGAAGGCATATGGACAACCTACAGAGGCCAAGCTCCAGGAAACTTGGCGGGGAGTATTATAGATACGTCATCCCATCGATCACGACCGTCGTCCTCGGTGGGTTCTATACAATCGTCGACGGCATCTTCGTCGGACGGGCGACAGGGGACGTCGGACTTGCGGCCATCAATATCGCCTGGCCCTTCATGACGCTGATTCTAGCCACGGGAACCGGTATCGGAACCGGTGGCGCGGCACTGTTCTCCATCCGCAGGGGCGAAAAGAACAAGGACGGCGCAGCTTCCGTCCGCGGAGACACCATCAGCCTGCTGCTTGTCTCCGTGGCATTGATCATGGGGCTGCTGTTCGCCTTCCAGCGTCCGTTGCTCAAAGTGTTGGGCGCGGGCGACGACCCATTGCTCATGTCCATGGCCGTTGACTACACGACCGTGGTAGTCGGGGGTTGTTTTTTCCAGATTTTCGGATTGGGGCTCTCTCCCCTGCTCCGCAACGACAGCAAACCACGGCTGGCGATGCTGATCATGGTCGCCGGCCTCATTACGAACATCGTACTGGACTATCTGTTCATCATGGTCTTCGGCTGGGGACTGACCGGCGCGGCAATCGCCACCGTCTGTTCCCAGCTGGTCACTGCGATTCCCTGTTTCATCAACCTCACGTCGGAAAACTCCTTCGTCGGACGACTGCGGTTCAAGGATCTGCGCCTGAACGCAAAGGAAGTGAAAGGTATCCTCACCACGGGAATCAGCCCGTTCGGGACGGCGATCACCTATGGCATGATCATCATACTCAACAATTATGCGACATTGCGATACGGCGGTACGGCTGGTTTGGCGGCCTATTCAGTCATGCTGTATGTTATCCATCCGATCATCAACCTGCAATCCGGCATAGGCGACGGCATACAGCCGCTGGTCAGCAAGGCATATGGAGCGGGCGACATCATGACGATGGGTTGGAACCTCCGCAAGGCGCTAATCCATTCCATCGTGTTCGGAGGCCTGGCAATCGTGGCGCTCCTGCCCTCGCGCTATGCGATCAGCCACTTCTTCGGGGCTTCCGATCTTGTCTCCGACTACATTTCACAGGGATTTCTCTACACAGCCTTCGCATTTCCCTTCACTGGCCTGATACGGGTGATGACGGCATTCATGTACGCTTCGGGGAGACCGCTGCGGGCTTCGGTGATCATCTACAGCGACGCATTCATCACCACTCCCCTGATGCTGGCGGTGCTGCCGCTATGCTTCGGGCTGGACGGCGTATGGATGGCCTATACCGCATCGCAATTCCTGCTGACGGCGCTGACCGCGGTACTGTGGCGACGGAGGAATGGCTAGACGGAGCATCTGACGGCCCGATATATCGATATACACAAAAGCTACCCTGTACATCCTGCCAGCAGAAAGCTGAAAGGAACTCACACGGCGGCTTTGCTTCGGCCTCGGTTCCAACACCGGTATGTTCTGTACCGACTTTTGGAACAGCTTTTCCGGTTCTGACGGAACGAGTCGGAAAGTTCCCCTTTGGATAGCCTCTCCGACGCTATTTCTTGTTCTTGATAATCTCGACGGCCTGGTCCAAGGTCAATTGCTTGAGGGCGTCTTCGTTCTTCTTCATCGCATACGGCAAGGCGTAGTTGTCCTTGCCATGTTTCAGATAGAACCCATACCGACCGCTGAGCACACCGACCTTCTGCCCCTCGTACTCGCCCAGCTCAATCAACGCCGGGGATGAAGCTTTGGCCGACGCCTTGCCTGAGCCGCCATCAGAACCGCCACCCTTACCGCCCCTCGCGGCATTCCGTCCCGGTTTGGGAGCGGCGAGCAACGCCAGGGCTTCATCGAGGGAAATGGTGAACATCCGGTCTTCGTCGGCTAACGAGCGGAACTCCCCGGCGTTGCCGACATACGGACCGTATTTGCCCCTGTTGGCGATAACCGGTTCATTGTTGGATGGATTGACACCTATGGTCCGGGGAAGCTGGAAGAACTGAAGAATCTTGGACAACTCAAAGGACTCGGCCTTTTTTCCCTTCGGGACGCTGGCCCGCTTCGGCTCAGGATTCGCTTCGGATTTCTCACCCAACTGCCAATAGTCACCGAAACGACCGCTCATCAGCAAGACCGGAAGCCCCGTAGCGGGATCCGTACCTACGGATTTCGGCCCTTCCGGCTGTTCCTTCCCCTGCTTGAGCAACGCGACGATATCAGCGTCCGTAATCGTTCCCGGAAACATCGTGGCGGGCAGGGAGATGAACTGGTCCTTGCCGTCCACCTTCGGCCCGATCACATATGCGCCGTAGGGGCCGATCATCACCGGATGCTCCGAGGAAATCTGGGGCAGGGAAATCTGTTTCGCTACAGCGGGCTTGATTGCCGCCGAACGTTCCTGCACCTGATGCAACAGGCCGGAATCGCCTTCGTAGAACCCTTTGAGGAACTGAAGCTCATTGATGTCCTCAGTGGCGATCCGGTCCAAACCGTCCTCCATGGTAGAGGTGAATCCATAGTCGACCATGGTGGAGAAATTGTCTTCAAGCAACTGCACCACGCCAAAGCCTGTGAACGTCGGGATCATCGCGGTCCCGTCCTTGACGACATACTTCCGCTCAAACAGCTTGTCGATGATCGTCGCATACGTGGAAGGCCGGCCGATTCCCATTTTCTCGAGTTCCTGGACAAGCGTGGCTTCGGTGAACCGAGCGGGCGGTTTCGTCTCATGGGACACGGGCGTCAGCTCATTGAGCTCCAGCGCCTCCCCTTCCGACAGATCGGGAAGCAGGACCTCCTTGTCGTCCAGCGCGGCTTCAGGATCGTCCACGCCCTCGACGTACACCCTGATGAATCCGGGGAACAGTATACGGGTGCCGGTCGCGCCGAAACGGGCGGTTTCGCCGTCCTTGCACGTCACAAGCACCTTCACGGTGGTTGAACTCTTCTTTGCGTCGGCCATCTGGCAGGCCAGCGTCCGTTTCCAGATCATCTCATACAGCGCAAGCTCCCGCCCATGCAGACCGGTCTTTTCAGGATGGACGAACTCATCGCCCGCGGGACGGATCGCCTCATGAGCCTCCTGGGCGGAAGCCGACTTGGCCGAATACTGCCGGGGGGCAGGCGACAGGAACGACGCGCCATACAGCGACTCGACGCTCCTGCGCGCCGCCGCGATCCCTTCCTGGCTCAACGTAGGGGAATCTGTACGCATATAGGTGATGAACCCGTTTTCATAGAGCTTCTGGGCGATTTTCATCGTATCCTTCGCACTGAGGCGGAGCTTTCGGTTTCCCTCCTGCTGCAACGTACTGGTGATGAACGGCGGGGCGGGCCGCGAGGTCACGGGCTTCTCCCTGACTTCATCAACCTTCCATGAGGCGTCCTTCAATTTTTCGACAAGGGCCGTAGCGGCGGCCTCATCGAGCAACAACAACTGTTTTGAAGCGGACAATTGCCCCGTCGTGGAGTCAAAATCCTTGCTTCCGGCGACACGCAACGCATTTACAGTCTCAAGTTTTGCCTCGAAAGACGCCTTGGAACCAGACTGCTTCGCAAGCAACGCCTTTGCGTCCCAATAGGTACTTTTGACGAAACATATCCGTTGCCGCTCCCTATCGACGATCAGCCGCAAACCGGGCGACTGTACTCGCCCGGCGGAAAGGTTCTTGTTGGAGAGCTTCTTCCACAACAGCGGAGAAAGCGTGTAGCCGTACAGCCGGTCGAGGATACGCCTCGCCTCCTGCGCCCGGACAAGCGCCATGTCAAGCTCCCGTCCATGCTCCAGGGCTTGCAGGATCGCCCGCTTGGTAATTTCATGGAACACCATCCGCTGATACGGCACAGTCGGGTGCAGGACCTCCAGCAGATGCCAGGAGATGCTTTCACCTTCGCGGTCTTCATCGGTGGCGAGCAGCAGATAGGAAGCGTCCTTCAATTCGCTTTTGATCGTCTTGATCAGCTTGTCCTTGCCTGCTGCGATTACGTATTTCGGTTTGTAGCCAGCCGCGACATCTATGGAAAGATCATCGACGGGAAGATCCCTGATATGCCCGTTGCAGGCGATTACCGTACAGTTCGACGGCAGGAATTTCTTGATAGTCTTCGCCTTGGTAGGCGACTCGACGATAATCAGTGTCTTTCCGTTCTTTTCAGCTTCCATGCGATTCTCCATACCTCCGCATGCAGGCCGCTTTGAACATCGCAAAAGCGAAAAGCTGTACACACGAAGAACCGCCCCTACTCGGTCAGGGGTCTCGGTCTACAAGTTATACGGGCGGTACTTCTTTTTGTCAACTTGCACATCCAAGGTATTTTTCCAACAGGCGGTGCGAAGACAAGGCAGTGCGAACGCCTCGATAGACTATTATTATATCGAGAAAAAAAGAAAAAAAGTCAAATGGGCTACATTTCCGATAGTACGAACGGAGCACCGCTTTCTTCGGGATTCGCGAACAGTCCAATAGACGCCATGCCGCTTCCCTGGTTCAGGAAGCAGATTTCCCTGTTGTCGTTTTCATCAAGCCGGAACGTATAGGTACTGACCGTCGCCACTTCAAACCCAAGCGCCTTCGTCAATATCTTCGTCACGTACTGCCCCGCCCCAACCTGGATGGACTGCACTTTCCAGGACTTGGGCTTCATGTTCGTTTTATTGAATTTCTCCGCATTGAGCCGATATGCGGTCGCCTCCTTGGAGCCGTCCTTGTAGGACACCCAATCAAAACTTGACGAATCCAACGGAAACAGCGGAAATACCTTCTGAAGTTCCTTGACGCCGCTTGAAAGGAAATTACCGTATATCTCATAGTAGACGGGAATGCCCGGAATATCCGGCCCCCGCTTCGCAACCAGCGTAATATCCCTTACCCGTCCGTCGTTGTCGTCGTCGGTGGGATTCCGCCACTGATATGTCCCGCCCCATCCTGCGGTCGTCGTATCGAGAACCGCGGAAGCGAGCGTCCGCCCGTCCGCGTTCCGGGCGGCGGCGACAATACGATAGGAAGTTTCCGCATACAACGGTTGTTCGTTCCCACCTGATATCCACGACAGGTATCCATCCGGGGCAGATCGCAGTTGCGAGGCTTCCAACCGTACCAGAAAATTCTCCGAACCGGCGGGACCTTCATAAAAATCATACCAGACGGCATTTTCCACAGGATTCCATGCTAGGCGGATCTGATTGGGAAGCGGCTCTCCCGCCAGTCTGAGGTCAAGCGAGGCGCAATACACTGGAAGAATTCCAAGAAAAAGGACGGTAAGAAAGACAATTCCAGGAAATCCGCCTGATGCGGAGAGAAGCGCCAAGCCAGCTTTTTGCGCGAAGGCAAGCATGACCACGATCAAGCGGTCATATTCTGGCATTGCAATTCTTCGGCGTTCCATTCTCTACAAAATCCCCCGACGTGTCGTAATACCACTATATCAACCGGAATGACAATCCCTCATCCCAGTATGGACGAGAACCAGCCATCCGTGATACAACGCCATGTCCTTGCATGGCGCACCAAGCAGTATGGGCAGACACATGTACAAGGTAAATATACATGCCGAAAAAAAATTGTTCAATAACAGACAAAAAAATATAAAATGTCCGCTTTGCTACCGCCTCCGTGAAATATTTGCCGAAACCAATGTCTTCCCCGCTAAAGGCCGTCGGGATATGTCGGAATATGTATGGATAGCCCAACAAAAGAAGCAGTCGAAAACATATCCGCCTGCTGTGCCATTATAGTTCGACATATCTTTTTCACAACGATCAGGAATCCAAAGCAATATCTGACCCGTCGAATGGCCGTATATCATGGCATGCGTATCGTTGAGGCTCTAGGCAAATCGCCTATATCGCCAATGTCGTTGAGATACCGCCCAGGTCGCCGACACGCCCGCATCCTCCATACAATCCGTATCGGACCTATCTCATTGCAGGGAAAGGCCGTAGCTACGCAAACAGGTGCGAACTACGGCCCCAGCGGGAAGGAGCGCCATCTTGTGCGAGAAAAATCAGAACGCCATCCTGAAATTCACACCAATCGAAGGCCCTGCCTCGAAACGGAGGATTCGGGCCGATACCGACGCACAATACCGACCTGCGGAAGTATTCCCCATCACCCCAAAAGAAAGGAATTGATTGGCATATCCCAGCATCAGACGCACCGTCTCGTTCAATTCAATGTCAAGACCGACCTTGAATACATCATCGACGACGAATTTTCTCGTTGGATAATGCTGGTTCCAGATGAACTGCGACAGTACGTCGCTCACCTCGAGGTTCAGCGTATACGCATACCCGCCGACACCGGTGAAACGATACATCCCCCCGATAGCGATATCAGTAGGTACGAAATAGATGTTCGGGTCATCGACGAACTCAGGCCATTTGCCGGAAGCAAGGCCAGCGAGGTCGGCCAGAGGGGTGTAGACATAATGTTGCAACGCCGGCAGATTCCGCACCACCAGCGCGAAACGGAGAGCTTCGGCCGGCTGATAGTTCATGCCGAAATCCAACCCGAACCCAGCCCCGAAATTGAACGGCTCGCTGAACAACGACAACACATCGTTCTGAAACCTGGCGTTGAGGAAATTTGAATCAGGTATGGCGGTATTGATGCGTATCTCCGCCCGTAGCCCCACCCCCAGCGAAATTTGCGGGGAGACTTGGAATGCGTAGCCCAGCGGAAACGAGAAGGAAATGTCCAGCTTGCCGCCCTGCTTGCCCAACAGCGACCCGCCGGTCCGATATTCCGCGGCAAAGCCGAACGCCCAGCCGAACCCGCCGTTGATCCGGCTCGTTCCCATTGAAAGCCCGAGTTTGAAATTGCCTCCGAACCACTGGCGGGGGTCTGAAACGATGGATTCAAAGAAATTTGATTGGTTCGCAAAGGCGACAACGGCCTGCCCCCATCGAGCCGCCCCATAGTCACTTTGCGTAAAACGGTTCTGAAAGTATTGCTCGATTTCATATACCGTATAGTCGTTGATAGCTTCACCAGCGGTAATAGTGGGAAAACTGGCATCAAGCTCATATAATCTGGACATCAACGCCTGATTGTTTCCCCAGAACTCCTTCGCTTCCGACAAGGACATGGACGAAACCGTTTCAGCAATCCGTCGTGCCAGCGCCTCTACTTCCGAGGCAGGAGACGCAAGCAATCCCAACGTGGAGGTATCGCTGGTGAACCAAGTGTCCAGAGAATAGTTGATTACCTCATCCTTCAAAACCAACCCCGCGGGGTTGGTATAAAAGGCAAGATACCCCTCGGCGTTCGCCGCCGACGCACCGCCTTGAGCGACGAATTCGGCGGAAGTACCTGAGATGGAATATGTCGGCGTCCAACGGGCTTCGGCGGACAGGACCACCGGCAAGGACGCCACCAGGCAGAATACGGTACAGCTCATTATGAGTTTGTATTTTTTCATCATTGCACCCCCTCCTGTACCTGAATCAACGCAAAGGTGTAGCTGTTTTCCCCCGCAGCGGCATTCGGGTCAGGATTCTGATACAACCCCATGTTTACGAAGAAGGCACCGCTGCCAGTCCCTTTGTTCGTGAACAGGAGCTGGGGCTTGCCGCCATACATGCGGAACTGGAAGGTGGTCGTCGTCTCCAACGTCATGCCCATGGCCTTTGTATTGACCAACGTCGTATAGATGTTCTTCTTCATGTCGTTGCCGGAAGGCGATGTCTTGATTTTCCATGAATCGGGGGAAATCCCCGCCGTATTCCACTTCTGATTATTCCAGATGTAGGCTTTTTCATACGGCGTCGTATTGGAGCCATACGGTATATAGCCGTCGGGTACGTTTGTATCCACGGCGGGATCAATCAACGGCAGAATCCGATAATCGCCGCCAGCTACATAGGCCGCATCCTTGGGATTCACCCGTATATAGTAAGAATAACCAGAACCCGATGACGCGGGGACGGTTTCAACGGTCACTGAGAAATTCGCC
This sequence comes from Sphaerochaetaceae bacterium, assembly GCA_034114085.1. Taxonomy (GTDB): domain Bacteria; phylum Spirochaetota; class Spirochaetia; order Sphaerochaetales; family Sphaerochaetaceae; genus Spiro-02. The sequence goes on along the minus strand of JAXEWB010000049.1, from coordinate 101,821 downwards.
CTGTTGCCGGTGGTGTCCTTGGGGTTCGCCCAACGATATTCCCCCGCCCAGCTTCCTGTCGTCGCTTTCGTATCGCCGGAAAACCGCACGTTCGCGGGAGTAACGGCGACAACGGCAAACGTATACTCGCTCCGGGAAACCAAGGGGGCGTTGTCGCCGCCATAGGTCAAGGAGGCGATACCGTTCACGACGGAAAGGTCGTCGGCGGACAATTGTTTCGTCAGTCCCTCCGCATCGGTTGCGGTAATCGTGTATTTGATGTCATCGCCCATATCCGGCCAAGACAACGTGACGCTGTTCGGCGTACTGGTCGTGGTGAGTTTCAATGCGCTCGCTATCTGGATCGTCCCGGAAAGCTTTGAACGCTTTTCAACGATGGGAGCGCCACTGGAGATGGACGCTTTCATGTTGCACACCGCATAATAGTACAGAGTTCCCGGCACGACACCATGCTCATCGACAAGCGTGACATTACCGTCTCCCGCAGGCGGTTCGCTCCATGCTACCGCGGAGAAATCCCCATTCAAGGAATCCTTGCGCAACAGCACCACATAGTTCGCATCAGTCGAAATACCCGCGGAATTGGGTTTCACCGTCATTGATATCGATTGTGCTTTGGCGATGATGGAACCTGACACGAGTTCTGGTACGGGCAGCGAACTATCTACCACGACCCCACCTGTATCCCGGATTATATCCAGTTGCGTATGCACCAGACTCGTATCAAGCTGGCCGTCCGACTTCTCGACGGCGGCTTGAATCCAAATTATGTAATTCAGGTTTTCATCCAGACCGGAGAAAGTATATGTACTGGAATCGCCCGAACTCGTCGCCACCTGCCGGACAGGGGGAACCACAGAAGCCACCTGCGGAAAAAGCGTCAGAACATATTTTGTGATACCGGGTATCGTCCGCCAAGCGACTGTGACGGCATTCGCCGTCACTTCCTGAACGTAGGCGTCGGGCTTGATGTCCGGCGCGGATTCATATGGGTCTTTCGTCGTGAAAGCCACAGCATTGCTCGGAGCGGATTTAATGGAATCCCGTTGCGCGACAATCACTACCTCATATGATGTTTTTCCTTCAAGCTGTTTGATGATATAGGAAAAATACCCGTTGGCAAATGAATTGCCCGCCACCAATTGATCTACGGTTCTATTGGTAGATGAAACCAGGACGGGTTCGCCGCCCGCAACCGTTTTCCGTACCGCAATCTGATAGCTGGAGGCCCCATACACCGGCTGCCATTCGACTTGGGCCATCGCCGCGGAAGCTCCATTGAACGTGATGTTCGGAGCGGACAGCTCCAGTTCAAGCGCTTTCTGGTCCGCAGGCCCCAACGGGTCGCAGCCGGTGAGGGCAAGCACGAGGCATAGTACAGCCAAAAAGCCGGACATAGTATATGCGTACTTCATATCACAATCTCCCCAATATATTCATATTTTGAACTTTCCCTCATATAAAGTACGAAGTAATTACACAAACGGCAAATGCCTTGCCTTTTATCTCGATTTCCAACAAAAAAACGAAGATTACGACCTTTTCCACCTTTTTCCCGTATCGGTTGTTTCTGCATCGAAAACAAGCTACACTCCCCCCATGAATATCAACCTGATAGCCTGCGCCATCGAGGATTCGACCCTGGCGTTTCCGATGGGAGCCTTATGTATCAAGGCCGCGGTCATGACCGATCCGATCCTTTCCACGCAGTGCGATTGTGAACTATATACCTATATACTCGACGACGACCCCGCACGGACGGCCATGGACTGCGTACAACGAAAGCCCGATATCGTGGGCTGTTCGATATACCTGTGGAACAGACCCTGGTTCGACGCCTTCGTACAGACGCTGCACGAACAGTCCCCCACTACAGTCATTTTCGCAGGCGGTACGGAAGTAACCGCCAACGGCGCCGCCATGTGGAACGACTCCTATACCTTCATGGTCCTCGGCGAAGGAGAAGAAACCGTCGTGCGTTCGCTTCGGCAGCTTCTCCAGCGCGACTCGCTACAAGGGCCTGGAATCATTACAAAAGAAATCCGGCATGCGGTACCGGCCCATCCGGAAAACCTCGCGGCGCTGTCCTCCCCGTTCCTCTGTGGTGCGGCTGACCTTTCCGGACACCCTTGGCAGGGCGTACTCTGGGAGATGACCAGAGGATGCCCGTTCCATTGCGCGTTCTGCTTCGAGTCGAAGGGGGAACGGACTGTACGAAGCTATCCCATCGACAGAATCCAGCAGGAGCTTGACTATCTGGTCCAGCATGATGTCAAGAATGTCTTCGTCCTTGACCCGACGTTCAACATGGACAAGAACCGCACCGTACAAATCCTGACGCTTCTGGCTAACAACGCCCCGCAGGACATGCATTTCACCTTTGAACTCCGGGCGGAACTGCTCGATGAAGAACTCGCGGACTTGTTCGCCAGCATCTATTGTTCTCTGCAAATCGGCTTGCAGAGTGCCCATAAGGAAATACTAGGTCGCATCAACCGACGGTTCGACCCAGAAGTCTTCGCAACGAAAATCGGCCTGCTCAACGAACGGGGCATCGCGTTCGGCCTCGACTTGATCATCGGTCTTCCCGGAGACACCTTCGCACTGTTCGCCAAAAGCGTCGACTATGCAATCTCCTTGATGCCAAGCAACATAGATATCTTCCAGCTGGCGTTGCTCCCCGGTACCCGCATAGCGGAACAGGCCGAAACGCTCGGCATCCAGCATCAGCCGACAAGTCCTTACCTCGTCACCTCCACTCCTACTTTCCCCGCGGACGATCTGGAAAAGGCCTTGCGGCTCAAACAGGCTTGCGACCTGTTCTACACGAAAGGCCAAGCCTGCATGTGGATTCATACCGCCTGCGATGGCTTGGACATAACTCCGTCGAATCTCCTCACTGTATTCGGAAGCTGGCTCGATTTCCAACGCAAGTCAGGCTGCAACCCTGACGAAGCGGACATCTACATGCTCCAGGAGGAGTTCCTCCGCGTAGTGTACCGCAAGACGGGCAAGCAAGACCTATATCCCGCCCTGCGAAGCTATATGGAACTTCATCAGGGGATATGCTTCCTTCACGACACTTGCGAATCCCCTATCGTCCACTTGGATTACAATCCCGACGACTTGGCCGCGTTGGACACCATGTCCTTGGAAAAGTTCGTTTCAAAGAAAAAGCGGCTGAGAGGAGGCGTGGATCTCACCATCTACCAGGATGATGCCGGGGAACTGTTCTTCTTGCCCGCAGACGAGGGCTGACGATCCTTCCGTCTTTCGCTTATTATCCAAGCATTCCCACTTTTTCTCACCACGACCGCCTAAACGGCTGGTATCACCGTAGCGGCGTCAGCGGTACTCGGGCGATGTCAGCGGCGGCATTAATGCTCAGCCCAAATGGCAAGGGCAATACGAGTGGACGGAAGCACCTCATAATGACCGGATGGGGTAAAACATACTTCCTCATCACAACCGATGGAAATTACGGACAGAGGGAAGATGCGGAAGCCCATAAAGCGATGAAGGACCTCTGCAAGGACGACACTGCGACAGACGAGGAAGTATTCCCTGATCCCCAGGCAAGGGATACAACCAGAAGCACTTCGTGATGTCACAGAAAGTCCCATTCCGACAGAAGGAGGGCCTCAGGAAGGGCGCGGCGGCAGACAGGGACTTTCAACATCATCAAACCAGTGTTCTGAACCAACGATAGAGGAAAACGGGTAAAACGCTTTGCGTTCGCCGGGGAAAAAACACAAAATCGTTATTATCTTGCTATAGTTATTCTCGGCGACTGTTGTTATATTGTGTCCATACTCCGTTATCGGCTACAGTACAGTATCAAAAAGGATCATATCGATGAGCTTCAAGGAATTCACTGAAACCAGAACATATCGAGCAGGCTTTCTTTGCACGATATTCTCAGTCTGCGCGTTGGCATGCGGCCTGCTGCTCAGCGGGTGCGTCGTAACCGAAGATCTCGGACTCAACAGTACGACGGGAGGAACCTCCCGTACGGATCTCGTAATCATGGACTTCTTCTCCGAAGTGCTTGAAGACATGTCGGCGTTCATGCCGTCCAATTCCGATGAAACCATCACAGACGCGGCGGTGAAGGACTTCGCGAACAACCTGTCAAACGCGGACAATACGACGGACGTTACATACAGAAAAATCCCGACCTCCGAAAATAGCGCATATGAGATTGATTTCACATTCAAGAACCTTCAGCAATTGTTCCGCGATCTCGGCGGGGGCGCAGAGCAAACCGTCCTGACAGTCGCGCAAAACGGAGGGAACACCACCTTGCGCTTGAACCTGTCCATGGACAACTACGACCAATTGACGAAAATCATCCCGTTCCTCGCCGATCCGAATTTTGAAGTCTGGGGACCTGTGTACAATGTCGGGGAAACTGAAGAAAACTATTTGGAGATGATGAGCTACATCCTGAGCGAAGACGGCCCTCCCGCCATTCAGAACTCGTTGATCACCCTACGGTTCAAAACTCCGTCGGCAATCAAGAGCCAGACCAACGGCAGGATTATCGATTCCACCACCTTCGAATATAGCTTCCCGTTGATCGATTTCCTGCTTCTGGCGAATCCTCTGACCTTCTCGGTCAGTTGGTAGCCGGAGTGAGTTTTTACAAACGGCATACACCCGCTTCATAGATGAATCCGCCGGAGCTCGGACGTCCTGCCACAGACGGAAGCCCGGCGGTTTCTTATATACACGGCATAACGCCGGCGGCAACGCGGAGAACCCTTTTACCTGGTGATACGCCCATCCTCCAGCACCGGGCCGCGGACGAAATCAGACATTGAACCGGAAGTGCATGATGTCGCCGTCCTGAACAAGGTATTCCTTGCCTTCAAGACGGAGCTTGCCGGCCTCGCGAACCTTCTGCTCGCTACCGTATTTGAACAAGTCCTCACAGTTGTAGACCTCGGCTTTGATGAATCCCTTCTCGAAATCAGTATGGATCACCCCCGCGGCTTGGGGAGCTTTGTCACCGGCATGGAACGTCCATGCGCGGTCCTCGTCGGAACCAGCGGTAAAGAAGGTCCGCAAACCCAACGTCTCGTAGGCGCAGCGAATCAACTGGTTCAAACCGGATTCCTTCAAGCCGACGGCTTCCAGAAACTCCCGCTTCTCCTCCGCGGTCTCAAGATCGGCGATTTCCGCCTCGATTTTGCCGCATATCATCACTACGTCGGCGCCTTCGGCGGCTGCGATCTCCCGCACTTTTTTTACATGCCCGTTGTCTTCGAGGATACCGTCTTCATCGACGTTGCAGACATAGATCACGGGTTTCATCGTAATCAAGTGCAAGTCGTAAATCAGCTTGCACTCATCTTCGTCCAAACCGAGGCTACGGGCCGGCTTACCGTCTTCAAGACAAGCCCTGAGCCGTTCCAGCACAGGCAGGACCAGGGCATTTTCCTTGGCGGCCTCCTTGCTCAGGCGGGTCAGCTTGCTCTGCTTCTGCCAACGCTTGTCCACCGTCTCCAGATCAGCCAGGGCAAGCTCAATGTTGATCGTCTCGATGTCGCTCGCAGGGTCGATACGGTTGTTCACATGGATGATGTCGCCGTCCTCGAAACATCGGACGACATGGGCGAGCACCCCGACCTCGCGTATCGAAGCGAGGAACCGGTTGCCAAGCCCCTCCCCCTTCGACGCGCCGGCGACCAGACCGGCGATATCGACGAACTCCACCGTCGCGGGAATGACCTTCGCGGGAGGAATCAGCTTCACGATCCGGTCCAACCGTGAGTCAGGCACGCTGACCATGCCCACATTGGGATCAATCGTACAGAACGGATAATTGGCCGCCTCGGCGGGGGCCGACGTAAGCGCGGAGAATATTGTCGATTTGCCGACGTTCGGCAACCCTACGATTCCACAGTTCAAACCCATATGACACCTCGAACGGCCTATCGGCCAAATATAACGTTCATCATCGTCATGGAAAACGGAAACGCCGTCACAAAAAGGCATCCGTGTTCCAAGAAACCAGTATAGCACACTCCCGGCTTGTAAGAAAACCGACCCTGTGATAGCCTACCGTAGACTTCCATCGTTTTGAGTCCATCTTCCGCACAGGAATCCGTAACGATGGAAGGAAAAGGAAACAGACAACCACCCATATGCAGCGAACCGACGAAATCATCCCCGATACATCAGGGAAAATCAAGCGTCCCCTCCATGAAACAGCAGAAAACCAGCAGAAAACACTGTTGGTCGTACTGAAGTTCCAGGATGATGCACAAGGACGAACCAACGCCAAACTGGAAGAACTGCGCAGTCTGGTACAGACGATGGGCAGCGAAATCGCGGGCGACATGATCATCGCCATGCGGCAGGAACATCCCGCAACCTTGATCGGACGGGGAAAAGTCGAAGAAATTTCGCAGTTGTGCGAGGAACTAGATGCGCAGTGCGTCATTTTTGACCATGACCTCTCCCCGCGCAACCAAAGAAATCTAGAAAACCTGACTGGGCGATGCGTGATTGACCGGCAGGAAGTCATCCTACAGATATTCGCGAACCGGGCCATGACAAAAGAAGCCACGCTCCAAGTCGCATTGGCAAGGCTCCAGTATTCGCTCCCCCGTCTGACTCGCAAGTGGACAAACCTGTCCCAGCAGAAAGGCGGCGTCAAGGGGACAAGAGGAGAAGGAGAAACACAGCTGGAGCTGGACCGTCGCGTCGTGTTGAGAAGAATCGACCAGCTTAAGGAAGAACTGGCGAAGGTCCAGGCGCAACGAACCATCCAGAGAAAAAGCCGCCAAGAAGGAAACGTTCCGACAGGAGCGATCGTGGGGTATACTAACAGCGGAAAATCCTCCCTGCTCCGCGCCCTCTCAGGAGCCGATATCCTTGTCGAAGATAAACTGTTCGCCACGCTGGACCCTACGACGAGGAAAGTGAAGCTTCCTGGAGGACATGAAGTCCTACTTTCCGATACCGTCGGATTCGTCAGCGACCTCCCCCACCATCTGGTGGACGCATTCAAATCGACTCTGGAAGAAACCCGCGAAGCCGATTTCCTGGTTATCGTCTGCGACGCGTCGCATCCAGACCTGCTGGCCTGTTATGAAACTACGCAGGAGGTCCTGCGCTCCCTGGGCAGCGCGGACAAGCCGACCATCGTCATGATCAACAAAATGGACGCATGTCTGGAGGAATTCGCAGTAGCGCGACTGAAAAGCTTGGCCAGCCATGTAGTTGAAACATCAATCCTGCACCACCAGGGGCTGGATGAATTGGAACAGGCGATTGAAGCGATAGTCCATCATCTGCGTCCGCCGAGGAAATATCTCATCCCGAACGACCGACACGACTTAGTCGCCTGGACACGTCGGAACGGCAGCGTCGAGGATATACGGTATGAGGAGGACGGCATCCACCTTACCGCGCGACTTAATGAAAGAAACGAGGCGTATCTGGAAAACTTCGTTCAATAAACAATGGACTTATTGCCTACATGTGGCATATATTATCGGTCTATGGAGTCTAGAAAACCTATACGTAGAGTGGATTTTCAAGTATCGCTTTTTACTGCGGCAATCATCATATTGTCAGTCTCCGCAATGGCGTATTTTTCTTATTCGCTCACACACCAGGATATGGTCCATTCACTTCAGGACTCGGTATTCTCCATTTATTCATACCTGGACGCCACATTGGACAAAAGTTCATTCCAAGCGATCAACGAGTATTCGGACAAGCAGAAAGAAGCCTATCAATCGGCGGCGGATCTCCTGATTAGAGTAAAAGACGCGACGGGCGTCAGGTATTTATACACAGCCAAGCAAAATGAATCTGGCAATCTGATTTATGTCGTCGATGGTCTCGACCCATCCTCCGAAGACTTCAGAAATCCGGGTGACTTGATTGAACCGGAAATTCAAGAGAACCTGCGCCTGGCGCTCCGCGGCGAAAAGGTCCTGCCCGACAACGCCCTCGCTACTGGCTGGGGAAAGATATTCGTTTCCTATTTTCCTATCCATGGCGACGACGGCACGTCGGTCATCGGAGCTATCGGAATCGAAATCGATGCCGAACATCAGTACAATACGTATCGGAAGCTTCGGATTTACACGCCGATCATCATTGCCGTCGCATGTCTCGTCTGTATCGCGCTTGCGGTCTGGTTCTTTAGAAAATTGTCAAATCCATCGTTCAGGGACATGTCGAACACGGACTATCTCACACAGTTGAGGAACCGCAACGCTTACGACATCGCCCTGCGAAACATCGACGCCCGCAATCGACAAAAAGATATGGGGATCATCATGGTGGACCTGAACAATCTCAAAAAGGTCAACGACACCGAAGGCCATGAGATGGGAGACAAGTATTTGCAATTCGCTGCGGATACCTTGCGCAGGTCAATCGGCAAGCTGGGCATCGTATACAGGATCGGCGGTGATGAGTTCGCCGTAATCGTAGAATATACCTATGAAAAGAAACTTGAACAGCTTGCCTATGATATCGGCCAGGACTATGCCGCCCATCGGCTACAAAGTTCCATACCGACTTCCCTTGCAGTAGGGTTCGCGTTGTTCAACCCACAAGAAAAAACAATCAGAAACACCATGAAGCGAGCCGATTCCGACATGTATGAGAAAAAACGAACAATGCATCGGGAATGAGCGATCCCCCTCGCGCCGCTTCTAGCGGGAGCGATAGCATTATGCGCGATAGCCGAAAAGCCGACGCAAACATCAAAACAAAAAAATCGCAAAGAGCTTCATTGATGCATCCATGCCGAAGTCGAATCAGGGCGAGCTACCGCACATTGACTTTTCAGCATGGCGACGGCTGGCCTGTTCGCCATAGAGGGCAAGTGCGAAGTATCTGTCGCCTACGTCCTTTGTGACGGAGCTACCTGTCGCCTACGTCCTTTATGTTGTTGCTACGTCCTTTAGGATGGGATTACGTCCTGTATGTCGGAGCTACCTATCGATTACGTCCTTTATCTGTCGCCTACGTCCTTTATGTCGGGATTACGTCCTTTAGGACGGGATTGCGTCCTGTATGTCGGAGCTACCTGTCGTCTACGTCCTTTGTGACGGGATTGCGTCCTTTATGTCGGAGCTACCTGTCGTCTACGTCCTTTATCTATCGCCTACGTCCTGTATGTCGGGATTACGTCCTTTATGTCGGAGCTACCTGTCGTCTACGTCCTTTATCTGTCGCCTACGTCCTATATGTCGGGATTACGTCCTTTAGTCCTGCAATAGCCATCATCCATTTTCACAGGAAATAAAAAAAGGACCGCGCATCAAAGCGACGGTCCTTTTTCCCTCTCGGGAATCCCTTACAGGGCGTACGTGCAGCCAAGCGCGGCGTTGAAGCCGAACCCGCCGAACTCGGTGCCTTCCGGCCTGACGACACGCATGTCATAGCCCAAGTCGAGACGGAAGAACACGTCCCAGCCCTCGGTGAAGGCATAGGTCACGCGGACGTCGCCTTCAGGACGAAGGGTAAGTCCGAACTGATTGCCGACGAGGATGCCAGCGCCGACACCGGCTCCAGCTGCGAACTCCCATTTGTCACCACGGCGGAAACCGTCGGCGGTAGCGAAGGTCCAGTTGACCAGGGCGTCGGCGGCAATGCCCAAACTGTTGCCGCTGCTGATCCACAAGCCGGCATCAGTCACCAGATACCAGTCCTGATTGAAGTCAAAGTCAGCGGCTACCGCCACGCCGGTAGGATAACCGACCTGAGCGCCAATGGAGACACTGCTCGCCTTTTTGGGAGCGGCGAAAGCCGGAACCATGACGAGAACCACTACCAGCGCGACCAATACGATTTTCTTTTTCATGTACAACTCCTTAGAGGACGTTTTGAATGCAAATGACATTTCATGAAGCCCTCGTTTTGCGTTATCGGGACTACCATAGCACAATTATCTTTTTTAGCCTAGAAGTTGATTCTTTATATGAATCGCCTAAAGAGATATAGATGTACCAACAGTATAATATTTAAAAAAATATTCAACAAATTTTTAAAATTTGTTTTGTAATTTTCTTTTTTATTACGAAAAACAGGGGGATATGACGAGCCGATAAAATACAGTATGATACACCCACGAGAGGACACGAAGATGCAAAGACAACTGACAGTACGAGGTTTAATCATCGGAATTCTGGGATTATTGGTCATTACAGCCAGCTCAATGTACGTGGCCTTGAGAATGGGGGCCCTACCTTGGCCTACTGTATTCGTTACAATAGTCAGCATGGCCGCACTAAAAAACAGAAAAAACTCCACCTTGCAGGAAATCAACGTGACGCATACGCTGATGAGCGCAGGCGCAATGGTCGCCGGGGGGCTGGCCTTTACCATACCCGGCATCTGGATGTTGAATCCACAAGCCCGCATCTCCACAGGTTCGCTGATGGTTCTGACGATATGCGGCGCGATATTGGGGACCCTGTTCACGACATTGTTCAGAAAAGACTTCATCGAACGGGAGCAGCTTCCCTACCCGATGGGGCAAGCGGCCTACAATACGCTGATCGCCGGGACGACCGGCGGGGGACCTGCAAAAAAATTATTCGCGGCGATGGGGGGAAGCGCCCTGTTCACCGTACTGCGCGACGGATTCGCGAAGATCCCCGCAGTATTGACCCCGTTCGCGGGAACTGCGCTTTTTCCTGCGTTTTCCATATGGGTATCGCCTATGGCATTGGGCATCGGAGCCATTATCGGTCCAGTTCTGTCCCTGATCTGGCTCGGAGGAGCGGTATTCGGTTATTATTTGCTCACCCCGATTGGTATTTCTACAGGACTGTTCGCCGATATGTCCGCCGCGGACTTGTTCCGCTCGAACCTAGGCATCGGACTTATGGTCGGCACGGGGCTGGGGGTGTTCGTCAAGGCGGTCTGGTCCAGAGGGAGACAATACTTGCAGGACAAAAAGGCTTCTGGAAAGAGTCCGGAACGCAGACGCCTTTCCGCGAAAGCAAAATATAGCGCATTGGCCCTGGTCGTCGCCACAGTCGTGATTCTGACGGTAGGGACGGAAATATCATTGCTTCAAGCCATCGTGGTCATCGGAGGCATCTATCTCACTACGTATCTGTCCGGCATGCTGACGGGACAGACTGGTGTCAATCCAATGGAAGTATTCGGGATACTGGTCCTGCTGGTCGTACAGGTGTTCTGGCATCCATCCTTGATCGCGGCGTTCTCCGTTGCGGCGGTAACGGCGGTGGCCTGTGGACTGACTGGAGATGTCATGAACGACCTGAAAAGCGGTCATATGCTGGGGACTGATCCCCGGCAGCAGTTGCTTGCGGAAGGAATCGGCGGAGTCATCGGAGCGGTCGTGGCAGTCATTGTATTGCTGGTGATGAAGCAAGCGTTCGGCGGGTTCGGAACAGCAGAACTTCCCGCGCCACAGGCAGCGGCGGTTTCCGCCATGGCGGGAGGACTGGGGCATGTCCCGGCGTTCATGATAGGGGCTGTTATCGGACTGGCGCTGTACCTTTGTTCGGTGCCGGCCGCCACGTTGGGCCTAGGCATTTATCTTCCTGTCTACATCTCATCAATCATGGGATCGGGCGCGATCATCATGCTCGCCGTACGGGCCTGCACGCGGAACAAAGACCAGGGCAAGGTAACAAGCGGCAGCAATCTGATCGCAAGCGGACTGCTTGGCGGAGAAGGAATCACAGGGGTCATCATCGCGATCATCAGCATGATCAGATAAGACGAAGGATAATTATGGACGAAGAAAAGACAGTGGATGAAAAACAGGCGAAACGGCTTCCCCTATCCCTATACGGGCTCTCCCCTCAGGATATCAGTACGGTGCTTGAGTTACAAAAGCCCTATCAAGGCAGGCAAATCTGGGATTGGCTGGTCAAGGGAGCGACTTCCTTTGAACAGATGACGAACCTCAGCCTGGCCGAAAGGCATAGGCTTCAGGAGTCGATGCCCGCGTTTGTTTCGTCCAGTATTCAGTCATCCCAAATCGATGAAACTGGCGCAACGAAACTGGCGATCAGGCTTCATGATGGAAAAATCGTTGAATGCGTCATGCTTTCCGACAAGGAGGGCAGAAAAACGGCCTGCCTGTCCAGCCAGGTCGGCTGCGCCATGGGCTGTGCATTCTGTAGGACGGGAACCATGGGACTGTCCAGAAACCTTGCGGCGGAAGAAATCATAGAGCAGTTCATGCATCTGAAAACGCTTGGGGAGATTACACATATCGTATTCATGGGGATGGGAGAACCGATGGCGAACTTCGGCGCAGTGACAAGGGCCATAAGATATTTCCATGAACCGGCAGGACTGGATATCAGCCTGCGCAGAATCACCATCAGTACCTGCGGTGTAGTGCCGGGAATTTTCAAGCTGGCGGAACAGAAACTCGGAGTCCGTCTCGCGGTTTCGCTCGTTACCGCCGACAACATGCAACGGGACCGGCTCATGCCGGTAAACAAGGCGTGGCCTTTGGAAGAACTGAGAAAGGCACTGATTCGCTACCAGCACGCAGTCGGCAAACGGTTCACGTTTGAATATTGCATGATCCATGCCGTCAATACAGATGAGAAATCGGCCAGAAAGCTGGCGCAATACATCAGAGACCTAGACGTGATGATCAACCTGATTCCATGGAACCCCGCCGCGGAGCTTCCTTGGGAAACGCCGACGACACAGGAAATCGATGAATTCACGAACATGCTCGACCGATTGAGAGTCCCGTATACCCGAAGATTCTCCAGAGGCCGGGACATCAATGGAGCCTGCGGCCAGCTGGCGGTTCCTCTCAACACGGGGAAATAATACAAACAGCGGACAATCGGATTATCCCCCCTTTTTATCTGAATCAAATTATTTCTTATTAAGAAAAAAATTATCTAAATCGAGGGGGGGGGGGTAATCTTCCTTGGACGGATGGCTGTCCCGTACAGGGCAGATCTCCTTCATTGCCAGTTGTATCGTTCCGGGCAGTTTTTCAAATTCAGGGGACTTGTAGAACTCCCTGAGAACCGCCCGCGCGATACGACGCCTTTCCGCAGCGATTTTACGTCCGGGCCGACTTTTGCCTTCATCGATATTATCCAAGAGCTTTCCCCCTTCTCGGCTGATGAAAAATTTATGCAAGACTTCAGATGCTCAGCGTATCGTTTTATCTTTATAGTATCAAACGGGAAATCTCAACTTGTCAATTTGCAATATCTCACCCTCATCCAAAAGAATGCTATTTTCCCTGAAAAGTCGTCCATTGGTTACTCGTACCTACGAAAAGACTACATACATCATACAGAAAAATTTACCAATACTTTCCTCTATAAAAACGTCAGGCAAGAAAGCATCTATGACGGGCATGGTTTGCCACACCTATTTTCGCCATATCCAGCTTCGCTTCGAAACCAGTAATACGCATAGAACGGAAATTACGCAGCATACCGCTCCAGCGGACAATGCGTATCGCACCTGGATATCGGCCAGCGAACCAAAGACCAGGCTGGTTCCGATTTCAGCGCAATCAAGAATTATCGCATAGCAGCTCAGCATGGTCGCCCGGATATCCGCAGGAGAGAACCGGCTCTCCATCTCCATCCGAAGCGGAACCTGCATGGAAGCGGACAACCTCAGCAAGCATACCGCGGCGATTACCGCCAGCGGCGATGCACAACTGCTCGCCAACAGCAGGCAACTGCACAACGCGACGATGGACGTACCGAGCTGCGCCCCCCGCTCCCCCAACAGCTTGCAACCGCAATGCGACAACCAGGCTCCAGACATCGCACTCAACGTCAGCAGGATATAGGCTACGCCCATCAGCCGGGCGGACATCCCTATCTGGACATATCGCAACTGGACGATGAACACCGTGACGGTCTGGTTCACACCCGCCAGCAAGACGGAGGACAACAGAACGGGCAGGAACGCCCTCGACCGCGACAACGCCGCCACGACCTCGCCAAATCCGATCTTAGGGGGTGTCGTCGGCAAAGGCCTTTCCGCACTTTTCGTCTTGGCTGGCGCATCTTCCCTTGGAGCCAGCAGGATGCAGAACAAAGCCCCGGCATAGGAAAGTACCGTCAGGAACGCGGACAAATCGTACCGGTCTTTCACATAGACGGAAAAGATGATCGACGCCGCCATCAGACCGACCATGCCGCAGGCTTCGTACCTGCCGAATACCTTCTGTCTTTCGGAATCGGGGACAAAGGCCGACAGATATGCGACATCTACACCGCTCGTACCGGCCATGACCACGGCCAAGACGATACGTTCTGTAAGAAACATCCCGAATGAATGGGCCTGCCAGAAGATTACCTTCGATGTCACTCCCAGCAGGGCGCAAACGACAAGCGTCCGCTTGTAACCGATCCTGTCGGCGATAATCCCCCATGGAATTTCCAAAGCTATCGCCAAAATCAGACAAACAGCCTCAATGACCGACAACTGGACAATCGAAATACCCCTCGCCTGTCGGTACAACGTCGCGATTGGTCCGAAAAAGACCATCCCCTGCAACAACGACGACGCATACATGCAACCACGCGCCCGACGTGAGGCCGACGTCGCGCACGAGACAATTTCACTATTCATATGACTGCTCCGAAACAATCGGGAAAAATGCTCAGGACTGTGAATGAACGGACTTACACCCCTGCGCGATCACCCCACATAACATGATGACCTATGCGATGCATAGATGGTAGAGCGGGACTATTTCATCATTTTAAATCGGAGCGTACGACATGATTTCAACATATAGGAAAACAAGCGAACGCGCAAGTACACGCCCCCTAGTATGAAACGAGGCCGCCGCACACAGCAGGATACTTGTGCGACAGCCTCTTGATTGTCATTCCAGACAACGACTATTTTTCCAGAACGGCCTTGATGCGGCGAACACCAGCCGACGAAGACTGTTCCTTCAGGATATGGAAATGACCCATATCGCCGGTATGGGTCACATGCGGCCCTCCGCAGACTTCCTTCGAGAAGTCGCCTATTGAATATACCTTGACCTGCTCGCCGTATTTGCTGTCAAAAAATGCGATCGCGCCCTGGTCGCGGGCTTCTTCCAACGTCATAGTCTCGCAAGTGACCGGCAAATCCCTTTGGATCTCTTCGTTCACCATATCCTCCACCCGCTGGATTTCTTCGGGAGTCATGGGCATGGGATGGGTGAAGTCAAAACGCAGACGTTCAGTGGTGATGTTGGACCCTTTCTGCCCGACATGCTCGCCAAGGACGGTACGAAGCGCCTTATGCAGCATATGTGTGGCGGTATGCAGCGCGGTCGTCAATTCGCTGTGATCGGCCAAACCGCCCTTGAACTGTTGCTCGGCTCCGGCGCGACTGGTCTCCTGATGCTTCTGGAACGCCGCCAAAAACCCTTCTTCGTCAACCGTAAAGCCATGCTCCGCGGCAAGTTCCTTGGTCAGCTCGATGGGGAACCCGTAGGTATCGTACAGCTTGAAGGCGATCCGTCCGTTGATAACGCGGGAACTGCCCTTCATCAGATTCGGCAGCATTTTCTCGAATTCCCGCTCGCCCTTCTGGAGCGTTTCGGAGAACTTGGCCTCTTCCGCGGCAAGCTCGTCGAGGATGAACGCCTTGTGCTCAAGCAGTTCTGGATACGGAGCCCCATACAGGTCAAGTACGATCAACGCCAGCTCGCCCAGGAACTTACCCTCGATGCCAAGCTTGCGTCCATGACGGACGGCGCGGCGGATCAGGCGGCGGAGGATATAGCCCTGCCCCACGTTGGACGGAGCGACCCCTTTCTGGTCGCCAAGGATGAATACGCTGGTGCGGACATGGTCGGAGATGATGCGGATCGAAATGTCCTTGTCCTCGTCCTCGCCATATGTTACGCCGCAGAGCTTCTTGACGCCCTCGATGATCGGCTGGAACACCTCGGTCTCATAAACGGATTTTTTCCCCTGTAGGATGGCGATGGTGCGCTCGATGCCCATGCCGGTATCAACGCATCTGCGGTCCATCGGGACATAGGCTCCGTCGGCGGTCTTCTTGTAGCCCATGAAGACATCGTTCCATATTTCAAAGTACTTGCCGCACTTGCATCCAGGCTTGCAGTCAGGACCGCAGGCGGGACGGCCGGTATCGATGAACATCTCGCTGTCGGGACCGCAAGGACCGGTTTCGCCGGCCGGCCCCCACCAGTTGTCTTCGCGGGGCATGAAGTAGATGCGTTCTTCGGGAATGCCGAGCCCTTTCCATGTCGCGGCCGCCTCCGAATCGCGGGGGACTTCATCATCACCCTCGAACACGGTGACGGACAATTTACTTACATCAAGCCCAAGCACCTTGGTCAAGAACTCAAAGCTGAAGTTGATCGCCTCTTTCTTGAAATAGTCGCCCAATGACCAGTTGCCGAGCATTTCGAAAAAGGTGAGATGGTGCGGGTCGCCCACGGAGTCGATGTCGCCGGTGCGGATACATTTCTGGTAGTCCACCAGACGCTTGCCGGCGGGATGTTCGGCGCCAAGGATGTACGGCACAAGCGGGTGCATACCCGCCGTGGTGAACAGGACGGTCGGGTCGTTCTCAGGAATCAGCGATGCTCCGCTGATCTGCACGTGCCCCTTCGACACGAAGAAATCAATGTATTTCTGACGTAATTCGTTTGCGGTGAGTTTATTCATAATGATATCGATAGTAAGCACGACCATCGTTCATGTCAAGAAGATGACGGGGTTATTGGGCCATGAGAATCCTATTTACCACTACCCGGTCACCATCGTTGCCGAGCATCCATAAAAGCCTTTGCCGTTTTTACTGAAAAATCAGGAAAACAGATCAAGCTGGATGACGTCCGGGGAGGTCTCCTTCTTTGCCCTGGACGCTTTGGCACCCCTGAGGGAGGTCGGCGGCAAGCCCTTGACCTGATCGACTAATTCTTGTGCCCGCCCCAGCTGGCGGGGGATGTCGGCGGGCTTCTTTACGATAAACACTCTCGGCTTGTCCGCCAGCTGACGTGGCCAGAGCCACGCCCTGTTGTCCAGCACATGCTGGTATATGAACAGGTATTTCTTTTGCTCCAGCGCAAATCCCGCCTGTCTGACCGCTCCGCCGCCATCCCTATCCTCAATTACGGCCGAGCCGAGGGAAAGTGCGCTCATCAAGCGGTTGCGCAGCAGGAAGAACCATTTCTGCATGTCAGCGGCGGGAGAAAAGCGGCTGACTACAAGTCCGTGCTGTCCGATCAGCTTCTGAAGGGGTGCATGAACAGGGGGATAGGTCTGATACAATGGAGTTCCGATGACCGCCATAGTCGGAGCGTCGTTCTTCAAGGCGGACAGGTGGGCGACGCCGTCGATTCCAAGAGCCAAACCCGACGCCACGACATACCCCTTCCCCCCAAGCTCGGCGGCGGTATCGGCCGCATATTGCTTTCCCTGCGAGGAAGGGGATCTCGTGCCTATGACAGATACAGACGGTTTATCCAACAGAGAAACATCCCCCCTCAGGTAAAGATACCGCGGCATCTGGGGAAAATCATTGATTCGCGACGGCCAAATGGAATCATTTCGTCCTATAATGATGTCCTGCGGCTCCATGCGCTCAAAGCAGGCCCTGACTTGATAATATGATTCACTGACCACGTAGTCAGGAAGACCGTAGGACTGCGCATAGAAGCCAAGATGTACCGGCAAAGGTTCAGTGACATCAATCTGCTTCGCGAGGGCGTCAAATATCGGCCCTACCGCCTGGTCGCCGCGCCTGGAGGCGTGGATCAGAGTCTCATAGTTCATGGCTTCATGATACCGGCTCATATCCCGGGACATAACGACGACCTCCTGTCTGTACCATACCACGTGGTCGGAGACTCGGCAAGGGAGAGCAAAACGCCAAGTCGTTTTTTCCTTTTGAGGGAAACGGACGACGAGGCTTCGGAGCGGCACATGAGCGATGCCGGTGACCTGAGCGGCACCCCAGCGATATGGGCGATATCAGCGGCCAAGCAGTACCTCGGCGCCCCCAGTAGCAGGGATGGCCCTTTGTTTAACTCGGGCGCGACAACAGCAGTTCCCACAAAACGCATGTCATATCCATGAGATTCCGGATCCACACCCATGAAATAGGGGATTCGCCCCTCCTGCCTCCTGAGCCAACAGCCTTGCTCCCGCCTTTCTTCACTTCAATCAGCCTGCAACATAATGGAACCACTATATCTTTATAGCGACGGCATTTCCTGTATTGATGCACACTCGCGCTTCCTCCGATATATTTCAAGACTCAACATGTCATTAACGATGAATACCGTAGATGGTGAAGCTCAGGTCAAGTCCTTCGGCACTACCCATCAGAACGAGGCTTCCCGCACCTTTTCGGGATTTCCATCGACAAAATTCCGTTTACTTGTTGACAAGTACAAGAGTTCTGGGGTATATAGTTACCCGTTGCGCCGCTTTAGCTCAGTAGGTAGAGCAAAGGACTGAAAATCCTTGTGTCCCTGGTTCGATTCCTGGAGGCGGCAACAGCAAGACTCCTGAGAAATCAGGAGTCTTTTTGTATCTTGCGTTCTGCGACCTTCATTTGGTCGTCCAGTCGGGTTGCAAAGTTCGCAGTCTTCTCAATTTAATCCGAACATATAAAAACCGAAATGAAGGAAGTATTCCATAAGACAACGATATACAAGGAGTTTTCAGAATAGAGGCTATCATCAATTCTGGACAGGTTTATGCACTCATAGATACACCTAATTCACAAGCTCATATATAATACAATTTCCTAACCATAAAAACACCTTATAGTCCGCAGGAACTAGCAAAGTACTTTCCTAGTTTTTCAGATTGCTGTGCGATGGCTTCTCTACTTTTTGAAATAATGGCAGCTTTAGGATTATAGTAATTCATTGGTGGATTCGAAAAACATAATTGATTAAAAAGATGGGCAAACAACTTATTAAGGATGTCCGCAAACTCTTGCTTTTTTGAGACGTCCATGAGTTCATATGGATCTTCGAACAAATCATACAGTTGATAGTTATCGACGTTCCCAGTTACCAATAATTTATAACGTTCAGATCTTACCATGTACGCATTCTCTTCACTATCGCCCAAACGATGCTTATACATGCCATACAGATATTCCCGTTTCGCATCTAAATCTGTATGATTCATCCTTAGGCCATCTTCTAAACCGATTTCTGAAAGAATCGCATGAGCAAGTTGTGTATTATCAGAGAACTCCATAACACAAGACGACTCCGTTTGTCCGGGCCGTTTTATTATCAGCGGTATTCGCATCAATGGATCATACATATGATTCTGTTTCAACGCCATATGATGAAACCCCATATAGTCCCCATGATCGGAAGTAAAAATAATCAGTGTATTGTCATATAGTCCTTTTTGTTTCAGAATATATATCATCTCACTGATTCCTTCATCAATATGAGAGATATTGGCATAATAGTATAAAGTCATTCTCTGAAGTATATCTTCAGATAAGGTAGCATTGTCAAAATAGCCCTTGTCATATTGGTAGTCAAACTTAGGAACCTCTGATGTATATCCAGGCAATATTTCCATTCTTCGCCCAGCATATAGATCTACAAATCTTTCTATGGGATCAAAGGGATGGTGAGGCTTTATGTAACTTGCAAACAAGAAGTTTCCTTCACCCGTCCATTGCTGTAATTCTTTTATGACATTAGAAGTAACCCAAGATGTTGAATGATAGGGTTCTTCAAGATTACTAACCCGACAACCAAAAGAAGTATAATACTCACCTCCCGCCAGCATCCGATATTCTGCCCGTTGATCAATGATATCTGTCGTATCCGCCCGGCAATGCTCGTAGAGAAATTCATGATAATCATCTTCAAAACGACCATCACCATCCTGCTCACTAAGAAGCATCTTATCAAAGCCAACATCCAAATACGTCGGCGAAGAATGCATTTTCCCAATCGCAACGGTTTTGTATCCATTCCGTCTCATGATTTTTGGATAAGTATCTATTACCTCTTTCAAAGTTCCTTTATTCTCCCAAACAGAATGCTCAGTAGCATATAAACCGCTCAACATTGAAAAACGAGAAGGCGTACAAATCGGACAAGAACAGAAATGATTGGAATACACTGTACCGCCTGATGACAGTTTATCAAGCTCCGGTGTCAAAACCTGCTTATTTCCATACATTGACAAAGCGTCAGTACGAAGTTCATCAACGAAAATTACCAGTACATTGTTCTTCATAACTCATTCTCCCAATCAGGAAGACCTGGATCTTCACAGGTAATCTTGTTTATGAGCGCACCTACCGGTTTAGGTATAATAGGAGCGTTGAGCAGGGGATCATTTGTAATGACCATCCATGCATCAAGCCGTTCTTCCAAGTGTTTCTGGACATCTTTGTAATTCGTCTTCCCGAAGAGATTATTTTGTTCAGCAGGATCAAAATACAAATCATAAAGCTCCTCTGACGAGGAAAGCCTGTTTCTTAACCCATTTTCCATCAGAAAAGCTTTGCTTTCACATTCATCAATATTGGAAAGAATAGGTTTCCGATAATCTAAATAATTTCGAATGAACTTATATCGTTCCGTTCTGATACATCTCATTGGCTGATACGATGCATGGTAATTGACTTCAGCAAAAATTTCTTCATGAACAGGACCATACTTATTTTCCAACAATGGCAGAATTGATTTTCCTTCCAAGTCGGTCGGAGGCTCAATTCCTTCCAATTCACATAAAGTCGGGAACAAATCTAAGTGAGAAATCATGGAATCATAGACTTTACCATTTGAAGGATTGTCAGGATAATACAGTATAAAACCAACGCCGATTCCTCCATCATACAGTGTACACTTCATCCTAGGAAAAGCTGGCCCATGGTCAGTTGTAAAAATAATGATGGAATTTTTATAATACCCTAATTTTTTAAGCATCGCTATAAGTCGGCCAAAACAATCATCCACAATCTTCACAGAGCGATGAAATCCTGCCATGTCTTCACGATTTCGTTTTGAGTCATACAAACATTTGGGAGGTGCGATATATTCTGGGTTGACACTCCCATCATCAATAGGAAAAACCCTATGTGTATTATAGAAACCCATAGACACAAACAAGGGTCTTCTTCCATTATATTCAACAAGATATTCACATAGTGCATCTGTATTATCATGATCAAAGATAGTCATATCCGAATAAGGATTTCCCATATCATATCCTTGTTGCCCTACTATTCTTTCATATCCAAGCATTCGCGCATCATGAGCTTCATGCTGAATACCGCATAATACGGTGTGAAAACCTTCTTTCCGGAAATAAGAAGCCATATGCGCTCTAGGCGTATGAAGAGCAAAACCTCTATGGGCCAAACCAAGCATACCATTTTGATGAGGATACGTTCCGGTAAGCATTGAAGCTCGGCTAGGGGAGCAGGTCGGAGAACCACAAAAACAATTTCTAAACAAAGTACCTTCTCCTGCAAAAACACGTAAAAATGGCGTAGGAACAGCTTCCCCATAAGGGCTCAGCAAGCGCCCACTATCATGGGTGTGAATGATAAAGACATTTTTTCTAGTCATATGTACGTACCTCTATCAGCAATACCTATTGAGTAAAAGTTTACTAAAATCAGGTAGTACTCCTTCCAAGACCGCTTCAATCTGGGATTTCAAAAGTTCAATTCCTTCCAACTTCAACCTTCTGAAATACAAAGGCATATAAGAAGTTCCATAGGGTTTGATGATGATTATCTGCTTCTCCCTATCAATCGCTCTCCGTAGCCATTTTTCCATTTCCTTTGCACTATGCCTACTTATATATACTCCAGCATTAAACAAACAGAGATCAGCGTCTTCTAAAGAAGACAGCAATCCTCCGCAATTCCGTACTACTTCCTTTGTAAAGATATAGTCAGGACATTTCACGTCTACATCACAGATATAAATCTTTTTATTCATAAATCATTCTCTTCTGGAAGGATAAAAGGATCGTCATTTTTTTCAAGCCAGCTTTTCAGCTCCTTTAAAAGTTCCATTCGTTTCCCTCGATATTCAAAGCTATTCACTAAATTGATTTGTTCATAAGGATCATCATTCAGATTGAAAAGCATCCATTCAGAACCTTCATAACAGACATATTTCCAACCGTCTCTAGTAACAACACCCCGCCAAGCCTTATCACAACCTTCGCGAGGTACAATGGCTTTTATTTCCATTGAAGCTGGTTCGTCCTCTTTTTTCTTTGGCCTGCTTAAGCCATCCCCATTCTGTATGTATCTATAATAGGAGTAATCGTATCCATTCAGCCAATCTGGCTGAGGAATTCCGCACAAACCGAGTGTTGTTGCCGCGATGTCATATTCAGAAATCAGCGCGTCACAGGTACCAGATTTAAAACCGAAATAACTTCCTGCGCTACTACTGATGATAAAAGGAATACGTATTGACTCTTCATATGGCACAACCTTTCCGTTGAGACCATGGGAACCCATCATGTCTCCATGATCGCTGAAGAACATAATTTGAGTACTTGTATCAAGATTGCGCATACATAGTTCATTCATTATTCGACCAATATTCTCGTCGAGGTTCTCTATCATTGAGTAATATCTTGCCAGTTCAAGTTTATATCGTCTTGTCCTAGCTTCACCGAGGGGGACATTGGGCCGCAGCTGTATCTTTTCCCAATCATAATTAATTCGATTCCTTGCAGGAGATGGATGCGGTACATGAGGCGGCTGAACAGAAAGAACCGCAAAAAATGGCTTTGATTCATCTCTATTCTTCAGATAATCAATCAGCAAAGACGTAAGTTCATCCGTTTCATATCCCAATAATCTATGCTGCGGGATCTCCCCCTTGGGAGTATGTCCATGAACATAGGTATTCCATTGCATATTATTATTCTCATATCCTATCCAAGTCCTAAAACCGCCTCGGCGTTCTTTTTGCACAATATGCATCATAGGATTATCACGGGCGCCATCAATATGCCATTTCCCAAAATAAGCTGTATCATAGCCATATTCATTAAATGCATCGGCAATTGTACGATAGGATTCTGTCATCATATATTGATGTCCCGGCATACATTGTTGATGATCTTGACCTGTAAGCAACGTTGCTCGAAAAGGGCAGCAAATAGGAAAAGAAGATACAGCATGATTGAAAACAACACCATTCAAAGCCAGATTATCAAGGTTCGGAGTCCTAACATTGGGATCATATGCGCAAGACAAGGCCTGCGCTCTTAATTGGTCAGCAATAATCCATATAACATTCTGCTTCGGCAATGGATTATCCCGATCTTTGATATTGGCACAGTCGCTATCGTGAACAAAACTTTGCAAATATACCTGCATTCCATCTTCGTTGTTCATTCTTTCACACCTCCAGCAGTCAGCCCTTGCACAAGATATTTCTGTAGGAATAGAAATACTATGATCACAGGCAATGTCACGGTAACGGCAGCTGCCATCATTTCATTCCAATAAACGATTTCCGCTGCGGCATAAGTTCTCAGACCAACAGAAATGGTTCTGGTCATATCATTGGTAAGTACGCTTGCGAACATGATTTCTTCCCACCCCACAAAAAACGAATAGATTGCAACAGCTATCACTCCGGGCCTTGCCACTGGATAGATTATTCTAAACAGGGTCTTTAGATAACCACAACCATCAATATACGCAGCTTCTTCCAATTCTTTTGGAATGGAATGGAAATAGCTTTTCATCATCCATATTGAAAATGGAAGTGAGAAAGTCATGTAAGTAAGAATCAAGCCTTTATATGTTCCAACCAACTTAATTCCTAGTTGTCTATATACTAGGGTAAATAATAAATACAATGGAAGTAGGAACAAAATTCCAGGAAGCATTTGTGCAAAGATAAGCATATTGCCGAATCCCTTTTTTCCTAGGAATTTAAACCTATCCATGACATATCCGACAATGATGGCAATAATTACGGAGAACAACGTTGATAAACCTACAACAATTATTGAATTGACTATATATTTCGACAAAGGAACGGTCTTCCACATCCTTTGATAGGTTCTGAAATCAAACGTATCAGGAATTAACGACTTCTCAATAATCTGTATATCCTCCAAAGGTTTGATTGAAGTGAGCACCATAGTCAAAAGAGGAGCTAATACATATGACGTGAGGAATACCAAACTAAAAACAAAGAAAACATTCCAGCAGACCTTTTTCCATGTCAATCGCTTCTTTGCCATGTTGTCAATCCTCCTTTAGACGTAGAAGTTTATTAAGCATCCATGATACCGCAAAAATGATTACTACCCATATGATTGCATTTGCCGAGGCCACTCCAAAATTGAAGTTACCAAAGGCCTGTTTATATATATTCACGCTCATTACATTGGCACTAGCAGGCGGATTTTCGCTCAGCATTACGAATGTCGTCTCAAACTCATTGAAAATCTTCATACCGTTAACAACGATTAAAGTAGTTAAAATCGGTTTTAATTCAGGAAGGGTTATAACTCTGAATTGTGTAAAAGGTCCGGCACCGTCAATAGTGGCCGCTTCATATAGATGAGTAGGAATGGTCTGTAGACCTGCCAAGATCATAATGAAGTGAAAAGACCAGCCTCTCCATACTTGTGCTACAATTACAGCATAAATTGCATTGTCCCCAACAAGCCAAAATGGTTTCTCAGATATAAGATGAACCACATCTACAAGGAAATAATTAATCAACCCCCATTCTTTCTGAAACATAAATTTCCAAGCAATCGCTGAAATAAAACTAGGAACGGCATAGGGCAACATAAAAATAACACGAAAAATACCTCTCCCCTTAAAATTTCTATTTAGAAGCAAAGCCCCCCAGAATCCAAGAAGAAAATGGAAAATCTTCGCAATCAATCCATATTTCAGCGTCACTCCTGAGGAAGTCCAGAACTGTGAATTCATTGTCGATCCGGGTTTAAGGAATTCTAAATAATTATCAGCTCCTACAAACGAAGCGTGAATCCAGTCACCCATGGTTCTCAGCCCAACGTTTTTGACGGAAACAACCACACCTAGAAGCAACGGGGTAATATGGATAAACAATTCCATTATCAATGCCGGCAATAACATCCCATATATAAATACATTCTTTTTTTGTTCTTGTTTCATCAACATAACCTGCGCTCCCATTCAGAATAGCGGGAACAAGTCCCGCTATTCTCTCGCAAAGCATCAATAACCACTCAGACGCATATTCTCACGAACTTTAGCATCTAATTTCTCCAGTTCAGAAGCAATCAGCGCGTCATTCATTTTCCCTGTAGCAGCGGCAAACATTACATTCTGAACAGCAAGAGATGCATCATTAATCGATGGGAGGAAATATGGAACCATCGGCATAGCCACGCAGGCATTGTTCATAATTTCAACCTGCGCCGCCGTCTGTGGGTCAAGTTCACGACCTTCATACACAGCCTTTACAGAAGCTATGATGTTAAAGGCTTCAGCAATCTGCCTATTAATCTCCGGTCTGCTGATGTACTTCAGGAACATAAGACATTCCTCTTCGTGTTTTGTAGTTGCAAAAATACCAATGTCCGAACCACCAACATGACTAGTACAACGAATACCAGTTATCTCTCCTGGCAGAATGTACGGAAGTTCACAAATTCCGAATTTGCCCGACATGGAAGACTTGTTCAACGTTGTAATCGTCTCGTTGTCGACAGTGCAGCTTGCCAGTTTACCGTTGATAAAGGCATTGACCATTTCATCCTGGGTCCATTCCGCACACACAGGAGGGGTAATCTTATATGTCGCGATCATATCTCCAATGAATTTTAGAGTGGCGGCACCCGCTTTCGAATTGAAACCAGGTATACCGTCTTCATCTAAAAGCTGACCACCATGTTGGACAAATCTGTTATAAAACATTTTAAAACTTTGAGTAGGTTTTCCAAACATGCCAAGACCATATATATCAATATTGCCGTCCCCATCAACATCCCGAGTCAACTTCTGAGCAGCCGCAATAAAGGAATCCCAATCATGAGGCATTTCCGTGATGCCGATGTTCCTAAAAAGTTCAATATTGTAGACCATATCGGTGCTACCGACATTCAAAGGAATAGCTACAGGATCCTCACCTTCGAGACCAATAACGGCATCATAATACGTATCCCAACTACAGACCTTGGACATACGCTCCGGGGACAAAGAAAGCAGGGCACCTGTCGGAGCAAGTTGAACAGACATGTTGTTGCCGCACCCCATAAGATCCGGACCATCGCCACTCGTAATGGCGGTCGTTGCCTTTTTGGTCATATCCCCCCAAGGAATTACCTCAACTTCAATCTTGATACCTGTTTCCGCCGTGAAACCTTCAATCACTTGATTCCAAGTGGACAACGTGTACTCAGTGTTCGATAGTGGAGACGCCCAATACTTCAAAATAACTTGCTCCTTCCCCCCTTCCTTTCCACCTTGGGCAAATCCTGCACTTAAACACAAAAGAGATACCAATAACAATGTCATGATTTTTTTCATAGCACAGCCTCCTTTTGCTATAATTTTTATCATTTTGAATTTAATTATTCCATATACCTCTTATTTGTCAACATATTTTTTTGCATATTTGCTATTTCTTATGGTAAATAGCGAATATATATTCCCAATTTGAAAAATATAAATAAAAATTCAGTGGACTCAAAGTGAGAATGTAGGCTATACTTTTTGTATGGATAAATTGATTACGTTTACAGAACTCCAAGATAAGGAAAAAGAACTGCTTTTCCAAATAATGCAACATAAAGCTATTACAAGGAAGAAACTTTCAGAGATATTAGGGCTAAAAAACGCAACGCTCTATCGCATGATTGATTCTTTTATTCTTATAGGCTTGCTTATCGCCAATAAGGACATGGAAGCCACTACAGTCGGAAGACCTAGTGACATAATTCAACTAAACAGTCAATATGGCTATTTCTTTTCCATATGCATTCGTAGATTTTCTTACCAAACTGCTTTAATCGATCTCAACTTCAATATCATACTTAATGATGAATTCAATTGCGATGAAACCACTCCCGCCGACAGTATTAGGGAAAACTGTTTTACCTCTTACTGCAAAATGCTTCAAAAAGCGAATATCAAAAGGGACAGAATCATCGGTATTGTGGTAACATCCTTCAATTCTGCAAAGGATCACTACACGAAAGAACATCACCATCCGGGATTCTCGTGGCTTGCCGTAAATGATATTCGGGAATTTTTCAGGGAACGTTTCAACCATAATGTTTTTTTTGGCAATGTCGCACTTTCCGCAGCCTGTTCTCGATATTATTCTTCATATTTTCCTCAATATAAAAACCTGGCTTATATAATACTCGATGAAGGTATAGGAATCGGTTATATCATCGATAAAAAAATACCAAGACTATCCATGAGAAACGTAAGCGCACTCGGACACATGATAGTGGACATGCACGGCCCCAAATGTCATTGCGGACAATATGGTTGCCTTGAAGCGCTTGTCAATGATTTTGCGATTGTTCATAAAACTCAAAATGAATTAAAAATTCGTCAACAAGGTCTGCTGGTGGACCATATCAATGAGTTGAATATCTTGCAGATATGTAAAGCCGCAGAAAAGAAAGACATAATCGCTTGCCAAACGCTTGAATATGCAGCTTCGGTTCTATCTATCGGAATTGAAAATTTCCTTAAGATTTTTCAACTTGAGGTAATCATTGTCAGTGGAAAGATGGTCAATGGTTCGTCCTTCTTCTTCAATGCACTCAAAGAACGGCTTCAATCAAGACATCCTAGTTTGATTGTAAAGACGGACGACCAAGAATGGGCAAATAGCCTCAAAGGAACAGCAGAATGGTACATGAATGAACTATTAAGCCTTACACCATTACCAGAATTGATTGAGTAATTCAAATTCAAAAGTATAATTAAACTTTTTCAATAATAGTCTTCTGGTGTATCGACTTATATCAAACGACATACAATCCTCCGTTCCTACTGCCCTCCAACGTAAAATCCTACGACAAAAGAGCTGTTTTCCCCTTGCGGATGCATATCATAGGTTCACAGGGATGTGATATCATCCTTATACAAGGAGGCGCCATGAGAACAACCATCGCTACAATACTGCTACTAGTCTCTGTGTCCGGGTTGATCTTCGCCCAAATACCGCCAGACCTGTCGTTTGAACAAGCCACCTCATATGCGGAAAGCATCATCACCATAGACTCAGCATACAAGGATCTGGATCAAGTCAAGTATGCGAAAGATACCCAGTGGACCCCGATGCTAGGGGGGCGGCCAATCTCAAGACCTGACTTCTTCACCCTTGCGGGAGCGAATGAGGCGGCCCAGAAATATACCACCGTACAACAACGCAACAGTGCGCTACGCATCACAAGCTGGACCATGCTAAGCGTATCCCTCGTATCAGGCGTCGTAGGAACGGTGTTCCTTTCCCACGACTTCATAGGAGAACACAGCAAGACGGTGGGAGCCGTACTTACTGGAGTCGGTGTGGCGGGCCTGCTGGGATTCACTATCCCCATATTTCTGATTGAAGATGAAGACAAGCTGTTCACAGCCTCATTCGCAATCAAACTGGCGAATTCGTATAACGACAACCTATTGCAGACCATCATGGCGAAATAGAAACGACATACTTCCAAAGCAAAAGGTGAGGCGGTAGCGTCTATCTATGGAACTCGTTCACCCAAAAGGGCCAAATGGCTGATTTTTTCTAGGTGGAGGAAGGCTTGCTTGAGCAACTCAACTCGTTGGACAAGAAGAACCCATCATCCAGATTTCAATTTCTCAATAACTCGAAAAAATCCACTGATATGATGTAATCTTCATAGCATAAACAACCTCCTTGCAGGACAGACCAACAAGGAGGTTAAGACGAAATGCTTTTTAGGATTGTTTTTGTAATTGCCTAAACATTTTGTTCATCAGTTGCCCTGTTCGCTTTGATTATTGCAGAAATGATGACTACAAACGTAACAAGGATGATACAAAGAGCAACAGGGCGCTTGAAGAAGATGGAGATGCTTCCTCCGCCAAGTTTCACAGCCCGCCTAAACTCACTTTCAAACATATTTCCAAGAACAAGTCCCAAGACAATCGGTGCCATAGGAAATCCGCCCTTCTTCAAGAAGAAACCAGCAACTCCAAAAAAAAGAGTCAGATATACGTCGAACATGTTGCCGCGAATTGCATATGATCCAACCAAGGAAAGGACGACGAGGATGGAATCCAGAAAATGTACGGGAACATTCAAGGTCTTCACAAAAATCTTGATACCGAAAACTTGAAGTAATACCATGAAAATTGTCGCAATGAGAATTGTAGTAAAGATGCCGACGACTTCCAATGCATTATTAGTGAACAAGGCCGGTCCAGGTTGTAGGCCATGAATCATCAAACCACCCATGAGTACTGCAGTTACACTATCACCAGGAATACCCAGCGTCATCATAGGAATCAAGGCACCTCCACAAACACCGTTATTTGCAGCCTCAGAAGCAATAATACCAGAAGGATCACCCTTCCCAAAGTTCTCTGGATGCTTGGAGAATCGCTTCGCCTGATCATAAGAAATGAAAGCGGCAACGTTTCCACCGGTGGCAGGAATGATACCAATGACTGTTCCAATCAAGGAAGAACGAATGATATCAGCTTTTCTTGCCCATTGTTCTTTGAAAGGAGGAACAATCTCTTTGAGACTGAGATTCTTGCCGGAAACTTTCTTGTTTCCGGGACTAAGACAGCTATCAAGGATTTGAGGAATAGAATAAAGGCCAATCAAAGCCGCGATGGTGCTTATGCCACCCATTAGGTTGATGTTCCCAAAGGTAAAGCGCAAATCTCCCCAAATCGGGTCGATGCCCACAAAGGAAAGCACTACGCCAAAGAGGCCGGCAATAAGTCCTTTGATTAAAGACTTCCCGGAAACCGCCGCAATAATTGACAGTCCGAAGAAAGCAAGTGACGCATATTCGGGGGATCCAAAACTTGTACACAGTTTTGCCAAAAGTGGAGAAATCGTAATGAGCAATAACCAACTGATGATACTTCCCCAACCAGAAGAAAACGCAGCCCAGCCCAAAGCTCTTGCCGCATGACCTTGTTGCACCATAGGATATCCATCAATGGTAGTCACCACCGACGATGGAGTCCCCGGGATGTTCAACAAAATGGCAGAAACAGCCCCGCCAGCAATGCCGCCAATATACACACCAAGCAACATGCCGATAGCGATGGTCGGAGTCAAGGTAAACGTCATAGGAATAAGGAGAGCGACTCCCATGGTGGCACTCAAACCAGGAAGAGAACCAAAGACAAGGCCGACAAATGTACCAAGGAGGACATTAAGGATGCCAATCGGATCAGTAATGGTAGAAATAAAACCAGTAAGAATTGTTGTAAATGACACTTTCCTTTCCTCCTTATCCAATCAAGAGTTCAAGAATCGGCTCAGGAAAATCGACATTGAATAAGAATCCAAAGATAAAATAGAGTACGACAGTTGCTCCTACACCAATAATGAGGCAGGAAAGCCATGAAGTGCTTGATTTCAAAAATTTTGCCTCCAAGAAAATAAACAAGCAGGTACTTAATGCAAATCCAAGGAGATTCCAAACTAGCGCATATACCATAATGAACAGCAATGTGAACATAATCTTTCGGCTGGCTTGTTTGGCAGTGAGACCATTCACGGTCGTCCCTGGAGCCTCTTCTTCTTTGATGGCAGGCTTATGTTTCTTACATGTAAGATAAGTCCTGAACAACTTGATGAAACAGAGCACAACAACCGCACCAATGATATACATGGGGAAAGTCATGGAGGCTATGCCATCAAAACTATAAGATTCGCTCGTCGAAGCCACATAGAAGAGAAAGGAGAAAGCTATGATGAAAACCACAAGAACAATGTTTTCGTATTTTTGTGTTGTATCGTGTTTTGACATTATTTCCTCCGACTTATCCCCTGACTCCCTTATAGGGGAGCCAAGGAACACGCAACATAACAAACCTATTTTGTGAAAATCTCCGCACTTGCCTTTTCAAGACCCGCATAAACTTCGTTCAGGTAAGAAACGAATTCAGGGCCAGAAATTGGGGTGGGAACAATTCCCACATCATTTCCGAATTTCTTGTATTCGTCGGAATTCAAGATATTCGTGAAGATATCGACAATCTTGTCAACGATAGCTTGGTCCATTCCCTTCGGTCCCATGAGGAATGAGGTCTGCTGGATGTTTCCGAGGCGGAAGACATCATAACCAACTTTTTCAATAGTCGGAACTTCAGGAAGCAACCCAAGGCCCTCTTTGTTAAAGACACCAAGAACGACAAGGCCACCGGCACGAACCTGAGTGATGACTTCACTTGGCTTCAAGACACCGCAATCTACATGTCCGCCAAGCAGTTCTGCGACAACACGGGATCCTCCGTCAAAAGGCATGAAGTTGAAGGTCGTTTTCGTAGCTTCGGCAAGTAGTGTCGCATAGGCCTGGTTGACGTTGTTCGAACCAGGAATGCCGCAAGAAACCTTTCCAGGATTCGCAATAGCAACATCGATGAGTTCTTTCGCCGTTGCATAAGTTCCGCCCTTCTTGGTGACCAAGACCACTGGCTCGCTCGAGGCATTGACGATGTTCGTCATCTCATCCATCTTGGTGGCAACTCTGCCCTGAGCCATTAAAGCCAGATAGGAGCTGGAAGCAAGACCGATTGTATACCCGTCGGGTTTAGCAGTCAGTACTTCAGCAATACCAACCGCACTTCCACCACCAGGAACATTCTTGACTACGAGATCAATGTTATACATGCTCTTTGCAATCGGCTGCATGGCACGAGCCATCAAGTCGTTCGTTCCACCCGGATTCCAAGGAACAATCACAGTGATTTCTTTTTTCGGAAAATCAGTGTCTTTGCTTCCCGAAGTAGTTTCTCCCTGACCGTTTGCGAATAACAGGCCAGCCATCAGAATGATTGAAAACAACATTGCAACTGTTTTTTTCATTCTATTTCTCCTTTTTTTCTGTATTGGTTTGAACCAATGTTTTTTTGATGTTTGCTATGTGGGTTCTCATGGCTTCCTCGGCACTACGTTCATCATTATCTTTTAGAGACAAAATGATCTTCTCCATTTCCGCCATAGTCTCTTGCTTTCTCTCGCGATACATCATGTTTGAAATCTGAATACGCCTGACAATCGAGTCATAGGATTTAATGATAGTCCCAATCATGTTATTGCCACACGAATTCCAAATCGTCGAATGTAACTCACCATCAAGCTTGTAAATCAAAGTGGTAGTATCTTCCGAATCTTGGGCTAAGGCTTTTTTCGCCTTCTCCAGATTCTCGAGCAACACTTTCATCTGCCCCTCAGGGATATGTCCGATTGCCATCTTGACCGCATAGACCTCAAGAATAAGCCGAACATCGCATATCTCCTGCCCTTGCTCGATTGATAAATTACAAACAATCGTCCCGTACTGGGGTTTGCTCACCAACAGCCCCTCCTGGACTAATCTTGAGATTCCCTTCCTCACCGGATCGCGGCTTACGTTGTACCTCCGGGCAATCTTCACCTCAGATAATTTCTCACCCGGCTTGTAATACAAGGTGATGATATCTTCCTTGAGCTGCTCATAGACAGCGTCCGCCGCAGTCTTCCTCTTTACTTCCACAATCTGTTCCATACCTCATACTCCTAATACAGTTGCAATGTATTGGAGTCTATTATACTTCATATTCCGCTCGGCTCGCACTGGGGAACCTAGTTTTATCTGCCTTGTCGAGAGTGCAACGGAAAGATCGGCGATAAAATCATCGGTCGTCTCACCAGAGCGAAGTGAAACCGTCACATCCAAACCGTGGTTCTTGGCATAATTTGCAGCAGCGATCGCTTCGGAGACTGTCCCGATTTGGTTGATTTTCAACAAAAGCCCATTGGCTACCTTGTGGTACGCTTCAAGCCGTTTGATGTTTGAAGCGAATAGATCGTCTCCCACATTCTGGACATTCGGAAGTGCTTTCCCCAAAAGCTCGAATCCATCAAAATCATTCTCGTCAAAGCAGTCTTCCAAGTACGTCAATGGGTATTTCGTTGCGAGGGAAACATAGTAAGCGCAGAGTTCCTCGGAGGTCATTCCTGCTTGTACGTGATAGTTCTTTTTCTCTTGATCAAACTGTTCCGAAATGGCAGCGTCAATTCCGAGATCAACCTGTTTCTCATAGCCGCATTCCTTTGCAGTCTGCAACATGATGTCGAAAGCCTCATCGGAGGAATGCAAGGGAGCAGCCAATGCTCCTCCATCTTCAGGAACCGTTCCAAACATTTTCTCTAAATTCTTTCCAAGTTGTTTCCTCAATCTGACAATCGCCTCAAGCTGGTCGGAGAAGAAATCGAAGCCATGCAAGATATATAGATAATCCTCAAATTCAAGCCCTGACAAGCCAAAAGCACCACCGGCGATCACTGTGGCAATCACATGAGGAATTTTATAAGTTTTAGCATCCGTTAACGTCTCGAAAGTCTGTTTCCCTTGAGAAAGAGCTCGTGCTTTGGCGATAGCTACCGAAACCGCAAGAATCGCATTCGCCCCCAGATTAGACTTGTTCGATGTTCCATCCAAGTCGGTCATCATAGTGTCCAGTGCCTCTTGGTTTTCGAGCGTTTTTCCCTTCAACAAATCGTTGATTGCGCCATTGATGTTCGCGCAGGCTTTCCGGGTCCCTTTTCCATCGTACCTAGTTCCGCCATCGTACAGAGCATAGGCCTCATAGGTCCCAGTCGAAGTGCCACTCGGAACCGATGCAACCGCAACAAAACCGTTCTCGGTAACCAACTCGGCCTCGACCGTCGGAGAACCTTTCGCATTGAGTATTTCTCTTCCCGTGATTTTCTTGATACGGTCAGCCATCTTATTTACCTTCCAGTTTAGTGATTACCACTATTCGCAAATTCATGACGTTCGTCCCAGTATTCCCGGTGTAAATTCCATCATGAAGACGGTTCAGGGCATCATATGTACCATGCTTTTGAAAGATATCTTGATAATCGATGCCCAGTTTTTTCATCTCGTTTTTCGAATAGCCGTCGGCAATGCCACCTGCCATATCCGTCGGACCATCCGTACCATCTGTATCGATACATACAAAGGCCATGTGGTCCTGCTGCCTTATCTTCTTGGAGAAACCAAACACACTCTCCTGGTTCGGCCCACCTTTTTCCGGAGTACCGATGATAGATATGGTTGTCTCTCCACCGCATATCAATGCGCATGGAGGCTGGATGGTATAGTTCTCACCAGCCAAAATTGCGTTGGTCATACCGGCGAGCACGATTCCTACATCCTTGGCCTCACCATCGATGCAGGAAGATAAGACCAAAGGCTTATATCCAAGTTCTTCAGCTTTCTTTGCGGCAGCAGTACAAGCTATCCTCTGGTTACCGACACTGTACAAAGCCTGTTGCATCCCTTCCAGAGATTTGAGTGTCTCTTCTTCGGGATGAATTTCACCATCGAGAAGCCTCTCGCGTACCGATGCGGGGACCTTGTCCCAAAGTCCGAATTTTTTGAGGACATCGATGGCATCCTGGAAAGACGAGGGATCGGGAAGGCAAAGATCAGGCCAAGGCATTCCGGGCGTATTGGTGTCCAAGGTAAACGTAATCATCATAGCTGGTTGTGCATGTTGCAGAAGTTTTCCTCCCTTCAAATTGCAAAGGTGCCTCCGTACCGCATTCATCTGTACGATGTCCGCACCACATTGCAGAAGCAGTTTGCTGGTTGCTTGCATGTCGTAAATTGAGACGTTGCCTGCAGGAAGATTCGCAAGAGCTGACGAACCACCGGTGACCGCTGCAAAAACGAGATCGTCTTTACCAGCCTTGTCGGCAATTGCCATGATGGCCTTCGCCCCCACGACACTTCGTTCGTCGGGAAAAGGATGGCTGGATTCAAATACCGTGATATGTTTGAGTTTCCGCTTCTCCCCTTCTTTGACAATAAGAAAACCCTCAGAAATTCTTTCCCCAAGGATCTCATCCAAAGCTTGGGCAATGGGATAGGAACCTTTTCCCACCCCCACCACATAGATATGTTTTATCTTTTCGAGATTAAAAGTCTTATCTGCGATTTTAAGAACTGTCCCCCTCAGAGATACATATTCCTTTGTTCTCACATAAGGAATGACACTTTGAATACCAGCCTCTGCAATGCTTAAGGCAACTTTCCTCTCTTGGACATTCCCATGATTGGTCAATTCTTCATAGTTGTCGTAAATAGTCTTACCGTTCATTTTCTCTCTCCCATGCCTTCCAGTTTGAAATCAGGTCTCCCTTTGCATCAAAATTCATCCTCTCCTTTGAAGAAGAAACAATCTGGATTTTTGGATTTTCTCTGGCGTCTTCCAGTAATGCTTCAGAAATTTCCATCTGACTTAAGCACAAAGTATTCTTGATGTGGACAATCTTCAGACGTTCGTAATCGACATCTGGAGCCGTCTTGATGCCGGTCCTGATGGCGTCATAATCATTGTCCATAATCATGGGAATTCTTCCCCCAATGACAGTACGAGCCGTCAGAAAATTCGGATAAGTCTTCTCAAATTCCATTTTCTGGTAGGCTTTTTGGGTGGAGACATCCGCCAAACCAAAACCTGCTGCATTACCATCGGAGGCATCGGTCAGATTCAAAACAACAAGCCGTTTAAAGAATGGTTTTGGGATCATATGTTCCGAAGTGAAACGTTGGATGACATTGCAATCCATCCCAGTTCCTGTGATGTTTTTTCCAAACTCATCAATGATGAGTACATCAAAATCCTTGAAAGGGATACCAGGAAGCATCTGTTTTGCTTTCTCAAGAAGAATAGGCTCCTCCTGCATGAGTGTTTCTTTACCATAGGGTTTGATGAAGCAAGTTTGATCAAGTGAGTTTTCCATCAAACCAAGCGAAAACAGGAGATTGGACTTCTCCATGAACACTTTGCCAATCTTCTCCAAGTTCTCTCCCATGTGGGCCATACCTTTGAAATGGCAATAGTCCGCTCCATGTTGTTTACCGAGCCCAATAACGCACATCTTGGTCATTCCGCTCTCATACTTTCCACGGAAAGAGCAATGTGGCTTGATTCTTGCGACGGTAACCGTGTAATCAGCGGATGCAGCATTCTTATCCATATTTACTGGTACTCCGTCCTCTGTTTCTCCAATCACCACCGTCTCCATACTGGATTTGATGGGAACGCCAACATCTTCCGAAGTGATGCCAAAATGATTCAAGATAGAGACCTGATTTTCCGCAATCGCCCCACCATGACTGCCCATCGTTGGAATAATAAATACCGAGGCACCATGTTCTTTCAAAACAGTTATCAAAGTTTTCACAATGAGTTGAAGATGTGAGATTCCTCTGCTTCCTACCCCGACGGCAACCGTTTTTCCTTGTACACAATCAATCTTAGGGAAAGCATTCACCTCTCGACGCACCGCACCTTCAATGTCTTGGATATGGGTATCATCAAACAGCTGTCTCACTCTATACAGGGGAGGAACAGGAACGGGATGGAGAATTTCTTCATACACAGGATTACTCATTTCAACCTCGTTGCTAGCAGTCTAGCATGCTACTTGTGGGATTGCAAGATTTTTCTTTTCCGTTTTTCTGAACTGGTAAATTTTACTGCGCAAACTGCGTGTAATTCTTTACGCAGGCTAATTTATATGGTTTTACAAGCACATGTTTCACATAATTCCTCATCACCATCCAATCGCCATCAAACGAAAAGCGAAAGACAAGGCGTTCAACAAGAAGATTAATGATAACAAATCCTGTACTGCCTCATAGGTATAATGTTCGGTCATTGCAAGTAATTGACGACATGCCATGAGCTGTCTTTTTGAGCTCTCCATGCCGACCGGCGCGATCATCACACTACAGAGCCAATGACTGAGACTATGGAACGTAATATTCCTCTGTGGATGGCCCTTCCTACCTATCTTCCTCCAGAAAAAAGTCGCTTGGACAAATTGTCTGTTGTCCAAATGGAGTTTGGCAACATATTTCACACAACATCTTGGATGGACAATTTATCCAGCAACACGGCGCACCGGACGATATCAATAAACGGCATCGTCAAGCGCACAAAGGCGTTGAGGAAAAAGCCCGCTTCTGCTAGAGTTGGGAAAGATTTCCGGACTACCGTGCCAGGAAAGCAGATCCCAGACCTACAAGGGGCACTGTATGGACGCTCAACAGGCGACACCGATACTTTCAGTCGAACACCTTTCCTTTGGTTTTTCACAGGCGAAGACGATTCTCCATGACATCACCTTCTCCATCGCTGCCGGGGAATTCGTCGTTGTGACAGGACGCAATGGATCGGGAAAAAGCCTGTTGCTCAAATGCATCAAGGGAATCCTCAAACCGAATTCCGGTAAGATCATGGTCGATGGGAAAGATCTTTC
Organism: Sphaerochaetaceae bacterium; assembly: GCA_034114085.1. Classification (GTDB taxonomy): domain Bacteria; phylum Spirochaetota; class Spirochaetia; order Sphaerochaetales; family Sphaerochaetaceae; genus Spiro-02. The sequence continues at coordinate 64,350 of JAXEWB010000049.1, read as the reverse complement.
AAAAGATGGAGCTGCGAGAAACCGTCACATCGGACTTGTATTCCAGGACGCCGACAGTCAGATCGTGGGCCAGACCGTCGAACGGGACATCGCATTCGGACTGGAGAACATCAAAGTGCGAGAACCGGAATTGTCCCGGAGGATGGAGAGCGCCGTCAAGCTGCTGGGGCTAGGACCGATGTTGCATCAGCGTCCCCGCACCTTGTCAGGCGGAGAGAAGCGGCGCCTCGCGATAGCGGGCGTCCTGGTGATGCGCCCCAAGCTGATCATTCTGGACGAACCGTTCGCAAACCTCGACTACCCGGGGGTGGTGCAGGTGCTCCGGACCTTGGTTGAACTGCACGGACAGGGGCATACCATCATGGTCGTCTCCCACGAAATTGAAAAAATCCTCGCCCATGCGGACAAGTTGATACTGATCGACGACGGACACGTCATCGCCGCCGACGCGCCGCGGGAGGTTCTGCCGGTGCTGGATGAATTCGGAGTGCGCGTACCAATGTTCCATGGCGAACAGCTCCCCATCAAGGAAATGACATGGTTGAAGGAGTAGTATTCCATTTCCGGGATAGGAACACATTCTTAAACCAAGCCAATCCATTGACGAAGCTCGTCAGCCTGCTCTGCTGCTCCGTCCTGCTCGTAGGTGCGAACCTTCCCAGGACATTGGCCATGGGCGGACTGCTTCTGCTGGTCGCGCTGAGCTTGAGACTCCCCTTCCGCAGGTACCTCAGGGAAACATTGTTCTTCCTGTTCATGGCGGCGTTCATAGCCGTTACGGAATGGTGGGCAACAAAGAGTCCTGAAGCTACCGCCGCTACGTCCTTGCGGTTCCTCGCCATTGTGCTGGCGGGCATGCTGCTCGCTGATACGACGGCACCCGACGACCTGTCGCGGGCGCTTGGAGCCTTGATGGACAAAATTCCGTTTCTCAACGGATATAAACTGGCGGCGGGCATAGAACTCACATTGGCGATCATCCCGCTCATTTTCGACGTCGCCACGGAACTACGCATGGCCAGGCAAGCCCGCCAGGACCGTCCATGGCGGCATCCGGTCGCATATCTCGTCTCCTATTGCTCCACGATGTTCTCCCTGTTGATGGACAGGATGGACGATCTTTCCGTGGCGCTTGACGCCAGAGGATACGACCCCTCGGCGCCTCGCAAAGCGCCTGGCTTCACCTATAGGGACGTGGCGCTGTCCCTGACGACCGGAGGGCTAGCCGCGCTCTGCGCCCTGGTCATTTAGACAAACTCGGAATTGTGGGATATACTGCATGCATGATGGCTCAGGAAGCACAGGACAAGCTGTCCAAGACAGTGATCCGCAAACAACTTCGAGAACGCTTGAAACATCTTGCGGATGAAAGCCGGAATGATGACCGGATTGTCGAACGTATCCGGCAGCTCGACCAATGGGAACGGGCCGGGCAGGTGTTCGCCTTCATTCCTTTTCCCTCTGAACCAGATATCACGCCGTTGCTGGATCTCGGGCTTGAACAGGGGAAAAGGGTGCTTGTGCCAATCTGTGAGGAAAATGGAATCATGCGGTTCGTCCCCCTTTCAAAAGACTGGAGGAATGCGCTCCAGATGGGAAAGCACAGCATTCCCTGCCCGATGGACAACGCAGAAACTAACGAAACACCCCAAATCAGAATGAACCCGTTGATTCTCATCCCCGGGCTGGGTTATACGGTGAAAGGAGCGCGAATCGGCCGTGGCGGCGGCTATTATGACAGATATCTCCAGGTCTGGGGCGGCAGGATGTTCAAAGTCGGAGTATGCCACCGTCTCCAGCTGGTTACGGAGCTTCCTGTGGATTTCCATGACCAGACGGTCGATACCGTAGTGGCGGAATAAGTCCAGATAAGTCAGACCGTCTTGGCGGGCGTTTTCTGGAAAGCAGGAGAATCCGCGTTCCAAAGCCATGCGAAATGCTGCGACGCCATCATCTTCAAAAAATTAAGGCAATCATCACTTCCCGATACCTCGCAAGAACCGGAAAGAACCCGAGAATCAAGCCGGAGCAACTCTTCTCGGATATCATCGCTTCTCACGCTACGGAGAATCGAAGAAAGGGCCTTGATATACTCAAACTGACGAGAAGGGGTGCTCGCTATCACAAAGAGCAGGTGAACGGGCTGCCCATCTTTAGCATCGTATGGAATACCCTCGACAGAAAGTCCCAGTCCTACGCGGATACGGTCAAGATGCAGAATCTTTCCATGGGCGATGGCTACACCATGGCCGATACCGGTCGTTTCAACATGTTCACGGCGCTTGACCGCTCGTTTGAAGCGGTCGATATCGGACAAATCATGAAAAACAGAACATCGGTCAATCACCTCGTTTATCGCAGTAAACTTATCCTGCGAGTCAACTTGACAAATCACCGGCTCAAATCCAACCATCTTTTCCACTGCTTTACTATACTTAATGCACAAACTCAATGCAAGAGACTCCGCCACGCCTCGCCAGATTCTAACAGCGCCCTAGCGAACGCCCGAACGCACGTAAAGCCCAAACACCCGAACACACGAACGCACGTAAAGCCCCCGGACAGATAAGAAAGGCCAAAGCAATGCTTGTCCAATCTGGCGTCCCCCTCCCGAAAACTTTTCACCCACCGGCGGGATATGGGGGCGACAACGAAATGGTTGCGGCATCTTGCCACCGGCATCTTCAGATGGACGAAAAACCTCCATGAGGAACCTTCCCCATGGAGGCAGAAATTGCTGTGGAACAAATCAGAGCTTGGACAAGTATTCGTTCATCGCCTTCGCAGCCTTGCGCCCCTGCCCCATGGCCAGAATGACGGTAGCGGCTCCAAGCACGATATCGCCGCCGGCATAGACGCCGGGCATGCTCGTCTCACAGGTCTCTTCGTTGACGATGAAATTCCCCCGGCGGTTGGTCTCGATCTCGGGGGTCGTCTGCTTGATCAGCGGATTGGACGCATTGCCAATCGCCACAATCACCGTATCGAACGCCTCGATTCGTTCCGTACCCGAAATCTCGACGGGACTTCTACGGCCGGAGGCATCCGCCTCGCCCAGCTCACAGGTAATCAGCTCGACACCTTCCACACGACCCTTGTCGTTGCCGACGATTTTCAACGGCGCATGCAGATAGAGGAAACGGACGCCTTCTTCCTTGGCATGGGCGACCTCCTCCTTACGAGCAGGCATCTCCACCTCGGTACGACGATAGACGATCGTCACTTCCTCCGCCCCCAGACGTAGAGCTGTACGCGCTGCGTCCATAGCCACGTTGCCACCTCCGAAAACGGCGACTTTGTGGGATTCAAACAGCGGAGTATGGGACTCTCCCCTCGCATAGGCCTTCATCAAATTGCTACGGGTCAGATATTCGTTGGCGCTGAACACACCGATATAGTTCTCACCGGGGATTCCCATGAACTTCGGCAACCCCGCCCCGCTTCCGACGAACACAGCCGAAAAGCCGTCCTGGGACAGAAGGTCGGTTAACTTGCGGGTCCGGCCTACGAGGAAATCCAGCTCGATGCGGACGCCCATGGCAGCGAGATTGTCAAGTTCCTTCTGGACAATCGCCTTGGGAAGACGGAATTCGGGAATCCCGTAGACCAGGACGCCGCCAGCCTTGTGCAGCGCTTCAAACATGACAACCTCATGCCCCGCCCTTCGCAAATCCGCCGCCGCGGCGATGGATGCCGGCCCGGAACCTACCACGGCGACCTTCTTGCCAGTGGCGGACGCGACTTCCGGCAGGGTGTCGCACCCGTTCTCACGAGTCCAATCCGCGACGAACCGTTCGATGCGACCTATGGCGACAGCCTGTTCCACATCCTTATGCAGCTTGCCGACGGTGCAGTATTTCTGGCACTGGTTCTCCTGCGGACAGACACGGCCGCAGATCGCGGGCAACAGGCTGCTCTGCTTGATCACCTCGGTCGCCCCAGCGTAATCGCCGACGGCGGCTTTGGCTATGAAGCCCGGGATATCGATGGAAACGGGACACCCCTGCACACAAGGCTTGTTCTTGCACTGCAAACACCGAGACGCCTCCAGCCTGACTTGATTGTCGGTATAGCCTGTGGCGACCTCATTCATATTGTGAATCCGCTCATGGGGATCCTGCGTCGGCATCTCCTGGGCGGGAATCCGACCGCGGTCCTTGGCGGACAGTTCCCGGCCCTGCAAGACGGCAAGCTCCTCCGCCGCCATGGAATCAAGCGTTTCCCTGCTCTGATGCATCTCAAGCCTCCCCTTCCGGAATATTCAATCCGATATGGCAACGGTGATGCGCTTCCTGCTCCTGGGGCCTATACGTCCCAAGACGCATCATCATATTGTCCCAATCGACCTGGTGCCCATCGAATTCAGGCCCATCGACACAGACGAACTTGGTCTCGCCTCCGACCGACACACGGCAACCACCGCACATGCCCGTTCCGTCAATCATGATCGTGTTGAGCGAAACGATAGTGTGGACGCCATACGGCTTGGTGGTCAGCGCACAGAACTTCATCATGACGGGAGGCCCAATCGCTACGACGCAATCCGGCTTCCAAGTCTCGCACAATTCCTTGAGCGGCTCGGTGACAAGCCCCTTCCGGCCATAGGAACCGTCGTCGGTCACAACAATCAGTTCATCGGCGATCTTCGCCATTTCATCTTCCATAATCAGCAGGCTTTTGTTGCGTGCGCCCATGATGATCTTCACCTCGTTGCCGGCAGCTTTCATGCCTTGCGCGATTGGATACATCGGAGCGACGCCGATACCGCCTCCCACACACACGACCTTCCCGTACCTACGGATATCGGTCGGATGTCCAAGCGGGCCGAGGATATTTTCAACATAGTCCCCTTCTTCCTTCATGGCCAGCCGGTGCGTCGATTCTCCCACCGCCTGGAAAATCAGCGTGATGGTACCTCTCTCCGGATCGGCATCGGCTATGGTCAATGGAATCCGTTCTCCGAAGTCACCACCATATTGGAGGATGACAAACTGCCCCGGCTTTCTCTCCCGGGATATCAGCGGAGCTTCGACGATCATCTCAAAGACCTCGGCGGACATTCTTTTTTTATGCAGAATCCTGTTCATGGCTTCCCCTTCTCCTCATGCTCTGGCTCGTCTTATGTTCCCATGTTATCAAGTCGGGGGCATTATACGAGATAACCACTTCAATGAAAACCTCATCAGCCAAAACAATTATGGGGGAAACTCAAAAGCCATATCGGACTAGAATTATGTAATACGCAATTATTTGAATAAAAAATAATGTCATTATAAATATAACATGTATTTTTTGACATTTATCACTTTACAACACAAAATACCATGCTACAATGTGATATAGGGAAATAATCGCAAGCGTATCTGGCCGCCAAGGCCGGGGAGGTGACTATGTTGGGACTTGTCGTCATCGCCGTACTCGGAGCGTTCATCCTCGCAGCCTGCAACTATCTCTCCATGAAAAGGAAAGACGCCGGCACGCGGGAGATGTCAGAAATCGCGGGACATATACAAGAAGGCGCGAACGCATTTCTGCACAATGAATACAAAATACTCCTCTATGCGGGAATCGCGATCTTCATCGTCCTTGCGTTCGTCGTGTCATGGACTGGAGCGGTCTGCTTCGTGATCGGCGCATCCATGAGCGCGGCCGCGGGATGGGCGGGGATGAAAATCGCAACGATCAGCAATGTCCGTGTAGCGGATGAAGCCAGACGGACCCATGATATCGGGAAGACACTCAAGGTTGCGTTCCAAGGGGGCAGCGTCATGGGCCTGTGCGTTGGAGCGTTCGCATTGCTGGGGCTCGGAATCGTCTACTTGATATTCGGCAAGCTGATGGGGCAGGCCGCACCGGAAAATCTGAAATTCCATACGAACATCCTCGGCATCAGCGATATTCCGTTCACTATGAGCGTCAGCTGCTACGCCCTGGGCTGTTCTGTAATCGCCATGATCAACCGTGTAGGGGGCGGTATCTATACCAAGGCCGCCGACATGGGCGCGGATCTGGTCGGCAAGACCGAAGCGGGAATTCCCGAAGATGACCCCCGCAACCCAGCTACCATCGCCGACAACGTGGGAGACAACGTAGGTGACGTGGCCGGCCTTGGCTCGGACTTGCTGGAAAGCTATGTAGGGGCGATCATCAGCTCCATCGTCCTCGCCGCCTATACGTATTTCTCTACCGCGGGGACGCCGCATGGGGTTGACGGAGCCATGGTGGACAGGCTGATGAGCTACCCCATCCTGTTCGCCGCGGCGGGGTTAGTCAGTTGCGTGATAGGTATCTGGCTGTTCCGCGTCAGAAAGATGTCAACGAACCCAAAACGGGAACTCAATATGACCACCTATGTCTGCGCGGGGCTTACGCTGGTTTCAACTGGCGCTATTACATGGTTCTATTTCACGGACTCCACGCAGGCGCTCCGGGCGGGTTTTACGGCCGGACGGCTTTCTCCATGGCTATGCGCGGTATCGGGAATCGTCAGCGGCATATTGATCGGGCAACTCGCAGAATACTATACCAGCTACGACTTCAAGCCGACGAAACGGATAGCGGCGGCCAGTCAGGAGGGGCCCGCCCTGACCATCGCGCAGGGGATGGGCGTAGGAATGAGTTCCGTAATCGCCCCCGTGGTGATATTGGGACTATGTATCATTCTGTCCAACGCCCTGTGCGACCTGTATGGGGTGGCGATGGCGGCGATCGGCATGCTCTCGTTCGTAAGCGTCACCGTGTCGGTGGACACCTACGGTCCGATAGCCGACAACGCCGGCGGCATCAGCGAGATGGCGCACCTGGAAGCGGAGGTCCGGCAGATCACCGATGAACTGGATGCGGTAGGAAATACGACGGCGGCCATTGGCAAAGGTTTCGCGATCGGTTCCGCGGCGTTCGCTGCGTTGTCGCTGTTCGCCTCCTACCTGTATGCGCTCGCCGGAGAGGATTCCGCCGGCGGCATCGACCTGGTGTTGAACATGGTGGATACGCTGACGCTGGCCGGTGCGTTGGTCGGGGGAGCGCTTCCCTATCTGTTCTCAGGAATCCTGATTGACGCAGTTGCGAATGCAGCGAGGAAGATGGTGCAGGAGGTCCGCAGGCAGTTCAAGGCTGATCCCGGCATCATCGCCGGAACCAGCAAACCCGACTACAAAACCTGTATTTCAATTTCCGCCGCGGGTGCGCTGGCGGAAATGAAACTGCCTGCCGTAATCGCGGTAGTATCTCCGTTAGTCTGCGGTTTTCTGTTCGGCCCACGCTTCGTCGGCGGACTGCTGATCGGCACGACGCTTTCCGCCATCATGCTGGCGGTCTATACGGCGAACGCGGGCGGGGCATGGGACAACGGAAAGAAGTATATCGAACAGGGACGACACGGCGGAAAGGGTTCAGACGCACACAAGGCCGCGATAGTCGGCGATACCGTCGGCGACCCCCTGAAGGACACGGTAGGGCCGTCGCTGGACATACTGATAAAAATCATGTCGGTGGTCTCACTGATCTCCGTCTCGATATTCAGCAAATACAATCTGATCGATCTCATCCAGAAACGCCTGGGGTGAGTTAACCTGCGACAGGAGGAGAACCATGGCCTATTTCTATCTGACGGTATATCCGGTGGAGGCGTTGATCGCCTCGCAACTTGACCCACTTCAGTTTGGCACATATATGGCGACGGGTTCCCACAAGCAGACCGCCGACCAACTGGTATTTTTTGAGGTTGACGCTCCCTTCGATGACACGTTCGACTGGAAATATGCGAAAGCCGAATGCGTCACGCATCCTGACGGAAGGCCGAAGCATTCCGTCTACCTTGGTGTCTACAGGGTTTTGGAACGGATTCCGGTTTCCCAGCTGAAGAATGTATTTCTGGTTACAAAAGACGGACGGACCCTATCCTTGCCCTGTGGGAAGTACGTCAAGCCGTCTTCTTGGCCGGGTTACGCCCTGTACAAGGAAATATGTCCGGTATCGCCGCTTGTAGCAAGCTCCCTTTCTCCCGCTGAATTCGGGGCATATCTGGTCGACCAGACCAACAAGGTATCGGTTCCCAGGATCGTGTTCGCAGATATCCGTATCATCAACCTGGACAATCCTGAATGTTCCGGCAATGTAGGAGGTCTGTATGAAACGACAAAAAGCGACCACCTCAAAGAATGCATCCAGCAGGTCAAGGACAATCCGGGGAAACGCTCCAAGACGGTAGATCGTTCCTATGGGCTGAGATTTTCCTATCAGTCGATCGGCAGTGGAATATTCGTTTGCGATCCCTTGAGCTTCGCATTTTATCCCATGCCCTCCGTTGCCCAGATCAAGGCGGCGCATTATGACTGGGGTCGTTCGGCCAACATGTATTGATTTCCCCTGTTCCTCGCGACGTCTCCGTCTTTTGGAACTTTGAAATGCATGGCGCCGCGGCCTCCCCTCTTGTCATGCCAAAGGAGGCGCGGTACTATCGGACGATATGGATATGATTCAAGGAACACCACGCAGGGGCACGGCCTTTGAATGCTGATGCGACTCATAGCTCTTTATACCCAATGATGCGCAATGGCAGTACGCAAGTACGGTTTTGCAAGTCGGACGATGTATAACGCATGATATCCGAGACGGAGGAAATGATGATCAAACGTTTTGACGACATGCCCGATTCAATCCGGGAACACATGCGCGGCGGGGCTGGCAGCGTGCAGGTCAAAGACCTGCTTGGAAAAGATGATATGGCGGCGCATTGCCGGTTGTTCAGCATGCTGACCATTGAACAGGGATGTGCGATTGGTGAACACGATCATTGCAACGAAACCGAATACTATTGGATATTGTCGGGAGAAGGTATCGTCACCGAAGCTGATGGAGACAAGATTGTCAGAAAAGGAGACCTAGTGATTACCGGCGGCGGGGCCAGCCATGCGATCCGCAACGAAAAACCCGAACCGCTGGTGTTCATGGCCTTAATCGTTCTGGACTAGTATCTGACGGCGGATATGGCCTCTATTGATAGAAAAGGCTAAAGAATGGGGAGAGATACCATAAGCATCATAAGTCATGGCATCTCAACCCATTGTCCTCAAATGGTTTCAGCAATACCAGATTTGTTGAACGATTCGGCACGGGAATTCCCAAAATTATCGAAGCCTGCAAAACAAACGGAAATCCTGCGCCAGGGTATGAGGTCACAGAAGGGCATGGTATTACGCTCACACTGAAAGCCGCCGCTAATATATGAATACGATGAAGAATCAATTCCATTCAGACAGATTTCCCAGAACATGTACAACCAACGGCAACACAAGGGAAACCGTTTGCTAGGAAAAACAAGTTTCCAGTCTCCATGGACAAAAAGTCCCTGCTTTTTGATTTAATCAAGGGTGACTCTACCGTTTCGCATGGTGTATCAAGCCATGAAACAGGACTATCTGAACGAACGGCAAGTCAGATTGCGAACGCTGCCTGAGAAGATGAAAAAAACGTCCTGTATGATGGGATTGCGTCCTGCATGTTGTTGCTACGTCCTTTAAGTGGGGATTACGTCCTTTATGTCGGAGCTACCTGTCGTCTACGTCCTTTAAGTGGGGATTACGTCCTTTAAGTGGGGATTGCGTCCTGCATGCCGTCAATCGCCCATGGCTCATGGACTATGGCTCATGGACTATGGCAATATCGCTGGTAACTGTACATTGGTCTATCAGGCGATTCTGTACGCAGGAAAAAAAAGAGGGGCTGCGCACAAAAACAAAAGATTTGCTTTTGAAACAGCCCCCTTTTTCGTGTTCATTTGGGGTGGGTTGTATTTCTCTATGCCTCCGACAGCGGCACAAGCCGCTATCGTTGGCTTTCAATGGTGATGTCTGACGATCTTATTTGATCTTGACATCAATCTTCTTCGGCTTCTCAACGGGAAGCTTCGGCATGGTCAATTCAAGGACGCCGTTCTTGAACTCGCCGGAGATATGATCCTCGTCTACGCCTTCGGGCAGCGTGAAGCTTCTTTCAAAGGTCTGGTAATAGCGTTCGCGTACCAGATAGTTCTTCTCATGCTTCTTTTCCTCGTCCTTCTCTTCCTTGCAAGCCTCTTTCACGGAGCTGATGCGAAGAACATGCTTCTCAACGCTCACGTTGACATCTTTCTCAGCATAACCGGGAAGCTCCGCTTCCAGCACATAGGCATCATCAGTCTCGTGAATGTCCACAGGGGGAATCTTGCTGGAAGGAACGCCCCAGTTGTTCCAGAAGCTGTTGAACAACGAATCAAATTCGTTCGCCATGCTGACAGGATTTGAATTTCTAGTTACCAAGTATTTCATAATGACACCTCCAAGATGTTTATTACCTTATTATCTACCGGCCTTTCCGACCGACACCAATACATATGCACAAGTCGTGCCAAGTTTTGCGTAAAAAACCAATAAATTTGTAATTATATATATTATATATAATTATTTGCACAAAAAAATAATAGCAACCAATGGACAAACCGATGCCGGTACCGCAATCGAGTCGTTCTGGCCAATCATCATAAAAACCACCAAAATTGTGTGTCATTTTGACGCACAGGATAAGAATTTTCGACACAATTTGTCCAATTTGGCATCACGAATCGGATAACAATGCTCAATGAGTACAATAATATGACTATAGAACGGTGAGTTGCTCAGTTGAAAAATCTCATTCGCCATTTTCACGAAGACGGGGAACGGGCGATAACGCCAAGCATCGCGAGAATGACTTTCCATATATACGCAACACAACCGGGCATGCAAAAAGAACTGGCGCACAGAGCAATAGAACTCCATGCGCCAGCTCCTTTTCATCCCCAGTCGCAGAGGATATCCAAGTCTTCCAACGTGAGCGACGGATACCTTGTTTTATGGAGAACGGAGAAAAAACGGAAAATCCCGAAGCGTTGCCACGGACTCATGACACAATGCCGCCTTGCTAGCGTTGCCCGTAGTAGGCGTCTTTTCCATGCTTGCGGAAATAGTGCTTGTCCATCAGGACTTTCGGAGCGCGCATATCGCAAGTCATCAACTGTTCGGTATGGTACGCCATCTTTGCGCATTCCTCCAGTACCACCGCGTTGTGAACTGCCTCCGCGCTGTTCTTGCCCCAACTGAACGGACCGTGGTTCGTACACAACACTCCAGGGACGGACATGATGTCGCGCTTCCGAAAGACATCGATAATCACCAAACCGGTATTTTTTTCATATGCCAGGTCAATCTCTTCGTCGGTCAGCCGCCGGGTACAGGGGATGTCGCCATAAAAATAATCGGCGTGGGTCGTTCCATAACAGGGAACCGCGCGACCTGCCTGCGCCCAGCTTGTCGCCCAAGGAGAATGGGTATGGACGATTCCACCGATTTCAGGAAAGGCACGGTATAGCTCCAAATGCGTAGGGGTGTCCGAAGAGGGGTTCAGCCGTCCCTCCACCTTCCGCCCATCAAGGTCGACTACGACCAGATCGTCAACCGTCAGTCGGTCATAGTCCACGCCGCTCGGCTTGATGACGAACAGACCCGATTCTCGGTCAATACCAGAAACATTACCCCATGTAAAAGTCACCAGACGATATTCTGGTAATTGGAGGTTGGCCCGCAAGACCTCTTCCTTCAACGATTCAAGCATTTCCACCCGCCTCTTCTTCCACGAAAGCACCCAACCTCTGATATTTCCGGTACAGAACGTCATATACGGCCTTCCGTTCAGGATCCGGGGTATGAACCCGCTCCATCCCCGCGGACAAAGCCTCCTGGGCGGCAAAAATATCAGGATACAACCCTGCGGCGGTAGCGGCGAAAATAGCCGCGCCGATAGCGGGGCTTTGATCGCCGGCGGTCACTTCAATCTCCCGCCCGGTGACATCGGCGAGAATCTGCATGCCGAGCCTGCTTTTCCTGGCGACACCACCTATGGCGATGATTTTGTCAATCGCCACCCCTCCCCGCTCAAAACACTCTATGATAGCCCTTGCGCCGAAAGCGGTAGCCTCGAGAAGCGTCTTCATCACTTGTGGCGCGGAAGCCCCCAAACTCAATCCAGAGATTGAACAGGTAAGGTTCTGATTCGCGAAAGGCGTCCTTCGCCCATTGATCCAATCCAATGCGACGGGAGAATATTCCGTAGTCGGAATGGCTTCCGCAGCTTCCTCCAATTTCCTCAATACAGATTTTTCAAACCGTTCCAGCCAGGCGGCATCCAAGCCTTCCTCCTGTTCCAACGGCCACATGATTACCCGACGGAACCAGGCGTACAAATCGCCATAGGAACTCTGCCCCGCCTCATATCCGGTGTATCCCGCGATGACGGAACCATCGACCTGCCCGCAGATGCCGGGAACCGGAGCTTTCGTCTCGTCTGATATAATCACATCGCAGGTGGAGGTTCCGATTGACTTGACCATGACGCCCTTCCGGACATCACCGCCGACCGCGCCGATATGGGCATCATATGCGCCGACAGTCACCAGAACGTTGGACAGAATGCCGAAGGCCTCCTTCCATTCCTGAGTCAGCGTACCGGCGACAACATCAGTCGTATAGGTCTTCGTCCCCAAAGTCGCCTTGATATGCGAAAGATGAGGATCAAGCTGATCAAGGAACGTAGCGTCAGGATACCCACCCCACTCTTCGTGCCAGAGGCATTTGTGCCCGGCGGCGCAACGGGAACGCTTGATTTGTCCAGGGGCCAAGGTCCCGGTAAGCGTCGCGACCATCCAGTCACAATGCTCAACGGCGGAAACGGAAGCCTTCTTTACCGCGGCGTTCTTTTCAATTACATGGAGCAGCTTGGACCAGAACCACTCGGCGGAGTAGACGCCGCCGGAATACTTGGTATAGTCGGGGCCAGCCCATGAATGGGCAAGGTCATTGATCCGTCCAGCCTCCTTGACAGCCGTATGGTCTTTCCAAAGGATGAACATCGCGTCGGGATCTTCGGAAAATTCGGGATGCTCGGCCAATACATGACCGGAGGCGTCAGTCAACGCCGGTGTCGAACCAGTCGTATCGATGCAGAACGCCACAAGTTTTTTCCTGACATCGGCATCCAGCGACTGCGCTTCGGCGAGCGCCCCCCTCATTGCGTCGGTAAGGCTTTCCGTGTAGTCCTTGGGATGCTGACGAAACTGGTTTTTCGAGCTATCGCAATACAGCCCCGCCTTCCATCTCGGATAATAGCGGACGCTCGCCCCCATTTGTGTCCCGTCCGCCGCATCCATGACTACCACTCGCACGCTGTCAGAACCAAAATCGGCCCCGGCCACATATTTGTCTCTCTTCTCCATACCTTCTTGTCCACCTATGCCATTACCTGCTTCCACATATTCCGTTAACGTTAACGAAATCTCACTTCATTATACCAATGGTATCCCGACCGCTGTCAAGAAAATTCTTTTTCCATGGGATGATGGGATGATGGGATGAGCCCCCCCCCTGAGCCCCCATGCGGAAAAGGCGCGAGGAGCCGGATTCACAGGAAGCTTCGCCTACAACGCATTGAAAGCATCACCCCATATGCGGGACATAGACTGAAAATATACCCGGGGCGAATGTCCAGCCGTCATTATCATGCACGCAATCATTCCGAAAAAAGATTTGCCAGGATGATGAAACCTTTTCAAATGAATCATATTGTGCATGATGTCGGCTGGATCCTCCTTTGTCCGCGCAAAATGGCAACACAGTACGGCTACCGTGAAAATTAGCCAAGCGTCAAGCGGGGTTCTATCAAAACTTGCAGCAACTATCGTCCGAGGAAAGGGGTAAAACATGAGATGCACAATATGTCGCGATGACCTTCACCAGTCAGCTCGTTCAGACGGAATAACGGGGTTTCAGCCGCAAAGACCGAACCGCCCGGCACCAACGCGGCCATATTCATCATACCAGATGTCTTTCATGTGTCGTCGGAGAGTGCGGCGGACAGCCGGAAGACAAGGCATCCGCTCAACCTTTTATACGTTCTGGTTTCGGAGAAAGGAAACAACCGACAAAGAAATGTTTTTGTAAATTAAGTTTACAAAATTATTGTCCATTATCCATCCCCATGCTACAATAATCCCAGAGAACATGACAAGGAGAGCAACAGCATGAGTCTCATCCAAGAATGCAATATCAAACTGGCACGTATCAGAGAATATCTCCAAAGAGAAAAACTGGACGGAGTTTTTCTTAAACGGCAGGACGACTTCGCATGGCTTTCTTGTGGCGGCAGGAACTATGTTGGCGCGGGAGACATGGGCAATTGCGGTCTGTTGGTCACTATGGACGGGCACTACGCCATCACCAACAATATCGAAGCCCCCAGGATGCTTGCGGAAGAACACCTGGAGACGCTTGGCTTCACGGTATACAGAGGGGTCTGGCACGATGGTTCATTTGAATCCAAAACGTTGTCCCAGCTCGTGCCGAGCCAGAACATAGGCTACGATTTCGGAGTGATGAGGAATATCGCCGAGGCGATCAAGTTGCTTAGGCTCGATCTGACACAGCAGGAAATAGACCGATACGCAGCGGTCGGAGAAGATGCGTCCCTTGCGATGGAGACCGCGGCCCTTTCCATCAGACCCGGCGACACGGAATACACCATAGCTGGAGCCATCATGAAACAGATGGAGGATCAGGGGCTTGAACTCGTATCCTGCATGGTGGCGGCGGACGAACGCATTTCCTGCTACCGACATCCCTTGCCGACGGACAAGCGAATCAACGGCAGGGTTCAGATCGGTGGAAACTTCAGACGGCACGGACTGGTAGTCTGCATGACCAGATACTGTAATTTTGAACCAATCAGTGAAACGCTCCGCAATCAGTACCGTGCGAACCAAATCATCGACTGTACGTACATCGTGAATTCCATTCCCGGGAAAAGTTATCAAGTTCCGCTTCTTGCGGGCAAAAAAGCCTACGAGACGCTTGGCTATGGCGATGAATTCGACAAGCACCACCAAGGAGGCCCGATTGGCTATGCGGGCCGGGATTATCGAGTGGACTTTTCCACGCCCGGGATCATAGCCGACCACCAGGGGTTTTGCTGGAATCCATCCATAACCGGTACGAAAAGCGAGGATACCGTCATTACTACAAAAGACGGCGTCATCATGATATCGAAACCGATTAAATTCCCGACAGTTGAAATAGAAGTCAACGGACATGTATTCGTCCGGCCCGACATCCTTCAGCTGTAGCGCATCGTTTTCATAGGCTTGCTTTTGACGGGGCGTCTCCTTACGCGCATGGAGACGCCCCGTATCCATATACGGTCCGACTCGTTTCCGCATGACTATCCGGCATGATGAAGTTCACAAGCCGGCAAGACGTCCAGGAACCTGATGGATACCACTCCCGCCCCATGGCCGACGACACGCCGCAAGAAAACGACACAGGGATACGGAGTCGCCGCAGATTGCGCCACCGGACGGAATACTGACAACATCCTCCCGCATATGGAAAAAGGGGCCATCGCCCGGCGACAGTCCCTCTCATGCTTGATGCGATGCAATTCCGTCAGAACCAGCGTTCAAACTGATATGGAAACCGTTTTCCTCTTCACATCCTTGATATTGTTTATCACTGCGAAAATGATGGAAGCCAGAGACAGAATCAAGAACACGCAGGAAATGGGGCTGGTGAGAAACACCGTCCAGCTGTTGTTGGAGATCACCAGGGCGCGGTTGAGGTTTTCCTCCGCTATCGGCCCCAGGATCAGGCCAAGCACCAGCGGCGCCCCTGGATAGCCGAACTTCTTCATGCCGAACCCTACGACTCCAAAAACCAGTGCGATGAACACATCGAACAGGTTGTTCGAGTTGGAATATGCGCCGACGATGCACAGCACAGCAATCAGCGGCATCAACAGCGTCTGCGGAATATTCAGTATCTTCGGGGATACCTTCGCACAGCAGAGCCCCGCGCCCAGCATCAGGAACTGGATCACCAGCATCCCCGCAAAAATCGCATAGACGATCTCGGGATTCTCCACGAACAGCAGCGGCCCCGGCTTCACACCGATCAATATCAGCGCGCCCAGCATCACCGATGTGACGACATCCCCCGGCACACCGAGGCACAGCATCGGAATCAGCGCCCCGCCAGTCGTGCCGTTGTTCGAAGCCTCAGGCGCGGCGATTCCCTCCGGCGCCCCCTTGCCAAACTGTTCAGGATGCTTGGATAGCTTCTTCGCCACCTGGTACGCCAGAAAGCAGGAGATCGAACCGCCCGTCCCGGGGATGATCCCGATGAATACGCCGATGACGGCTCCTACGACGGCAGCCAGAGCGAAACCCCTGAAATCCATCCAGGAGGGCATGACACGACCTATGGCCTGCTGCGAAGCTCCTTCCCGCTCGCCACCCTTCTGCACGAGGATGAACACCTCGCTCAGGGCAAATACGCCGATCAGCACAGGTAGCAGCTGGAAGCCCCTCATCAGCTTGTAGTTGCCGAACGTAAAACGGTCCGACCCCGCTATGGAATCGATGCCCACGGTAGATATCAGCAGTCCGAGGACACCGGAGATGAGGCCCTTGACGACATCCTTGTCGGTACTTGCCATAATCGTCAGGCCAAACAGCGACAGTGCGAAATAGTCGGCGGCCTTGAAGGAAAGCGCAACCTTCGCCAACTGCGGGGCGATCAGTATCAGGCAGATCGACGAGATCAGACCGCCGATGAACGACGACACCGCGGAGATGCCCAGCGCCTTGCCAGCCTTACCCTGCCTGCACAGCTGGTAGCCGTCCAGCACCGTGGCCGAAGCAGAAGGAGTGCCGGGAGTGTTGAGCAGGATGGCGGCTATGGAACCACCGTACATCGACCCGCAGAACAGGCCGCAGAGCATGACCAGAGCGACGGAGGCATCAAGCCGATAAACCAGCGGCAACAACAGAATGATGCCCGTCGAACCGGACAGTCCGGGAAGCGCGCCGATGACAACGCCCACAAGCGTTCCGAATATGGTTAGCAAAAACGTCATGGGCTGGAATACATTGATCAGACCACCAAGTAGATTTTCAAGCATGTTCAGCCCCTTAGAACAGGAATCCGCCGGGAAGCATCACCATGAACACATTGGTGAAGAGCAGATAGACGGCGGTGGAGAATACAACGCAAATGATCGCGGCCTTGATTTTGTACTTATAGCCGAAGAGCATCATCGCCCCCCACGCATAGATTGGCGTGATGACAGGGAAACCGACGGGCTTCAACAATTTGTAATAGAGGTACGAAGCGGCGACCATGACCCCCGCGCGGATCAGGAACCGCGTCTGAACGTTCTTCCAGTCGACACGAGGGAACCCGTTTACAATGAGAATTCTTGCGACTTGGACGACGCCCAGCACGAACAGCATGACGCAGACGACGCGGGGATAGTCCCCGGGACCGATGCCACGGCTCTGCGTAGGCATCTTGCCCGCCTCCAAGAAGAAAAACACGCTTATCGCGATAACAGCCATCCCAATCCAGAAGTCGGCGGCTTTCTTTGTATCTTTCATGGCAAATCCTAACTTGG
The DNA here is from genome assembly GCA_034114085.1 of Sphaerochaetaceae bacterium. Classification (GTDB taxonomy): domain Bacteria; phylum Spirochaetota; class Spirochaetia; order Sphaerochaetales; family Sphaerochaetaceae; genus Spiro-02. The sequence goes on along the minus strand of JAXEWB010000049.1, from coordinate 46,839 downwards.
CATAGACACGACACAGGGACTGGACAGGCAAAAGCCCTCTACCAGCCCCCGTATCAGCACGATTCACAGATGAAATCAGAACCCTTTGGCCTTTACCAAAGCCGCATACCTGACATCTTCATCATGAAGGAACTTGTCGGTATCGGAGGGATTCTTGTACGTCACCGCTACACACTGGCTCTCCATCGCTGAAACAAACTCGGAATCCTCGACGCACCGCTTGATAATCGCGGCAAGCTTTTCGACGACATCAGCCGGAGTCTTCGGAGGGCAGACGACCACACGCCACTGGGGCAATTCGATGTCCACGCCGCATTCGATACCGGTCGGGACATTCGGGAACGCGGCGTACCTCTCGCCTGCGAACACCGCAAGGATGCGAAGCTGGTTGTTCTCGACATTGGAAATGCCTTCAGGAGCGTTGGCCATGACGCAATCGACCTGCCCTGACAGAAGACCGGTCACGGCCGGGCCGCCGCCGGAGAACGGCACATGGACGAAGGAACCCTTGACCGCATCTTCAAACAGCAACGCGGCCATGTGGTTCCCACCCTGGGCGCCAGCATTTCCCATGGTAATCGTGCTGGGATTCGCAATGGCGTCGGCGATGAATTCTTCCAAAGTATTCCACTTGGAATCCTCTCGGACGAGGATATAATTATAGGAAGAAACAATCTGGCACACAGGCACAAACGTATCGGCGCCAGTGACCGGCACCTTGGAAAGATGCGTTTTAGTCAGGGATGCATTATTCCAATGCATGATGCTGTAACCATCGGCAGAAGCGTCCAGGAATTCGATGGCTCCGGTGATACCGGAAGCGCCGGCGACATTCTTGATTACCATGGTCTGTCCGTTGGCATATTTCGGGAAAACGGAAGCCATGGCTCGAAACACCACGTCCCCGCCACCGCCGGCCGACCAACCAACCGTAGCCTCGACAGTCTTCGACGGAAACGAGGCTTGTTCCGAAGCGCCTTGTGCGAACATTGGAACTGAAACAAGCACCAACGCCAATACGACTAACAATGTTTTCTTCATATCCTTCTCCTTTGATATAGCAAGTAATTCAATATCCTTGTCTTTGCCCCAAATCACAGCCTCACCAGCTGTTTGGATTGAGCGCTCTCATAAATCGCCCGGATGATTTCGACCGATTTCTTCGCATCCTCACCGGTGATGAACGGCGCTCTGTCATGAAGGATCGCATCGGCGAAATCCTCGAACTGCCGCTCGTGGCCATGAGTATTGATAGCCCTCGGATCAGATGCGCCGCCGCCGGATGAAGTAGCTTCAAGAAATTCCGCGCGAATCCGTTCATCCTCATCAGTCTCGTCAACGAACTTCCAGACCTTCAGGGATTCCTCCTCGAGAAGCGCACTCCCCTTCGAACCACAGATTTCAATCTTCTTCAAGGTTCCGGGATATGCTCCGGTCGTCCCTTCGATGACACCGATGGCTCCATTTGCGAACTTCAATACCGCGGCGCCAGTATCTTCCACCTCAATCCGTTCATGCGCCGACGTGGAGGTAAAAGCGCTTACCTCCTTGACTTCTCCCATAAACCATTGCAGCAGATCAATCGCATGGATACTCTGATTCATCAGCACACCCCCGCCATCGACTTTCCAAGTTCCCCGCCAAGCACCGGAATCATAGTATTCCTGGGTACGGAACCATTTGATCTGGGCATCGGCCAAGACGATTGTCCCAAACTTACCGTCCTCAATCGCCTTTTTGATCAGCCGAGGCGCATCATGAAAGCGGGATTGGAAGATGCCGGACAGCTTAACGCCGGCATGTTTGGCGGCATTGATGATTTCGTCACAACGCTCCGCTGTAATTTCCAGTGGTTTTTCAACTAGCGCATGCTTGCCGGCTCTCATCGCAGCCAGTACAGGATCCAGATGATATCCTGACGGCGTGGTTATACAGACCGCTTCAATCCGCGGATCAGCGAGAAACACATCAAGCTTGTCATAGGGAGTTCCGCCGTATTTCCTGCAGAAGCTTTCGGCTTTTCCCGGGACCACATCAAAAGCTCCCGCTAGAAAACAGTTCCTGCCGTGGCTCAACGCAATAGCGTGCGTATCGGCGATCACACCAAGTCCGATAATCCCAAAACCGACTTTCTTTTCCATTGCCAGCATCTCCAGAATTCAGACCAAGGAGAAAGCCGTCAGGAAACCGCCGAACCTCCTTGTACAAGTAGGATAGCAGACAATCGCATTTTGTCAATCAAATTTACAAATATTTTTCATTCCCGCAATGCGCCAAGAGCGCCCAAGCCGCCCGGAAAGATGACATGCCGAAAGATATGTTCCACCGACTGGATACAGACAATGCTCCGACCGCTACGCCATTTTTTGAAAGAGGGCAAGCGGGCAAAAGCTCGAGACATTTCATTGACGGAAATTATCTGCCATCCCATAGCTCAGGGAACAAGCGGACACACAACAGGACGAAGTCCCCACAATGGGAAATGAAAAGAGACAGCGACATATGTTCGTACGAGAGAAAAAACAGGTGGTCACTACCCTTCTTGCTTTCTGCCGATGAACATCGGATATAGCAATTCCAGCTTCCGTTCCATGACAAGGCTTGCGGCGCCCAATGCCGCGCCGACTTCAAGAAGCTGTCCTTGTACGATGCGCAGATGCGCCACAGGAGGATAGTCGGGATAGATTTTCATCGCTTTTTCAACCTGCTCGACCAAATATCTACAGGAATATCCCACAGGTCCGCCGATAACGATTTTACCAGGATTCAACGTATCGACCAGCATTGAAATCACTTTATTCAGATATATGAGGATGGAGTCTATGCATTTCCGGGCAAAAGCGTCCCCGGCGTCAGCGGCCTTCCCGACCAGCTCGACGTCAAGCTGGGATTCTGGGATATCTTTGAGCAAGCCCTGAACCGAAGGCTCAGTCCGGCCTTTCAAGACGGTGGCAAGCAGAACCCTTTCGTTGGCGACGGTAAGCAGGCACCCACGCTTGCCGCAGTTGCACAGGGGGCCGTCGGGTTCAACCTGGATATGGGCGATGCGTCCGGCACAGAAGCTATCACCCTCCATCAGATGTCCATCAACGAAAATCGCACAACTGATTCCTGACCCTAAGCCAATATAGATGACGTTCTTTTCCTTTTCCGGGTTCGCATACTTGAATTCCGCGATACCCGCCAGACAATACCTGTTGCGCATATATACCTTCATGCCTACGGCCTGTTCCACCTTGGAACGGACATGAAAGGTATCGTGCCAGGAAAGGTCGTGAGCGAACAGGATATCTCCGTTCTTCGTATCGACGACGCCGGGAACGCCGATACCGACGGCGGGCAGCAGGTTTTCGGAATGCAAGGCTTTCATATGGAGCAAGCCTTCGATCAGCGTCGAGACAAGGGTTTCAGGAGTCAGCTGCTCTATGGACACTTTGTAGGTATCCAGGATATTGCCCAGGAGGTCGCACAGAACGAATAACCAAGAAGATGAATAGAACGCCGCGCCCAGCACCTTCCAGACCTCATTGCTGATTGTCAGCGGATTGCCGGGCCGTCCTCGGGAAACACTCACCCCCTTGCCCTCCGTCACTACCCCCCAGGATATCAGATTGTTTGAAATAGTCGATACGGTAGTCCTGCTCAAACCAAGATGTTTCGCGACAGTGGCACGGGACGGAGTATCCAGATCATGTTCTATACTGTTCAGAATATGCTGGTAATTCACATATTCCATATCTTCATATCGCATATGTCCCCTCCATCAGAAGATGAACCTCCCAATTCCCGAAATCATTTACTCAACCTAGCTCATTATCACAAGTTGGGCAAGAATGAAAGTGATTTTGTCACATGATTCTACTCAAAACACACGAATTCATAGCATCAAAACACCTGAAGCGTTTTTTTGGCTCCCAAAACACAGGCGCTCGTCAGACAAACAGATGGCTGATGTCCAGTTCCTCTATAAGTTTCACAACCTCCCGGGTCCTTGTACAGCCGGCTTTCTGCAACAACGTGCGAATCTGGGATTTCACAGTGACGATCTCCACGTTCCGGGCCGCGGCGATATCCTTTACCTTGAAACCTTTCAGCAGATAACCGACAAGTTCTCGCTCGACAGGTGTCAGAGAGCCAAGTTTTTGGATAAAGAACAACAGATTCCGTTCGTTCTTCCGCAACCGTTTGTATTCGCCCATCACAACCTGCTGTATCCGGGAGTCCAGCCGTCCCTCACCGTGTACCGCGGCACGGATATGGTCGCGTATCGTTTCCGGTCCGCTTCCTTTGACGATATAGTCCACCGCCCCCGTCGCCATTGCGGTAATGATGATGTCATCACTTTCGTGGGATGTCAGGTATATTACCAGCGCATCGGGGTTTTCAGCGACTATCACCTCCGCCGCCCGGATTCCGGCGTCCATGCTCTCCATCTCGATATCCATCAGAACGACATCAGGCAGAAGCTCCCGGTATTTCTCCACGACCGCTTTTCCCGTTGAGACCGAAGCGACAACCGTCATATCGGGGGCGGTCTCCACAATCTCGCAAATATCCTCTCGCAACACATCAAAGTCTTCGGCTACCAGCACCCGCAGTTTTTCCATGGACTATATTCTCCCATACTTCGGCAATAGCACGATGAACCGAGTCCCCGTTCCAATTTCACTTTCAAACCGTACCGACCCAAGATGGCTTCTCACTGTACTCCGCACATAATACATACCCATCCCCCAGTTGGTGGAACTGTTCTTGTTGGAATAAAAAGGTTCCCAGATACGGCGGGACTCTTTCTTGCTAATCCCCATGCCATTGTCCTTCACCGTCACAGAAGTCCATAGACGTTCCTGATGGGCGTATACTTCTACAGGCGTCCTCCGGGATGCGGAAAGCGTGGCTTCCCAAGCGTTGATCATCAGATTGTACAAAGCCTCAGAAAGATGCTCCATATCCGCCATTACCAACATCTCTTCATCCGCCAGCTCAAAAACCAGGCTACCATCTGGATATTTGCCTCGGAATTTTTCTATGGCGTTTCTGATAATCTCGTTCACTTTGAGCGGAGCCAGTTTCAGGCTGTCCGTCTTGACCGCGGCATACAGCTTATCCATCCTGCCGAGTAGCTTCTCGTTGATGTCTTCAAGCCTGGACGCCACCGCCGTCGCATCTTCGTTTCGCAGCCCGGCAGACGACAGGGAACGTTCCAGCCGACAGATCAGTATGCGGTTCGCCAGCAACTCGTTTTTTGTGCCATGGATGAACATGCTAATCCCTTGGCTCGCCTCCCGCCCCTTGCGTTTAAGCGTAACCTCCTCCCGTTCCTCATCCCATTGAAGCTGCGCATATCTCAAAAAGGAAAAGAACCCAATCCCAGCCGAAACGACACTGATCGTCCCTACCGCGGCATACATCTTTGTATTGAACCCTTTCGACAGATACCACAGGCCAAGCATCCACATGTAGTCATTGCGGTAGAACAGATATATCTGCGCAGGATCCTGCGGACAGAAAATCGCGTACAGCACCGCCAGCGAAGCCAGCAGCAGGCTCTTGCACAAAAATCTTCGTTTGAAGAACACCGCGGTGATGGAACGATACTCATAGAGCATCACAGCAACCGTCAATATCAAGTAGCTCCATATCCATACTGAACTTGAAGTCACCACCAACCGCAACCAGAATTCTCCGCCGGCAGTCACACCTTCGAACACCGAAGGCCAATAGAGGATCAAATAGACTACAGGCAGGACAAACAACATCCAGACACGTTTCTTTATCCAAGCCGCCGCGTTGAAATAGGAAAAATCCAACGCGACCCAAAGCATGAGCGGAGGAAACAGATATCTTCCAAACGCAACGATATATCCCAGCTCTCCCAAGGTCAGCCTCAGATATTGCAATGTCGTCCGCAATATCCGTGGCCCGAACAGAATCGTCGCCATATCGGAACCTATCCCACCCTTTTTCGCTATATAGGTCAGAATCCCGAACCAGAACACAAACAAGGTGGAGCACAAGGCGCAAAGCAACAACGAACGCAATTCCCTTTTGACAAGCAGAAGGATGAACGAACAGAATACAATCGCGGCTATGATGAAAAACAGCATCCCACACATCCTCCTTCAAGCATCCGCCACTATGCGGCATCGCCCACTATGATAGCACACCTTCAGGGAAAACGGCACAAAGACAGCTCCATAAGGGGAAAAACGAAACGTTTCTGAGGAAGCATCATCCTTTCGCCCAACCATCCGTTTTCCCCGTCCCCCCAAACACCCACTGACCAGTCGAAACGACCTTCGGGCATGTCCGGGGACTGCCCCCAGACGTCTACAGGCGCAATTCCTAGGCAGCGTACAACCCTTGCCCCCCCCAAAAAAAAGGGAACCTATGCGTACCTCAAAATATCAATGAATACTGAACAAGCCCAGAGTAGTCACCAAGCGATTACCAAGCAACCCCAAAGCAATCTCCATGTCTAGAGTGAACACCGGTTGAGCCTAGAGCGAACACCGGGCAATCACCAATCAATCCTCAAGCAAACCTACAAAGACAAAACGGGGCTATCGCACCGCGACAGCCCCGTCATCAACCGAATACAGGAAATCCGTTATTCGGCGGCCTTCAGCATGTTGTCAAAAAGCACATAGCCTGCGACCGGGGTATCCGGGTTGACCGCAGATCCGAAACCGATCTTCTGGACCTCGTACAGCTTCTCGACAGTACCGTCCTTGACCTGGGATACCAATTCAGCGCTGGTAATCCACTCGGCGTCGCCCCTCTGGAGCCACATAGTGTCGAAATTGGCCCCGATCGTTTCCGCGACCCACCGGCAAGTCTGCTCAATATTCTCGGCGCGGTAGTCCATGCCCTTGTAGAGCGCCTTTGTAAAGCGCAGCAACGTGTCGGCGTTTTGATCCGCGTACTTGCTCATGACGATCCAGGAGGAAATCGACGCAGTCTTGTCGGCGAACGTCAGGTTGTCGGACAATTTGACTGCATCGGCGCCCATCTGCTCGGTAATGATGAATGTCGACGGAGACCAGGTCGCGCAAGCGTCGAGAGAACCGCTGGTCATGGCGGAGACAATGCCGGAAGCATCCATTTCCATCGCCACGATATCATTGAAAGTCAAGCCGATATCTTCAAGCGTCCAGCGCAGGATGTTCTCACTGGAGGTCCCGGAAGCATAGCCGACCTTCTTGCCCTTGAGGTCCGCGGCGGAATTGACGCCATGGCTCTTCAGGCCGATCACTGCGTCGCCGTTGCCTACATGGCTCAGGGCGAAAATCTTGGCGCGACCATTGATGCAGAGCTTGTGGGCTCCGGCCCCAATGTAGCCGATATCAATGGAACCGCTTTCCATGGCGGCGATAATCGTAGGACCATCGGCGAATTCCACCAGTTCAACCTTGAGGCCCTGCTCCGCGAACGCACCGGTCTTCATACCGGCGACCACGCTGCACAGCGAAGCATAGTTGGGCATGTATGCAACCCGGATGGTCTTGAGCTGCGCCGCGTCTTCCTTCGTGCCATTGGCGAAAGACATCGAGCACACACAGAGAACAATCATCAATACCGCAATAAGTTTTTTCATTGCAAACTCCTTTTCCCTTTGAAATCCCTTCAAATCTCTTCTATACAGTCCTCCATGCTTCACCGTCCACGACAGCTATCGCACGCAGGGCAATCCACGATCTACTTACGAACCTCAAGATATTCCTGATACACCTGCGCCCAAATCTGGTTCTTCAGCTCCAGGAACCGTTCGGACATCTTGGTCTCCTGGTCCCTCGGATACGGAATGTCGACATCCACGATATCCTTGATCCGTCCGGGACGGGCGCTCATGATCACCACCCGCTGCCCAAGAATCAACGCCTCATCGACATCATGGGTGATGAAAAAACACGTCTTCTGCTCCTTCTCCCACGTATTCAGCAGCTCCTGCTGCAACTGAGTCCTCGTCTGAGCGTCCAAAGCGCCGAACGGCTCATCCATCAGCAGCACCTGCGGGTCGGCGGCATAGGCGCGGGCGATGGCCACGCGCTGCTTCATCCCCCCGGAAAGCTCCTTGGGATAATGGTCGCAGAACTTCTCCAGATCAACCATCCTGATATATTTCATCGCGACCGCTTCAGCTTCTTTTCCCTTGATACCCTTCATGTTCAAACCGAACATGACATTCTTCTTGACCGTCAGCCAAGGAAACAGCGCATACTGCTGGAACACCACGCCGCGGTCAGGGCCCGTACCCTTCACTTCCTTGCCGTTGCAGACGATCCTGCCGCCGGAAGGTTCCAGCAACCCGGCGATGATATTGAGCAACGTCGATTTGCCGCACCCCGAAGGACCGACGACAGTGACGAACTCGTTCTCCGCGATGTCAAGGCTCACCCCGTTCAACGCCACTACTTCCCCGTTGCGCCCCTGATAGGTCTTCTTGACATCCTCGCACCTGACCTTTATAGCTCTCGTTTCTCCTGCCATCCCGTCAACTTCCTTTCAAGCAACTTGATAATCTTCTCCACCGTAATCCCAATCACGCCGATGATGATGATGTACAGCAACATCGGTTCCGTCTCGAAGTTGTTGTTGAGGCTCCTGATACGCATCCCCAACCCGGCGAACGCGCCAGTAGACTCCGCCGCGATCAACGTGGTCAACGCTACGGAAGCGCCGAGCCGGATCGCCGTCAGTATGAACGGCAGGGACGCCGGCGCCAGAACGCGGATAAAGATGTCCTTGTCGGTAGCGCCAAGCACCTTCGCGGCCTTGATCAACGTCTCGTCGATATTGATGATCCCTTGATAGATCGTAATGCACATAATCAGGAACGTCGCGATGGTAATGACGATAATCTGCGGTTTCCGTCCGACACCGGCGGCAATGACGATCAACGGCACATACGCCAGAGGCGGGATGTTCCTGATAAACTGGATCCATGGTTCCACGATGTTCCGCACAGGCTTGTACCAGGCCATGAGAATCGCTACCGGCAGCGCGATCACAAAACCAAGGACGTACCCCGCGCCAACGCTGATCAGGCTGCTCCCGATATCCTTGAACAACACCCCGCGCTGAATCATCACGGGAATCTGCCGCAACGTCACAATGACATTGGGGAAACAACGCGCCGTCCTCGGCAATACGGACAGCAACGTCCATACACCAAGCGCAACCAAGAACGAAAGAAGCAGCCACAGTCTGGACTTCGTCTTCTCGGAGAGCATCCGCGAATCGCCCGCCATCTCCTTTTTATTCTTTTCCATCATATCCTTTCCACGCCTCCCTATGACGAGCTTGTCTCCAGACTACACCCGTTCCAGAATTTGCAAAGTATGAAATTTTTTCAGCCTTTTTTATGTGATGATGAAAATAAAGCCTATCCAGTTCTCACCAAAATACGATAATGCGCCATGACGCAAGCTCTCGTCAGCAACAGACCGGGCGCATACAACCCCATAAGCCCCCGCCGCACCTCAGCGATGTGGGCGATGTGGGCGATGTGGGCGATGTGAGCGACCTGAGCGGCAAGTCAGCGATGTGGGCGATGTGGGCGACCTGAGCGGTACGTCAGCGATGTCAGCGATGTGGACGACCTGGGCGACCTGAGCGACCTGAGCGGTAGCGGAGCTGCTTGCTTTCAAAAGCATCGAACGCAATCTCAATAATATGCTTTTCGTCTATTCCCTCCGAAAGCAAATGCTCCTTGAAGAGATTGAACAGGAGACAGGACTTCCCGCATCTCCTCATGCCGGTTATGACTTTAATCAATCCGTTATGCTTCTTGCTGATCAGATATTCAGGCAACGGTCCCTTTTGATTTCCATGCATCACACCTTATATTGGAGATTTTCGCAGTTTACTGCAAAAATCCGAAAAGAGCGCCAGCTTCTCAAAAGGGCCTGTCCTGAATTTTTTGTACAAGGCTGTTCACCAAAAGACTTCAGGAACCCTGTCGGGAGACAGGGATATCGTATTTTTGCAATATCAACTTTCTTGAGGAACAAAAGCGAGAGGCTATCGATTGATCAAAAACCTCAAACGATAGCCTCTCGATGATATTATAAACCAGAAACAGCAAGTATTAACCGCAACAAGGATGTGAAACATCAACTGGCGCATGGTCGCCATCAGCCATGCATAGGTGGACCGCGGCGGTCTTGAACGTCAACGGCAGGGCGAGGACGTTGGGGTTCTCACCGACGAACTTCCGCTTGGCGTCGGCGAGCGCCTCCTCGAACGTGGCGCGGGTCTTCAGCCCCATGCCTCGGGCATAGCCCGGATCCTTTGCTCCGACGAGGTAGATCGCGGAGGTGTTCATCTCGGCGATATGGGCGCAACTGATCATTGAAAAGCCATGGAACGGATGGAACGCGTTGGCATAGCGGTACTGGCGGACATACTCGTCGTTCGTGGCGAAGTATTCACCCAGACGGTTCATGTCGGGGAGCGTGTTCATCTCATCGTGGGCGAACATCTCATACATCTTGCGCGTGTAGGGCCACAGCTCGTCATGGAAAAAGCCGTTGCACAACGATGAACAGATGATCACGCATCTGTCGCTCATGACCCGTTTGTGACGGATTACCTGCGCGCTGATCGCCTGCATCAGCATGATGGGATTGGTTCCCATCCCCTCGCCATAATGGAAGAACTGAGGCATGCCGAACACCATCACATCATATTTTTTCTGCGCCCAATGCACATAGGTACGCTTGTCAGCGTCGATCCAGGAAAGCGGCATCATCTCCTTGGCGTATCCGGACCAAATGGAAATCTGGCGGCTTTTCGTATCGAGGACAGCATCGCAGCAGAAGAACTTCTTGCCCATCCGCTCCTCCATATGCATGCCGATCTCGTTGAACTTGGTCCGCATCAGACTGTCGCCGCTTACCGGCGTGAAATCATCCCGATGCATCACCTCGGGAACATGATGGGATGCGATTGAACGCCAATGGGTAATTCCTGTGGCACAATGCTTGTATCCGCCGGAATATCCACCGTAGGGATTGCCCTGTACATGTCCGATCAGGATGGCGACGTCGGAATCATAGACATACTTGTTCATCAGCACAGGATCTCCACGGCGGGTCGCGCCGAGATCGACGAGATGGTCATAATCCTCACTATCATGATTGATAATCTGATGACAGGGCCAAAATTCATCGAACAAGTAGTCGCCCAACACCCCGCGGATTTCAGCGGCGGTGTTTTTCCTGTGCAGTCCATTGGAACAGATCAGCAGGATATCCTTCTTCTCGACGCCAGCGGCATACAGCTCATCCAAAATCAACCTGATGGATATCTTCCTGTGGCTGGTCGCCTGCTCACCACCCTTCACCCGGTCGGGAAATACGATCGTGACCTTGCTTCCTTTTCGGGCGAGCTTGCTCAACGGATCCATCCCAATCGGATTGCGGATGCTTTTGAGCGTTTCCTCCACCAACCGTTCCTCCGGGATGCGGGGAGGATCGGGAACGGTCACGCCGGGGATGAACACATCGGTATTGTCCGGAAGCTCGGCGCTCATCACACCCTGTCCATATTCAAAATCAACTTTCATTATACATAGCTCTCCTTCTTGAAATATATCGCATACGGCAAGCCCAAAACGCCCCAGGTCGACGCATGATAGCGCAGCCCGCTTTGTCCGCCGTCATAAAAGACCGATAAAACCGCGCGCATGCATTTACCGGGCCGACTTCGCCGCCATATACAACCTGATGATCTCCAGATATTCATCGGGATAAAACCCGATCTGCCCTGAAAACCGCGTCAATGCAATCAGTCCGCCGTCTATCTCGTCAATCGAGGCAAGCATCGCCGCATTCTCAGCCTTGAGCCCCCCGCCATAGACCACCGGGACGTTGCCGATTGTCTCTTTGACCAACCGGGCGACCTTGGCGATGTATTCCTTTCCAGCGGGAGTCTTGCCAGGACCGATAGACCATACAGGCTCATAGGCTACGACGACCTTCGACAAATCGCACCCTTCAAGTCCGACCGACAGTTGGGTACGGATCACTTCGTCCCAACGCTCCATCTCGTCGGACTGTTCTCCGACGCAGTACAACACGTCAAGCCCCCGGTTCAACGCACACCTCACCTCATCGTTGAGAACCCTGTTGACCAGCTTCCTGTCAGTGCTTCCCGTCAAGGAAAACAACTCATTCTTGTCCTTGCGTTCCTCGCAATGACCGATGATGGTACTGTGGCAGCCGAGCGCGACCATAGCCGCGGCGGGCCTGTTCGTCGTGAACGCACCGAAGCTACCGCCGGCCGAAACATCCTGCCGATACACCCCTTGGCAACCGATCTTCAACACATCAGAACCGGCACAAGCAGAAACGGCACCCGGAATCTGCGCTTCGGGATAGAAATGGGCGAACTCTACACCCCTGTAGGACATCAAGAAAGGCAATACCGCCCGAACAACCGTCTCGCCATACGAGGCGATATCCGCGATTCGGTTGACACCGCCAAGGGACGCAGGAACATCGAACCGTTTGAAATTCACATAGATACGCTGTCGCATCACAGCCCCTCCTTCTTGTAGAACTCCGCCATCTCATCCAGTGACGGACAAGAGACCAACGGAGCCTTGCCAACGCAGCCGAACTCCACCACCAGCGTCCCGACGACCTCCATCACCCCGGCGCGAATCAAATCGACAATCCGCGCCACACTATCCGACGGAGCTTCTCCGTACATGACGGTATCCATGACCGGCGGCAGGAAGACGCGGGGGTCAAACGCCTTGGGGTTCGCCTCCATCAGCTTCCAGATTGGCCCGACATGACCATCCTCACAAGCCTGGGGGTTGTGCATGAAGAACTCGCGGAGATTACGGGTCACGGCCAGCCGGATGTCGGTATCGACGTTGATCTTGCCGATGCCACAGTGGGAGACTTCCTTCAACTGGGACAACGGAATGCCATAGGCGTTCTCAATTACCCCGCCAAGCGCATTGATTTCATCGACGATATACCGGGGGACGGTCGACGAGCCGTGGGACACCAGCACACCCTGGACATGTTCATGGCGAAGGCACTCCTTTACGGAAATGGCGATTTCCTTGCGGACTACGGCGTTCTTGCCTTTGTTCGCGCCATGCATCGTTCCGTAGCTGATCGCCAGCGCATCGACCTTGGTCTCCTTGAAGAACCGTACCGCGTCGAGCGGGTTCGTGTAGGTCGAGGAAGATGAGAACACATGATCCTCCACCCCGGCCAGCACGCCGAGTTCCCCCTCGACCGTCACCCCGCGTTCATGGGCGTATTTTACAACTTCGCGGGTCATCTCGACGTTCTTCCTGAACGGAAGCGACGAACCATCGATCATCACCGACGTATAGCCGCCGGCGATGGCGGCCTTCACACTGTCGAAATCCCGGCCATGGTCAAGGTGCAGCGCGACAGGAATTGGAGACTCTGCGGCAAAACGCCGTACCGCGTCGGCGATGTTCTTCGCACCGCGCTTCTTGTCCTCCAGCGTCGCATTCATGAAGTCAGTCCGTCCTCCCATGAATCCGTTGGCGAGATCGGCGCCCTGCAAGATCGCCGGAGCGCGGAACAGTTCATGGACTTTGATCACCGCCTCAGCCTGGCAGACGGCGTTCACATTGAACGCCCCCTGCGCATAGTCATATCTATCCGTAGCGTCCAATATCGGACGAAGCGGCACAAGACTCATACATTTCCTCCTTTTTCATACACACGTTCACCACCGACATATGTCTGGACAATGCCGTAATTCTCATCCATCACAACAAAATCTGCGGACATTCCCACATTCAGGTCACCAATGCCACTAATTCCCAACAACCTCGCCGCATTGGCCGACAACAACGGAGACAGTTCGCAGACGTCATACCCGGTGAACGTCATCAGATTCCGCAGCGCCTTGTCCAGAGTGAGCGTACTACCGGCACGCACACCGTCGGTCAACTTCGCGTCGCCGCCTTCGACGATAACATCGTTGACACCCAGCTTGTACCTGCCGTCCGGCAAACCAGCGGCCATGATAGAGTCGCTGATGGCGACGACCCTGCCAAGGCCCTTCGTCTTCAATATCAGGCGAATCGTCGCGGGATGCAGATGGAAACCGTCGCAGATCGCTTCACAAAACACCTCGTCCCGTTCCAGGCTCGCCCCGGATATCGCGGGGCGATGCATGTGGAACAACTTCATGGCGTTGAAGAGATGGGTGCTCGCAGAAGCCCCCGCTTCAATCGCGGCGACCGCAGCCTCATACTCGGCGGCGCTATGCCCGATAGCCACAGTCACCCCGCCTTGCAGGACGATGTGCCGTATCAGCTCCATCCCTCCTGGAATTTCCGGCGCTATCGTGATGTACCGGATATGACCGCCGGCAACCTTCTGATACCGGTCGAACAATGCGGTGTCTCCGTCCAGAATCAAATAGTCGGGCATCGCGCCCTTGTACTCCCGGCTGAGGAACGGCCCTTCCAGATGAATGCCGAGCAGTTTCGCGCCACCAAGGTCCCGTTCACAGGCGTCAGCGAAAATACGCAGCAGCAGCTCGGTCCGTTCCTGAGTATCGGTCATGACGGAAACGAGGAATCCAGTTACGCCACGGGACGCATAAAACCGGGAGAGGCGCCTGACCTCCTCCAACGAACCGACATGGTTGACGTCCACCATGTCCCCGCCATGGGTATGGATATCGACAAAGCCGGGCAACACCGGGGCATCATGGAAATCCCCGTCGGCCGGACCGAGCTGTCCGCGAGGGGCGAGGTCGACGACACATCCCCCTTCCAGCTTCAAGTCCAACGGCTGGAAACGGCCACCACAACAGATCCTATTACCTGAAATGAGCATCAGAAGGGCCTCTTCGCCGCATTGGCGTTCACATATATCATCGCATCAGGATGCCCCTGTGCCAATGTAACCGGGAAATGCCCGGAAGGCTCATCGAACACGGCTTGGCGGACTACCGCCCGGTGCCAGTCGCGGAATACGCCGAGACGGAGCTTGCGGGCGCCAAGAATCTGGCGCATCCCGATCGTCACCGCATATTCAGGCATGGCGTCGATCGCCCCGTTCAAATCCCCAATCGCGTTGGCGACCCGTGTTTCGCGACTTATTTTCAGAACCCTCGTCTCCCTTGCGGCGAACTGTGCGGCGGACACATCCTCAGCCTCATTGAAGGCGAGATGCCCGTTGATGCCAATCCCACCAAACGAAATGTCGACACCGCCGAGTTTTTCAATTAGGGCCTGCACCTTCTCTGGGTGCAGAGGGTCGGGGAACACACGCTGTTCAGGAGGCATGACCAATTGCGCGGGAATCCGGCTATACACCTCGCGTTCCATGAACCCATGGAACGACAGCTTGTCGTCCTCCGGAACGCAATGAGTTTCATCAACCAGATATTCATCCATATTGATGAACCAGCAGTCCTTCAAAGAGAGGTTCCGCTCCTTCACCAGCCGGACGAATATGGGATACTGCCCCACAGGACCGACGGGAACGATGAACACCGTTCGCCTGTCCCCCGCATTGTTCCGTTCTATCTCCCCGACCATTTCCAGCGCGAGTTCATAGAACACCTCGCCGCTGTCTCCAAGCAACCGTACAGGAATCTTCCCGTTGGACAGGTCACCAGGTTCCGTCATGAAATATCTCTTATCCATATATGCATTCTCCTTTAAACGTCCCTTTCACATGTTTTCCGTATATACCGCTTGTCTCCGCTTTCCTCCGCCGCTCACGGAAACCGTGGAAAAACAGTCAGCCCTTCGTTCCGAGGAACGACACATAATGCCCCAGGCCGGGGGTGATCAGCGGCCGAGCCCAGTCCCGGAACGCCGGCGTCGCATCAAAATGTTCCCGGTCGATATACTCCTCCGGCATGATGCGGGCTTCAAGAATTTCATCCACAATCGCCACAGTCTCCACTGACGTCAGATACGGTTCCGTAGAAATCCTGCGAATGATACTCATATAGCCGTTGCGTCCGGAAAGTGCAGTTCTGACAGCTTCCACACCACAGGCGATCGCCTCCTCGCGGTCTGTATCGCTCACCCACATCTCCGACGCCCGTCCCAAGATCCCCGGTTTTTCCGACCGAGCCTTGATTCCCAGTTTTTTGATGATGAGGTTCGCCAAGTGCGATGAAACATCACCGAAATAGACGCTGCGCCCTACCTGAAATATAGGTTCCACGATGGCGGTACCGTCGGCATACCGCAGGCCCTCGCTGGCTACAACGACCACGCCCCCTTTTCGGTCATACAATTCCTTGGCACGTCCAAGGAACTTTTCTTCATCGAACGGCACTTCGGGGAGCAGGATCATGTCGGGCGCGTCCCCTTCTACCTCGCGGGCGAGGGAACTCGCGGCGGCAATCCAGCCCGCGTCGCGGCCAAACGCCTCGATCACAACGACATGGATCGCCAGCCCCTTCACATCCTGGGCGGCTTCTTTGACTGAACCCGCGAGATACCGCGCGGCGGAGCCATAGCCGGGGCTGTGGTCGGTAATCGACAGATCGTTGTCCATCGTCTTGGGGATGCCGCAGACACAGATTCCCACCCCTTCGCAGACATCCGCCAACTTGCGGCAGGTGTCCATCGTGCCGTTGCCGCCGGTCATGAGCACATAGCCGACATCCAACTCCAGCAGGATATCCCTCAGCCTGGGATAATCCTCCGGCTCCAGATGGTCCCGGCCGGTGCCGATGGCTGATCCCGGAGTCGTCTTCAGTAACTCTATGTCGGATTCCGCCACATCGGTCAGGTCGAGTATCCTTCGCTTCAGCAACCCGCCGGTACCGCCTTTGGCGGCGAGTATACGCCCGACATGTCCGCTTTGCTTCGCCTCCCGGTACGCACCGAACAGAGAAGCATTGATTACCGCGGTCGGGGCGCCGCCATGCATGAACAGAAGGTTCTTGCGCCCGGTCATAGAATCACCTCCTTACAGGACTGCCGTTCAATCAGGGAGAACGGCAGACTAACGGTAATATCGCAGCTCCTTGGTGAAAGCTTCCTATCCACCAGCGTCTTTACGGCGAGACGACCCAGCTCGTTCTTGGGTACGTCGAAGGTGGTCAGGGCCGGTTGCAGATACGCGGAACTTTCAATATTGTCGAACCCGATCACGGAGACATCCTCCGGTACACGCAGTCCAGCGTCCCGCAGGTATTTCATCACCCCAATCGCAGTCATATCGTTGGCGCAGACTACGGCGGTGGGCTTCCCTCCACATGCAAACAGCCGGCTGGCGCCATCGTATCCGTCCGACGCGCTGAGATAGACATCCTCGTACCGCATCAGATTCCGCAGGCCAGCCCTGTCCATCCCCTTCACATAGCCATCGAAGCGATGCTCGTTGTAGACGTTGGACTGCCTGTCGGCCGGCCCGACATAGGCGATCCGCTCATGTCCCAGCGAACGCAGGTAGCCGACGGCTTCCACCATCCCGGCCCTGGCATCGCAAAGAACTTCGTCCATACCGCCGATGCTGTTCAAGCCGGCATAGAGCAGGCAGGGAATACGGGATTTCAGGAAATCGATGGTGGACAACGGAGAGCGTCCGAGGATGACGGCGCAATCCAAGTTCAGTTTCTCGATGCTCTCCTCAAATCCCGGCTCGGCGATATTCACCGTGTGGAAGTCGATGGGGATGAAGCGTCCCAAGCGGGACACCTCCGTCTGGATACCGCGGACGACCTCTGAAAAGAAAGGGGAAACCACCGTCTCGTGATCAGAAATGAAAATACAACCGAGCGAAAACCCGGTTTCGCATTGGGACGCCCTACGGGATTTCTCATCAAAATAGCCCAGCTTGCGGGCGGTCTCCATGATTTTGCGGGCGGTTTCCTCATTCGCCTTCCGGCTGGTGTCGCCTGAAAGCACCCTGGAGACCGTAGAGATAGATACGCTGCACTGCGCCGCGATGTCCTTGAGTTTTATTTCAGCCATGCCATACAACCTTATCCAAAATTTTGGATACTATTTTTCTTGATACAACAAACCTTTATACCAGTAGATTAGCATATTACGAAATAAATGCAAGGATAATTTATCCAAAAATTATTAATGTATTCCAAATTATTGGAACACAACATGCAAATAACTTGGAAGACATGCGGCATGACGAACAGGATACCGCCGATATGGTGAACGGCAGGATACAAGGCGAATTGGAGTAAATTACGGCTACAGTCGTCAGCATCCGGAACATTCTTTTTTTTACAAACGGTTCGTCAAGACATACCAGCCGCCCCCCCGTTCAGCCGGAATCATCCCCTTGGGCAGCCCGGTCACCCTGAAACGGCAGATGCAGGAAACGAGGGCGAACACAAGGAACAAAATTAGACGCGGACTTGAAAGCGAACATAAATCGGAAGGTACAGGAATACCTGTGACATCAAAACACGGAAGAGAAGCGAACAATGAGCCGCCTGCATTTGCTTCAGGTCTCAGGAAGCGGTTTCCAGCAATC
Organism: Sphaerochaetaceae bacterium; assembly: GCA_034114085.1. Taxonomy (GTDB): domain Bacteria; phylum Spirochaetota; class Spirochaetia; order Sphaerochaetales; family Sphaerochaetaceae; genus Spiro-02. The sequence continues at coordinate 28,360 of JAXEWB010000049.1, read as the reverse complement.
GCGAGGTCAAAGCATCTTGCGGCACATGGGAGAAATTGATGTGCAGGTTCATGGCCTGCTCATTGAGCCAAGATGGGATCGTCAATGTTTTCTTGACCGCCCTGTTGTCATGCTTCCTCTTGTATTCATCCAAATCAAAGTCTACCATCGCGACACAGACATTCTCTCCCAATTCCATGTCCTCGAACTTCGATGGAGAAGTCTTTACTTCTACATTGAAATCTTTGTCGATAAGGTACAATCCCAAAGCTTCCCGAGCCTTGTCAAAGGCATCGGGGAAGGTATCCCCCTCGGCAATACATCCAGGAAGATCGGGAAATTCCGCCCGCCCCCCCCTTCTTCAGCGGCATGGAAAAGAGCAGGATAGTAAATCCTTCCTTTCATTTCTGCATCCCCGCTTAACTGATTGTGGCGTTTTCCGTACCTTTTCTGAGGTCCGGCCCATGCATCAGGACAATGACGGTCCTGTTTGCAGACGGGTTGAAAAACTTCATGAGGGAGCCCCCTTGTCCTTTCTCTATGAATCAGTTCTTTTTCAGGAGTCGTATCATCTCCTTTGGTGTCATCGGCATATCAAACCTCACGTATCATACGTATCAACGTCAAGTAAAATCCTAGCTGCCAATATTCCTGTCAGCTCTCTGCGAATCCCATCTCAAGAATTGTCTTAGTAGTAGAGATATGCCAGAAACTACCGGTCGCCGGCATAGCGGATTCTTCTATTCCGAACTCAGATCGTCTTATATCGGTACGACCATTGCAGATAACTTCCGCCAGCAAAACAAAAAGGAGTAAAGCAGGATTCCCAGGCGTTCAAGAAGAATGGTACTGCAACATACTATTGGAAAAAGTACAATCATACCGCTATCATTCTGAGCGGCGCGGCAAACTCTTGTGACTATGAAGACCTGCCGAATCGGGGACCAGCGGTGGCCAAGAAGATAGAGGATGCGTCAACAGGTGAAACCCCTCCACGTCGCCTTTGCGTTCTCAATTGTAAACCCTTCCTACATAAACGATGCAGAAAGGGAAAGGAAAGGCCTGCCTCCCCCGCGATTCCGCTATGGCGGTCGTTCCGTCCAGCCGCTTAAGCCGGTCGAATATATAGCGATACCCAGAAATTTTTGTTGACTTATATCGGAAATGGTGAATAGAATACACTTATGCATACGTATGCATAAGTTTGCAACATCAAAAAGGAGTCCCCTATGAAAAAGGCTTTAGCGTTAATCCTTGCCGTCGCACTGGTTTGTTCTTGTGTGTTCGCGAATGGTTCTCAAGAGAGTTCATCGGCAAAATCCGATGTAAAATGGCCTACGGGAACAGTCAAACTGTACAATGCGGCAAAAGCCGGAGCCAACCTTGACATCAAATCCCGGCTGGTCGCCAAATACCTGACCGAGGAGCTCGGAGTTCCGGTAGTCGTAGAGAATCGCCCGGGCGCAGGTGGAATCACAGCCTGCACACAGTATCTTTCGGAATCCCCGAACTCGAACACGATCCAGTACCTTGCGGCGTCCCATCTGGCGGTCGCGCCAATCTACAATGAGGTCGCATATACCGAGAATGATTTCATTACGGTCGCCGGACTGGACGTGGTGGAAAACGGTTTCTTCGTCGACGCACGTCTTGGCATTTCTTCTCTGGAAGAGCTGAAGGAATGGGGTCAGGGAAAAATCGTCAAGTTCGCGAGCGCAGGAGTCGGCAACGACAGTTTTCTTCTCTCTAAAGTTCTGTTGAACGACCTTGGATTGCAGTCAGACAGCGTCAACGGCGCGGGCTTCCCCGATGCGATCGTCAACGTCATCTCAGGGAACGCCAGCGTCTGTTACTGCGCTCTGAATACTGCGAAACAGTATGTCGCGGAAGGTTCGCTCGTACCACTCGCAGTGTACAACGCATCCAGTTACAAAGGCTATGCCGATATCGGATATGCGTCCGTCCCTTCTTTGAAGGAACTGGGCTTTGATGTTGAATATTCAACCATCACGTGGTTCAGCCTCCGTGCCGGAACCGACCAGAAAATCGTGGACAAGCTCGCCGCCGCATTGAACAAAGTCTATGCGAATCCTGAATTCCAGGCTGAGTTGAACAAAGCGGGTTTCTTCATGATGGAAGATACTTCAACGTCGGCCGTCGCGGCGACGGTTGAAAGAATGGTCAAGGACTGCAATGCATTCGCCACGCGCATATAAGCTTCCTTCCGACAACGATTTGGCTCTCCCCCCCCCGAGGGGAGAGCGCCTATGGGGTTTTCACATGAAAGAAATAACACTTAAAAAAAACCTTACATCCGGAATCATAGCGGTAGTGACGGGAATCGTGCTTTGGTTCATGATCCCATACTGCATCAAAGCGAAGGTGACATACGTTACTTCCAGCATCGGTCCGACATACATGCCGAAACTGATAATCGGCGTCATGACCATCTGCGGCCTGGGGCTGATCTTTCAAAGTCTCGTACTCAAGAAAGACGAAACCGTGACAATTTGCATCAAGGATGAACTCCGAGTATTGGTATACCTAGGGGTCCTGATCGCATACATAGTCTTATTGCCCATTGTCGGTTTTGTCGTGGCATCCATACTTTTCGCCTGCGTTTCCTTGTATTTGATGGAAAGTAAAAACAAGAAATATTACATCGCGGCTTTTGCCATAGTCATCGCGGTATTCCTGGGATTCAAATACGGTTTGTCAGTTTATCTGCCGACGTTGTTCATTTGATTTTGGAGGTGCAGAAATGCTTGAGTACATTCTTGGAGGTTTTGTAGACACCTTCACCATCACAAATCTTCTCATGGTCTTCGCCGGGACGTTCGTCGGGATCGTCTTCGGCGCCATACCGGGCCTGTCCACGGACCTCGCGGTCATCCTTTTCCTTCCCATCACATTCACAATGGACATCCTGCCCAGCATACTCCTTCTTCTTGGCATTTACTGCGGCGGAACGTACGGTGGCTCCATTACCGCGATACTGATCGGAACTCCAGGAACCAACGTCGCCGTCGCCACCGTCTTTGACGGCTATCCGCTGGCGAAGAAGGGATATGCGAAAAAAGCTCTGGGAATGGCACTCTACGCATCGACGATAGGAGGATTCATCAGCGCCTTGCTCCTATTGTTCACAGCCCCGTTCATTTCCGAGTTCGTCCTCAAGTTCGGACCTCCTGAATATTTTTGTCTGGCGGCGTTCGGAATCTCCGTGATAGCCGGTGTAAGCGGAAACAGTCTGTTCAGGGGAATCATCATGGGATGCTTCGGTTTCTTCGTTTCCACCATTGGCGTCGACAGCGCTTCCGGCGCCACAAGGTTCACATTCGGCAACGTATTCCTCATGAAGGGGCTGGGCTTGCTTCCTGTACTCCTGGGAGTCTTCGCATTGCCTAACATCTTGAACCAAATGTATGCGAAGGGATACCTCAAAAGCTTCTCAAACACCTCGAAGTTGTCCAAGACCGACAACTTGACCAAAGAAGACAAAAAACGGTGCAGGCCGATCATCATGAAATCGACGGTCATCGGTTCAATAATCGGCGCTATTCCAGGCGCGGGAGCAGGAATCGCCGCTTTCATGGCCTACAACGAAGCAAAACGAACCTCGAAATGCTCACAACTATACGGGGAAGGAGAACTGGAGGGGATCGCAGCCCCGGAAGCGGCCAACAACGCCGTCACCGGATGCTCCCTCATTCCGTTGTTCACCCTCGGCATTCCCGGTAGCGTCGTGGCCGCTCTGCTCATTGGAGCGTTCACGATGCAGGGCCTCACTCCCGGCCCAACATTGTTCAGGACCCAAGGGCCATTGATGTACGCCATAATGGTCGGGCTCATCGTCTGCAACATCGCGATGTGGATTGAAGGAAAATACATGCTCAAATTTTTCGCACAGATTTCAAAAGTTCCCCAGCCTGTACTGTTCACCTCCCTGGCGCTGTTCTGTGTGGCGGGGTCTTTCTCATTCTCAAACAATATGTTCGATGTATACGTCCTCCTGATTTTTGGAATAATCATGTTCCTTATCCAGAGATTGGGCTTCCCGGGAGCGCCATTCGTGCTGGGAATCATACTCGGGCCGCTCATGGAGTCGAATCTGGCGAATTCGCTCGTCATGTCGGATGGTTCATGGTTCATCTTCTTCCAGCGTCCCATATCGGTGGTGATCATGCTGATAACGATCTTCTTCACGGCCTATTCCGTTTTGAAGACCCGGCAAATGAAGAAAGACGGGGCGAAACAGACCGGGGAAGATGAAGCGACCGCCTTGGAAGACTGACCCCCTGTGAGGGAACCTCCGGCACAGATTCATTGTAGGAAATAACATGCGTTCAATTTCAATAATGTACGACTCACTCAACAGGAATATGCTTTCTCCGTACGGCAATACGGAAACGATTACTCCGAATTTCCAACGGCTGGCCCGGCATAGCGTAAAATTCGATACATTTTATGCGGGAAGTCTCCCCTGCATGCCGGCCAGAAGGGAGTTGCACACAGGAAGATACAATTTCCTCCACAGAAGCTGGGGACCCATCGAACCTTTCGACATCTCGGCGTTCCAGCTGTTGTCAGCCAACGGCGTCTATACTCATTTCATTTCCGACCACGCCCATTATTGGCAAGAAGGCGGCCTGACGTACCACAATCGATATTCAAGCTACGAATTCATCCGTGGACAGGAAGGCGACCTCTGTGTCGGTGACAGCCATGGATACGGCGGGACGATGGATCTCCACCGGCAAGACGGAATCAACAGAAAAAAGTTCGTCAAAGAAGAAGATTTTCCACATGCAAGATGCTACAAATCGGCGCTGGAGTTCCTTGAACGGAACAAGGACAATGGCAATTGGCACCTCCATCTGGAATTTTTCGATCCTCATGAACCATTTACCGTTCCGGGACGTTTTCTTGAGATGTACGGATTGAATCCGGACGACTCCCAGGACTGGCCTGCGTACGATACTGTCGCTCATCAGCAGGAGGACGAATCATACCGACTGCATTATTGTGCGCTATTGACGATGTGCGACGAATACTTGGGAAAGCTCCTGGACTACATGGACGCAAACGGCATGTGGGACGATACGCTGCTCACGGTAAACACCGACCATGGGTATCTGCTGGGTGAGCATGGCTATTACGCCAAGAACTATATGCCCATGTACGAGGAAATAGCGCGTCTTCCGTTTTTTCTCTGGAATCCGGCGGCTGGAAACAAAAACAGGACATGCGGCCAACTGGCACAGACAATCGATATCGCTCCGACATTGCTGGATTACCATCATGTACCGATACCGCGGGAAATGCAGGGCAAATCCCTGTTGCCGGTTGCGGCATCCGGTGCCAGGATTCATGATTTCGTTCTGTTCGGTGAATTCGGCAAACACGTGAACATCACTGACGGTCGTTTTGTATATATGAGGGCGGGAAGGAATGAGAACCTCAATGAGTATACGATGATGCCGACGCATATCTTCACTCCGTTCTCCGTCGAGGAGCTGAAAAAGACCGACAAGGAACTGACGACATGCTTTCAGTTCACACAAGGAGTCCCGGTAATGAAAATTCCGGCGACGACAGCGAACGCCCCGGACAATTCCTGCTATTGGTATGACAGGCACATGAAATACGGGGACCTCCTCTTTGATCTGCACATCGACCCCTGTCAAAAAACGCCGGTATGTGACATCGGGGTTGAAACGGAAATGATCGGACATCTGATAGAAGAACTGAAGAAAAGCGATAGCCCCATAGAACAATACGACCGGCTGGGTCTTCAGCTCCAAAGGAAAGACGTATGATAAAAACGCAGGACAGGCCCAATATCCTTTTTTTGTTCTCCGACCAGCATCGCGGGGATTGGATGCCTTACAATGAATCCGTCTGTAGAGGACAGGGCATGGACTCGCTGCCTCTCTCGATGAACAACATGAAACGGCTGATGGACGGGGGGACGACGTTTACCCGAAACGTATCATCTTCCCCTTTGTGTGTTCCCGCCAGGGCTTGTCTGGCGTCAGGCATGTTCTATGACCGATGCGAAGTATACAACAACGATTTCTGCTATCCGTTGAAGAAACCCACTTTCTACAAAATATTGAAAGACGGGGGGTACGAAGTCTGCGGCGTGGGGAAATTCGATCTTCATAAGCCGATTTTCTATTGGGGAACCGACGGATGGATCGACCAGTTGAGTGAACTTGGATTTACCGACGCGATTGACAGCGAAGGCAAGTACGATCTTCTCTGGTCTTCCTTTCATGCGCCACGCGGGCCATACGCACAGTTCCTTTCTCAGAACGGCCTGCTGAAAGAACATGCGAAGGATTACATCCGGCGTTACCTCAATGCCAATGACGTTGAAGCCACCCCGCTTCCTGAATATGCCTATGCGGACAATTGGGTTTCCCAGAATGCGTTGGAAAAATTGAAAGGACTCGCCAGACAGGAGAAGCCATGGTTCCTCATGGTCAATTTTTCAGGACCGCACAACCCGTGGGATGTCACTGCGTCCATGAAGGACAAGGTAAAAGGCATCGACTTCCCCATTCCAAAAACCTATTCGGGGAATTCCGACACACTTAACGCAGTCAGGCAAAACTACGCCGCGATGCTTGAGAACATAGATGAAAACATCGACGCGATTCTCAACGAGCTGAAAGCGACCGGACAATACGACAACACAGTGATTATCTACTCCTCGGACCATGGAGAAATGCTGGGGGACCATGACCGGTATATGAAGAGCGTACCATATAGGGGCGCCGTCCATATCCCGCTCGTAATCAGCGGACCGGGAGTCTCTCCCGGAAAAGTCTGCGATGAACTGGTCCAGCTGCATGATCTTGCGGCGACGATCGTAGATTTCGCGGGGCTGGAAATGCCGGCCGAAACGGACTCGTGTTCCCTGAAAAGACTTGCGTGCGATGAAAACGCTTCTCCAATCCGGACATTCCAGATGACGATGCTCTACAATTCGGTACGGCATGCAGGCGGATATGAAGGATATGCAGACCTGGAAATGTACAAAAAAATAAAAAGCGACAAGGAGTACATAGAAGAATTCAATTCAGAACTCAAGCTGGACACCACAGGTACCTCCATGACCAAGTATTATTATCATGGGGACTGGAAGAGCATCATCACAAAAGACTATAAATTGATTCTCTTTGAGGATGCGGAACCTCAATTGTATGATTTGAGATCGGATCCTGACGAGATGGACGACATAGCGAAAAACCATATGGAACTTGTAAATGAACTCACCTCATTATATAAGTTCAAAGAAGTGCTATGAAAAAAGGTGAAATGGTTCCATGACATCAAAAGAACTAGCGAAAAAAATCGGCGTCTCCCAATCAACCGTCTCTCGGGCTCTGAATGACAGCCCCCTCATTTCCGACGATATCAAGAACTATGTGCGGGAAGAGGCGGCCAAGGCCGGATTCGTATTGAACAGCCAGGCGAGAAGTCTGAAAATCCACAAGACCGGCACGATAGGAATCCTGTTCCCCGTGTTTTTTGAGAGTCTGAGCAAAAACCTCATGTTCACCTACATATACGACCTTGTGCAAAGGGAGCTGATAAAAAACAATTTTGACGTGATGATGGTCTACGACTATGGACAGCCTTCGGAAATCGGCGTTCTGGAACGAATCCTGAAAAGCCATAAGGTTGACGGCTTCATCAGTCTGAGACCGACCTTGGAAGAACGTGAGCTTACGTTGATATGCAACAACAAATATCCTTTTGTTTCTCTGTATCTGGCGCCCGAACACAATGAAATACCCAATTTCTTCGGTGTCGACGAAAAGGACCTTGGCATTTGTGCCGGACGGTTCTTCGGCAAGAACTCAGAACCGACCGCCAGCAATGTGTTCCTCTCGATCACCCTCCGTTCCGACAGTTCAAGGAAAAGGCTCGAAGGTTTTCACAAAGGACTCGAAGAGAACGGAAAGCATGTAGATTCTTTCCTGGAATGCGATTTTACCATGGAAAGTGCTTACAACACGGTTATCGCGAAAAAAGACTTGTTCCTATCGAAACGCAACTCATTGTTCGTCTATAACGACATGCTGTCCCTGGGAGCCATCCAGGCGTTGAAAACCTTGGGCGTCGCGATTCCGGAAGAGACACAGATCATAGGGGTCGATGACATTCCCATGGCGAGCTGGGTCTATCCCAAACTGAGTACGGTCAGGATACCAGTCAAAGAGATGGTGTCGGAAGGGTGTCTGACGCTGATGGAAATGATTGACGGAAAAAAGTTTCCCCCTACCGTCAATCTATACGACTCGATTCTGGTACTGAGAGATACGACCCGCAATCAGAATTGCTGAAACAAAGAGGAGAGCCTCATGAAAAAGAACGTATTGGTGATCATGTGCGACCAACTACGAAAGGATTTCTTGGGATGTTACGGAAATGCATACGTCAATACCCCGAACATAGATTCCATCGCCGCGGAAGGGTTGACCTTCGACCAATGCTTTGTGAACAACCCGATCTGCATGCCCAACCGGATGTCCATGTTTACCGGCATGTACCCCCACAATCACGGGATGTGGACGAACGGACTCATGCCAACTCAGGAACTGCCGACCATTGTGCCGACGCCTTCAAGCAAGCGGGGTATGAGACATGCAGTATTGGGAAGCTTCATTTTGAACCTACCGACTGTTTTGAGCATAGTCCCGAGGGAAGCCGGGAAGACCATAGGGCATGGGAACGGAAGGGGGACGATGTGGATTGGACAGGACCCTACTGGGGATTTGAGCATGTCGAATTCACGATAGGCCACGCCACGAAACCGATAGCCCATTACGGAAAGTGGTTCCATGCGAATGGTGGCACTGACGACATGGCGAAAGCGAAGAGCATTCCTCCGTTTGAAAGCTGTCCAGTCACCACTATGCCGGAAAAACTCCATGATTCAACGTTCATTGGGGAACGTTGCGCACAGTATATCAAAAACAATACCGTGGATGGAAAACCTTTCTTTCTCGTCGCCAGCTTTCCGGACCCCCACCACCCGTTCAACCCTCCATACGAGACCGCCATGCGGTATGTGGACGCGGTGGTGAAAACACCCGTCGCCGAGGATGATACCCTGGCAACCAGACCAATACACTATTACCAGCACAAAATGGGGGCGTGGCATCGTGCTGGTGTCATCAAAGAAATCGAAGGAATGACGGAAGAAGAGAGACGGCGTCTTGATGAAACCATCAAGATGCTGGGCGATTTCATGAAGACAGGGACTCCGACCGCGTCAAGCTTGCTGGGCGGGGAATCCTCCAATGCAAGGGGAAAGGCTTCGGGCTCCATTTCCTCCAAAGAGCGGGACGAACGGATCAGAAATACATATGCGATGGTTAATTTGATAGACCAAGGAGTCGGCAAGATTCTATCCGCGCTGCAGGAGGCCAGACTCCTCGAAGATACAATCATCCTGTTCACGTCCGACCATGGGGAGCTGATGGGAGATCACGGATTGTGGCTGAAGGGACCGTTCTTTTATGATGGTTTGCTCAATGTCCCCCTCATAGTCCGGATTCCTGGTCGGAAAACAGAAAAGACCTCGGAATTGGCCTCGACCGTCGATATCTTCCCCACCCTTTGTGAACTCGCGGGCATCGAAACTCCGCGATACTTGGACGGCGTTCCCCTCGTCGATTCAAACGGGCTTACCGGGGCAAGAACCAAATGCCTTGTGGAATACAGAAATGGGTATTTCAAAAACGATATCTATTCAATGGGCATCATCGATTCAAAATACAAGTTCATCCAATATCAGAATGGCGATTGCGAATTGACGGATCGGCGGAACGACCCGGAGGAACTCCTTAATACGGCCAACATCGCAGGAAATGAAAAAATTGTTTCTCAGTATAGGGAGAAACTACTCATGACCATGCTTGAAACAGGAAGCAAATTTCCGAATCAGATATGCAACGCATAGCGACAGAACAGAGGTACTCATGAAAAAACCAAATATCGTCTTCTATTTCTCCGACCAGCAGCGTGCCGATACCTTGGGTTGCTACGGACAGGAACTCCCCATATCCCCGATCGCCGACCGACTTGCCAAGGAAGGGGTCCGTTTCGACTTGGCGTTCACTCCACAACCCGTATGCGGGCCTTGTCGATCCGTCTTCCAGTCCGGGCTCTACCCGACCACGACAGGCTGCTACATCAACAACAAGATGCTTCCGCTGGAAACGGACACCGTCGCGAAAATCCTAGAACGAAACGGATACGAAACCGCCTATGTGGGGAAATGGCATCTCGCGACCGAGGGCGAACTAGAGAAGCCGGGGAAAATCAATCACCAGACCGTGGCCGTCCCCATGGAGTACAGAGGGGGATATACCGGGTTCTGGAGAGCCGCGGACTGTCTGGAGCTGACCAGCCATGGATACGGAGGGTACATTTTTGATGAGAACAACAACAAAATAGACTTCGAGGGTTATAGAACAGATTGTATAACAGATTTCGCCTTGGAGTTCTTGGACAACTATCGCAAAGAAGAGCCATTCTTTCTGACCGTAAGCCATATAGAACCGCATCACCAGAATGATGCGAACCACTATCAGGGGCCAAAGGGTTCGGCACAGCGGTTCGCGAACTACAAGGTTCCAGGAGACCTGGCGGCGTTTGAAGACGGAGATTGGAAAGAGGAATTCCCCGATTATCTGGGCGGCTGCAATGCGATTGACGTCAATCTGGGACGAATCATCGACAAACTCACAGAGAAAGGCCTGTATGAGGATACCATAATTATTTTCACAAGCGATCATGGGTCCCATTTCAGGACAAGGAACAAGGACCGCCATTTCAATGGGTTCGACGACTATAAACGAACCTGCCACGATTCAGCGTTGCGGGTTCCCCTTATCATCAGGGGCGGCGCGTTCCTTGGGGGAAAGATAGTGGAACAACTTGTCAGTACGGCAAGTATCCCAAGGACGATTTTATCCGCCGCGAGCGTCACGGTTCCAGAAACATACGTAGGGGAAGACCTGGCCCTTGTAGCCGATGGTCATGCAGACAGAAAGAATGAAGTATTCGCCCAGATATCGGAAAGCAGGGTCGGCCGGGTCATCAGAACGGAAAAATACAAGTACGCCGTATGCGCCCCGGATAAAAACGGCGGCCTGTACAAAGACAGCGATGTGTATGTGGATGATTTTCTCTACGACCTCACCGTTGATCCGTATGAGCTGGACAATCTCGTGGAGGATTCCGCCTATGCGGAAATCAAGGAACAGCTCAGAGATGAGCTTCTTTCCTGGATTGAATCCGTCGAAGGGTATCGGCCGGCCATAAGGTAAACACACGGGATGTGGCGCAACAAACTACAAGGTGAATTGCAGACCCAATTGAGCCAAGTGCGAGGTCAGGGCAAACGCCGATGAAACGAGGTCGCCACCGGCGTTTCCGTTGGAAAAGGAAACACGGCCGCCATACTGCGCAAAGGAGTCTCAAAAAGGGGAATATCAACAATATTTACTGAATGTTGCACACATTCTGAGGATTGCCCGCAAGGAATGAGTACACATTGTCGAACTCGATTCTAGCTCTCCTAACCATCGCTTCTTCCGTAAGGAACGCGACATGCGGAGTCAGGAGGATATTCTTGCAGTTCAGTAATGGATAATCCTGAGGAACAGGAGGTTCCATATCGAACACATCTACCGCCGCACCTGCAATCCGTCCTTCATTCAGGGCATTCGCAAGAGCTTTATTATCTACTATAGGTCCACGGGCACAATTGATGAAGATGGCATTCGGCTTCATGAGCTCAAACTCATGCTTTCCGATCATTCCTTTTGTGGAACTGTTGTTGGGGGTATGCAACGATATGATATCACAGGCCTTCAGCAGCTCTTCCAAAGAGGTATACTTCACGCCGAGAGCCTTTACCTCATCTCTTTCATGCCGTGCATAGGCTACGACTTCAGCCCCGAACGCAAGGAAAAGGCGTGCCGTCATAGCCCCGATCTGTCCGCAGCCGATGATACCGACTTTCTTGCCTGAAATCTCCTGACCTACCAGCCCCTGGCTTGTGCCACCGGCCCTGACAGCACCGTCACACGAGAGGAATTTTCTGTAAAGGCTGATCGCCATGCCGACTACCTGCTCCGCGACACAGACATTCGAATATCCGGCGCAGTTGCACACCATGACATTCCTGTTCCTACATTCTTCAAGCCCGACATGGTCGATACCGGTGAAGGCAACCGCAAGCATCTTAAGCCTGTCAGCACCGGCCACGACTTCGTTTGGATACTTGTTGTTGGCGATCATGACGATATCCTGTTCCGCGGATCTTCTTTTAAGTTCATCGATATCCGTGGTTTTATCATTGTAATAAATGAAATTATGACCTTGCTCGATGATAGGGCCTGACAATTCCGCAATCAATTCACGAGAAACGCCAAGGGGTTCAATCAAACTGACATTCATTGCATACCTCGATTTTTCAAGTCTTAATTATATTATTACATAGAATTTAATTTTGATAAACAAAATTTTATTTTTATTTTCAAAATGATGAATCGCTGTTACAATTCAGAAGAAGATACTTGAAAAATGCCCTAAAACTGTTATGCTAAGTATAATTAGCAATATTTGACCAACAATGGTGAAGTGGGAAAGATGAACGATAACGAAGCGAAAAGCAAAAAACAGAATCTATCATTCAGCAGAGCTATGACCATACTGGAAAACATGACGTCTTACAGAAAGCCTGCCCGGCTTTTGGATATCGCAAAAGACACAGGGCTGACATCCAGTACAGTCTACCGTTTTCTCAATGCGTTCATCGAATGCGGATACGTGAAGAGAAATGAAGATTCCCAGACGTATACGCTGACGCTTAAGCTCGCAGGCCTTGGACATCTTTGCAGGCAGAACTATCAAATCACCGGGAACATGCAGAGCTATGTCGAAAAAATCTCAAACCACTTTCAAGAGTCAGCTTCACTCTGTGTGGAAGACAATATGCAGGTGGTATATGTCGCCACACATGAAGGCCCCAACAGAATGCTGAGTACTCTTTCCAGAATCGGGAAAGTAGCACCCATGCACTGCACAGGAACAGGCAAGATCCTTCTGACAGAATACTCCGATGAGATGCTTGAAGAGCTTGTGGTGAAGAAAGGTCTGACACGATATACAAATAAGACTATCTGTACACTCAAAGATCTAAAAGAAACACTCAATACCATAAGGGAACAGGGATATGCCTGGGACGATGAGGAATGTGAGCTCGGCGCGAAGTGTCTGGCAGTCCCTGTACGGGACTATACAAACAGAATCGTAGCATCGCTTAGCATATCATGCCCTATCCAAAGGTTCCCCGAAATCGAACCCGCTATCAGATTCATGAAGGATATCTCTCTCAAGGCTTCCCAAGATCTTGGCTATATGGGAAACAGACAGACCTGACAGAGTACCGCAGGATCTCCATTTGAAAGGTTTCCTACAGCACTCCCAAGTCTTGGTCATACGTTCAACGTGGACAAGTTGTACCTTAGGCAACTGACACGATCAGGATCCAGCAGAGTATATATCACATGCTCAGCATGGTCCGTATCCGTCCAGAACGAACGAAGCTCATTTTCCAAAGTTCCCAGCTCCTCCAGATATCCTGCATATTGTTTTCTGCATAGAGCTTCAAAACCTGGTTCCTCTTCCTTGTTCTCCACCAGATAGCGTGCGGTGAGTACAGCCTTGGTACAGAGGGAGAACTCTTTCAGATACAACCTGTTGATACGCATCCACTCCTTCAACCACACACCCTTCTTATGGTCGATGCACCGAGGCGGATCATCGCTTATCCCAATGATATCTTCAAGTTCATAAACCGCCTCATCCTTCTCACGAATGACGTTCATCAGAGAATCCTTCTTCGGAGACAGACTGTACTCCTTGGACTTGTCCCAGTCCTTAAGGGAGTTCTTTTCCTCGGCAAGCCATATCGCATGTTCCATGCTTATTGGCATGGTACTGGAATCGGAAAAGACACAGCCATCTGCGAATACGGTCTTCGATGTGACGCTCCAAGTCTTCTCAAGCACCGATCTCAGCCACGAAGCCGCCTGCTCAACATCCGAAGAAGACCAGCCTTCTTTCTCAGCAAAACATCTGTAGATGGAATCCGATGGCTCATCGGTATTCAACGAGAGCATGGCCCCAGAATAGATGTTGATCTTATTGGGAGTCACAAACGAGGAATGGCCGTCAAGGCTTTCCCAGTCAGTACGGAAAATAACGCCCTCAACGCCTTTGGATCCGGCATCCTTGAGCCTTCTGCGATAATCTTCCATCAGGTCGGCCACACCAACTCCCATGCCGTAATACTGACCCATGGTGTCAAACTCGATCCACTGCCGGTGTTCGCCCACATGCCCGATTCTCAGGTTGACGGGGAACGTCGGATAATAATCATGCGGAGTATTCTTCAGAGAGATAATCACATCCTCAGGAAGCTCCCTCATGACAGTCGCTATCTCTTTCTGCGATGATGCGTCGAACACGAAGTCCCTTACGATGAACTCCTTGCCGAACGAAGACAGGACCTCATGCATTGCGTTCAGGATATCCCTATACCAATCCTCGCTGGTAGTGTCCCTACACCTAGCACAGTGGCAACGGTTGTTCTTGATAGATATCTTGCTCTCACTCGTCGAAACACTGGTGATCACGCCGCACACTTCGGGATAATCCCTGAAGAACTCAGTGAACTTTATACTGATATAATCCTTCCAATAAGGATCAGTGGGGCATACATGTCGATGCCTGCTTCATTCAGTTCTTCTTTCGCTTTGCGCAGGTGTTCCATGGAATTGTCAAACAGAGTGATATGAGCGCCATACCCTCCAATGCCTTTCGCTACGGCTATGGATATGTCCCCTCCACCACCAAAAAGCAATGCGTTCTTTCCTTCCAGCGAAAATAGATCCCTCATTTGCATTTCCTATTATTTTAATTTTACTAATCAAAATTAAATTTCACTAATAAAATTATAAGGTCATTTTTTCAGTTGTCAACAAAAAAAGAAAAACTTTACTCCATGCCCCACTCATCATGCCAGGTTTTTACGGACAACTGATGCGTTCGATATAATACGGTTTTTTTAGCAAAAGTAATCGCCCAAACCACAATCAATTTTGAACGACAAGTCTGTTGCATGTACGAAAAAATCATTATCAGATCAGGCATAAAAAGTTGACCGCCCTGCAACCAGAGAATGAAGCCTTCATCAACCAGAGTCTTCAACGCGCTTTCAACGGAAGATTTGCCGACATCAGGGACAAGTTCCATAATCTGCCGTTTGGTGAATTTCCCGACAATCCCACGAATAGCAGCACGAACTTGTTCAATAGAAGTCTTGTTGTCCGAGACAATTGACAGCCGTTCTCCAAGGTTCTTGTAAATAGAGAGGATGGTTCCAAGAAAATATTCGATGAAGAGGATTGGGTCATCGCTATCTTTAGTCCAATTTTGGCCCGAGGCTTTCAGGACGTCATAATAAGCGCCTTTGCTTTTGGCTATCTTACTTTCCAAGCCAATGTATCCGCCAATAGGAAAGCCAGATGTTCCGGGACGCATAATCTATACCCGCGACCGTCAGAACGCGCTGAAGCATCCTGAGCAAAGATACCGTCTTTCCCTAACCGCCTTCAAAACATAAAGGTGATTTTACAGGTGATTCGCTGACAAAAATGCATAATCGGAAGGGGCTGTCACGAAGCGAATCGAAACTGCTTGGCAACGGCACATTTGAGAAAAGACAAAAAAAAGGCAACCCGCCCTGTAGCCATTGCCACCACAACGAGTTGCCAACAAACAATTGGATGATAAGGGAACCGCCGTCTCACTGGAATGCCTTTGCATTCTCAATGATCCATTCATCATGCCAGTTTTTTTAGCAGGGGTAGGACTCGGACCTACGACCTCCGGGTTATGAGCCCGACGAGCTGCCAACTGCTCTACCCTGCGTCGAATTGCTCAACAAGAGTAATAGAGATATCAAATATTGTCAACCATAAAAATTAAAAAAATGAAACAAAATGCAACGGCAATAGCAACATAATACAATACAAGCAATTATCAATATAATCAAAAGTAGGTATACCACTGGATTCTCTCCTAAGGAATAAAAATAAAACAAGAGTTGCAGGATTAACGGAAAACACATACAATGTACCACTGTCGTCCTCGCCCAGGATATTAAACACAGCATTTGGAGAATTCACATGGCAGCCTCCCATAGTACACATCCACGTAGCAACTTTACGGGGAGAATTGGTTTTGTTCTTGCTACCGCGGGCTCCGCGGTAGGTCTCGGAAACATCTGGAGGTTCCCATACCTCGCGGCGAAATATGGCGGGGGCATATTCTTGCTGGTATATATCTTGCTGGTCATTTCCTTCGGTTTCGCCCTAGTGCTCACCGAAACGGCCCTCGGCCGAAAGACGGGGAAAAGCGCTATTGAAGCCTTCGACGCACTTTCCCATAAATGGAGGGGCATCGGCTGGCTACATTCCATCGTACCGGTGCTAATCCTGCCCTATTATTCCGTTATTGGCGGATGGGTAACGAAATACTTCGTCGAATTCCTTTTGGGTCGTGGCGCACAGACCGCAGCGGGAGACTATTTCACCGCTTATATCAGCCAACCGGCATCTCCCGTCCTCTGGTTCCTCGTATTCTTCGGCGCAACATACATTGTCATCATGTGCGGTGTTGAAAAAGGAATCGAAAAGGTCAGCAAGATACTCATGCCACTGCTTGTCGTACTTTCTATCGGCATCGCGGCATATTCGGTGACACGTCCGGGAGCATGGGAGGGGGTGAAATATTACCTGCTGCCGGATTTCTCCAAGTTCTCCCCGAACACCTTGCTTGCGGCGATGGGACAGATGTTCTACTCATTGTCGCTGTCTATGGGGATACTGATCACCTATGGTTCCTACATGCGAAAGGATATCGCTCTTGATTCATCCGTCAGACAGGTCGAGCTTTTCGATACGGGAATCGCAGTCGTCGCCGGATTGATGATCATTCCCGCGGTGTTCGCCTACTCCGGCGGAGACCAGTCGGCCCTTCAGGCGGGACCGTCGCTGATGTTCATCACATTGCCGAAAGTGTTCGCCAGCATGGGAATCGGAACCGCCGTGGGCATCGCGTTCTTCCTGCTTGTGCTGTTCGCAGCGCTCACATCTTCCATTTCGTTGATGGAGGCCGTTGTGTCGATCGTAAACGACAAGACGTCCTGGGGCCGTGAGAAAAGCTGTGCCGTCACCGCGGTGGTGACTATCCTGCTGGGCATTCCGTCTTCGCTGGGATTTGGCCTCTGGTCAGGAATCACGCCACTGAATATGACGATCCTAGACTTCTTCGATTTCATCACAAACTCCATACTCATGCCGATCGCCGCGCTGGGTACCTGTTTCTTTGTTGCGAAGGTCATTGGAGTCAAGACCATTATTGATGAAGTAAAGATATCCTCGCCGTTCAAGGGGGAGAAAATGTTCGTCGTCTGCATCAAGTACCTGGCGCCGGTGTGCATCGCTGCGATTCTGGTAAGTTCGGTACTTCAGTCGCTGGGAGTGTTCGCACTTTAGGAATATCTGAAAAAACAGAACTAAAAACGCCAAATATTAGCGGAATGGCCATTTATCGCACCCATGGAGAAATACAGGAAACCATAGCAGGCGACCGAAGGGAATTCGTCAGAAATCCGATAGGCAGAAGCCTTTGCAATTAATCGTAACAATGTCATAATGAAGGTATTGGTCCTGATGAACCGGAAAAGCAGCCACATTGCGGAGCCGGTTCTGAAGGCGAAAGGGTTCCACAAAATCAGGGGTAGGCATGAAAGTAGTGATTCTGGGAGCGGGGCGTCGCGGATTCCGGCTTGCGAGGCATCTGATAGAGGAGCAACGTGACGTCGTCATCATAGACAGTGATCTTGAACGGACAAACGCCGCGGTGTCGCGCCTGGACTGCATGGCGGTTACGGGTAGCGGAACGAATCTTGACGTACTCAGGGAGGCCGGGTGCGACACGGCGGACGCATTCATAGCCGTTACGGACAGCGATGAGATCAATTTGGTCTCCTGCGGCATCGTTTCGAGCGAGTTTCATGTTGAGAATACCGTCGCCGCGATTCGCAACCTCAGTTATACGGGGACGAACGGTCTCAGCAAATCGTTGCTCGGTATCAACTATATCGTGAACCCAGAGGCGGAGGCCGCTCAGTCAATCTATAATATCGTGGAACGGGGCATCTATAGCGATGTCATCACATTCCAAAATACAGGGCTTATCCTTTACAACATATTCGTTACCAACAATTCAAAATTCGCAAACACGAATGTCATGTCGGTCAGGAACGCAATCAAGGCCAACTTCGTCATAGCCGCCATCAACAGGGCCGATGGAGCCATCGTTCCATCCGGGCATACAATGATTCAGCCTGGAGACACCCTGTCGCTGGTCGCGGACGACACCGACGTCGCCAAGGTTCTCCAGGCGATTGGGAAGCGGCGGAACAAGCCAAAAAAGATCGTCCTCGTCGGCGGAAGCAAAATCACGCATTTTCTGCTGGGTTTCTTCAGTAGCGGGGCGCGGGAGGATATCGTGTTGGTGGATCAGAAGCCGGAAGTCTGCACGCAGTTCGCCACTATGTATCCTGAAATTCTCGTCATCAAGGCGGACATCACCGATGAAAGCATCCTAGAAGAGGAACACCTCATAGACTACGACCTGCTCATCTCCCTGACGGACAACGATGAACTGAATATCATCACGGCGAGCTATGCGAAACGTTCCGGCATCGCCCGCTCCATGGCGTTGATCAAATACAACAACAACTACATCCGGCTGGCGAGTCACTTGGATATCGATTCAGTGATATCCACAACGGAAGCCACCGTCGACTCCCTGCTACGGTACCTGCGGGGCAAGAATGTATCCAGCATCCATTCACTGTTCGACGGCAGGCTGGAGGTCTACGAGTTCAAAATTTTGGAGACCTCAAAAATCCGTGGCAAGAAACTGAGCGAGGTTAACATGCGCAACCGGGCGATCATCGCGGGCATCACCGATCCAGAGGGCAAAAACATCATCCCCAACGGCAACTACCGCCTGAACGTGGGTGATATAGTCCTTGTTACCGTAAACAGGGAATCCATCGACTTCGTGCAGGCGATGTTCAACTAGGATGTGATGATGAACTGGAAGCAAGACCTTCGGTTATTGGCATACATCCAGCTGTTTGTCACGGTACTGATGATGATTCCCATGGGAATAGCGGGCGCACAGCGGGAGACTGACGCCTTCGCCGCATTTCTGTTTACGATCATGCTGGTTTGGCTGATTTCCCTGGTGACGCTCGCCTATGTCCACAAGCATAAGAACACGAAGCTGGGGGCGAAGGACGGGTACCTGTTCGTCACGTTGGCATGGGTCATCGCGACTGCGTTCGGAGCTCTGCCGTTGTGGATGTCAGGAGCCTACGATACGTATTCTGGAGCGTATTTTGAAATCATGAGTGGTTTTACCACGACAGGAGCAACCGTCCTGTCTGAAATTGAAAGCCGGCCATCCAGCATTTTGTTCTGGCGGTCCGCGACAAACTGGCTGGGGGGAATGGGAATCGTCGTTCTGTTCGTCGCGCTTCTTCCTGCGCTCGGGCCAGGTGGCACCAAGCTCGTCGGCGCAGAATCCGTCGGCCCCACGAAGGATAAGCTGACTCCCAAAATCCGCAACACGGCGATGATCCTCTGGCTGATATATCTTGCATTCTCGTTCCTTGAAGCAATATTGCTTCTTTGCGGAGGCCTTTCCCTGTACGATGCCGTTACAGTGACGTTCTCGACGATGGCCGCCGCAGGCTTCTGCGTCAAAAACGCCAGCATAGGGACTTTCGCTAATGCGTATGTCGATGTCGTAGTTACTATCTTCATGTTGATCTCAGGGGTGAACTTCGCTCTGTATTATAAACTCTGCACCCGTAGGATCAGACAGGTATGGAAAGACGGAGAGCTTCGGGCATATCTGGGAATCTGGGGGACCTGTACGCTTGCAGGCGCCGTTTGTCTGTTTTTAAATGGCACATACGGTGGTTTTGGGACATCATTCAGATATTCGGCGTTCCAGACCGCATCGATCCTGACTACGACGGGTTTCGCCACCGCGGACTATCTGCTTTGGCCGTCCTTCGTACAGATGTTGTTGTTCCTGCTATTCTTCGTCGGAGGATGCGCCGGTTCTGCCGGCGGTGGCATCAAGGTCATTAGGGTCACCACCATGTTCAAGCTGGCGAAAGCTCATATCAAGCAGAAAATACATCCTAACGGAGTATTCCCCATACGGGTCGGTCGAGATACAATCAGGAATGATACAGTCCTATCCATAGCTGCGTTCATCAGCGTATATTTCGCAACAGGGCTTGTCACCTCGGTGTTGCTGTCGCTTTCCGGTACGGATTTCGCAACGTCGCTTTCAGCGGCATTCCTATGCCTGGGTAATGTCGGTATCGGTTTCGGCGCTGTGGGACCGACCGGAAATTTTGGGTTCTTCCCCGCATGGGCAAAATGGCTGTTGTCTTTCGCCATGCTTGCAGGCAGGCTTGAGTTGTTCACCGTCTATGCGTTGCTGACGAAATCCTTCTGGAAAAAATAACAAGCCGGATTATCCTGTACATACGATACGAGTTCGCCATTGCCCCAGCTGGTGATTGATGATGGGCCGGGCATTGTTGTATTCCGACGGGTTTGTTTCAAAAGTCCACGATACCGATGAAAACAATGAATATCTGGATGATGAAATCATGCGCACACACCAACATTTTCCCATTGGCGCGGGTATTTTTCTGAGTGCAATCCACCGCTTCCCCGCTTTCCAGTCAGCGCCGTTCTAAAACCTATTGAAACTAGGTCAAAAGCATCATATTTGATGCATAACCTGCCACCGCCGCAGGTGTGAACGGGCGCAATCGAACCGAAAGTACAATCGTATCCTCGATTATACCCTATATGTCGGAGTTATCTGTCGTCTACGTCCTGTATGTGGGGATTACGTCCTGCATGTTGTTGCTACGTCCTTTATCTATCGATTACGTCCTTTATGTCGGAGCTACCTGTCGTCTACGTCCTGTATGTGGGGATTACGTCCTTTATGTCGGAGCTACCTGTCGTCTACGTCCTGTATGTCGGGATTACGTCCTTTCATGTCAACGCCATCTAACGTTGACACCCAGTTCCCCGTTGACAGGCCTGATTCAAGATTGCTGTTTTCTACATATCAATCTGCCGGAGATGTGAAAAGAACGTCGTTTAAAAACAAAAAGCCTTACTTCTGAAAGTTTTAAAACAAACCGCAGGCCTTCTAAAAAGAACTTGAAGGATATAGCATGGTAGATTAAAATAGCGAGTGTATTTAGTACGGGTATGCATGGCTACATTAGCGGGACGCGGCATGGCATAGTCTATCCGAAAAGAAACGTGCGAAGGAGAAACTCTACTGGGCAAGGACGGTGAATGCAGACAGTACGATAAGTACGGCTACATGAGCGGGACGCAACATAGTAGAGTTTATCCGAGCTGAAACGTGCGAAGGAGAAAGACCGCCGGACAAGGATGCCGAACAAGGACAGTGCTACGGCACGGCCTTGTGAGAAAGACGAAGTCCGACAGTCTTTGTCCGAGCAGGGAGGAGAAAGAATGTCTGGTGTAGGATTAATCATCACCTTCGTGATCGCCATCGCGATCATGATCATCGCAATCTCAAAATGGAAGGTGCATCCATTTCTCGCCATCATGGGGATATCGCTCATACTGGCGGTTATTGTCGGAATTCCGCTGAAAGACATACCGGGAACGATAGGCTCCGGTTTCAGCGGGACATTCTCAAGCATCGGTATCGTCATCATATTGGGAGCTTTGATCGGCACAATCCTCGAAAAGACCGGTGCGGCGCTGAAACTAGCTGAAATGGTCGTCAGGCTCGTGGGAAAGAAACACCCGGAGCTAGCCATGGAAATCATGGGCTGGGTGGTGTCGATTCCTGTATTCTGCGACAGTGGGTTCGTCATCCTCGACCCAATCAGAAAAGCGTTGCAACAGAAGACGAGGTATTCCAGCGTGGCGATGACGGTAGCGCTGTCGGCGGGCCTGTATACCTCGCATGTATTCATCCCTCCCACACCCGGCCCGATTGCGGCGGCGGGAACGCTCGGAGTGGCAGAACATCTGCTGCTGGTCATCGGAATGGGCGTGGTGGTATCCATCCCCTGCCTGATCGTGGCGTTCTTTTTCGCCAACTATATCGGCAAGAAAGTAAAGTCAAGCGAAGACCTCTCGGAAATCGCCGGAGGGCCGGGCTATGACGAATTGCTGAAGAGTTTTGGCAAACTACCGAACGGCTTCATGTCGCTGGCGCCGATCATCATGCCGATCATCGCGATGGCCTTCGGTTCGATTTCCTCCGTTCTTGGATGGGGAGGTGTCATTGGATCCTTCCTGGCCTTTACAGGAACGCCGATCATCGCGCTGACTATCGGGCTGGTCTTCGGGATTATTCTCTTGTGCACGACACATAAGTTGGGAGACTTCAATTCCATGACGAACGAAACGCTCAAGGTTGTTGGGCCAATCCTGTTCGTGACCGCAGCGGGAGGAGTCTTGGGCAAGGTAATCGCGAACGCGGGGTTCGTCGGGTACATGCAGGAACATGCGGCGGGCTTGGCTACGGTAGGAATATTCTTCCCGTTCC
This sequence comes from Sphaerochaetaceae bacterium, assembly GCA_034114085.1. GTDB lineage: Bacteria > Spirochaetota > Spirochaetia > Sphaerochaetales > Sphaerochaetaceae > Spiro-02. The sequence goes on along the minus strand of JAXEWB010000049.1, from coordinate 5,572 downwards.
TGATTGCCGCGATCCTCAAATCCGCGCAAGGCTCATCCACGGTCGCTATAACGACGACTGCTGGCATCATGGGCGGCATCGCTGAATCCGGCTCCATGATGACTGCGCTCGGACTCACCTCCCCCATGGCAGGAGTATTGACCGTCATGGCGATTGGCGCGGGAGCGATGACCGTATCCCATGCGAATGACAGCTATTTCTGGGTCGTCACCAATTTCGGCAACCTGAAGGCTGAGGACGGATACAAGACTCAGACGATGGTCACGTTGCTCATGGGGCTTGTCGGCATCGTGTTCATCTGGCTGCTTTCGCTGTTCCTCATTTGACGAGCCGTATCAGGATCGCAGAACGGGCCGCCAGAGGCCATTGCTCAACGGCGGCCATTTTTCTATTCCAGAAGCCAATCTAAAAGCCAGCGTATATTACTTCTCACAAACGACGATCATAGTGTACGATAACACTGTCGTGCAGTGGCGTTCGCAATCGGAGACAGAGGAAGACGGCATATGAGAACAGCCACGCCTCAAGCCTGTCGCAAGCCTCGGCGCAATAGAACAAAAGGAGATTCGTGACATGAAAAAAGTCCTTCTTATCCCTGATTCATTCAAGGGGACGATGAGTTCCCAGGAGATATGCTCCATCATGGAGGATGGTATCCGCAGGCACTATCCCGAAGCTGAAATCGTAGCCATCCCGGTTGCGGACGGAGGCGAAGGAAGCGTCGCTTCCTTCTTGCTGGCCATGGGAGGGGAAAAACGGACAGTCATCGTAAAAGGCCCCTACATGGAGGACATGGAGGCGTTCTACGGCGTAGTGGGTGGAAATACGGCCATTATCGAGATGGCCGCCTGCGCCGGGCTGCCGTTGGTCGGCGACGACAAGCATCCTGACAGGACTACGACCTATGGAGTGGGCCAACTGATGCTCCACGCCGTTCGTCATGGCTGCACCAAGCTTGTCGTGGGGTTGGGAGGCAGCGCCACCAACGACGCGGGATGCGGTGCGGCGGCAGCGGCGGGAGTTCGGTTCATCGATGCGTCAGGCAAGGACTTCATCCCCACCGGCGGCACATTGGACAAAGTGAAGAAAATCGACCGCAACGGGCTGGTGAAGGAGTTCAGCGGCGTGGAGATCGTCACGATGTGCGACATCGACAACCCCTTCAGCGGAGTTACCGGGGCCGCCTATGTATTCGCCCCCCAGAAGGGTGCGGACGATAACATGGTCAAGAACCTCGACGCCCAGATGACCGCTCTAGCGAATATCATTGCCCGAGACTGTGGCGTGGACGTACAGGACATTCCTGGCTCAGGCGCGGCTGGCGGCATGGGGGGTGGCATGGCGGCGTTCTTCGGTTCACACCTGCAAATGGGAATCGAGACGGTCCTCGACACTGTCCGGTTCGACGAACTGCTCATAGGCGCCGACCTCGTGTTGACGGGAGAAGGCAAGATAGACGGTCAGAGCCTGCGCGGCAAAGTCGTGATCGGCGTAGCCCGTAGGGCGAAGGCCGCTTCGGTCCCGGTAGTCGCCATCGTCGGGGACATCGGGGACGATATAGAGGGAGCCTACGCAGAAGGGGTGTGCGGAATCTTCAGCACGAACCGCGTGGCGGTAGAATTCAAGCAGGCGGCGAAACGGTGCAAGAGCGACATGTCGCTGACAGTCGATAATTTCATCCGGTTCTGCAAGCGGATGGGATTGTAGGGGAAGGGACGATGAAACGAGAGGAAGTCCTACGCAGACTACAGGCACAAGCGGCGGGGGAAGAATTCCGCCGGTTCTCGGAATCGCTGGCTCCTTCCTCACACCCCCTGATTGGCGTCCGGACACCTGCGTTGCGTGCGCTGGGCAAGGAAATCGCAAAGGGCGATTGGAGGGAATACCTCTCATCAGCGGAGGAAGATACCTATGAAGAGCTGCTGTTGCAGGGATTCGTCATCGGCTATGCGCATGTGCCAGTGGAAGAACGGCTGGAACTGATCAGCGGATTCGTACCTAAAATCGATGGCTGGGCGGTCTGCGACTGCGCCTGTTCGACCTTCACCGCCGCACGCAAATATCCGAAGCAGTTCTGGGATTTCATACTCCCCTATCTGGATGATGACAATCCCTGGGCCGTCAGATTCGGAATCATCATGCTGATGGACTATTTCATCGACGACACCCATATCGACCGAACGCTGAAGCTGCTCGGCAATGTGTGGAGCGACTTCTACTATGTACAGATGGGCGCAGGCTGGGCACTGTCGGTATGCTTCGCCAAATACAGGGACAAGACGCTAGCCCTGTTGCGGAGTGATACCGTCATGCAACCTATCCGACGAAAAGCAATCCAGAAATGCATCGAGTCGTTCAGGGTAAGCGAGGAGGACAAATTGTTGCTGAAAACGCTCAGGGCGAACCTGAAAGGCTAGGCCCGCGGCGCAACGTCCTCCATTGCACGGAAGACCCGCAGCGCATTTGTTTCCCATAGCCTGTCCAATTCAGATTCCGGCATCCCCGCCTTGCGGAGCGCTTGGCGAAGCAAAGGAAGCGTCGCGGAAGAGTCAATTTCCAATGTTCCGCCGATGCCGTCGAAATCCGTCCCTATTGCAAGGACTTCGCTTCCTGCAACGTTACGGATGTGCAGCACATGCCTGACCATGTCCTCAATGCGGCTGACGGTGGACGCCGGCGCTGGAGCGTCAGTGAACGGAGATTGTGATAAAACGCCCTTGGAGTCATTTGCAGGAAGCAGGAACGCCGGACAAAGGTTCAGACCTGCGACACCGCCGCAATCGGCGAGTTCGCAAAGCATGGCATCGGTCAGGTTTCTGGTTTCCGCAGTCATGGCGCGGGAATTGGAGTGGGTCGCGACGAAAGGAATCCCGCTTTTGCGGCTTGCTTGAGCGACATCCCAGAAGCCCCCGTCGGAAAGATGGGAAACGTCGACGACCACGCCCAGCCGGTTCAGCTCATCGACCGCATCAAAGCCAAGCGGCTTCAAGCCCCTGACCATGACCGAAGCGTCAGGGGAATTGGGAAACGCCAGTTCGTTTTCGTAATTCCAAGTCAGTGAAAAAATCCTGACGCCCATGTCCCTGAGCACCGTCAAACGGTCGAGATCCCCCTCGATGGAGCCCCCCTCCTCCGTAGTCAGTATCGCGGAAAGAACCCCGTGCGACTTATTGGCCAGAATATCAGCCGCAGAACAAGCCTGCCGCAGACATCCGCCAGAGTTTCGTATCTCCGACAGAAACCGCTGATACAGCTCTTGGAGTATCTGCCAAGGGGTTGTACCGGCATGGGACGGGGGGACATGGCCATGCATCGGGACAAACAACGCGAAACATTGTGCGCAGACCCCGCCCGCCCGCATCTTTTCAGCGTCGACATGCAAGGAGTTGCTGACAAGCGACTCCCCGCTACGGACTTTCCACAAAGCGTAGACTGTATCGCAATGCAAATCTATCATGACGGGACCTCCCTGATTATCGTCTTTGCTTATCTTCATCAAAAAGCCGGCGAGTTGCAAGCCACCGCCACCACATTGAGCCTAGAGGTCCTTGCAACGGGAGACTATGGGAAATCATCTCCATGGATTCCTCTTGCCAAGCTGGTTTTCAATGTGTAGGTTATGAGAAGAAACAAATCCATAGAAGTGGGGATTACATGGAGACAGAAAATACTATTACACAGGAAACATTTGAAACAGTCCGAACTCGGTATATCAATGGTAATATATATCATATAACCGCCACACAATTCATGATGGTTTTCCTTTTGGGAGGTATCACAGGTACCATATTGGAAACGATCTGGGTATTGCTTCTGAGTTCAAACCTTCAATGGAGATCGGGGCTGATTCTCGTCCCGATACATCCGATATACGCTGTAGGGGCGCTACTTATGACGGTATGCCTCAGACCCTTGTATAAATTCAGGTTCAGGCATGTGGCGGTCTTTTTCGGCGCGGCGGTGATAGGCTCTTCTTTTGAATTCCTCGCCAGCGTGATTCAGTCCTTCCTCTTCAAGTCCAATTCATGGGAATACAGCCAGCAACCGCTCAACCTTGGCGGTCGTACCAGCCTGTCCATGGCGCTCATCTGGGGTGTTCTGGGCCTGTTCTGGATATTGCTGGCATTGCCGCGCCTGTTGCGGTTCATTGATTCCATAGAACCGCGGACGATGCACCGGCTCGCCGGTTTCGGCGCCTGCCTTTTTCTTACCGCGGCGATCATCTCGGTCGTGGCGGTCTGCCGATGGGAAATGCGGGATTCAGGGTACGCAGGGACTTCTGCGTTCGGAACCTTCATCGACACGCTGTTTCCCGACCGGATCATGACGATTTTCTATCCGACGCTGAAATTCATCCCCCGCTAAGAATCCCGATCATCAAGACAACAGCATTTGAACGTGACAGGAGGCCTCTTCAGTCACATTAACGTTCTCCACAAACAAAACTACGCCCCAGTCACCAGGGCCGGGGCGTAGATCGATCCACAGAAGAAAGCTTTCAACCTACTTCTTCTCTCGCTTGAAGCACATGAACCAATCGAGGCAGTAGGTGTCGTCGTCCTGGCTTTCCATCCGTTCCTTCGCAGTGCCGCAGCTCCCGGCGGTAGGGACAATGACATCCTGACCCGGCCTCCAGTCGGCGGGGGTCGCCACGCCGTCCTTGTCGGCTTTCTGCAACGCAAGGATGATACGCTTGATCTCGTCGAAGTTCCGTCCCGTTGACAACGGATAGTAGAGGATCGTCCTCACCTTGCCCTTCGGATCGATTACGAATACTGCGCGAACGGCCTGTGTTCCGGAAGCGTTGGGCTGGATCATCCCGAATTTTCTGGCGACATCCATCTTGATGTCCTCGATCAACGGGAAGGTCACGTTGACGTTCTTCATCCCCTTCCATTCAAGTTCCTGGATTTTCCGCAACCAAGCGATATGCGCATACAGGGAATCGACGGACAGACCGATCAACTCCGTATTCAGCGCCTTGAATTGATCGATCATCGACGCGAACGTCATGAATTCTGTGGTACAGACAGGGGTGAAATCCGCGGGATGTGAAAACAGGATGACCCATTTTCCCTCATAGTCGGCGGGGAAATTGATGACGCCCTGGGTAGTGACCGCGGTAAAAGCGGGAGCGTCGTCGCCAATCAACGGCATGCGATACTGTACATCTTCCATAATACTATCTCCTTTCGCTGGCGATCCGCAGGAAGGGGATTGATATCCCTTGCGTCCCGCGCGATCCGCCTTGCAAATTCCATCTCCACCCGAAGGATTCCAAACCATACGGCCCATACCTTCCGGCTGATAGTTAGATAGTACTAACTTTTTGGAGAACCGACTGTGACAAAATCACAAACGTTGATGAAATTTTTATGTATATTCTAGACGAGCGCTGCGGATGCAGACGGTGAACATGTGGAAAAACCAATACAGAATATAAATGGGGGAACGAATTATGATCAAACACGTAACGAAAGAAAGCTTCAAGCAGGAAGTAGTCGATAGCAAGCTGCCGGTACTGGTGGACTTTTGGGCGACCTGGTGCGGCCCTTGCCGTATGCTGGCCCCG